>DGDZ01000014.1 GCA_002385705.1 Verrucomicrobia subdivision 3 bacterium UBA3939
AGATGTGTATAAGAGACAGGGGCTGAGGGCTGCGGTGATTTGCTATTGCTTTTTATACTCGCTGTGCTTGGCTTGCGAGCAACCCTATGAATGCGCTCCCGCAACCCGTCCGGCGTTTTCTCCTTTTGGTTTCCCTGTTCACGCCTTTTCTGCTGAGAGCCGAGGTGACGGTTTTCACGATCGATCAGGCGCAGTCGTCGCTGACAATCAGCGGCACGCTTCTCGGCAACCCTTTGCAGGAACAGGCGCCGGGAAGCCTGACGACCGACTATTTCGGGACAATTGTCGCCGATGTCACGGACACGACCATTGAGTTCGTTGGCGGATCGGAGATCAGAGCGAACGACAGTGGCACGTGGCAGCCGGCGGAAGGGGGCGAGGCAGGAAGCGCTCCCGCCAACTACGGCGCGCAGGCCAGCCTGCTGTTTATCTCGGGCGTTGCGGCCCTGCGCCATATCGTGCTCGACGTGGCCAGCCCTCCGTTGCCGATAACCGGAGGAACGTTCCCGTCCGAGTCAATGACGTTCAGTTTTCCGACCAACGCATCCACGGGGAGCGGCCTCGGGCAGCGGCAGCGAGCCACTGGCCGACCACTCGACGAACAATATCGGCACCGTTGCCGGCATCACGACTCAGAATGGCAGTCTCGTCCTGATAATTCCTATCCAGGTGACGACGTACGCCAGTTTTTTGGCGTCCAACGACATCGCGATCACGTTGGAGGGACAGTTGGTGGCGCAAACGCCTGCGGCCAATCGGCCGGAAATTCAAAAGCTTGAGTTGTTACCCGGCGAAGCGAGATTCACCATCAGCACCGCGTTGGATCAGGACTACACGATCGAAGGATCCTCAAACCTGATAGACTGGCCGACGATCCTGGACGAGTTCACGGCCACGAACACTGTCAGTGTCCGGACAGTCGCCGTGCCGCCGTCGCCCGCGCTCTTCTTCCGCATCCTGGAGGATTAGGTGCCTTGCGGGGCACCGATCGATAGTTGATAGGTGATCGCCGATCGCCGAAGGCAAATGCGTTCACGCGGTGGCGCGGCGGTAGTGTTCGACGGGAAAGATCCAGTAGGGCACGCGGCTCTTGAGGATGACCTCGCGGGCGCGTTCTCTTGCGACCATGCGGCCCTGGGCGAGGCGGACGAGGCAGGCATCGGCAAGAGGTTTCTGGTCGGGCGGATAATACCCGCGCTTGAGGTAATAGATCACCCGCTTGTAGCGGTGCCCGGTGCGGGTCTGGCTGATCTGCGTGCGGGCATCGACGAGGAACGTCCGCGGCTTGTAATGATACAGAATGCGCCGGGAGATGTTGTAGATCTCGTGGTTCGTGAACGGCACTTTCGTGTAACGTCCTTCGCGATACGGCGGGAAGATGTCGAAGGCCATCCGGACGCTCTCGGCGTGGCCGAAAGGGGCGTTGCCGCGTTCGAGCGACCAGACGGCGTAGCCGATGAACCGGCCGTGGTCCGATTCGTCCGCAGGGTCGAACACGTTGTGGATGTGGAATCCCATGACCTCGTCGGGCATGGCCGGGATGGCCAGGATTTCGAGCACGCCTCCGGAGGGCAGGGTGGCGAAACCGTGGCGCGCCTCGTCGAGATGCGCGCGCATGTTGGCGATATGGCGCCGATCGAAATAACCGTCCATATTCGGCATGCGCCAGAGTTCCTGTGAGAAGCGGACGAGTTCCTTCGCCGCCGCTTCCCGCGTCAGGGGATACAGGTGGATTTCCTTCTGCCCGAGAATGTCCTGGTGCAAAATACGCATTCGTTCCGCCTCGGCGAGGCGGGTGATGTCGGCGGGACTCAGTCTGCCGATTGGCGCTCTTGTCCGGGAACTCTCTGGCACGGATTCAAGGTAGCAGCGGAACCGGAATCTGAGATGTGAAATATTTCGGATCTCGGATTTCGGATTTCTGTCATTTCCATTCCTGCTTCTGCGGCTATATTGCGGCCGGATGAAAACTCGACTTCCCTTTGCCGGCGCGGTGGCGTTGTTGCTGGTGTTGACAGGTTTCACGGGATGCCGGAGCGCGTATTACGCGGCGTATGAGAAGTTCGGCGTTCACAAGCGCGACCTGTTGCGGAAGCACGTGACTGCGGCGCGCGACGAGCAACAGGCGGCCGGGGAGCAGTTCAAGAGCGCGCTGGAACGCCTGAAAGAGTTGTACGGTTTCAGCGGCGGCAACCTCGAGAAGGCCTACAAGGGCCTGCAGAATGAATACGAGGATTGCGCGGCCCGCGCCGACGATGTGCGCAAGCGCATTAAACAGATCGAAACCGTCGCGGAGGATCTCTTTACGGAATGGGAAAGTGAGATCAAGGAAATCAGCACGGTGTCGTTGCAGGCGTCGAGCCGCCGGCAGTTGCGCGAGACGCGGGCGCGGTATCAGGATCTGCACGACGCGCTGAAGGAGGCGGAGCGCAGCATGGACCCGGTGCTGACGCAATTGCGCGATCAGGTGTTGTATCTCAAGCACAATCTGAACGCGCAGGCGATCGCGTCGTTGAAGGGCGAGGCGGCGAATATCCAGGTGGATATCACGCGGTTGTTGGAGCAGATGAATGCCGCTATTGCTCGCGCGGATGAGTTCATCAGCACGCTGCAGTCGGAGTAAGGGAGCCGCGCTTCAATCCCGGCCGGTGCGTTCGAGGTTGTTTGTCGAATCGCCGGCACCCACGTGGCGGGTGGAGAGTGTCTCTGAATCGAGACGGTTCAGGATGGGTTGAATGGCCCGCAGGTGTTGTCGCAGCGCGGCCAGGTCGGCGTCGATACCGGCGCCCGGTGTAGCGGGTGGCGGGGCGTTCGTTCCGAGAACGCCGCGAAGAATGTCGCTGATCACATTGGTGCCGGCGGGCTGGGGTTCGCCTGACGTGTTTGTGTTCTGATTCAGGATGCCGCTCAGGACGTCCGCGATGGCTTCGGCTGTCCCTTTCTGACCGGGCGCGTTGGTCGTGGCTCCGGTGATGGAATCCAGGAGCGGCAACGTGCTCTCGACTTCGCGCTTCAATTCATCGATTCGGTCGCCGAGCTCATTGAGCGATCTGCTGGCGGCAGGTGAGTTGGTGGCAGCGATGTCGCGGGCGGACGACTCCGGCGGGCGGGCAGATGACATCGCCGGGTAAAGCGGATTGCGCGAATGCCGGCGTCGCGGTGAACAGGAGGGCGAGGAGAAGAGCGTTGGTTTTCATAAGGGATGAACAGCGAGTGAATGCGAGCGTTCCTGGCGGTCGTCTGTTGCAAGTGATGTCATGAAGGGCAATGGCATAAGGGCACTCCTGACGTCGTGCCTTACAAGAGGAGAGAGGTGAGGGCCATGGGGAGATTCCCGCGATACGGGATCAATGCCGGTTTCGCCGGCGGGATTTGTGGTCCTGCCAGAGGATGTTCGCGACGAGCCAGATTCCGCCGAGGGCGGCGCCGAGGAAGCAGAGGATGGCGAGGCCGGGATAGCCGAAGATCCGGAATGATGTCTGCACCTGCATCAACAGCGCGGCGCCCACGATCAGCGCGGCGAGGATGAGGCCGGTGGTGATCCGGTTGGCCACCTTCTGGAAGCCGTCGAGCAGGAACTGCGTTTCGGTGGCCTTGACCTTCACGTTCAGCTCGGCGTTGCCGATGGCGTCGAAGATGCGATTCAAACGCATGGGCAGGGCTCCCAGGAACTGCCGGGCTTCGAGGAGAGAGGTGAACAGCTTCCCTTCGGTGAGGATGGATTTCATCCGGCGATTGAGGATGCGGCTGGCGTTGCGGCGAATGGATTCGTTTGGATCGAACTCCGGCGCCAGGATCTGTCCCACCTGATCGAGTTGCAGGAGCGTCTTGCCCAGCAGGGTGAGTTCGATGGGAACATAGATGCCGGTGTCGGCGGCCGAGCGGGCCAGTTCGAGCAGCGCCTTGCCCATGTCCACCTCGTGGAGCTTGCTGTTGTGATGCTGCGCGACCAGTTGCCCGAGCTTATGGCGGAACTGCATTTCGTCGAAACTGTCGGCGGTGTCGCTGATCTGGATGGCGACGTCGGCGGCCTCGTCGCTGTCGCCTTCGCTGACGGCAAGCAAGAGTTTGAGGAGGTTTTCCTGCATGGTCGGCGTGGTGTGGCCCACCATCCCGAGGTCGAGAAGGGCGATGCGATAATCGGTGGTGAGGAAGACATTGCCGGCGTGCGGGTCGGCGTGGAAGGTGCCGTCCACCAGGACCTGCTTGAGGTAGGCCTGGAAGAGTTCTTCGATCAGGGCTTTTCCGTCGAAATCGAGACGCGCCAGCGGGCTGAGTTCGGTAATCTTGGTGCCCTCGACGTATTCCATGGTGAGGATCCGGTGGGTGGTGTAGTCGTCGATCGGGCGCGGGATCTGGATGCGCCGGAACTCGCGGAGACTGGCGCCGAGGGTGAGGAGGTTGTTGCATTCGCGGCGGTAGTCGAGCTCGTTAGCGATGGTGGTTTCGAATTCCTCGAGCACCTTGGGCAACTGGTAACGCTCACCGAAGCGGGTGTGGCGATGAAGAGTCTGGGCGATCTCGCGCAGGGCGGCGAAGTCGTCGCGAATCTGCTTTTGAATGTCCGGGCGCTGTACCTTGACCACGACGGGCCGGCCGTCGTGGAGGGCGGCGCGATGCACCTGGCCGAGAGAGGCGGCTGCGAGCGGCTCGGGATCGAAGCTGGAGAAAGCTTTCGAAATTTTCGTTCCGAGTTCGCGTTCGACGATCAGCTCCACGTCCCGGTAGGGGAACGGTTTGACCTTGTCCTGAAGCCGCGAGAGCGGCTTGAGGTAGTGTTCGGGAAGCAGGTCGAGACGGCTGGAGAGGAGCTGGCCGAGTTTGACGAAGGTGGGTCCGAGGCGCTCAAGATCGTTCGGCAATTCCTCGGCCTCGTGTCCATTGAGGGCCGGATCGGGCTCGGTATCGGCACCGAAGCGGGAGGTCATCCCGGACCGGCTGTATCGGGCGAAGAGGAGGGCGATGTCTTTGTAGCGTTTGAGATTGTGCGTGCTGAGTTTCATGCGGTCGTGCTCGGCAGGTTTTGCCCGCAACGTAGGCGACCGGTGAAGCGTGCGAAATGGGGTGGGTTGCTTACCTACTGCGATGGGCGTTCCCGGCGCGGTTGCTTGCGGCCAATGCGTTTCCGTTCCCGGACAGGCCGGCGCGGTATTCGTCGATCCGCCATTGCAGGAATGGAACGCTCCTCGCGGGACTGGCTTTGTTTCGGCGGGGCCAATAGCGCGCGAAATCGCGCTGGAGCTTGCGCAGTTCGCGAATGCCGCGTCGGGCCATTTGGCGGGCGGCGGGGCGATGCTGTTCGACCGCGTGTTGCCAGAGCATGTAGTGGCAGGATTCGATCGCCATGCGTGCTGCCAGTTCAAGTTCCGTGGACAGGATGCTCGGGTGCGCGCGTTGCGCTTTGCGGATCACGCTCAATTGGCGTTCAAGTTCGCGCAGGGCGGCGCGAATGTTTGCCGCAGGAATGTGTCGATAATAGGTGAGGCCGTCGCGTGCGAACAGTTCGCGGGTGCCGGGTTTGGGCGCGGCCAGCACGGCGCCGAGGGGCGTAAGGTTTGGAGTTGTGAAACGCAGTTTCCGATGCGCATAACCGAGTTGGCACGCCGCGGTCGCGAGTTGTTGTGTCGCGTCCGCAAACACGTCCCGGCTCAGCACGGGAATCAACATTGGTTCGTGGAACGTTTCGACGCACCAGGCGCAGGCGGCGCCGGCGGCGCAGGCGAAGTAGCTGACGGCCGGCGGCTGCGGGTGACCGCCGTCTCCCCAGTCGGTGATCAGGTAACCGATCGCTCCATGACGGCGGCCGGCTTCGGCGGCGTTCCTGAGGTTCGCGAGCGCATTGTCGTGGCGGCCGACAAACGTCATCCAGGTGGAGGTTCCGGGACAGACGTAGAAGGGCACCTTTGCGCGAGCGAAAAGAGACGCCTCCTTTTCGAACGGATGGTCGGCTTCATATCCCCAGTTCAATGCGATCACATCGCGCGGAAGTCTTCTGATGAGTTCCGGGTGATTCAGGATGATGTCGCCCCAGAACATCATGCGCCGTCCGCGCGCCCTCACTTCGCGGTGCACCTTTTTCAGGAAATCGAGATAGACCCGGCCTTTGCCGAGTTTCGCGCATCGTTCCCTGCTCTGGCCGCGGCCCAGGTCCCAGGTTTCGTCGCAGCCGACATTGAAGAATCGGCTCGAGAAGTTCGGAAGCAGTTCGTCGTAAAGCTGACGCAGGAACGGGATGGACCCGGGGTGAGTCGGCGCCAATGTCGAGGGATACCGGAGGAAGCTGCCGTCGTCGCTTTCATACGGTTCGCTGACTTCAGCCAGCGGTTTGAGGGGCGGCCAGGCCAGGAACTCCCGCAGATGCCCGAATGAATTCTGGTTCGGCACGAGGTCGATGCCGAATCGACGGCAATGCGCGTCGAGCTTCCGGATCTCGGCGCCTGTCAGGGCTCCCCAATCGCGCCAGACCGGACGGAACCGGCGGTACGCGAAGGTGTGCTCGGTGTAGAGCTGGAGTTCGTTGATTTTGAGATCGGCGAGATGTTCGACCAGTTCGAACAGCGTTGAGAGCTTCGGGACGCGTCCGCGCGAGACGTCGAGCATCATGCCGCGGCGGGTGAAGTCGGGCCAGTCGCGGATGCGGAGGCAGGGGAGGGAGCGGCCATGTTCGCGCAGGAGTTGCACCAGGGTGGCGATGCCGGCGTGCAGGCCGGCGTCGGAACTGAATTGGAGTGTGAGGCCGCCGGGTTCGATATCGAGCGCGTAGGCGTCCGGGTGTTCGGGAAGCTTCGGAAGACGAACCGCGCGCACGGTGCTGCAGAGGTTGGAGGCTTTGAGCGAGCGCGACGGCTGCGCGTTCGTGAGCGCGGCATTCAGTCGGCGTTCGATCGCGCTTCGGAGCGCAGCGGGGATGTTGCCGGAGAGGGCGAGCCGTCTGGAAACGAGCCGCCGGCCCGGGCGGGTTTCCAGCAGGCGCGGCCCGGGCAGGAGGTTCATTGTTCGGAGAGAAAGGGGCGTTCTCCAACAACTGGGGACGAGCCGTCCCCGCCCCTGTTATTTCGCGATCATGCCGGTCTTGCGGGCGTAATTGAACAGGCCGCCGGCATCGACCACGGGCCGGACGTCGCCCAACGGCTTGAATGAATATGTCTGGCCGCTGCCTTTCACGGTCACCGTTCCGGCGTCAAGATCCACCGTGACTTCGTCGCCGGTTTTCAACGTGTCGCACAGGCGCGTTGTGATTTCGCACGGGTAGAGTTCGCCGGTGGCGACGCAATTGCGGAAGAAGATGCGCGCGAAGCTTTCGGCGAGAACGATGCGGCATCCGGCCGAGCCCAATGCGATCGGCGCGTGCTCGCGGGAGCTGCCGCAGCCGAAATTCCGTCCGGCGACGACGATCGGGTAATCAGTGTCGAGCTTGCCATCCTTGACGAAGCGGATGGGGTAAAGGGATTCCGGCAGGCCGCAGAGGGCGTAGGAGCCGAGCTTTTCGTACTCGTCGGGTATGGTGGGCACCAGGTTGAGGTACTGGGCCGGAATGATCTGGTCAGTGTCGATATTGTCTCGGACCACGTATACCGGTCCGCTGAAAACAGATTGCATGGGGAAAGATTGGCTTTGGAGGAAGCGGTTTTCAACCAAAGAAAAGGATCCAGGGGAATGGAAACGGAGCATTCAACGTGACTGGGATTGGGACCGCGACTCTGCGAGTCGCAGCAACGACGGATAGCTCAAAGCAGTCAGGGATCCCCGGTCAATCGCGGCTGCAATACGCGCACGTTCACCATCAGCCTTCAATGCATTGGAACAACAATGCCGGGCTGCCGGAAGCGCCCTCCAGGAAGGCACGATGCCCGCTGCCACAATCGCTTCCTCCCGCATCCGATCCCAAAGCACTTCAAGGGTTTGCAACCTTTTGTTGCATATGCAACAAAAGTTCGTCATCCCTCAGTGCTCTCGCAAACACCTGCCCATCAAGGAAATGCAACCTTTTGTTGCATATACAACAAAAGTTCGCACGCATGCCGGCGTACGCTGCTGCGGGTCGCACACGTCACAGACTCGCGGTCGAGCTCGCGAGGACCCGCCTTCGCTCGGCTTCGGCGTGGCCAGCCCGCCTTCGCTCAGCTCCGGCGCGGCAAGCCCGCCTTCACTGGGGTTCGGCGCGGCGAGACGCTCGCTCCACCGAGGCGTAGATCGCAAATCCTATTTCCGGACGCTTTCGCTGTTGCCTTCGTCCAGATACACCGTGTTGTTCACCTGGCTGACCTTGAGGTATTGGCGCCAGGTCAGGCCGTCGAGTTCGCGCTGGGCTTCCAACCGGCGGGTCGTGGGCGCCGAAACCGGCGGCGCGCCCTCGACCGTCAGCGCCTCGCTCAGCACACGGCCATCCATCGGTTTCGGGGACGGGTGCCCGAGCAGCCAGAGGATGGTGGGCGCCAGATCGGTGTTGCCGCTGGGCACAGACGACCGGAACCCGCGCTTCAGGTCCGGACCGGCGGCGACCAGGATGTTGTTCACGTCGAACCGGCTCAGGCTGGCATGATTGCCTGCGCCGCGACGGTTGCCATCCGACCAGAACACGCCGGGAACGCCGATGTCGCTTTTCTGGTCCGACCATTTCATCGAGAGGACGACGTCGGGCGGGTAGGGGACGTGGATCTTTGCGTCTTCGAGCGTGAAGGTTCCCTCCATCTTCTGGCGCGTAAACAGCACTCCGGTGAAGTCCTGGCGCTGAAGGAAGTCCACCAGCTTCTTCACCGTCGCCTCGTCGCGTTCGATCACGTAGAAGGAGACGGAGCCGCCGAGGCCGACAACGAGAATGTCGCCTTTAGAGGGAGCGGATTCAAAGGACCGGCGCGCACTGAACCCCGCGTTGCGCAGAATGCGGACCACGTCGATGGACGTTTCGACGGTGGAGAAGCCGTGATCGGACACGACGAAGACATCGGTCTTGTCGCGGACGCCGCGGCGGTCGAGTTCGGCGAGCACCTCGGCGAGGCGGCGGTCGGAGCTTTTCAGGGCATTCAGCGCCTTGGGTGATCCGGGTCCCGCGGCATGCTGGGAGAAGTCGGGTTCGCTCAACCAGAGGAGGGAGAACGCGGGCACGCCGTGTTCCCAGAGGGATTTCAGGAGGGCGGAGGTGGTCCATTGGTCGCGGGATTCGTTGGGCATCTCTGAGTTTGCGCCGGGGGCGGCGGCGGGGAAACGGCCCTGGCGGGCGCGGAGCACTTCGACGTAGGACGGCGGGAGAGTGCGGCCTTCGAACACGGTGATGTTGTTGGTCTGGCCGTCCGGGCGCGGTTTGCGGTCGTGCATGAGGGCGACGGTCTTGCTGCCGGCGATGGCGGTGTGTTTGCCGGCGGCCTGAAGGACTTCGGCGATGGTGGGGCCGACGAGGTAATTGCCGCCGGACAGCTCATCGCAGTGGCGCACGGTTTCCATGCTTTGCGCGCCGACAGGGCGGAGCGGCTGGAAGTCGGGCAGGTAGATGCTGTTGGCGTAGACGCCGTGCCGGTGCGGGTACAAGCCGGTGGCCATGGCGGTGCCGTTCACGATGGTGGCGGTGCAGTAAACCGAATGGTGGTTTGCAAAGAAGACGCCTTCCTGGGCGAGGGCGTGCAGCGTGGGCGCATGTTCAGGCGTGATAAAGTCAGGTCTCATGCCGTCCCAGACCAGGAGCACGACATGCTCGGCTTTGCCGGCGCCGAAGAGAAGAACGGGAACGAGTGTGAGACTGCAGATGGTACGAAGGACGAACTTCAACATAGGGGTATGCTTGCGACCGGGATGAAGTTGTCAATTCGATTTACAGTTTCCGATTGGCGGGGGAGCGCAAGGGGATGGGGGAATTGAGATCGAGCGTCCGCATGTAGCGCACGCTGAAGCGGTGAATGCCGCGCCGCGGAGACGGACAGCCAGGCACTCGGCGATCCCGCCTCTCACCCGGCTCCTTCTACCGTCGCAAGCGTGGCGCCTGTGTCGTCATCCCCTCACGCTGCAATAGCAGCGCGGCGTAGGCGATGTCTTCCGGCGTGGTGATCTTCGGGTTCGGCTGGATGCTCGAGATCAAGTGCACTTTCTGCCCGATCAGCTCGCAGGCGGCGGTGTCGTCGGTGACGTGCATCCCGCGCTTTTTCACTTCGGCGAGGCCGCGGTGGATGATTTCGAGGTGGAAGGCCTGGGGCGTTTGCACGGCCCACAATTTCGAACGGTCCAGGGTGCGATCGATGACCTTGCCGTTGGCGGATTCCTTGATTGTGTCGGTGACGGGCTGGGCGGCGACGGCGGCGCCGCATTCGCGCGCGGCCTCCACAGTGGCTTCGATCAGGGCGAGGCTGGTGCAGGGGCGGGCGCCGTCCTGGATGGCCACGATTTCCGTGGCGTCCGACACGGCGTGAAGCCCGTTCCAGACGGAGTCCTGGCGTTCGGCGCCGCCAGCGACGAGGCGGAACGGCTTTTTCAGCGCCAGGCCCTTTGCGAGGTCCTGGAATGCGGACTGCATTCCGTCGCGTACCACTAGGATGATTTCCTGGATGCAGTTGGCGTCGTCGAATCGCTGCCATGTGTGGGCGACGACGGGGCGGCCTGCGATATCGAGGAAGAGCTTGTCCACGTTTGGCCCCATGCGGGTGCCTTTTCCGGCGGCGACGATGATGGCGGTGGTCATGATGATCCGGATTGTTTCCAATCGAGCAGTTGGAGCTGGACGGAGCGTTGACCGTTGTATTGCTGGAGACGCGGGATGAAGGCGACGTCGAAGGAGCCGACGGGGAGGGAACCGTTTCCGGCGCCCCACCAGACGGCTTCATGGGTTGTGGTGCCGTCGGTGAGCCACATTTTGACGTGTTGTTTGTCGGTGCCGATGCGCTGGAGCGGGCGGCGGTGCGCGACGCGAACGGTGCAGAACTGAAACGGAGGATTTCCCTGTCCGGTCGGGCGCAGCCGGTCCAGTTCGATCAGGTTTTCGAGGTGGACATCCGCGAGGCGGATCTCGGCGTCAATTCGGAGCGGCGGGTGGAGGTCTTCGGGCTTGAGGCTTTGCCGGGCGATGTCGTTCAGGCGTTCGCGGAACGCATCGAGGTTTTTCGCGGCGATGCTGACGCCGGCCGCCATGGCGTGTCCGCCGTGGCGGAGCAGAAGGTCGTCGCACTGCCGCAGGGCCGCCGCGAGGTCGAACCCGGCGATGCTGCGCCCGGACCCGCGCCAGTTCTCGCCGTCGCCGCCGATGATGATGGTGGGGCGATAGAATTCCTGGAGGACACGGGAGGCGACGATGCCGACGACGCCGATATGCCAGAGCAGGCGGCCTTCGACGATGACGAAGTCCTTTGCGGGATCGAACCGGGAGCGGACGGTGGCGATGACTTCATCCACGATGGAGCGTTCGATTTTCTGGCGTTCGCGGTTGCGGGCATCGAGGCTTTGGGCGATGGGCATGGCCTCGGGGAGGGTGCGGGCGAGGAGCAGGCGCAGCGCTTCCTCGGCGGTCTCGAGCCGGCCGGCGGCGTTGAGGCGAGGCGCCAGTTGAAAGCCGGTTTCGAAGGTGCCGATGGGCGAGGTGGCGCGGGCGACATTTTTCAAGGCGACAAGGCCGGGGCGCCGGGTGCGGTTGAGGCGTTCCAGGCCCGCGGAGACGAGGATGCGGTTTTCGCCCGTCAGCGGCACCAGGTCGGCGATGGTCCCGAGCGCGACGAGATCGAGCAGCGGGCGGAGGTCGTAATCGAGGGCGGCGGGGATTTTCAGTTCGCGCCCGCGTTTCACGAGGGCGTGGGCGAGTTTGAATGCGAGGCCGACGGAGCAGAACTCGGTGTACGGGACGAGGGGATTGGCAGGGAGGGCCTGGGGATTGACGAGCGCGACGGCGGCGGGCGGTGGCGAGGAGATCTGGTGATGATCAACGACGATGACATCGACGTTCCTGGCGCGGAGGGCGTCGATGGTTTGCACGGCGGTGGAGCCGCAATCGATTGCGAGGAGGAGCGAGACCGGGAATTTTTTCAGGCAATTGTCCACGCCTTCCTGGCTGAGGCCGTAGCCTTCGTCCATGCGGTTGGGCAGGTAGGCGTGGGCTTTCCAGCCGAGCGCTTCGAACACCTCGAGCAGAAGCGCAGTCGAGGTGACGCCATCGACGTCGTAATCGCCGAAGACGACCAGTGCTTCGTCGCGTTCGCGGGCGCGGAAGAGGCGCTCGACTGCGGATTCCATTTGCGGCAGCAGGAACGGATCGGAGAGATGGCGCAGGCGCGGGTCGAGGAACTCGCTGATGAGGCGGGCGTCGCTGATGCCGCGATTGATGAGGCATTGGGCGAGCAGGGAGGAGATGCGCAGTTCGGCGGCGAGGCGATCTGCCAACAGCGGTTGCGGTGGAGCAATGAACCAGCGGAATTTCATTCCAGATCAGCGGTGCATCCCATGGGCGAAATGAAAACAAAAAGGGAGGAAGAGGGCGAATGGAAATTTTTCCAGCATCCAACATCCAACATCCAACATCCAACGCCCAGAGAATGGGGAATGAACATTCAACGCTCAACGTTCAACACCCAACATTCAATGCTCAGCGACGTGGTGCGACGGCTCCAACCTTCGCCAAGGCTTTGGCCTGGCCCGCCTTCGCTCAGCTTCGGCGTGGCAGACGCTCGCCCACCGGCTTGATAGCCAATAACCAATTACGGCTTGTCGGCGGATTGTTCTCTGGCCCGGTGTTCGCGGCGGGCGGCGATGATGGAGAAGATGATGGAGAGCAGGAGGATGACGGCGACGACCAGGAGCGAGACGCCGGTGGGGATTTTTCGCTGGAACCACCAGGACGGTTCGCCGTGCGGATCGAGCAGCATCTTGGCCCCGATGAACGCCAGGACAAACGAAAGCCCGATCTTGAGGTAACGGAAATAGTCGATCGCGCCGGCCAGGACGAAATAAAGGGAACGCAATCCGAGGATGGCAAAGACATTGGACGTGAAGATGATGAAGCGGTCGGTCGTCACGCCGAAAATGGCGGGGATGGAATCGACCGCGAAGAGCAGGTCCGTGGTTTCGACCATCAAGAGGACGAGCGCCATTGGCGTGAGCGCCCACTTTCCGTTCCAATGCGTCGTGAATTTCTGGCCGTCGAAATCGGGGCTGACGGGGCAGAAGCGGCGGGCGAGGCGGATGACGACGTTGCGTTCGGGGTGCACTTCCTCGTCGGAGACGAACAGCATGCGGATGCCGGTGAGGAGGAGGAACGCGCCGAGGACGTAGAGCAGCCAGGCGAAGCGCTCGACGAGGGCGGCGCCGACGCCGATCATGATGCCGCGCATGACGAGCGCGCCGAGGATGCCCCAGAACAGCACGCGATGCTGGTATTGGGAGGGGACGCGGAAGTAGGCGAAGATGAGGGCGATGACGAAGACGTTGTCCATGGACAACGAGAACTCGATGATATAGCCGGTGAAGAACTCGAGGGCCTCCTTGTTGCCGCGCATGAATTTGAGGCCGACGGCGAAGAGCATGGCCATGGAGAACCAGACGCTGGTCCACGCGAGCGCTTCCTTGAAGCGGACGGTGTGGGCGCGCCTGTGGAACACGCCGAGGTCCAGCGCGAGGAAGACGAGGATGCAGGTGACGAACGCGGCCCAATGCCAGCCGGTGATTTCGACCACTGCAAGCATGGGCCGCAGTGACTAGGTGGCGCGCTGCGCGGCCGCCGCCGTTTCC
Source organism: Verrucomicrobia subdivision 3 bacterium UBA3939 (assembly GCA_002385705.1). Lineage (GTDB taxonomy): Bacteria > Verrucomicrobiota > Verrucomicrobiia > Limisphaerales > UBA3939 > UBA3939. The sequence goes on from DGDZ01000014.1 coordinate 13,696, forward strand.
GCCGACATCTGGGCAGCGCCGAGTTTCGGGCGCTGGCCCTTGTGCCACCAGAGCAGGATGGGGCTTGCGATGAAAATACTGGAGTAGGTGCCGCTCAGAATGCCGACCAGGAAGGCGAAGGCGAAATCTTCAATCACGCCTCCGCCGAAGATCAGCAGGGAGAGGGTAGCCAGAACGACCGCGCCGCCGGTGATCACGGTGCGGCCCAGGGTCTGATTCAGCGCGATATCGATCAGCTCGGCGAACGTGCCGCGAACGCCCAGCTTCAGATCCTCGCGGATGCGGTCCATGATAACGATCTTGTCGTTAATGGAGTAACCGAAGATGGTGAGGATGGCCGCCACCATGGGCGCGCTGAGCTGTTTGCCGGCCAGGAAGAAGATTCCGAAGGTGAGCAACACGTCGTGGACGAGTGCGATCACGGAGGCCATGGCGAAGGAGAACTCGTACCGGAAGGCCACATAGACCAGAATTGCAAAGATCGCCAGCAGCGAGGCGATGATGGCCGAGGTCTGGATCTCTTCACCGACGCTCGCTCCGACACTGTCGATTCCCTGGACGTCGAATCCGGCCTCGGGGAAGGCTTCTTTGAGGGCGGCTTCGGCTTTGGCGGCGCCGCCGTGCGGGACGACGAGCTGCAGGGTTTCGTGCCCGGTGGCGAGGCTGGTCTGGTAACCGACACCGGAATCGGCGATGCCGGCCTGGGTCAGGGCGTTGCGGAGCTGGTCCACCTCCACCTTCTGTTGGAACGTCATGGTGATCGAGTCGCCGCCCTGGAAATCAATTCCGAACACGCCCGAGCCCCGGACGAAGATGCCGTAACCGAGGCCGATGACGATGAGCAACGCGGAGAGGCTGCAGGTCAGCCTGCCCCATTTGACGAACCGGATTCCGCGGAAGGTGATCAACGGCAGCATGCGGATGTTTTTGAGCCAGCCCTTGTCCAGGAGAATGTCGTAGATGAGTCGTGTGACATAGAGCGCGGTGAACATGCTGATGGCGATACCGATGAAGAGCGTGACGCCGAATCCCTGGACGGGGCCGGTGCCGAAATAGATGAGGATGAGGGCGGCGATCGCCGTCGTGAGGTTCGAGTCGAAGATTGTGCCGAAGGCCTTGTTGTAACCGGCCTGGATGACGCCGCGGATGGACTTGCCGGCGGCGATTTCCTCCCGCATGCGCTCGTAGATGAGCACGTTGGCGTCCACGGCCATGCCGATGGTGAGGGCGATGCCGGCGATGCCGGGCATGGTGAGTGTGGCATCGATGAGGCACATGGCGCCCATCAGGATGACGACGTTCAGGAGGAGGGCGAGGTTGGCGACGAGGCCAGAGGCAAAGTAGAAGACCAGCATGAAGGCAAACGTGCCCGCCGCGGCCACGATGGACGCGGTGACGCCGCTCCGGATCGAGTCGGCGCCGAGGGACGGGTCCACCGTTCGTTCTTCCTCGATGACGAGCGGAACCCGGAGCGGATTCTGGAGGACGTTCGCCAGCGCCCGCGCTTCCTGGTCGGTGAAATTGCCTCTGATCATTCCTCGGCCGCCTTCAATGGGTTCATCGATACGCGGCGCGCTCATGAGTTCGCCGTCCAGCACGATGGCCAGCAGCTCACCTTTGTGTTCCCGGGTAACCCGTGCGAAGATTTCGGCCTGCTCGCGTTCCAGCGAGAAAACGACGATAGGGCGTCCGAGATCATCGCGATGAACACTCGCCGATCGGACGCCGCCCACGAATTCCGGGGTTCTCTTGACAAGATAACGGCCTCGGGGTTCCTGGCTGCTCTCGTCCGATGAACGTTCGGTCATGATCGTGAAGCCGGCAGCGAGACGGCCCTCGCTGAGATACTGTTCGCTGTCGGGGTGGACGAGCTTGAATTCGAGGAAGGCGACTTTGGACAGGGTTTCGCGCGCTTCGGCGATGGCTTCTTCGGAGAGGCCCGGCAACTGGACGAGGATGCGGTCGCTGCCCTGAGGCTGCAGGACGGGCTCGGCGACGCCGAAGGCATCGACGCGTTTGCGGAGCACTTCGATGGCCTGGCTCAGCGCGCCGCTCAGGTCTCCGCTGGCGACGTTGGTCACCGTTACCACCTTGTTCAGCTCATTGGTGATGGTGTCCACCCGGACGAGCGCGTTGGCGTCCAGGCGCATGAGGAAGGAAGTCCCGCCGGCGAGGTCGATGCCCAGCCGGATCTGACCCGCGGCCTCGCGCTGGAGCTGGTTCAGGATGTATTGGGTCGGCCGTGGCTTCCTGGGCGCTTCGGTGTAGTAAGGGAAGTAGCGCGTGATATCGTTGGTGCCGATGGCTTCCTCGAGGTTCTTGTATTCGCGCTCGGGGTACTCCTTCTGGAGGGCCTGGGCGCGTTCCACGATGGCCCTGAAAGTGTCGTCCGGGTTGTAGGCCTTCTCGGCAAAGTAGGGGATCAGCGGCTGGTTTTTGGGCGGGTACATTTCATACACCGCCCAGGCGATGATGAAGAGGATGAAAAGGAGTTTCCCGAGGTGTTTGCGGTTCATGAGAGCAGAAATCAGGCGTCGCTGGACTCGGAGCGCTGGAGGATCTGGGCAATGGCCGACTTGGTGATTTCCAACTTGGAATCATCCGACTTGACGGTGACGGACTCGTCTTTGACGCTGACGACGATTCCGAGAATGCCGCTGTTGGTGACGACCCTGTCGCCGCGTTTGAGAGTTTTGAGCATGGCCTCGTGTTCTTTCGCGCGCTTCTGCTGGGGCCGGATGGCGACGAAGTAGAAGATGAAGATGAAGATGCCGATCATCCCCACCATCTTCAGCAGTTCGCCGGTGGGGTTGACCTGATTGCCGGTCGGAGATTGGGCGGCCAGCAGGGCCGCTGTCCAGAGCAGATCCATAGGTTCAGTTCAAATGAGTGGCTAATCTAAAGACGGCAAGGCATTTGGCAAGCGTTATGAATGGGGTTCGCCGGGTCCCGCGGCCGGCGCCTTGAACGGGTCGCTCGAGCGGTTCTTCCTGTTTTCACCCTCTTTTCCCTGCCGTTGCAGTGCGTCGGTAAATCGATTAACTTCCGCCCATGCTCCGGCTTACCCGGCAGGAACAATTGGTGCTTTGCATCGTTGTCGGGCTGCTGCTGGTCGGATGGGCGGTCAAGGCCTGGCGAACGGCGCATCCGCCGGAACCGGCCGCAGTGAGCAGCCGGAGCGGACACGATTAGCTTGCGCACGCACAACATATGCACGAAGCCACTTTCGAAGAGGGTATCGAGGCCATCCTGAAGAAGGATAGCCGGTATCCGCGCGACGCATATTGTTTTGTCCGTGAAGCGCTGGATCACACGCAGAAGACCATCATCAAGGAGAACCGGGGCCAGTTGCGGCATGTGACCGGCCAGGAACTGCTGGAGGGCATTCGCGAGTACGCGTTGTCCCAGTTCGGGCCGATGGCGATCACGGTGTTCGAGGAATGGGGCATTCGCAGGACGGAAGACTTCGGCGAGATTGTGTTCAACATGGTCGATGTGGGATTGCTCGCGAAGACGCCGGAGGACAGCCGGGCGGATTTCCAGAATGTTTACGACTTTGATGAGGCCTTCCGGCAGCCGTTCCTCCCGAAACACAAGCGCACTTCCCCGGAGAAGACGGCGCCCCGCACGAGCAAAGCCTGAAGCGGCACGCCGTCCTTACCGGTAGTCATGATCAGCCCCGCCTCCAACAACGGCTCGGTTCTTCCTTCGGTTCCTCCCGGCACCCGGCTTGTCACATTTGACAACGGTCTGACGGTGATTGTGCGGGAGGATCACAGCGCGCCTGTGGTTTCAGCGCAGGCGTGGTGCATGGCCGGAAGCATTCATGAAGGCAAGTGGCTGGGCGCCGGCCTGTCGCACGTGCTCGAGCACATGCTGTTCAAGGGCACGACCACCCGGCCCGGCAGCCGCATCGACCAGGAGGTTCAGGAGGCCGGCGGTTACATGAACGCGTACACCAGCTTCGACCGCACGGTGTACCACATCGACGTTCCGAACACCGGGGCGCGCGTCGCGGTGGATATCCTTTGCGACATCATGCAGAACGCCACGCTGCCGCCCGACGAGCTGGCAAAGGAGATGGACGTGATCCGGCGGGAAATGGATATGGGTTACGACGATCCGGCGCGGCGCTCGGGGCGCCGTCTGTTTGAAACGGCGTACACGCGCAGCCCGTACCGGTTCACCATCATCGGCTATCCGGACATCTTCAACGAGGTGCAGGCGGAGGACATCCGCGCCTACTACCGGGAGAAGTATGTGCCCAACAACATCTTTTATGTCGTGGTCGGCGACGTGAAGGCGGACGAGGTGATTGGCTGGATCCGGAGCAGTTACGGAGCGACGAAGGCGCGGCCGTTGCCGCCGACGGTGTTGCCGGAGGAACCGCGGCAGACGGCGCCGCGCGAGGTGTTCGAAGAAGCGCCCATTGAGTTGAGTCATTTTCATTTTGCGTGGCACATTCCGGATCTGCGCCACCCGGACCTGCCGGCGCTGGACGTGCTTGCGGTGCTGCTGGGGCACGGCCGCAGTGCGCGCCTCTACCAGGAAGTGCGCGAGAAACAGGCGCTCGTTCATCATGTCGATGCCTGGACCTACAATCCCGGAAACCCGGGCCTGTTCGGCATGAGCGGTGTCACCGATGCCGACAAACTGCTGGCGGCGCGCGACGCGATGCTGCGCGAGGTGGAACGCATGAAGGACGTTCCGGTGTCGCCGGCGGAACTGGCGAAGGCCGTGAAACAGTTCATCTCGGGAACACTCTCGTCGCGCAAGACCATGCAAGGACAGGCGCAGGACCTGGGCGGGAGCTGGCTGGCGGCGAATGACCTGAATTTCTCCGAACGCTACTTGAACGCCGTGCGGCGCGTCACTCCGGAGGATCTTCAGCGCGTGGCGCGCGCGTATTTGTCCGAGGAGAACCGCACGCTGTATGCTCTCTCGCCGCAGTCGTCCACGACGGTGACGGCGGGGGCGGTTGAACTGGAACCGCCGCATGCGTTCCAGAAGTTCGACCTGCCCAACGGGCTGCGCCTCCTGGTGAGGGAGGATCATCGCCTGCCGTTCGTCGAGTTCCGCGCGGTGTTCAAGGGCGGCGTGCTGGCCGAAACACCGGAGAACAACGGCATTACCCAGCTCATGGGCCGCTTGTTGTTGAAAGGCACGACGACCCGGACCGCGGCCCGGATCGCCGGCGAAATCGAGTCGGTGGGCGGGAGCATCGACAGTTACGGCGGCAACAACAGTTTTGGCGTGAACGCGGAGGTGCTGAGCAGCGACACGGCGCTGGCGCTGGACCTGCTGGCGGACGTGCTGCTGCGGCCGACGTTTCCGGTGGACATGCTCGAGCGCGAACGCGAGGTGCAACTGGCGAACATTCAGGCCGAGCGCGATCACCTCCTCCGGAGCGCGTCCAACGCCATGCGGCGGACATTGTTCGGCAACGCGAGCTACGGGCTGGACCCGCTCGGGACCGAGGAAAGCGTGCGGCGCCTTCGCGTGGAAGACCTGGTGGCGTATCATCGTGCGCGCGTCGTGCCGGACAACTGCGTGCTGGCCGTGTGCGGTGACGTGAACACGGCGCAGATCCGGGAGGCGGTGGAGAAAGCGTTCGCGGGGTGGAAACCGGCCGGCAACGCCGCATTGCAGCCTGCCGGCAGGCCGGAGCGGCGCGAGGGACCGGCGCGCGTCGTGGAGTTCCGCGACAAGAAACAGGCGGTGCTGGTGATTGGTTTTCCGGGTACGACGATGCTGGATGACGATCGCTACGCGCTGGAGCTGTTGCACGAGACGTGCAGCGATCTGGGTTCGCGGCTGTTCTTGCGGATCCGGGAGGAGCTTGGGTTGGCGTATTACGTCGGCTCACAGCATTCGCCGGGACTGGCGCCCGGGTATTTCTCGTTCTACGCGGGAACGATGCCCGAGAAGGCGGACCTCGTGGAGCGAGAGCTTCTTGATGAAGCGAAGCGGTTGTGCTCGGAGGGCATTACGGAAGCCGAGTTGCAGCGGGCCAAAGCGAAGGTGATCGGGCAGAAGAAGATTTCGCGGCAGGATCCCGGTGCTCTGGCGATGATGACGGCGCTGGATGAACTCTACGGACTTGGTTACGCGCATGCGGATCGCGAAGACGCGCTGTATGAAGCCGTCACACTGGACCAGGTGCGGGACGTGGCGCGGAAGTATTTGCGGCCGGAGCTGTCGGCGATCGCGGTCATCAAGCCGCAGGGATGAGGGATTTGCGATTGACGATTGACGCGGGTGTTGGAGCGCGACTGTGTCCCGCGCAGCGGGATCAATTGCAGCACGTGAACGAAGTGTGGGTTTACGAGTTCCGCACGCGCGCGAACGCAACAAGGCATCCCGAGGGGATTTCGTCCAACGTTTACGGAGTCATTGACGATTGACACCGGGGTTACGCGAATCCACGGACCATGACCCGGTAAGTTGCAGTAATGGCCGACGGCTCCACACCGTCGTTGCGTGGATTTGGATGCCCCGCACGTGCCAGGATTGTCGTGCGACGGCTCGCGGGGACGCTCGCTCCACCAAAAGCAGCCGCCGGCTTCGCCAGCGCGTCAATCGTCAATCGTCAAGGTTTGCTCGCCTAACGGAATATCACAAAAAACAGCAGCACGGCGAGGATGACCGTGGCTCCGGTCCATTTCACGACCGGCGCTGTCTTCAGTGAAATCTCCGTTCGCTCCGGCAAACGCCGGGGTACGGGCAGCGGTTTGAGCCACGTGAACGCCAGCATCACCACGCTCACGATGCAGAAGGTGATCAGCACTTGAATGAGAAAGTGCAGTTCATGCCCGTTTGGAAACCTCTCGCCGCGCGCCGTGAACTGGAAGATGCCGTAAACGATCGGCCCCAGTATCAGCGCCGCGACCCCGGCCCCGCCGGGCGCCCGCGGCATGAGGAACGCATGCACGAACGCCGCCACCACACCGGGCCAGATATAACCCTGGAATTGCTGAATAAACTGGAACACGCCGCCGAACTTCGGATCGTCGAGCTGCGGCGCCAGAGCGCACCCAATCACCATGCACCCCACCGTCAGCACGCGCCCAAGCCAGACCAGCCGCGTCTGCGACGCCTCCCGGTTCACCAGCCGCCGGTAAACGTCCATGGTTGCGATCGTGGACGCCGAGTTCAGCAGCGACGCCAGCGTGCTCGTCACCGCTCCGGCGATAGCCGCGCAAAGAAAGCCGCGCACTCCGGGTTGAATGAGCTGTTTGATCAGCGTGGGAAACGCGGCGTCATTCCTGTCGCCGATCTCCTGGCCGTAAAGCTGGCGGGCCATCAACCCGGGCATCACAATCGCAAACGGCACCAGCAGCCAGAGAGCTCCGGCAAAGATCATCCCCAGTTGGCCGTCTTTGAGTGAACGCGCCGCCAGGTTGCGCTGCACGATGAACTGGTTCAGACCGCAGTAGTAAAGGATCACGATCCACATCCCGGACAGGACGCCCGTCCACGGCAGATCCGGGTTCGACGCCGGAAGAATCATGTGGAGCCTGTCCGCGTTGAAACCGGTAAACGCTTTCCAGCCGCCGACGGCATTCAATCCGAGCGCAAACACCAGCAACCCGCCCGCCAGCAACGCCAATCCCTGCACGAGGTCGGCCCAGGCGATCGCTTTCAAGCCGCCTGCCGTGGAGTACACGGCGCCGATCAACCCGATCAAACAGACCGCCGCTGTCAGGTCCATACCCACGAGTTCGCGCAAGGTGACACCGCCCGAATACAGAACCGCGGGCAACATGACCACCGCGTAGATCGCAACCGTCAGAATCGCCATGATGGCGCGCGCGGCCGGATTGTAACGGTACTCGAGGAATTCCGGCATCGTGTAGATGCCCGCGCGAAGAAAGCGCGGCAACAGGGTCATCGCAATCACGACGATTCCCACCGAGCCCACCAGTTGCCACGCGCTCACTGCCAGTCCCACAGACCCGGCGGCCTGCCCGGCCATCCCGACCATTTGTTCGGTCGAAATGTTTGCGGCGACGATGGAAATTCCGATCAACGGCCAGGTGAGCCTGCGACCCGCGAGAAAGAAATCGGATGAATTCTCGACGTGATCCTTTGAGCGCCGGCTCTTCCAGACGCTCAATCCGATGACGACGACGAAGAACCCGACGAACGCTGCGAGATCAGTGGTATTGAAGCTCATGGACTTCGGGCAATCGAGGCACTTACTGGCGCGCCATTCAAAGTGAAGATGGCTGTTTTCATCGGGCTACAATTCCCGGCGCAAATCGGCTGCAGCCGCATGGTTTGGATCGCGTTTCAAAACCTTGTCCAGCAGCCGGCGTGCTCGGGATCGGTCGCCCAGTCCCAACCATGCCTGGGCCTGCAGGAACAACGCCGTGGTCTCCTGCCGGAACTGGAGATCGTCTTCGAACAGCAACATGGTTGGAAGCGACGTGGCGAAGTAATCCATCTGCGCTTCCGCCTTCTCGAGTTTGAGCGCGTACGCCAGCAGTTCCTTCAGCAGTTTCCTCGCCCTGGATCGCTTCCCCAGCTTCTTCCATGCGAGCGCCGAATAATACGTCATCTCACTGAAAGTCCGCACGCTCATTTCCTGGAAGTCGCCCTTGAACGTGGCTGCGATGCGCCAATGTTCGCGGGCCTTCGCCTTGTTGCCGAGATCGGAGAACGCGCAACCGAGCCAGTAGTGGATGTCGCTCTGGTTGGCCAGGAGGTGTTTCGCTTCGCCGAGGTTGCGGGGCGCGCGCAGCGCGGTCTCGAACAACTCGCGCGCCGCCTGCGGGTCGCCCTGCGCCAGCGCCTTTCTTCCGAGCGCAAGGTGAGAGCGGACATGCTGGCCGAGCGGCCCGCCTTCGCCGCCTTCCCACGGCTGGAAGTTACGCGACTGGATCAGCTCACGCGCGTCGGCGTGATGGCCGGTCTGGTTGTAGAGCGCGCAGAGTTCGACGCTGAGATCGTCGCGGGCGCGGACGAGTTCCCGGTGGCGCTCGAGCTCCCGCAAGCGTTGGAGTGGCGACCTGCCGAGGCGTTTCCAGAGCTGGTCGCGTTCGTAGAGCAGCCGCGCGTCGCGCCGGTTCGCGCGGAACGCGCGCTCGTAGGCGGCGGCGGCTTTGGCAGGTTGCTTGCGGATGTTGAAATGGCCGATGCCGAGGTTGCGCCAGACAATGGAGAAGGACGGATCGAGCCGGGCGCTGCGTTCCCAGAGCCGGATGGCTTCTTCGTGCCGGCGACGATCGTAAAGGAGGTTGCCGAGATAGTAGGGCGCGCGCGGGTCGGCGGGATTGGTGCGGATGGCGCACTCGAGGATGGCGATTTCCTCGAGTCTCGCGGGGAAGCAATAATCCGGCGGTGCGGCAGCGGCGCGTTTGAAGTGTGTTGCGGCGACACGGGAGTTGCGGGCTTTGGTTGCCAGCCAGCCGAGGGTGTAATGAACGAGCGGTTCGGCGCCCCAATTCTGGTCGAGCAACCTGGCGCGGTCATTCGCACCGGTGTGGGAATGGGTTTCGAGCGAATTGCCGGCCACAGCGCCCTTCCTTGTCGGAAACTCTGTCGCATTCGAAAGCAGTTCGATGGCTTCGGAGTAAAGGCCGGCGCGGGCGTAATCGTGAGCGATGTCGAGCTGGGTTTGCAGGTTGCACGACAATGGTTCGCCGTTCAGATGGCGGGCCCACCAGTCGAGCGGGTCCAGTCGAAGTGTTTCCCGGAGCAACCGGTTCGCTTCTTCATCCTGTCCCAGTCTCCGCAAAACAATGACTTTGAGGTCGCGCGCGCGGAGGTTGTCGGCGTTGAAAACGAGCGAGCGGTCGAGATGCTCCAGGGCGGTCTGCCAGTTTTTGTTGCAGCAGTCGATTTCGGCGAGCGCGTGATAACCGGCGCCGGCCCAGGCGTTGTTCCAGGTGGCCTTGTAAAAGGCAGCGTAGGCTTCATCGAGCCGGTCGAGGTGGCGCAGGCAGAGACCGAGGTTGTAATAAGGTTCGCCGTCGTACGGATTCGGATTGCGACGTGTGAGGCGTTCGATCGCGTTTCGGAAGTGTTTTTCTGCAATGCTGAATTCGCCGCGGTGCAGATGCCAGAGGCCGAGGGCGTTGTTGCAGCGTGAATCGAGCGGGTCGCGCCGGAGCGCCTCGCGCCAATACAACGTCGGACAACGCGTGGCATGGCGGTACTGCGCGAGATGCAGACCGGTGACGAACAGTTCATCCGCGCTCGAGATGTGCTCAGGCGCCGGTGGTTCGGTCGCCGGAGCGACGGCGGACGGCACGCGCGTCTTCGGTTGATACGAAATGAGTTCTTCGCCGGATGCGGTGACCACGACCCGCAGATCAGTCTCCCGGATGCGGTGCGGGAGACGGATGCGTTCGAGGAACGGTTGATCCGGTGACAGGTCGCGTGTGAACCGCGCGAGCACGCGGCCCCTGGCTTCGAGGGTGACACGCGTACGCGGCCGGCGGGCGGTGACGACGATGCCGAGTTCGGCGGTGCGATAGCCGTTGCGTTCGGCGCCGGAGGTGATCCGGAGGGCGACGGCGGCGTTGAGGTTGGCGTGCTGCGCCGGACCGATCTCGCGGATTGGATACCAGTACTGGGTCCACACCCTGGTTTCGCCGGGCTGAAGGAAGCTGAAGTCAGGCTGGTTGTCGGTATAGACGCCGGCCATCAGCTCGATGTAGGGGGCGTACTCGCCGCGCACATCGGGCTCCGTGAGATTCCGATCCCAGGCGTAGCCGAATTCGTGGTTGCCCCACGTCCACTGCTTCTTGCCCGGCGAGATGTGGTGATTGGCGATGTGGATAATGCCCGCGCGCGCCTTGTAATCGTAACCGCCCAGAAAATCCCCTTCGCTCCCGATACACATGTAGGAGGTGGGGACCGGAATATTCGCGTAGAAGGAAAGATCGTTCGGGGGATAGAGGGGGAGATCCGAAATTCGAGATCCGAAATCCGAAGTCCGAGAGCAGGCGTCCGACTCGCGCTCAACTTCGGATTTCGGTCCTTCGGATTTGAGCGCCAGTGGTATGAACTGCCTTGGAATTTCGGACGGGAGGATTCCGCTTCGTGCGCGTTCGCCGTAGTTCACGCCGTAGTAGAAGCCGGTAGCCAGCGGAAAGGTTGTCGTCGCGCGCCGCGCGTGATCCGCAACGCAGGTGACGTCGGGCGGAAAGAAGCTCTGGTAGGCCTCGTGAACGCGCGTGGCGACGTTGGCCCACCAGAGGAAGGTCTGGACGTGCGGGGTGCGATTGCAGGCGCGCGCCTTGAGTTCGACGAAGGCTTTGCCCGGGTGCAGGCAGACGCCGTGCATGCCTTTCATGCGCGTCATGGGATCGTGATCGCTGCACCAGACGGTCCTGGATCCGTCGTCGTGTTCCTCGACGTGGAAATCGACAGGGAGGAACGTGGCAGGGCGGTGGTGTTGGGGCCAGTTGAACTCGATGCCGCCGCTGATCCACGGGCCGGCCAGCCCGACCAACGCCGGTTTGATCACGGGCTGTCGATACACAAGATCGTAGCCGTTGGTCTTGTCCTGGATCGCGTGAATCCGTCCGCCGATCTCGGGCAGAATGAGAACGCGGAGGAATTCGTTTTCGATCCAGATCGCGGTCCACTCGCGATCGACGGGCTTTTCCGCGATGCGATCGGTGAACGGGATGGGATAGACTCTGCCGCTGCTGCCCTGGTAAACGCGCTTTTCCAGGAACATCGGATTCCTGTCCGGCGGCGCGGGCAGGTAGGTGGGCAGGCACAGCGGTTCGATCCGGACGCAAACGCTGGAACTCGTGCCGGAGCGGCGTGTTTCCGGTTGCCTGTGTAACCGTCGTGATTGTCCCGTGGAATTCATGAACGCAGCACTGCGGGCGACATCGTAGGCCGAGGCGAAGAGGGTCGAAATGGAGGATCAGCCGTTTCGTATGGACTATTTTCCAACTCTCTGGCAGTACGGCGCGGCAGGTCCTGTTGTTGCCATGAGCCGCCAGCAAAAAGGCGAAGGGTTCCCGGGCCAGCGGATTGTGGTGTTGCCGCGGTCGGTGGTGGCGAGGGCGGAAAAACATCCGCTGATGCGCGGGCTGATCCCGACGGACGTCGGCTATTTCCCGAATGCCGTGGGGCACTTGCGGGAGCGGCCCGACGGGGTGCACCAGGCGATTTTCATTTACTGCCGGAAAGGTTCGGGCTGGTGTGAGATGAACGGGCACCGGCACGCGGTGAAGGCCGGCGAACTGCTGGTGGTGCCGCCGGAAACGCCGCACGCCTACGGCGCCGACGACTCGCCCGCCTGGTCGATCTACTGGTTCCACGCGAAGGGCGCGTTGCTGCCGTCGTTCCTGCACGAGCTGGACGTGAGCGTGGAGCGTCCGGTGACGCGGATTGGCGAGGGGCCGCAGATGCTGGCGCTGTTCCAGGAGGTGCTGGACGTGGTGGATCACGGTTACACGACACTCCAGTTGCTGTACGCGTCGCAGACGCTGGCGCACCTGATCGCGGCGATGGTGCGCGATCATCGGAGTGCGCATTCGGATCACCCGAGCACGCATCAGAAGATTGCGCAGACCATTGCTTACATGAAGGAGCATCTGAACCAGTCGCTGCAACTCGACGCGCTGGCGGCGCTGGCGAACCTGTCGCGGTCGCGTTACGTGGATCTGTTCAAGCGGCAAACGGGTTTCGCGCCGATTGATTATTTCATCCGGCTGCGGATGCACCGCGCCTGCCAGTTGCTGGACACGACGGACCTGAGCGTGAAGTCGGTGGCGGCGGAGCTGGGGTATGACGATCCGCTTTACTTCTCGCGGGTTTTCAAGGCGGTGAACGACGTGAACCCGACGGTGTACCGCCGGACGCGAAAGGGGTGACGGACTGGCGGGAAAATCGTCCATGCGAACAGGCTGATCTTCCATTGTTTCACCCGGGAGCGCCAACTTACTGTCGGGCCGACATGATGTTTTCATGAAATCCAGAGCTTTTCTTTCGTTCGTCGGTTTGGTGTTTGCTGTGGCGGCGCAGGCCGGCGTGGAAACGGTGAGGGTTGGGCCGCCGGCGCCGCCGGTTCAGGAGGGGTTCAAAATGGGCGCTGCGACGGCGCCGAACGGGCAGACCATTTCGCTCAACAGCAACAGCCTGTTGCTGGACGGCAAACCGTGGACGCCGGTCATGGGCGAATTCCACTACTCGCGCTACCCGGAGAACGAATGGCGCGAGGAACTCCTGAAGATGAAGGCGGGCGGGATCGACATCGTCGCCACCTATGTCTTCTGGATTCATCACGAGGAAGTGGAAGGGGAATGGGACTGGACGGGGCGTCGCAATCTCCGCGAGTTCGTTCGCCTCGCGGGTGAAGTGGGACTGAAAGCCATTGTGCGGTGCGGGCCGTGGTGCCATGGCGAAGTGCGGAACGGCGGAATGCCGGACTGGCTCTTGCAGAAGGGCTGGAGGCTGCGCAGCGACGATGCGCAGTACCTCGAGAAGACGCGGATCCTGTACGGCGAAATTGCGAAGCAGCTTTCGGGTCTGCTGTGGAAGGACGGCGGGCCGGTGATTGGGGTTCAGTTCGAGAACGAATACCGCGGACCGGCGAGCCACCTGCTCACGCTCAAAAAGATCGGCCGGGAGGCGGGTTTGGACGTGCCGCTCTACACGCGCACGGGCTGGCCGGCGTTGTCCACGCCGATGCCGTTCGGCGAGATCGTCCCCCTGTACGGCGTGTACGCGGAAGGATTCTGGGATCGCGAAATCACGCCGATGCCGGGGCGTTACTGGTCGGGGTTCCATTTTTCATTGCTGCGGAGCGACGCGAACATTGCGAACGAGATCCTGGGCCGGCGCGACGCGCGCGACCCGGCGGACGTGGCGCAGTATCCGTATCTCACGTGCGAGATCGGCGCCGGGATGATGAACAGCTATCATCGCCGCATTTTCGTGTATCCGATGGACGCGGAGTCCACGACGCTGGTGAAGCTGGGCAGCGGCAGCACGTCGCCGGGTTACTACATGTATCACGGAGGCGTGAATCCCGAAGGCAGGCTGACCACGTTGCAGGAGTCGCAGGCGACCGGCTACTGGAACGACATGCCGGTGAAGAACTACGATTTTCAGACCGCGCTGGGCGAGTACGGCCAGGTGCGTCCGCAGTATCATTCGCTGCGCCGGCTGCATTTGTTCCTGCGCGATTTCGGCGCGCGCATTGCCAACATGCCCGCCACCATGCCGGATCGGCGTCCGAACGGCAGGGACGACGTTGAAACGCTGCGCTGGTCCGTGCGGTCCGACGGCCGGAGCGGGTTTGTGTTCGTCAACAACTACGAACGCCTGCGGGATCTGCCGGCGAAGGAGGGCGTGCAGTTCCGGGTAATCCTTCCTGGCGGCGCGTTGTTGTTCCCCGAAACGCCGGTGCGCGTGCCGGCGAACGAATGTTTCTTCTGGCCGTTCCGCTTCGACCTGGGCGGCGTCGAGCTGGAGTGGGCAACTGCCCAGCCGCTGGCGGCAATTGACGAGGAGAACGCGCGAACGGTGTTCTTCGCCGAAACGCCGGGCGTGCCGGTTGAGATCGGTTTTGCGGAAGCCGTGGCGCCGAACGTGCGGGTGAAATCCGGGCGATCAGGAACCGCGCGCGAGGGCATGCTTGTGGTGCGCAACATCAAGCCTTCGCGCGACAGCGCGATCGAGATCCGGACGGACGCCGGCCGGGTCGTCCGGATTGTGGTGCTGAGCGACGAAGATTCGCTGGCGTTGTGGAAGGGGGAATGGATGGGACGCGAGCGGGTGTTTGTGACGTCGGCGAGTCTGGTGATCGACACGAACGCGCTGCGGTTGACTTCGGAAGAGCGGCGGGGGTTCGATCTCGCGATGTTGCCGGCGCCGGAAGCGCTGGCGGTTGGGGATGCGCGCCTGCGCGGGAGAGCGGACGGCGTGTTCAGCCGGTTTGCCGTGCCGGCGCCAGAGGCGTTTCGGGGGAGCGCGAGAACCGAGAAAGTGAAGTCCGCCGGTGCTCCGCGCGAGATTCCGTTAGGAAAGATCAGCCAGCCCGTGGCGGCGGCGCCCGAGGACGAGGACTTTGAGCAGGCGGCAGTGTGGCGGATCCGGGTGCCGCGCGACCTGGATCTCTCGGTGGATCCGCTCTTGCGATTGGAGTACGTGGGTGATGTCGCGCGGGTGCGATTGAACGGGCGATTGGTGACGGATGATTTCTACAACGGCAAGCCGTGGGAGATCGGTCTGCGGCGTCACGCGCCGGAGATTCTGACCGGGAATCTGGAGGTGGCGATTCTGCCGTTGCGCAAGGACGCGCCGATTTACATGGCGGACCATGCGAAGCCGAGGTTTGGGAAGGAATCGAGTGTGGCGGAGTTGCGCCGCGTGGAGATCGTGCCGCGGTATCGGGTCGAGCTGACAGTGGCGAGGTAGGTTTGGGTGTGGAAAACATCCAACATCCAACATCGAACATCCAACATCCAGGGAACAGCGACGGTGTTTGAACCGCGAATGGACGCGAACTTCTTTGGGGCGCGGCATTCATGCCGCTTCAGCGTGCGCATGCATGCCGACGCTCGAATCTCAATTTTGTCATCCTCCTGCACTCGCGCGCGATGCTGAAGGTCGCACGCCGGACTGCAACTCTGCGAGTTGCAGCAGTGCGCGAGACTGCGCAGGCAGGGGATAATCTTGCGGATCGCTGCGGCACGCAGAGCAGGACCACCATCGTCGCACTCCTCGCGTTCGCACAACACCCGCGTCAATCGTCCATCGTACATCGCAACTCCGAACGCTCACGCGTTTCGAATTCTCTCGGGATGCGCGTACACGTTCATTCTGTTCCTTCGAAGAAAGCCCACGAGAGTCTGATTGCTTTCATCGGCGAAACGGACGGCCAGGCTGGAGGGCGCCGAGACGGCGCACACCATGGGCACGCGGGCGGCCAGCGCTTTCTGCAGGATCTCGAACGACGCGCGCCCGCTCACGAGCAGGATGCCATCGAACGGAAGGAGGCCTTGAAGGAATCCATGTCCGATCACTTTGTCCACGGCGTTATGACGGCCGACGTCCTCGCGCAGCACAATCAACCTGCCTCGCGTATCGAACAGTGCCGCGGCGTGCAAACCGCCAGTCCGATCAAACGTGGCCTGCGCCCGGCGCAGGGCATCCGGCAAACGAACCAGCACGTCCGCCCTGACGCGTGCTTTCGACGCGACGGGCGGGAAGTGTTGATGAACGGAGTCGATGGACGCCTTGCCGCAGAGCCCGCAACTCGACGAAGCGAACACATGCCGTGTCAGCCGCGCCATATCCACTTCAACTGAAGGCGCCAGATGGACGTTCAGTGTGTTGTTCGGTTGCGCTGCCGCCGGGCAATGCGCGATTGCGGTCACGTCCCCCCGGTCGCGGATCAATCCTTCGGTCAACAGAAAACCCGCGGCGAGTTCGTCGTCGTGGCCGGGTGTGCGCATTGTGACGGCGACGCTGGTTCCGCGCACGCGGATCTCGAGCGGTTCCTCGACCGCCAGCAGGTCGTCGCGCAGTTTGAGAGCGCGGCGATTGCGAATCGGCAGCATCCGCGTATCGCTCACCGCGGCCGCCAGGGCGCCATTGCCTGACAACTTCTGCTGCTTGCTGCTGCCGGTTCGCGTCGCGTTCATGAAATCTTCTCGACGAGGACGTCGGCGTTGTAGTCCGGCACGCCGCCCTGGGGATCAACGGCGCCGCGCCGGATGAGGACGTTGCCCTCGGGCCAATGAACCTGGAGACTGCGGCGGGCGAGCGGCGCAAGAAAGACGCGACCTTCAAATCGGCCGACGTCGTTCGAGAGACGAACGCGGTCGCCCTGGACCAGGTGCAGCGCCGCGGCGTCCTCAGGATTGAAGAGCACAGCGTCGCGGGCCGCGCCCGTCAGCGGGTCGATGTCCGCATACACGAGCGAATTGAACTGTTTGCCGCGGCGGGTGGTGACACGGAACACGACGCCGTTGTGTTGTGAAGATCGGGATACATCCGCTGTTTCCGGTTGCGGCAGATTGACCGGACAGAAATGAGCTTTGCCGTCTGCGGTCGGGAAGTGTCCATTCGCGCACAGGTGGGGGCCCCCGTATTGGATGGCGTCGCCGGTGTTCTTCAGGTTCTGGATACCGTCGTAGAAGGGCACGATGCGTGCGATCTCTTCGCGCAGGCGCCATCCGGTCTCGCATCCGAGTTGAGAAGCGCGTTCGGGACACGCGGCCGCGGCGAGTTCGCGCAGGATCTTCCATTCGGCCATCGCTTCGCCGACGGAGCGGAGGATCTCCGGGCTGAAGATGATCCGCCGTTCGGTCGTGGTTTCCGTTCCGCCATCGTCCTGTTCGTAACGCGTCTTCGCCGGGAGCAACAGCACCTCTTCTTTCGGTTCAATGAACATCTGGTCGGTCAGGATGATGTCCTGGTGCACGCGCACCGGAACGTTGGCCATGGCGCCGCGAACATAATCCGGTTCCGGCAACGTGCGAAAGAAGTTGCCGCCGACGCAATAGAGCAGGTCGAGGTCACCGCGGGCGGCAGCTTCGACCATTTCGGGGGCGCTGAGGCCCGGTTCCTCGGGAATGGGGAAACCATACTGTGCGGATAACGAGGCGGCGTTTTCGGCGTTCACCGGTTTGCCGCCGGGGAATGCCGTGGCGTAGGCGCCCATTTCGGCGCCGCCCTGAACGGACGAATGCCCGCGAATCGGCATCAGCCCGCATTTGTCGCGGCCGACGTAGCCGCGCGCGAGACCGAGGTTCAGGATCATCTGCACGGCGTCCGCGCCGAACGTGTGCTGCGTGATGCCCATGCTCCAGACGAGGACCGCGTTGCGCGCGTTCCGAATGAGTTCGGCGAATGCGCGCATGGATTCGCGGCCGAGCCCGGATTGTTGTTCCAGCGTTTCCCAGGGCGCGGCTTCGACGGAGACCTTCAACTCATTGAACCCCGTTGTGTGCTTCTCGATGAATTCCGTATTCAACCCGTTGTTGCGGATCAGTTCCTTCAGCACGCCGGTGAGAAAGGCAATGTCGCCGCCGATCGCAACCGGGAACCAGTAATCGGCGATGTCGGTTCCAAAGAGCGCGCTCGAGGGCGTGGACGGCACCCAATACCGTTTCATGCCCGGCTCGAGATACGGATTCACGAGCGCGACGCGGGTGCCGAGCTTTTTGGCTTCGTGGAGGTACTTGGTGGCGACCGGCTGGTCGTTGGCGGGGTTGCTGCCGAAGAAGACGATCAGGTCGGTGCCGTACCAGTCGCGGTAGCTGCACGTGCTCGCGGCGACGCCGAGCGAGCGTTTCATGGCGGCGGTGCTCGGCGCGTGACAGAGTCGGGCGGCGTTGTCCACGTTGTTCGTGCCCAGGAACCGCGCGACCTTCTGGGCCATGTAATACACCTCGTTCGTGATGCCGCGGGACGTCAGATAGAACGCCAGCCGTTTTGGAGGAACGGCGCGAATGCGTTTCGCGAGCCGGCCGAAGGCGTCGTCCCAGGTGATACGGCGGAACCCCCTGGCTCCTTTCTCGCGCAACATCGGGAAGGGCAGGCGTCCCAGTTCGCGCAGTTGCGCGTTGCTCAATGATTCCAGCCGGGAGACATCCTCGAGCAAACGGACATCCATCGCGGGCATGGTGTTCAGACGCAGCAGATTCAGGCGCGTCATGCACAGGTGGATACCGTCCATCGTCCAATCATGGAATCCTGCGACGCCGAGCGCGCAGCCGTCGCAGACGCCCTGGCGCAACACCTTCCACGCGTAGGCGACGTTGTCGCGATTCTTCCACGCCACGGACGCCATGTCGCGAAAGTGCTTCGGCTTGGCCTGTCCAAGTCCGAACGGCACGGCCGATTTGAGCCGGTCGGTCCAGCGCTTGCCAATGGCGTGCAGGGGCATGCCGGAAGGCTAAAGGTTGGAGGGCGGGAAGGGAACATCCAACATCCAATGAATGGGGACGAGCCCCGAAAAGTCCGAAATCCTCGGGGACAATTCCGCGCGCATATGCGACAAGAATTGTCCCTGGCTGGTGACCGTGGGCATCTGCTCGTGAGCGGGCCGCCGAGCCGATCTGCGCAAGTGACAGATTTAAATCAGGACTTGTCCCCGTATTGGATCCGGGGTTGAGGGTGTCCCCGCCCGTAGAATTATCCATGATTTCGAAATGGCGCATGGGGCGCGGGTTATGACAGGATACAGCCTGTCGAATCATGAGATGTTCCAAAGCGTTTTCCCTGCGGCCGGGTGCTTTACGTTGCCTGCTGTTGTGCTGTCTCCTGTGCATCGCGCCGGCGCGCGCGGCCGTGATGATCAGCGAGTTTCTCGCCGCCAATGACGGCTTGCTCCAGGACGAAGACCTGCAAAGCCCGGACTGGATTGAGATTCGGAACACCGGGCCGGGGTCGGTGAACCTCGGCGGCTGGCGATTGACGGAAGATCCGCTGAACCTGTCCCGGTGGGTTTTCCCGGCGACGAACCTGCCCGCCGGGGGGTACCTCGTGGTGTTTGCGTCCGGGAAGAACCGCGCCATTCCCGGCAGACCGTTGCACACGAGTTTTCGGTTGAGCGCGAGCGGCGGTTACCTTGCGCTGGTTCAGCCGGACGGCACGATTGCCCAGGCCTTCAACCCGTATCCGGCTCAGCGGGCCAACATTTCCTACGGCCACAACGGATTGGGGCTGTTGCGGTATTTCACTCCGCCCACACCCGGAGCGGCCAACGGCGACGGCTACCTCGGCCTGGTCGCGGAGCCGCAGTTCAGCGTGGGCCGCGGGTTTTACGAGACGCCCTTCTCCGTGACGCTCACGTCGGAGACGCCGGGCGCTACGATTTACTGGACGACCAACGGGACCATTCCCGGGCCGGGGAACGGAACGCTCTACACGGGGCCGATTCCGGTGACGGGGATCACGCTGCTGCGCGCGGCGGCGTTTCTGAACAATCACGTGCCCTCGGTTTCGGTCACGCACACATATTTGTTTCTCAGCCAGGTGCTCCAGCAGCCGAGCAACCCGTCCGGTTATCCGATGACGTGGCAGGGCAATTTCGCGGCGGATTACGGCATGGACCCGGACATTGTGAATCATCCGGTGTATGGAGCCACGCTGGCGGATGATCTGCGCGCGATTCCGACGCTTTCCCTGGTGAGCGATCACGACGCGTTCTGGCATCCGCAGACGGGCATCTACGTCAACGCGGTCAATGACCGCGGAGAACGGGCGGTGTCGGCGGAGCTCTTCACGGGCGACAACACGTCGCAATTTCAGATCAACTGCGCCGTTCAGATGCACGGGCAGGCGGGCCGCGACAACGAGCGCACGCGCAAGCATTCGTTCCGGCTCGAATTCAAGAGCGCGTACGGCCCGTCGAAGCTGGAGTACGACTGGTTCGGGGGCGGGGTAACGGAGTTTGACAGCGTCATCCTGCGGAACAGTTGGGCGGACACATGGACGACGCGGTATGACCCGTTCAGCGGCGGGAGTCATCCGTGGCCTGACGATTTTCCGCTGCGATATCGGCCGGAGAACGCCACGTATCTGCGGGACATCTGGGTGAAGCAGGCGATGCGGGACATGGGGCATCTGGCGAACCGAAGCCGTTACGTGCACCTGTATATCAACGGGCTGTACTGGGGCATTTTTGCCGTGATCGAGCGGCTGGACCCGACCTACTTCGCCAATCACCTCGGGGGCTATGAAAAGGACTGGGATATCATGAAGGATTATTCGGAGTTGCAGGACGGCAGCCGTGCGGACTGGGACTCCCTGATGGCGCTGGTCAACGGCGGGATCCACAGCGAGGCCGACTTCCAGGCGGTTGCGGCGCGGGTGGATATCGACAACCTGATCGACTATTTCCTGTTGCACGCGCTGGTGGAGGCGAACGACTGGCTGCAGATCAACAATCCGCACAACTGGTACGGGGTGCATCGGCGCGCCAACCCGACCAACGGCCTGCCCGAGACGAAGTGGGTTTTCCTTCCGTGGGACCAGGAGATCGCGTTCAACCGGCTGCGCAACGACGATCGTGTGAACGGCCTGAGCGACGAGCCGCTGCCCTCGCGCATCTACAATCAGTTGCGCAACTGGCCGGAGTTCCGGCGCATGTACGGCGATCGCGTCCAGAAACATCTCTTCAACGACGGCGCGTTGTCGCCCTCGAACAACATCGCGCGGTTGCAGGCGCTGGCGGCGGAGATCGACCGCGCGATTGTTGCGGAGTCGGCGCGCTGGGGCGACACACGCAGGTTCCCGATCGGCAACGACGGCGGGACCGGCGTGACGCTCACGCGCGA
Organism: Verrucomicrobia subdivision 3 bacterium UBA3939; assembly: GCA_002385705.1. Classification (GTDB taxonomy): domain Bacteria; phylum Verrucomicrobiota; class Verrucomicrobiia; order Limisphaerales; family UBA3939; genus UBA3939. The sequence goes on from DGDZ01000014.1 coordinate 34,959, forward strand.
CGAGTACTGGATTCCGGAGTTGCACAAGCTTTACACGAACTGGTTTCCCAACGTGATGAACCAGCGCGTCATCGCGCGGTTGCGGGCGGCTGGACTGTATCCGACGGTGGGCGCCCCGGAGTTCAGCCGGTTTGGCGGCGCGGTCACCAACGGATTCGAACTGGTCCTGTCGCACACCAATGCAACCGGAGTCATCCTGTACACCGTGGACGGCTCCGACCCGCGCGTTTACGGGACGGGGGATGCTGCGTCCTCCGCGGCGGCCTACTCCGACCCGATCGTCATCAACGGCCCGATACTGGTGAGAGCGCGCGTCCTGAGCGACGGCGAGTGGAGCGCGTTGGTGGAAGCGGCCTTCTTCCCGCCCCAGGATTTCAGCGCGCTGGCGCTGACAGAGATCATGTATCACCCGCCGGACCTGGGTTCGATCAGTGGGAGCGACCTGGAGTTTCTCGAGTTGAGAAACTACGGGACCAATGTGCTGGACCTGTCCGGATTGCATTTCAGCGCCGGTATCACGTTCACCTTTCCTCTGGGAACACAACTGGCCCCCGGCGAGTTTTTCGTTCTGGCGCGGAACGCCACGGCGTTCGCGGCCAAGTACCCCGGCGTGACGGTGAACGGCACCCACACGGGGCAGCTCGACAACGCGGGCGAGACGCTGACGCTGTCGCATGCCGCCGGGGGCAGGGTGTTTTCAGTGACCTACAGCGATCGCGCGCCGTGGCCAGTGGCGCCCGATGTCGCGGATTTCTCCCTCGTGCCGCGCGTGCCGGGCGCGAGCCAGGCGCCCGACAAGGGATGGAAGTGGCGGGCCAGCACCAACCCGGGCGGGTCGCCCGGAGCAGAAGATCCCCCGCCGTCGATCCCCGAGATCGTCATCGACGAGATCCTGACCCACACGGACCCGCCGCAGCGGGACAGCGTAGAGCTGTATAACCCGACGGCGGAGCCTGCGGACATCAGCGGCTGGTACTTGACGGATGATCCGACGACGCCGGCCAAGTATCGCATTCCGAACGGCACGGTAATTCCCCCGGGAGGCCGCGTCGTTTTTGATGAGGCGGACTTCAATCCCTCGCCGGGGACCGGCAACAGTTTCGCGCTGAGCTCAACAGGCGAGGGGGTGTATTTGTTTTCGGCGAACCTGGCGGGACAGCTCACGGGCTACAGCCATGGCGCTGAAGTGGGAGCGGCGTTCAATGGCGTGAGCTTTCGCCGCTACGTGAACAGCGCCGGGGACGAATTCTTCCCGCTGGCCTCGTCGGTGACGCCGGGACAGCCTAACAGCGCGCCGGTGACCTGGACGGTGGTGATCAGTGAAATCCATTATCACCCGGAAGCGGGCGGCGACGAGTTCATCGAGCTGGCAAACGTGTCCTCGCAGCCGGTGAAGCTGTTCAGTGCGGAGTATCCGACGAATACATGGAGGCTGGGCGGGGTGAACTTCGCGTTTCCACCCGACATCACACTGCCGGCCGGTGCCAGACTGGTGGTGACCGCGATCGACCCGGAGGTGTTCCGCACGAAGTACAACGTTGCGCCGGAGGTTCTCATTTTCGGTCCCTACTCGGGCCAGTTGCAGAACGACGGTGAAAGTGTGGAACTGCTGGTTCCGGACGAGCCCAACGATGACGGCACCGTGCCGTACGTGGTCGTCGATGCGGTGCGGTACAACGACAAGGCGCCCTGGCCGGTGTCGGCGGATGGCGGCGGGATGTCGCTGCAACGATTGCCGGTGACGGCGTTCGGGAACGAGCCGTTGCATTGGATCGCCGCGGCGCCCACACCCGGAGCGTCGGGCACGGACGACTCGGATGGCGACGGCATGCCGGATGACTGGGAGATCGCACACGGGACGTTGCCGTTCGTTCCGGACGCCGAGGACGATCCGGACGGCGACGGCCTGACGAACTGGCAGGAGTATCTGGCCGGCACAATGCCGAACGATGCGACGAGCGTTTTTCGCATCTCGGGAACCACGGTGGAGTCGAACCTGTTCATGCTTGAATTCTTCGCCGGATCCAATCGCACCTATCGAGTCCTGCACACGACTTCGCTCGAGAGCGGCGAGTGGACGGAATCCGCCACGGTGACAGCCCAGCCGTTTAACCGGATGGTGACGGTGACAAACGCGATATCCGGCGCGCCGGGGTTCTACCGGCTGGTCGCTCCGTAAGGGCGGGCGGAAGGCTGAAGGTTGCCGGCTGCAGTTCTTCCTTCAGCTTTGCGCTTTTGGTTTCTAGCCTTGGGCCATGTCCCGGTTCTGGATTTTCACGATCGCGCTCGTGCTGGCGATGCTGTTGCTCTTCGCTCTGCTTCAGGCATTCCAGGTTCCCTTCCTGCAGGACGACACGCGGTTCATGTTTGAAATGGAGAAGGGATTTGCCGCGCTTGCCGGGCTGGGATTGCTGCTGGTGGACGTGGTCGCGCCGGTCCCTTCCAGCGTCATCATGACGGCAAACGGAGCGCTGTTCGGTGCGGTGCCCGGCACACTGCTGTCCCTGGCCGGCGGGATGGGCGCGGCGGCAGTGGCGTACTGGATCGGGATGGGCGGCGAGCGGGCAGGCCGGCGGTGGATGGGCGAATCGGCGTTGACCCGGGCACATGCGTTCTTTCTGAGGCACGGCATGCTGGCGGTCATCGTTTCACGGCCGGTGCCGATTCTTGCAGAAGCAGTAGGCATCATTGCCGGGATGGCCGGGATGCCGCGGGGGAGATTCTTCGGCGGGGCGTTGGCAGGGTTGGTTCCGATCGCCGTGGTGTATGCCGTGGCCGGCGCGTATTCGCGGGATGTGAACAGCGGGTTGTATGTGTTTGTTGGAGTAATGGCCCTGGCCGGGGCGTTCTGGATGCTTGGCCGGCGGACAACCGGTCCGGACCACGCGACGCCACGGTAGCTTTTGGGTTTACGATTGACGATCGACGCGGGTGTTGTGCGAATGCGGAGTGCGAGGGTGGTGACGCCGTCCTCGAACGGTCCGAAAGCGCCAGGCCTTCATGGATGGGTGCGTTCGGTTGCGATTTTCGTGTAACCTCCGGTCGCAGCGTTGAATCCTTATGTTCGTGAACCGCACTCGCCGGATCATTTTTGTTGAAGCTGTAGCACCCGCACTCTTCCGCTTTCTGAGCTGCCTCGCCATTGGCCTCGCCTCAGTCGCGACGACCGGCGCCCAGTCCAGTGATGCCTCTGCGTCGGGCGCTGTCACTTCGGTGCCCACTCTTTTCATCGCGGGCGACTCGACGGCTGCCAATGGCACACCGGACGCCATCGGTTGGGGACGCATGTTCGCCGATTACTTTGATCCCGCGCGAATGAGGGTCGTAAATCGCGCGATCGGGGGACGCAGCAGCCGCACGTTCGTCAGCGAAGGACGATGGGATCGATTGATGGAAGAGGTGAAAGCGGGCGATTTCGTCATCATCCAGTTCGGTCACAACGACGGCGGACCGATCGATTCACCGCCGGCGCGCGGTTCCTTGCCCGGTCTTGGCGAGGAGACCCGAGAAGTGACCGTCAATGGACGACAGGAGATCGTGCACACCTTCGGCTGGTATCTCCGGAAAATGATCTCCGACACGCGCGCGAAGGGCGCAACGCCCATACTCGCTTCTCTCACGGTGCGGAACTTCTGGAAAGACGGTCGGGTCGAACGCGGCTCCGGCCGTTTCGGCGCATGGACCCGCGAGGTCGCCGAGGCCGAGAAGGTGGCGTTCATCGATCTGACGAAACTGATCGCGGATCGCTACGATCAGATGGGGCCGGTGGAGGTGAACTCGTTCTTTCCGCGCGATCACGTGCACACGAGCTGGGATGGCGCCCGGTTCAACGCGCGATTGATGGTGAGCGGACTGAAGGGATTGCGCGAGCAATCGATCATCCGCGGCCTTTCGAGAGAAGGACGCTCGCTCCCCACCGCGGAGCCGGAGAACGTCTGGGTGCCGCCGCGGTCGAGGCCTCGGGGGAGCCAGGAAGCGTTTGAAACGTGGCTGAATCTCGGACAACCGGCCGATCCGGACCTTCCGACGATTTACCTGATAGGCGATTCGACGGTGCGAACCGGCAGGGGCACCGGCGACAACGGCCAGTTCGGCTGGGGCGATCCCTTCGAAAACTACATTTATCCCGGGAAAGCCAACCTCGTGAACCTCGCCGTCGGCGGCACCGGCGCGCGAACGTTCATGCAACACTGGACGCGGATCGAGCCGCGGCTCAAGCGCGGCGACGTGGTCATCATGCAGTTCGGCCACAACGACAACGGCGCGCGCGGCGCGCTGAGAGGCATTGGCGAGGAAACCGAGGAACGCGAGAACCCCGAATCCGGCGAAACGGAAGTCGTTCACACGTTCGGCTGGTACCTGCGGAAGTATATCGCCGACACACGGGCCCGGGGCGCGACGCCGGTCGTTTGCTCCCTGATCCCGCGGAATCTCTGGCGCGACGGGAGGATCGCGCGGACTGCGGACGGCCATGCCGCGTGGGCGCGCGCCGTGGCGGAAGCGGAGAACGTAACGTTCCTGGACCTGCATGAGTTGATCGCGCAGCGCTATGAGGCCATGGGCCAGGAGGCGGTCAATGATTTGTTCGCCGATGGTCGGGTGCACACCAACTGGAAAGGCGCCGTGTTGAACGCCGAGGTCGTGGCGAGTGCCTTGAGGGAGTCGGCGGTAAACCCGTTGCAAGCCTTCATGCGCCCGGGCCCGAGGCGCTGAAGTGTTGGGGGATTCAGTCTCTTGAATGCTTCAGAAGCCAGTCCGGGTTCCGCGCGCCCGGTGACCATACACGTTGACGAGGCGCGTTCCGTGAGCGGACTGCTGCAGGCGCCCGGGAAGACCCGCGCGTGCTTTGTTTTCGCGCACGGGGCCGGAGCCGGCATGAACCATCCGTTCATGTCCGCGATCGCGCTCGGGCTCGCGCGGCGCGGAATCGCGACGCTGCGCTTCCAGTTTCCTTACATGGAGCAGGGATCGAGGCGACCGGACTCGCCATGGATCGCGCAGGCGGCGGTCCGAGCGGCCGCGGCCGAGGCAGCGCGGCTTCTGCCGGCGGTGCCTCTGTTCGCCGGCGGAAAATCCTATGGAGGCCGGATGACGTCGCGTGCGCAGGCCGAGTCGCCGCTGCCGGAAGTGCGCGGTCTGATCTTCCTCGGGTTTCCGTTGCATCCGCCCGGCAAACCTTCGGATGACCGGGCGAAGCATCTGTTTGACGTGACGATTCCGATGCTGTTCCTCCAGGGCACACGCGACGAGTTCGCAAACATGAACCTGCTGCAGCCGTTGATCGGTCGGCTCGGGTCAAAGGCGACGCTCAGGCTTTTTGAGGACGCGGATCATTCGTTTCACGTTCCCGCGCGGACCGGCCGCAACGATTCCGAGGTGCGAGAGGAGCTGATGGACGCGCTGGCCCGCTGGGTGGGTGAGCACAGCGAAAGCGAGTGAGAGCCCCGGCCCCGTCGGCGCCTTTGGGACCCTGTCGCAACCCCTTGCGCATGACCGCATTGCAACCTTTTGTTGCATATACAACAAAAGGTTGCACGCTGGTGGAGCCCACAGAACTCATTGCGCTTCAGTGGATTGCGAACTTTTGTTGCATATGCAACAAAAGGTTGCATGGGGGGTGAGTCTTCGGTTGGTCTGATTGGTCTTTGTCGGAGACGGCGTCGGAGGTTTTCAGGTCTGGCTGAGGTTTGGGCGAAGGTTTTTGAAGGCTGGCGGAAGGGGAGGGATTCGAACCCCCGTTAGGATTGCTCCTAAGCCTGATTTCGAGTCAAAAGACTTCGACTATTGAAATACAGCGTTTTGTGAAAACTATGTGCCGCAGGTGTGTCACGCTCTGTGTTTTGCTCTTTGACGGTGACGGCGGCGGGCGCGGCGTGGTCCGTGAGGCTGTCCCTGAATAGTCCTTGGTGACACCTCTTTGATGCAACGACCAAAACTGATATGAACTCAACCCCTCAGGGTGGCTGGTTTTGAACCGCCCACAAGTGGCTGGTTTTGAACTGCCCGGTGACATCATCATCGAAGACCCACTACCGCCGCAGTTGGGATTTAGGACGATATTCGAGTGGACGAATACCGTCACGTTCGTGCCAAACTCTGCTGGCATGAAGTTGGTGAGCATTTGCCACGGGATTCCCGGGTCCGGGTTCAAGGTGGGGCGATACTGCACAATGTAAGTTTCAGTTTCGACGCTAGGCCACGACAAAACGACGTTGCTGCATTGAACGGATATTTTGAGTCCTTCAATGGCGCGACTGTTCATCGCGAAGGCGATTAAAATGAGGTGGACCCGAATGGCGGTTAGTT
>DGDZ01000075.1 GCA_002385705.1 Verrucomicrobia subdivision 3 bacterium UBA3939
GACATTTCTAAAGAGTTTTGACATCATTGTGTTGGAGGGTGGATGGGAAAGGGGTCCGGGCGCGTTCTCCTGATTGCTTTCGGTTCGCGGTTCATTAAGTTGGCGCCAGTGCACAACGAATTCTCCGTCGCGGAACATTGGTCGGGCGATTTTGACGAAACGGCTCTGCAAGAGTGGGCCGAGGACCTGCGGTCCCGGTTGCCCGCGCCCCGGGTGGACCTCGGGCTCGTTTTCATGAGCCCGAGATTCTTCGATCAGGCACAGCAGGTCCTGGAGATCCTTCGCGTGCACGCGCGCATTCCCGTGCTGGCCGGATGTTCGGGCCAGGGCCTCATCGTCGGCAATCGCGAAGTCGAACAGTCCGCCGGATTGACGCTCGGCCTTTATGCGTTGCCCGGTGCCGACGTCCGCGTCTTCCGCTTCACGCAGGACGATGTCGAGGCCGCCGACGGCCCCGACTACTGGCCCCAAAAGAACGGGGTCACCCGCGACGCGACCAACGGCTGGCTGGTGTTCATCGACCCGTTTCATCTCGACTGCGAAGGGTGGCTGAAATCCTGGAACACGGCGTACGCGCCGTTGCCGGTCATGGGGGGTCTGGCCAGCGGGGACTTCAACGAACTGCGGACCCAGGTTTACCTGAACGGCGACGTGTTCGAGGACGGCGGCGTTGCGATTTCCGTGGGCGGCGACGTGCGGCTGGCCAGCGTGCTGTCGCAGGGCTGCACGCCGATAGGCCAGACCTGGACGCTGACCAAAGTGGAACAAAACATCATCCGGGAGATCGGGAACCGGCCGGCGTATGACGTGCTCGCCGAAACGTTCAGCCAGCTTTCTCCAGCCGAACAGAAAGTGGCCCGCGGCAACCTGTTCATCGGCCTCGTGGTCAACGAATATCTCGAAGAATTTCATCGGGGCGATTTTCTGATCCGCAACCTGCTGGACGCCGATCCGCAGTCGAGCAGCATTGCCGTGGGCGCGTTCCCGCGGCTGGGGCAGACGGTGCAGTTTCAGCGGCGGTCGGCCGCGGCGGCGATGGAGGACATGAGCGAACTGCTTCAGCGGGCGCGAAAGCAACTGGAAGGAGCGAAGATACTGGGCGGCTGCCTTTGCAGTTGCAATGGCCGTGGCCAGAACCTGTTTGGCCGCCCGGACCACGACGCCAGAAGCGTGCAGGATCAGTTCGGTCCTATCGGCCTGGCGGGCTTCTTCTGCAATGGCGAGATCGGGCCGATCGGCGAAAAGAGTTTCCTCCATGGATTCACCGCTTCCCTCGCTCTGTTCGTGAAGAAATAGGGAGCGAGCCCGGCTTCGGTTCGTCATTCCGCTTTGCGGCCGAAATCCTTCTCGAGTGGAATCAACGCCGTGACGAGGAATCCCGGCAAGGTTGCGATCAGCACCCAGGTGAAGAAGTGCTGGTAGCCGATCTGTTCCTGCAGCCAGCCGCTCCACATGCCGGGCACCATCAGGCCCGCCGCCATGAACCCGGTGCAAATCGCATAATGCGCGGTCTGATGCGGGCCTCTTGCGATGTAGATCATGTACAGCATGTAGGCGGTGAAACCGAATCCGTAGCCGAACTGCTCCGCGGCCACGCACGCGCCGATCAGCAACCGGTCCACCGGCTGCGCCCACGCGAGATACACGAACACCGCGTCCGGGACATGCATGATGATCACCATGGGCCAGAGCCACGCCTTCAACCCGTGCCTCGACACCAGCATGCCCCCGAGAATGCCGCCCAGTGTCAGCGCAATGATCCCCACCGTGCCGTAGATGAATCCGACTTCTCCCGTTGTCAGGCCCAGCCCGCCCGCTTCGCGCGCGTCGAGGAGAAACGGCGCCACCATTCGCACCAGTTGCGCCTCCGCAAAGCGATAGAGCAGCAGAAACAGAAGCAGCACCCCGATTCGATTCCGACGGAAGTAGGAGCCGAATGTGCGAAGGAATTCCCTCAGAAATGAACCGATGGTCCCCGGGTCTCCCTGTCTGTCGGCGACAGGACGCGGCAGAATGAACCGATGATACGCCGCCAGCAGAAGGAAGAACCCCGCGAGCGCCGCAAACGTCACTGTCCACGCAAACGGAATATTTCCCGTGCGAATGACAAAATGGGTCCGCGTCGCATGACGCAGTTTCGGGTCGAGCTGAAACACGATGACCGCCGGCCGATTCCAGTTCGTGTCGTCGAACACGAGCCGTGTTCCCTCCGCGATGGAAATGCTCCGGTCGCCGTCTGCGAACGCAACTGTGGCCACCACCCGCCTTCCGGGAGGCGCGGACAGGCGGAGCTGGGTCACGCCCAGGTTGCCCGCTGCGGTCGTGGCCTTCTCCGTATTCCGTCCGAGGCGTTCGCGGAGGAACGCGCCGAGGGGCGCGGACACGTTGCGATGCCACCAGGATCGATCGGCTGCTGCCGTCGCTTTCCCGCTTCCGCCTTCACCCTCGCCGACAAAGGCGTTGGTCACATTCCAGTTCTTTGCAGCGGACAACACCGCATCGACTGTTTCTGCGGAGGCGGGTTCAGGGCGGATGACGACGTTCGACGACGAAATGATCAGGCGCAGTTCGCCGCTGTTTTCAATCGGATCCGCCCACGCTGAGGAGTCGATTGTTTCCACCAATGGCGCGTCCGGTTGGGTTTCCACTTCGAGCTTCAGCGGCGGCAGGCCCGTGCGTTCCTGCACGAAACCGGCGAGGATGACCAGCAACCCCTGGCCGGTGATCATGGCGACACGGAAGAACGTGCTGCGGACGCCGACGAAGTACGCCTGCTGCTTCTCCGGCAGCGCCAGCATGTAAAAGCCGTCCGCCGCGATGTCATGCGTGGCTGAGCTGAACGCGATGATCCAGAACAGAATGAGTGTCGCCTTGAAGAAGAACGGCGCGGGAATCGCGAGACCGACCGCGGCGAATCCGGCGCCCACGAGCAGTTGAGTGATCCAGATCCAGAGCCGTCGCGTTTTGAGAATGTCCACGACCGGGCTCCAGAACGGTTTCAACACCCACGGCAGGTTCAGCCAGCTTGTGTAGAAGGCGATCTCGGCATTCGACACCTCCATGTTCTTGTAGAGGATGATCGACATCACGTTCACGACGGCGTAGGGCAATCCCTGAGCGAGATAGAGCGTGGGGATCCATGCCCAGGGACTGCGCGAGCCGGAACTGGAGGAGGCCGAAAGCACGAGCCGGTTTACCAACTGTGTTTCGCGGCGGGCAAGCGATTAAACCGGGTTGCTTCACAAGTGCGAATTGGCGCAAGATATCCCGGCGACTCTGTCGCCGCCCCGCATGCACGACGGTTTGGTATTCAACATCCAGCGATACTCACTCCATGACGGCCCGGGAATCCGCACAACGGTGTTCCTCAAAGGCTGTCCGTTGTGCTGTCAATGGTGCCATAACCCGGAAGGCATCGCCGCGCGCCGCGAGATCGTTGTCGTCGAGAATCGCTGCATCATTTGCGGCGAGTGCCGCGATGCCTGCCCGCTGGCATCGGCTCTCGATTGCTCGGGCCCGTTGCCGCCGCGGCTTGCGGACTGCACTTTGTGCGGCGCCTGCGTGGACGCCTGCCCCACCGGGGCGCGCCAGATGATCGGCCGCACGATGTCGGTTGAAGACGTGCTGTGCGTGGTCCGGCGAGACCGGACGTTCTATGACGATTCCGGAGGCGGGCTCACAGTATCCGGGGGGGAACCGCTGAGCCAGCCGCGCTTTCTGCTGGCGTTGCTCGAGGCTTGCCGGGCCGAAGGGCTCCATTCCGTGCTCGACACGACCGGTTTCGGCAGGGTCGAACACCTGTTGGCTGCGTCGGCCCTGGCGGGGCTGGTCCTGTACGACCTGAAAGCGTTCGACGAAGAACTGCACCTCCGGCTTACGGGCGTCTCGAATCGCCTGATCCTGGAGAACCTGCGGGAACTCGACCGCACGCATCCGAACGTCTGGATTCGCCTCCCGGTGGTGCCCGGCTTCAACGACGACCTGGAGGACCTGCGCCGTATCGCCGACTTCGTCGCCACACTGCGCAGCGTGACGCTGGTGAACTTGCTTCCGTTCCATCGCACCGGCCTGCACAAGTTCCGGCGCCTCGGCCTGACTCACGCGCTGGACGGAGTGGAAACGCCTTCGCCGGAGTTGATGCAGCGCGCGGTGGAAGTGTTCGAGCAGCGTGGCCTGAAGACGAAGGTTGGCGGGTGACGGCTTCGATTCACACCATTCCCGGCACCGTCAGCAAGGCGTTTTGAAGCCGCCGGGAAGGTCGCGCGTCCCCGGCGCGACACGACGATGGCTAATCCTTGTTTGTCGTTTTTGCCGGTTTTTCTTATCATGCAGTCCGCGATGACTGACCGTACAGCCCGACTTCGCCAGGACAGCCTCGACGCCCGGCCCGCGATCACCGCCGAGCGCGCGGTGTTGATCACAGAATTCTACCAGGCCAACGAAGGCCGCTTTTCCGTGCCGGTGATGCGGGCGCGCTCCTTTCTGCACTACTGCCGGCACAAGGCGCTTTGGATCGGTGATGACGAATTGATCGTGGGCGAGCGCGGCCCGGCGCCGAAGGTGACGTTGACGTTCCCTGAACTGACCTGCCACTCGATCGAAGACCTGGAGATTCTGAACTCGCGTGAGAAGACGCACTATGACGTCGACGAGGAGTGCCTGCGCGAGTATCGCGAACGGGTGATTCCTTATTGGCGCGGGCGCTCGATGCGCGACCGGATTTTCGCGGAGCTGCCGGACGAATGGAAGGATGCCTATGACGCGGGTGTGTTTACCGAGTTCATGGAGCAACGCGCGCCGGGCCACACGGTGCTCGACGGAAAGATCTATTCGCGCGGGCTGTTGGATTTCAAAAAGGATATCGCCCGTGCGCTGGCCGAGCTCGACTTCCTGAACGACCCGGAGGCGCTCGACAAACGCGAGACGCTGCTGTCCTTCGACATCGCCTGCGACGCCGTCATCCTGCTGGCGCAGCGCTATGCCGCGCTGGCCCGGGAGCGCGCCGCGACGGAGCGCCGGCCCGCGCGCAAAGCTGAATGGGAACGCATCGCTGAAGTCTGCTCGCGGGTGCCGGCCCATGCGCCGAGAGATTTCCACGAGGCGCTGCAGGCCTATTGGTTCTGTCACCTGGGCGTCATCACCGAACTGAACGGCTGGGACGCTTTCAGCCCGGGACATCTCGATCAGCACTTGCTGCCCTTCTACGAGCGCGGCCTTGCCGACGGCTCGCTGACGAAAGAATCCGCCCGCGAGCTGCTGGAATGCTTCTTCATCAAGTTCAACAATCACCCCGCCCCGCCCAAGGTCGGCGTCACCGCCGCCGAAAGCGGCACTTACACGGATTTCGCGAACATCAACATCGGCGGCCTGCTGAGCGACGGTTCGGATGGATCGAACGAGCTCTCGCACCTGTTGCTGGACATCGTCGATGAGATGCACCTGCTGCAACCCAGCACCAACCTCCAGTTGTCGCGCAAAACGCCCGACGCCCTGCTCAAGCACGCCTTGCGCGTCCTGCGCAAGGGCTACGGCTTCCCCAGCCTGTTCAACGCCGACGCCGTCGTGCAGGAACAACTCCGCCAGGGCAAGACGTTGGAAGACGCGCGCGCGGGCGGATGCAGCGGCTGCGTCGAGGTCGGCGCCTTCGGCAAGGAAGCCTACGTCCTTACCGGTTACTTCAACCTGCCGAAGATTCTCGAGCTGGCGCTCAACAACGGTTTCGATCCGCGCACCGGCAAACAACTGGGCCCGGCCAGTGGCGACCCGGCAACGTTTCGAAACATCGACGACCTCTTCGCCGCGTATCGCGTGCAGTTCAGGCATTTCCTCAACATAAAGCTGCGCGGCAACAATCTGATCGGGCGCATGTACGCCACGCGAATGCCCGCGCCGTTCCTCAGTGTGTTGATTGACGACTGCATCCGGCGTGGGCGCGACTACAACGCGGGCGGCGCCCGCTACAACAACACGTATGTCCAGTTCGTCGGCCTTGGCAGTGTGACCGACAGCTTCACCGCGGTGGAACAGGCCTGTTTCAATGGCAGCGGCCGCTCCGTGCCGCTGGCGCAACTGACGGAGGCGTTGCGGGCGGATTTCCAGGGACACGAGGCCTTGCGGCAGCGGCTCCTTCACCGGACCAGCAAGTACGGCAATGACGACGATGCCGCTGACAGCATCATGCGCCGGATTTTCGACGTGTGCGTTGAGGAACTGGACGGCCGGCCGGACCCCAGAGGCGGGCATTATCGCGTCGAGATGCTGCCGACCACGTGCCATGTGTATTTCGGGGCTGTGACCGGCGCGTTGCCGGACGGACGCCGGGCGGGCGTGCCGTTATCGGAAGGCATTTCGCCGGTTCAAGGCGCCGACCGGCACGGCCCGACCGCGGTGATCCGGAGCGCATCCAAAATGGATCATTTGAAAGCGGGCGGCACGTTGTTGAACATGAAGTTCACGCCGGCGCTCGTGGACAACGAGGAATCGATCGAGAAATGGGCGCACCTGGTGCGGAGCTATTTTAAAATGGACGGTCACCACATCCAGTTCAACGTGGTGCGCGCCGAGACGCTCCGCGAAGCGCAGAAACACCCGGAAAAGCACCGGGACCTGATCGTGCGCGTCGCGGGGTATAGCGACTATTTCTGCGATCTTTCCCGCGAACTGCAGGAGGAGATCATCGCCCGAACCGCCCACGAGGGTTTCTGAAGCCTCCCGCCCGCGCATCAGTTGTTAACCGCAACAACTCCGAACTTTTGTTGCATATGCAACAAAAGTTCGCACGCGCGGCAGGCGCTTCGGATCGGTTCAGTTGCGCGAGGCGGTTTCGGTCCTTGGCCGGAGCGCGTTCTGGCCTTTGCGCGCGAAGTCGATGGACTGAGCGAGGATGCGGGCCGCCTCCTGCGGCGCGTGGAAACCGGTCGAGTTTTCCGCTTCAACAAAATCCAGGTAGAACTGCGCCTTGCGCTGGAAGTCCTGCGCGGCGGCGATGCTGTTGCTCGACGCGCCGGCGGCCCGCGCGGCCTGGATGTCGGAGATCAGGTCCATCAACGCGTCCATAGCGAGATTGCGCAGTTCGAACGTGCGCGACTGGATGGTGTACACGCGCTCGCGCAGTTCCTCTTCGGGCCAGTTGTGACAGGTCTGGCACGCCTTGTTGATGTTCAACAGCGGGCTGCGGACGTGATGATCGCTGACCTTGTGCGCGCCCACGCGCTGATAGGGCATGTGGCAATCGGCGCAGGCCACTCCGGACCGCGCGTGGATGCCCTGGCTCCACATCTCGAACTCGGGATGCTGCGCCTTGAGAACCGGCGCGCCCGTGTCCGCATGCTCCCAGTCCTTGTGTTGGATCTCATCGTAATACGCGAGAATGTTCTCCACCTTGCTCCCTTTCGACCACGGAAACACGAGCCGCTTTTCCTCGCCCTTGAAGTAGTACTCGACGTGACATTGGGCGCAGACATAACTGCGCATTTCCTGCCGGGTCGCGTCCCGGTTCACGTCGTAGTTCGAAATACCCTGGCTTGCTTTCAGAGCGCGGATGCCTTCCATGAACGCCGGGCGGGTGATGCGCAATTGCATGCTGGTGGCGTCGTGGCAGTCGATGCAGGTGATCGGGTGATTCACGAGCTGGCGCGCTTCGGCGTAGGGCAACGGGTTGATCTTCTCGAATCCCTTGACGATATCGCCGTCGCCGGCTCGCTTGTGCGCGAGATAGGTGGACGCATGGCAGTTGAGGCAGGCGCCCGGCTGCGGTTTCTGGTGGCGCGCGGTGAAGGTCTGGTCTTCAAGCATGAAGGCGTGGCCGCGCTCCTCGCGAAAGTCGATGGAGAAGGCGTAGCCGGCCCACATCCTTTTCAGGCGCGGATCCTCCTCGAGCCGGGATTGCGCCACGATCGAGCGGGGGTCGGCATCGTCCGGCGTGCGTGGCAGCGCCTCGCTGCCGCCGTACCGCGTCCGCACCTGATCCACCGTCCGCATGTAGCCGTCGTACTGGACCGGAAAGTTCTTGCCCCAGACCGCCGGATCTTCGGTGTCATCGGTCAGATCCACGACACGGAAGAACGGGTTCTTTGCCTCCTGCTTGTGCTCCATGATGTTGACAAGGAGGGCGAGCCCGGCGATGGCGATGAGAGCGGAAATGGCGGTGGCGATGCCGAACTTGAGCATCTGCCCGCCGCGTCGGCGGGATCGGGAGTGCGAAGCGAGGCTGGTTTTCATGGGTCAGTGATCAATGCAGATGTCCGACGTTCCGGTGACAGCGCGTGCACGACGTCCGGTTTCCTTCGGGATCATGGCCTTCGATGGTTTCGACGATGTCGGCATGGCATTTCCGGCACGCGTCTTCGGTGACGCGGCGGTTGCGTTTGGTGATCTGGATGGGGTCGGGGTAGTTGCCGACGGTAAAGTAGAAGGAATGCCAGAAGCCGTTCTGCGCCTTGGTGGTGTATTTTCCGATGAAACCGGCGGGCGTGTGGCAGTCGTTGCAGGTGGCGACGCTGCGATGGCTGCTCTTGATCCAGCCGTCGTATTGCTCCTGCATGACGTGGCAATTGGTGCAGGCCTTGGGATCGTCTGTGAAATAGGAGGCGCCTTTGGCGTAGATGAACGTGTAAGCGCCGACGCCCAGGGCCAGGCCCATCGACGCGCCGAGCACCACTCCGGCGATGGTGGAACGCTTCACCACAGCGCCCACAGGCTAAGCACTGCGGGAGGCGAGAGTCAAAGGTTCAGTACGTCGTGATCATTCAACGCTCAACATTCAACTTCGGACATTCAGCGTCTGGTGGGGCGAGCGTCCCTGCGAGCCGTTGTGCGATGACCCTGGCAGTTCGTAAAGCAGGAAGATTGAACTGATACCGGTCACTTTGACTCGGAGGGTGCATGCGTATCGTCTGATCAAGCTGGTCGGACGACGGCTCGCGAGGACGCTCGCCCCACCGGGGTAAGCATTGCGTTCGCCCCACCGGATGTGCTGCCGGACGGGATTGCCAAACGGGGGCCGCTGTGTTTAGTTCGCGCGACGATGCCGCCTTCTGACGATTCCAAGGCCGCCGTGCGGTGGAGTGTTTCTGCGAAGCTCGCCGGGTTGAGTCCGGAACGGAAGCGCGAGGCCTCCGTTCTCGCGTGTCAATTGCTGGAGCAACAGGCGGTCTGGAAGGAGGCGCAGACGATTTTCTTCTACGCGCCGCTGAAAGACGAGGTGGACCTCTGGCCGCTGGTGCAGGACGCGCTGGCGCGGGGCCGGACGGTTTGTCTGCCGCGTTTTGACACGGCCACGCAACGGTATGTGGCCTGTGAGGTGAAGGACCTGGGGGCGGATCTCGTGAACGGAAAGTATGGGATCCGGGAGCCGGGCGACCGTTGTGTATTGGTGCCGTTAAACCGGCTGGACTTGATCCTTGTGCCTGGAGTAGCTTTCGACCTGCGCGGGCGGCGCATCGGGAGGGGGAAGGGCTACTATGACCGGTTGTTGTCGCTCGCGGGCGGTTTGAAATGTGGGGTAGCTTTCGACGAGCAGATTCTCGCCGAGATTCCCACCGAACCGCATGACATTACGGTCGATTGCATTTTGACGCCGACGCGCTGGATTCCGCCAAAGTCCGCGCCGGTTGTGGAATGATCTTATTGGCAAATATCTTCGAGGGCGCGGTCTTCTTTGTCGCCGGGGCGGGGCTTTCCCTGTTCTTCTTCTGGTTGCGAGAGCGTCATTCCCGGGAGGAGCGATCCGGGGCTGCCGAGCGCGCTCTCCAGGAGGCGCGCGCGGAGGCGGAGGCGATCCGGCGGCAGGCGGCGTCCGCCGCCAGCGAGACCGCTTTGAAACTGCGGGAGGAAATCGAGCAGTCGTTCGCGTCGCGCAAAGCGGCGCAGGCGGAAGTGGAAAAGCGGCTGGGCGAGCGGGAAGCGCTTATCAACGCGCAACTGGCCCGCATGATGGAGACGGAGGAAAGCCTGAAAGCCCAGCAGACCGCGCTCCAGGCGAAGGCAATCGAGATCCAGGCGCGGCAGGAGGAGGTCGATCGGCTCGCGAAGGAACGCCGAAAGGAACTCGAGCGCCTGTCCGGTCTGAGCGAAGCCGACGCGCGGCAACTGTTTCTGAAAGAGATCGAGCGGGAAGCGCAGCGGGACGCCAACACGCTCACCCGTCATATCCTGGACGAGGCCAAAAGCCGCGCCGAGGAGAAGGCGCGGCACATTCTCAGCGTCGCCATTCAGCGTTACGCCGGCGAGCACACGTTTGCCAGTTCCACCACCAGCCTGGCGCTGCCGAACGACGAGATCAAAGGCCGGATCATCGGCCGGGAAGGCCGCAACATCCGCGCTTTCGAAGCGGCGACCGGCGTCACGTTGCTCGTGGACGAAACGCCGGGCGCCGTCGTGATTTCCGGGTTTGATCCCGTGCGTCGCGAGATTGCGCGCGAGTCGATGTCGCGACTGATCCAGGACGGCCGCATTCATCCGACCCGCATCGAGGAGGTGGTGGCTGCGGTTGAGCAGGAGATGGATCAGATGATCGTGCGGCTGGGAGAGGACGCGGTGGCGAGGGCCGGGCTGCCGCCGATGCACGCCGAGATCGTGAAACTTCTTGGCCGGCTGCATTTCCGCCACAGTTACTCGCAGAACATTCTCGATCATTCCGTCGAGGTGGCGCATCTGGTGGGGTTGATGGCCGCCGAACTGGGACTGGACGTTGCCACGGCGAAACGCGCCGGCCTGTTGCATGACATCGGCAAGGCAGTCAATCACGAGATCGAAGGCCCGCATGCGGTGGTCGGCGCGGAGCTGGTCCGGAACTACGGCGAACCCGAAGCGGTCGTGAACGGCGTGGCGTCGCATCACAACGACGTGCCGCCCGTCGGGCCGCTGGGGATTCTCGTCAGCGCCGCCGATGCGATCAGCGCGTCACGCCCGGGCGCGCGCTCGGAGACGATGACGACCTATCTCAAGCGGATCGAGAAGCTGGAGAAGATCGCGTCGTCCTTTGACGGCGTGGAGAAGGCGTTTGCCTTCCAGGCCGGGCGCGAGCTGCGCGTGTTCGTTCAGCCGGACAAGGTGAATGACGAGGAGGCGTTCACAATGGCGCGGGCGATCGCGTCGCGGGTGGAATCCGAGCTTCAGTATCCCGGCCAGATCAAGATCACGGTCATTCGCGAGACACGCTGCGTCGAAGTGGCGAAGTGAGGGATCAAACCCGAACATCCAACATCCAACATCCAGAGAACGGCGGTGCGGGTCTGGCGAGCCGCAGCGAAAAGCCGTGGATCCTGCCTACAACCACGTGCAGCGTTTCACGAAATGATTTTCGAACCATTTCGGTTCCGCCTGCAGCAGCGGGCACACGTCGCATGACGCCGCTTTCGCGGCGCAGTACTTCACCCGACACGAGCATGTCCGGCCGAGAAGCGCGAGCGTGATCCGGCGGAGACGCTGCGTCGAGGCGCCCTTGATCAACACCAGACTGCCCGGTCGGACGGTCTCCTTCAGCAACTCCAGCGCGGGTCCGATGCGGGAACCCGCCAGTCGGACCGCGGCGCGATCCATTCCCGCAGCCCTCGCGCCCGCGCGCACCGCGGTCATGTGTTCGCCCCCGATGCAGACTACGAATTGTGCAAAGCCGGCCAGCCTCCGGCCGAGGTCGCGATAGATCTCGCCCTGTTTGCCCGGGGGTTCCTCGACATTGCCGAGAACGACGATCTTTCTTGCGGCGTCGATACCGGCAGCGGTTTCGAGTGCGGCGTGGACGGACTCGAGCGCGGCCTTGTAGCTGTCGTCGAGAATGCGGGTGCCATCCGGCAGGACAATCAATTCCATGCGCCCGGGTGTGGGCGGCAGTTGTTGCAGGCGAGCGATTGCCGAGCGCAGGTCCCGCTTTTCCGCGTGCGCCACGGCCAGCGCGGCGAGCATGGGATAAACCATGTGATCGCCGTGCAGCCGGCTGGCTATCCGATGCGCGGTTCCGTCCACCAGAACGTCAATGGCGGCCGAACCGTCGCAGCGATCCACACCGAGCGCGCGGATGTCGTTGTCCGCGCCGAACCCGAACGTGATCACGCGCGCATCCGTTTGCGAGGCCATCCAACGAACATGCGGATCGTCGCCATTCAGCACCGCAACGCCGTTCTTTGAAAGCGATTGGACCACGCGGACCTTTTCGGCGCGGGTGTCGAGAAGTGTGGGAAAGGAGCGGTTGTGCTCACTCGCGATTGCGGTCACCACAACCACGTCGGGCCGGATCATCCTTCCGTACGCGGCCATGAAGCCAGGTCCGGCGACACCGGCTTCGAGCACGGCGTAGGGGTCTTCGCGCCGGATGCGCATGAGGTTCAGGGCGAGGCTGGCGCCGTAGTTGCTGAAGGAGAAGCGGCGGTCCGGGCAGTCCAGGGCGGCTGTGACAGCGCGCGCGGTGGTGGTTTTCCCGAGGGAACCGATCACGGCGACGATCCGCGTGCGCCGCAGAATAGCGCGCCGATAGATGCCGCCAAGGGCGCGCAGGCGCGAGCCGAACTTGTCGAGTTCAGGCCGGAAGAAGATGGCGCGCGCTCCGGGAATCGCGCTCAAGAGACGGTAACCATCGACCAGGGGACGCACCAGGGAACGGCTCATGCGCGCGTCTCAGTGCTGCAGTGGAATGATGGTGGCAATCGGCTCACGCGCTCATCCGAACAGATCCATTTGCGGGGGCGGGGCGAGCTTGCGCAGCTTCTCGCGATCCTGCTGGCGGCGTTGGCGGCGCACATTGCCTTCGGGCGTCAGCTCGGATTCCTCGAGGTTCCCCAGGATAACCTTGGCCCGTTCGATCACCGTTGCGGGGACGCCGGCGAGGCGGGCGACCTGGATCCCGTAACTCTTGTCGGTGCCGCCTTCGACGATTTTGCGCAGGAACACGATCTGATCGTGCCATTCGCGCACGGCGACGTTGAAGTTCTTGAGCCGCGGCAGCCGTCCCGCCAGTTCCGTCAACTCGTGGTAATGCGTGGCGAACAACGTTTTCGCTCCGACCTGGTTGTGCAGGTGTTCGACGATGGCCCATGCCAGGCTCAAGCCGTCGAACGTGCTCGTGCCGCGGCCGATCTCGTCGAGAATGATCAGGCTGCGCGCGGTGGCATTGTTCAGAATATTGGCGGTCTCGCTCATCTCGACCATGAACGTGCTTTGACCGCGCGCGAGATCGTCGCTGGCGCCGATGCGGGTGAAGATGCGGTCGAGCATATCGATTCGCGCTTCCTTCGCGGGAACGAACGAGCCGGTGTGCGCCAGCAGCGTGAGCAGGGCCACCTGGCGGATGTAGGTGCTCTTGCCGGCCATGTTCGGACCGGTGATCAGCGCGATCTGCGGAAGATCGGTTCCATCGGCAGAACCGGCGCCACCCGATCGCTGAACCGCAACCGCGCTGTCCGTTGCGTTCTCCGCCGCTTCGGCCGCGGAAGAACTCAGGGTCGTGTCGTTCGGGACGAACCGTTCCTCGATCAGGTTCTGTTCGAGCACCGGGTGGCGCCCGTCCCGCACGATCAACACGCCTTCGTTGCGGACTTCGGGCCGGCAGTAGTTGTACAGGCGCGCGGTCTCGGCGAACGCGGTCAGCACGTCCACCTGCGCCAATGCGGCCGCGGTGTCCTGGATCGCGGCGAGATGGGCGAGCACCGCTTCGCGCAGGCGCTGGAAGATCTCGTATTCGAGCTTCACGCTGCGTTCTTCGGCGCCGAGGATCTTCCCTTCCATCTCCTTGAGTTCCGGCGTGATGAACCGTTCGCCGTTGGCAATGGTCTGCTTGCGGATGTAATGCGGCGGCACCTTGTCCAGGTTGGCCCGCGTCACCTCAATGTAATAGCCGAACACGGAATTGAATCGCACCTTGAGCGACGCGATGCCGGTGCGCTCGATTTCCTCGGCCTGCAATTTCGCGATCCAGTCCTTTCCGCTGCGGGTCGCCTGGCGCAGTTCATCGAGCGACGGATCGAAGCCGTCGCGGATCATGCCGCCTTCTTTCACACCGAGCGGCGGGTCGTCCACGATCGCGCGCCCGAGCAGATCGACGAGATCGGGCAGGTCCGTGAGTTGACCGCTCAGTTCGTCCAGCAATGACGGGCCGGAATTGCCGGCGGGAGGGAAATCGTCCTGGAGCAACGACGTGCCGGGGCGGGTGCGGGCAATGTCGAGAAGGCTTTGCTTGAGCCAGGGAACCTGCTCGAGGCCCATGCGGAGCGCGACGAGGTCGCGTGCGCTGCCGTTGCCGGAGCTGATGCGGCCGATGGTGCGCTCGAGGTCCCGCACGAGCGCGAGTTGCGCGCGCAACTGTTCGAGGCCGGGCGGGTCGTCGATCAGGCATTGTACGGCGTCCTGACGGCGGCGAATGGCGTCGGCGTCGGCCAGCGGTTGCGAGAGCCAGTCGCGCAGGCGCCGCGCCCCCATGGGCGTGACGGTGCGATTCAAGGCGCCATACAGGCAGGCGGAACGCGGCGCGTCCTGGTGCAGTGGTTCGAGAATTTCCAGATGCCGCAGTGTCGTGTGATCCAGCGTCAGAAAATCGCTCCGATTGTAAAACGAGAGCCGCGTGAGGCCTTTGACGTCGCGCCGCAGATGTTGCGTCAGGTAATGCAGCACCGCGCCCACGGCGCCCGTGGCGGCGACGCGGTCCTTGAGCCCGAAACCGTCGAGCGTGGCGACTTTGAAATGCTCGCGCACGGTGAACACGGCCGTCTCCGGGGCGAACACCCAATCGTCGTAGCCGTGGGCGATCCACTTGTGCGACAGACCGCGCTGGGCGGGCGGGGAATCGGTCGGCGCGCCGGAGGGGGGCGCGCCGAGCAGTTCGGCAACCGCGCGATTCTCCGAAGGGAAGATGATTTCAGCCGGGCGCAGGCGTTCGAGTTCCGCCAGCAGCACCTGCGCGGCGGGCAGTTCGGTCGTCTGGAACGCGCCCGTCGTCACGTCGGCGAACGCGAGGCCGAACACGCCTCCGGCCGGGTACACCGCGGCGAGGAAGTTGTTTCGCTCGGCCACGAGCATGCGTTCATCGAAGTGCGTGCCGGGGCTGAGGATCTGGGTGACTTCGCGTTTGACGAGGTGGCCCGGGCGGGCGTCCTCGATCTGGTCGCAGATGGCGATCTTGCGCCCGGCCTTGAGCAGGCGTCCGATGTAGCCGTGGGCGGAGTGGTAGGGGATGCCGCACATCGGGACGGCGCCGCGGCGGGTCAACGCCACGTTGAGCAACTGCGCGCCGATCTGCGCGTCCTCAAAGAACATCTCGTAGAAGTCGCCGAGCCGGAACAGCAGAAGAGCGTCCTTCGGCAGCTCGCTCTTGATCCGGCGATACTGCGCCATCATCGGCGTGAGTTGGGCGTCAGCGGACATGAGTTCTCAACGCTAAAGAGAAACCGGTTCAAGGTCTAAACCAATTTCGAATTTTGAGTGAGAACCTGTCTTCACGATCACAAAGCCGCGTGGAAGAAAAAACCCGGGACAGGAAAGGGCGCGGTCGGGGAAGTGTCAACTGTGGATTTACGATTGACGATTGACGCGGGCGCGGAGCGCCGGAGCGCGGTCTCTATGAGCCGCAGCAATGCTGACAGCATCGCGCCTCCAGGGATCCGCTAGAAATTCTTCCGTGCGCATGCTCTCGCACGCTGCTGCGGGTCACAGACGTCACAGACCCGCGGTCCGGATGGCTGCGAATCCCAAAGGGTTTCGTTCCCGCCTGTCCATTGAGAGCGGCCACGGCCCTTAAAACCTCAGGCCGGACAAATCACGCTCGCAATGCCGGTTCAACGGGAGCATTCTCCGGCAGGGCCCGTCTAACGCAAAAGGAATATGAAAGTCAGTGTCTCGATCGTATCGATGTGTCTGCTGGCGCTGTGCCTTCGCGCGGCCGAGCCGGCGGATTATTCATCCCTCACCAACCAGGCCGAACAGCTTTACGGCGAAGGCTCCTACGCCCGCGCGCATGAGCTGTATGGGCGCGCCCGCGAACTGTCGAACCTCAGCTCGAACGACGTCCGTTGGGTGGCGTTTCGTTTCGCCGATACGCAGTGGCGGGCCCAGGCGGCCACGCAGACCTCGGACACGACGCTCCTGGACGCGGCCCGGCGCGAGCTGGAGATCCTCGTGCGCGACATCGTGCGGGTCGAAGATCGAGATCGTGTCTGGGCGGAAGTGCAGGAATCGCTGGGTGATTTCTTCTGGATCCGGCGCGATCAGCACAATTGGGGCGAAGCCTGGCCGCGTTATCAGCAGGCGCTCGATTGGTGGGCAGGCGCGCGCGATATCGAACTGGCGCGGCAGCGGTATCTCGCCATGGTCTGGAAAATGGCGCGCCCGCCACAGGCGCAGCCGTTTTACACGTACCCGGCCTGGGGAAATTACATCCCGCTCGAGGTGCTCCAGAATACGCTCAGAATTGCGCAAACCGACGAGGACAAGGCGCATGCGCATTATCTGATTGCAATGACGCTCCGGAATCAGGCGGGTTTGTGGGAGCAGCGCGCGCGGATTCCGGAGGAGTTCGAAGCGGCCATCGCGATCGGGCGGAAGACCGACTGGTATGACGACGCGCTGTATCACTATGCCGAGTGGATGACCGGGCAGGGCCGGTTCATTCCGCTTGAGAACGGCACCTGGCGTTCCGAACCCGACTATCCCAGGGCGCTCGAACTGTTTCGCCGACTGATTAACGAGTTCAACAAGGGCGAGACCCGCTACTACGACCAGGCGCAACGGCAGATCCGGAGCATCACCGAACCGCAGTTGGGTGTCAGCGTGCCGAATGTGTTCCTGCCCGATTCGGAGGTTCAATATCACCTGCACTGGCGCAATGTGAATCGCGTCGAGCTGTCGCTTTACGCGGTGGAACTGAACCGGGACGTCCGAATCCGCGATCGGCAGGTGAGCTGGCTGGATTCGATCGATCTCACGACGCGCGAGCGGGTGCGAACGTGGGAACACGCGCCGAGCCCCGCCGAAAGCGCGTCGGTCACCAATCATCTACCCATGAACGCCAACCTGCGGCTCGAGGGGAAGCTCAAGCCGGGGGCGTATGTCATCGAAGCGACCGCGGGCGGCAAACGCGCGCGGGATCTGATTCTCGTTACGGACGCTGCGTTGGTGCTGAAGACGTCGGGCCGGCAGGCGCTGGTCTATTTCTGCAACGCGCTCGACGGATCGCCCGTCGCCGACGCGCCGGTGAAGCTGTGGGAGCAATGGTGGGAGAACGGCAACTGGCATGTGCGCGATTACGACGGGAGAACGGGCACGAACGGGATTCATGTGTTCGAGCTCGACCGCGAACGCGGGAGGGACAGCGCGCAGTTTTTCGCCAGCGCGATTCGCGAGGATCGGCAGGCGTTCGCGGTCGGTCACGGTTACCGGCTCTACCACGAGCAGCAATCCTGGCGCATTCACGCGTTTACCGATCGCCCGGCGTATCGGCCCGGGGAAACTGTGCAATGGAAATTTGTCGCGCGCCGGTTCAATGGATCGGTCTATTCCACTCCGTCCGAGGAGGAAATTGCCTTCGACATCATGGACCCGCGCGGCGCGAAGGTGAAATCGGAGAAAGTCGTGTTGAACACGTTCGGCAGCGCGTGGGGCACGCTCGAGCTCACACGCGAAATGCCGCTGGGCGAATACACAGTCGTCTTCTTCGATGCGAGCCGAAAGACCCGCATCGGGCAGGCGACACTCTTCCGGCTCGAGGAGTACAAGCTGCCCGAGTTCAAAGTCAGCGTTGAAACGGCGAAGGAAGAGGTTCCGGGGTCGAGTGAACTTCGCAGGAAGGCGTTCCGTCTGGGCGAAACGGTCGAGGCCGTGATCCAGGCGGAGTATTACTTCGGAGGGCCGGTGGCCAACGCGAACGTCGAGGTGATCGTGTATCAAAATCCCTTCTGGCAGATCTGGAAGGAACCGCGCCCGTTCCCGTGGTACTACGAAAACCGGGATGAGGGCTTCAGCTACGGCCGGCGGGGGCGCGGCTTCGGCAGCGGACAGATCGTCAAACGCGAGGTGCTCAAGACCGATGCAACCGGGAAAGCAACCATCCGGTTCGACACGCCCGCCAATGCCGCGCAGGACTTCGAATACCGCATTGAAGCGCGCGTGACGGACGCCAGCCGCCGCGAGATCGTCGGCAACGGCACGGTCCGCGTCACGCGGCAGCGTTACTACGTCCACGCCCGCGCAGAACACAACCTGTATCGGCCGCAGGACAAGGTGACCGTGAACTTCCGCGCGCTCGACGCAAACGACCAGCCGATGGTGGTGGACGGGCTGGTGAAAGTGACTCGGGATTACTGGTTCGAAATCTGGATCGCGCCGGACGGGCGCGAAGTGCAGGGCGACGAACTCAAGCAACTGCAGGCGCGCATGCGCATCTGGCCGCCTCCGCCGGAACGCCCGGACCAGAAAGGCTGGCGGCTCAAGTTCCGCGGTTACCAGCATGACGACATCCTGACGCGCACGCTGAAGACGGACACGAATGGCACGGCGGTCCTCGAATTCACGCCGGAACGGGAAGGTTACTATCGCGTCGCGTGGAGCGGAGAAGATCCCCGAGGGGAAGGGCTGCCGCCGGTGCCGATCCGCGCCGAGACAACGGTGTGGGTTGCAGACAACCGCAGCACGGACCTGGGTTATCGGCATGGCGGCGTTGAAATCATCGTGGACAAAGACACCTTCCGCGTCGGCCAGACCGCGCCGGTGATGCTCGTGGCGAATGCGGCCGGTCGCTATGTGCTGTTCACGACGGAGAGCGAGGATCTGCACAGCTATCAGCTCGTGCACCTGACCGGCACGGTGAAACTGGTCGAGCTGCCCATCGAGGAGAAGCACGTGCCGAATGTCTTCCTTTCCGCGACGCTGGTGAGTGATCGGATGCTCCACGTGGACACCGAGGAGGTGATTGTTCCGCCCACGAAGAATTTTCTGACGGTGGAAGTGGAACCGGATCGCGGCCAGTACCAGCCGCGCGACGAGGGGACATTGATCGTGAGAACGACGGATGACCAGGGCAAACCCGTCGCAGCCGAGGTGGCGCTCGGGCTGGTCGATGAATCGGTGTACTACATCCAGCAGGATTATGGCGGCGACCCGCGCCAGTTCTTCTTCGGAACCAAACGCGGACAGCATGTGCAGACACAAGGGACGATGCAGCAGAAGAGCTACGCAAGGCTCGTCAGGGCAGATGACGCATTGATTGATGAGCTGGAGATCAAAGGGCGTGCCGAGCGCGCGGAGCGGGACCGCTTCTATAAAACGGAGGAGTTCGCTGGCGAGAACGTGGAGGGCGTGGTCGACAGCTTCGGAGGTGTCGGTGGCGCGCTCGCCCGAAATCGGGTGACGTCGCCACTACCCGCCCGTGATATGGCCGCAGCAACTGCGTTCGCGGCGCAAGCCCCAATGGCAATGGCAGAGCCGGCGGGTCTTGCCCTTGCCGGGCAAGACGAACCTGCCGTGGTTGTTCGATCCGATTTCCGGTCCACGGCACTGTGGCAACCCGCTGTCGCTACCGGCCCCGACGGACGCGCGACTGTGAAACTCAAATATCCCGATTCAACGACCAGTTGGAAGGCAACCGCACGCGCCGTCACGGCGCTCAATCAGTTCGGCATTGCCGAGACGAACACCCGCACACGGCAACCACTCATCGTGCGGTTGCAGGCGCCGCGGTTTTTCGTTGTCGGCGACACCGTCACCATTTCCGCTGTGATCAACAACAACACGGGCGAGGAGATGGTCGTCCGGCCGGACATTGAGTTCGGAGGAGCGTTGTCGGGGGTTAAGGCGGTTCGGACAACGGCTCGCGGGGACGCTCGCCCTGCCGGCACTGTTACGGTTCCGGCGAACGGCGAAGGCCGGGCGGATTGGGTGGTTCAGGTGACCAGGCCGGGCGAGGCGCGGATCAAGGTGACCGGACGCGCGCCCGGGCATGCCGACGCCATGGAACGCAGCTACATGGTTTATGAACATGGCATCGACAAGCTCATCGTGAAATCCGGCAAGGCGCGCGCGAACGACATCCGCGTGCGGCTCGATCTTCCCGCCGAGCGCAAGCCGGGATCGACCACGTTGACCGTGCAGGTGACGCCCAGCATGGCCGTTACGATGCTCGATGCATTGCCCTACCTGATCGATTACCCGTACGGCTGCACGGAACAGACCATGAGCCGGTTCCTGCCCGCGGCGATCACGGCGCGCACGCTGCGCGATCTCGGGCTCGAACCCGCGGATGTCATGGGCCGCGTCTTTGGCGGAATCGAGACGAACTTCGTCAACAAGACCCACGCGCACGGGCGCACCAACCTTGCGGAACTGGATCGCGTGGTGAAAGAGGGATTGCAGCGGCTCTATGACTTCCAGCATGGCGACGGTGGCTGGGGCTGGTGGAAGGAAGGCGAGAGCGATCACTGGATGACGGCGTATGTGGTGTGGGGCCTGACGCTCGCGCGCGACGCGGGAATCGAGGTGCGCGACGACGTCCTCCGGCGGGGCGTGTCGTTCCTGGATGTCGAACTGGTCGAGGAGGAGGAACGCCCGGACATGCAGGCGTTCATGCTGCACGCTTTGAGCGTGTTCAACGGACGCTCGCCCAGCGCGCCGATGCGGATGGCATCGGACAACCTCTGGAATCGACGGGACCAGTTGAACGCCTACACCCGCGCGCTGTTCGCGCTGAGCCAGCATTACATGCAACGGCCCGATCGCGCCCGCGTGCTCATCAGCAACCTCGAGAACGGCGTGAAACGCGATGAACGTCCCGACACCTCGGTGTTGCTCAGCGGACAACCATCCACTGCCCAATCGTCCGCTCTCCAGGCCACTGCGCATTGGGGCGAGGACGGCATTTACTGGCGCTGGTCGGAGGGTGGTGTCGAGGCCACGGCGTTCGCATTGCGCGCGCTGCTGACCATCGATCCCACCAACCACCTTGTCGAGCCGGTGGCGAACTGGCTGATCAAGAACCGCCGCGGCGCGCAATGGAGCAGCACGCGCGACACCGCCATCGTGATTCTTGCGTTGAACGATTACCTCAAGGTCAGCGGCGAGCTGAAGGCCGAAGCGGACTATGAGTTGTTCGTAAACGGCAGGTCCATTGGCCGGAAGCGCGTTGCGGGAGCCGAACTGTTTGCCGCGCCGAGCCGGTTCGCGATTGATCCGGAACTGATCCGCGACAGCAACGAGATTCGAATCCGGCAGGCCGGCGGCGGCGACCGGGCCGCGGCGCTCTACTTCTCGTGTGAAGCGCGGTTCTTCAGCCAGGAGGAACCAATTGCACCGGCCGGGAATGAACTGTTCGTCCGCCGCGAGTATTACAGGCTGGTCGGCCGGCCGACGTTGCTCAAGGGCTACGTTTACGATCGCGAACCGCTGGCAGACGGCGACTCGGTCAGGAGCGGCGAACGCGTCCAGACGGTGCTGATCATCGAGGCGAAGAACAACTACGAGTACCTGATGTTCGAAGACCTGAAACCGGCCGGGCTCGAGGCGGTGGAAATCCGCAGCGGTGAATCGTTGTATGCCCGCGAACTCAAGTCCGGCGCCGTGGAACGAAGATTCGCGTCCGAACCCGCAGCGCCGGCCGGTGGCGTTTACGAGGTGAAACAGGGAGACACGCTTTTCGCCATCGCCCGCGCAAACCGCAGCAGCGTGGCCGAATTGAAGTCGGCGAACCGGCTTGAGTCGGACCGGATCATGGCGGGCCAGCGACTGATCATCCCGCCGCCGCAGCGTCCGGCGGAGGAGACCGACTATACGGGCCGGCGTCGCTGGGTGCATCAGGAGTTGCGCGACCGGAAGGTGGCGTTGTTCATCGACAAGCTGCCGCAGGGCGTGTGGGAGATTCGGTACGATCTACGGGCGGAGGTGCCGGGGCAGTTCCATGCACTGCCCGTGATTGGCCAGGCGATGTACGTGCCCGAGATTCGCGGAAACGGCGCCGAAATCCGGATCGAAGTCGCCGAAGAGTAATCGGCACTTCCGCTCAACCCCGGCCGCCCGCAGCGGGACAATTCCGCGCGCATATGCGACGAGAATTGTCCTGCCAGAATTGCCAAGTAACTGCTCGCCTGACGCTTGCGCAACTTCGCCTTTTTGAACCCGGGACAGTTCTGCGCGCATATGCGCGCGGAATTGTCCTCGGTTCTCTTACACTTCCAGCCATTCTTCGCTCGCGTGCCGGCGCGGACCCGGCGTATGATCCGGGGTCATGGAGACTGCCGGCTCAACGCGAAGTGTCCTGTCTGTTTTGATCGGGACGGGTGAACCCTGGGTGGTGGACACGCTGACGAAGGTCATTTCATACGCGTTGAATTCGGATTACGACGTGCGCTTCACGGTGAAAGAGAGCGGCAACCAGGTTCGCCGGGCGGCGTCGCTGTACGACCACGGGCTGGCGGTGCTGTTTTTCGACACGATGCGCCTGGAGGGCGAGGGATCCCTGTTCGACCGTGCGTTGGCGCTGGTCCGGGATCTGCAGCGCCAGTCGAACGCCGCGCTGATTGTGATCACCACCATGCGTCCGCGCGGGTTTGCCACGCAGATGGAGCGGGCGGGAGTGGACGCAATGATTGACGCGCCGTTTGACATCCCGGTCATGAAGAATGCGATCCACGCGGCGCTCGAATGCCGACGGCTGAGGCAAGCGAAGCAGGCGCCTTTGCAGGAAGGCCGGCAGTCCGGGCGTGCGCCGCGCATCCTGTTGCGGGACGATCAAACGGATCTTCTGGATATCTACACCATGATGATCTGGAAACGCTGGCCGCATGCCACGATCGTCGCGTGTCCGGACGCAAGAGCGGCGTGGGAGGAGCTGGAGAGCCATCCGCCGGATCTGTTGATCACAGACCTGAATAACGCGGGCATGAGCGGGATCGAGTTGATCGAGCGTCTGGCTGAACGGCAGGCGCGATTTCCAATTCTTGTGTGTTCCGCGAGCCTGCCGGATTGCGAAGCGGAGGTGCGCGCGATTGCGGGTCCGGATCTGCGGGTTGGCTTTTTGCGCAAGCCAGCGACGGTGGCGAGTCTGGTTGAGCAGGTGGAAAGACTGCTGGGCTGAGAAGCGAGTCATGGCGAATGACGTTTGATTTCGCCGCGGCGTTTCCTATGTTCGCCGCATGCCATCATTCGACATCGTATCGCAGGTCAGTTCGATGGAGATCCAGAACGCGGTGAGCCAGGCGAAGAAGGAATTGGCCAACCGCTTCGATTTCAGGGGCAGCAAAGCCGAGATCGAGCTCGAGAAGAACGAGATCAAACTCAGCGCCGAGGACCTGTTCAAAGTCCGCACGCTGTCGGAGATTGTCGTCGGCAAGCTGGCCCGGCGGGGCGTCAGCCTGAAGAACGTGGATCGGCCGGACCCGGATGTGTCGCCTCTGGGCCACGCGCGGCAGGTCATTCGGATCAAGCAGGGCATCGAAACCGCCGTGGCGAAGCAGATCACCACGTTCATTCGGGACGGCAAGTTCAAGGTGACGGCGCAGATCCAGGGGGACGCGGTTCGGGTGAGCGGCAAGAGCAAGGACGAGCTGCAGGCCGTCATTGCGGCCGTGCGCGCGAAGGACTTCCCGGTGGCCCTCCAGTTCGTGAACTTCAGAGACTGAATGGCAGTTGTGAGTGATGAATCAGTGAGTGAGCCGCATCTTCGGGAATGCAAGCCCTCTCACTGCCTTACTGACTCGCTGCCTCACTGACTGCTCTCAACATTCGCATCATGGTATCGCCGTGCTTGAGGGCTTTGTGTTCGGACCAGACGGAGGGGAGGGTCAGTGTATCGCGGCGCGCGTGGCCCAGGACGAACAGGCCCGAAGGGGCCAGCAGTCCCGGCAGAAGCGGGTCGTCCAGCAATCGCTGGGCCCAGGAGGTGGATCGCCGGTTCACGTTCTTTTCGCCGTAGGGCGGGTCGGCCAGGATCAGGTCGAAACGCGCCTGCGCGGCGGACAATTGATGAATTGCCGTGAACACGTCCTGCGTCCGGATCTCGAGGCTGCCGGCGGGGAAGTTCATGGATTGGAAGTTGTGCCGGAGGAAGGCGGCGTGCCGGGAGGGTTTCCCGACGCAGACGGCGGAGGCGGCGCCGCGGCTGAGGCATTCGAGGCTGAGGGCGCCGGTGCCGGCGAAGAGCTCGAGCACGCGGGCATTGACGACGCGCTCGCCGAGGCTGTTGAAGACCGCCTGCTTGACGAGATCGGGCGTGGGACGGACGTCCAGGCCTTTGGGTGCTTTGAGAATGCGGCGAGCCGCTTGTCCGCCAGTGATGCGCATAGCGCACTTTAGAGCGGGAGCGGCGGAGATTTGCGAGAAAAAATTCAATCGGCCTCCATGACGGACGGGCGCGGCGGCTCCTGCTTTCGTTCCCTCAGGAGGAGTCCGGATCGGACGGCAGAGAACCCATGCGGCGTTTCCGGGAACGTTCGAGGCCGGACGGTGGCTCCGTCATTGAGAGAGGTGAGGTGGCATTTTGATTGCTGGATTTTTGGCGTTTCGCAAGACATTGTTCCACAAAACTATGCAGCCGCTGGAACCGCCCGATGCGCACTATCTGTCCGCAGCGATTGGCTGGATGGAGCTGGGTAATGTTACCGAAGCCGAGGAGGAGTTGAATCGGATTTCGGCGGAGCACCAGTGCCATCCGGACGTGCTGGAGGTGCGGTGGATCGTGCTGGCGCAGATGAATCGGTGGGAGGCGGCGCTGGGCACGGCGCGGACGTTGTTGAAGATGGCGCCGAACCGTTCGTCGGGCTGGCTGCACCAGGCCTACTCGCTTCGACGGGCGCCGACGGGTGGCCTGCAGGAGGCCTGGGAGGCGTTGCTCCCGGCATACAAGCGGTTCCCGGGGGAAGCGACCATCCCTTACAATCTGTCGTGTTACGCGTGCCAAATGAACCAGTTGGATGAAGCGCGCGTCTGGTTTCGGCGCGCGATGCTGATCGGCAACAAGGACAAGATCAAGCGGATGGCTTTGGCGGATCTGGATCTCCAACCGCTATGGGACGAGATCCGTCAGATGTAGCGGGGAAAGGCCGAAGGCCGAAGGTCGAAATCCACCCTGCGGTGGAGTTCAGAGGAGTGTCCATGCGCACTCCCTTGCCGGTTGCTCCCGCAGCCATTCTGGCGTAGCGTCTCCGGCTCTGATGAAAAACAGACCGGTTGAACACCCCGTGCGCGTCGGCATGGTGTCCCTGGGTTGCGCCAAGAACCTTGTGGACGCGGAGATCATGCTTGGGACGCTGCTGAAGGACGGCATGGAGATCACCAACAACCCCGCGCAGGCGGATGTGTTGATCGTGAACACATGCTCGTTCATCGACTCCGCGCAGGAGGAGAGCGTGGATGCGATTCTGGAATCGGATGCGGTGCGCGAGGCGGCAAATCGCGGACAGGGGCTGGTGGTGGCGGGTTGCCTGCCGCAGCGGTTTCGGGACGAGTTGCCGAAGCTGTTGCCCGAGGTGGACGCGTTCATGGGAGTGGACCAGGTCGCCCAGGTGACGGGTATCGTGCGATCAGCGCTGGCGCGGCGAGCCGAGCGTTTGAACACGCCGTCGCGAAAGGAGAGAAAGGGCAAGGGCACCGTGATGGCTGCCCTGGCGCAGGACAAGGGTGCCACGGACGCCGTCGCCGGGCACGGTCCGACGGTGAACGTGAGCGGGCGGCCGACGTTCATTCCGGATTTTGCGACGCCCCGGTTTCGGTTGACGCCGCGGCATTTTGCATACGTGAAGATCGCCGAAGGCTGCAATCATCCCTGCAGCTTCTGCATTATCCCGCGCATGCGGGGATCGCATCGGAGCCGGCCCCAGGCGGACATTGTGGCGGAAGCGCGGGCGTTGCTGGAACAGGGCGTGCGCGAGCTGAACCTGATTTCGCAGGATTCGACGTATTACGGGCTGGACCTGCGCCCGCAGCACAGCCGGACGATTTCGTCGCCGGCGAAGTTCTCGGCGGCGACCCGGGAATTGCCGGCGGGTTCAACGACGATCTGCACGTTGTTGCGCGAGTTGAACGCGTTGCCGGGGGACTTCTGGATTCGGCTGCTCTACACGCATCCGGCACACTGGACGGATGAGTTGATCCGGACGATTGCCGAGTGTCCGAAGGTGGTGCGTTACGTGGACATTCCGTTGCAGCACATCCATGAGAACATGCTCGAGCGCATGCGGCGCGAGACGTCGCGGGAATACATCGTGGATCTGCTGCGTCGCATCCGGGCGGGCATTCCCGGCATCGCGTTGCGGACCACGTTCATTGTGGGGTTCCCCGGCGAGACCGAGGGCTGTTTTGAATCGTTGCTGGAGTTCATCCGGGAGACGCGATTTGAGCGTCTGGGCGTTTTCACGTATTCGCGCGAGGAAGGGACGCGGGCCGGGCAGATGAGCGGGCAGGTGCCGGATCCTGTGAAGGAAGAGCGGCGGCGGCGGGCGATGGAGGAGCAACGGCGGATTGCGCGGGAGATTTCGAAGTCCTTTGTGGGGCGGGAGCTGAAGGTGCTGGTGGAAGGCCGGGTGAACCGGAACGAAGTGGCGGATGTTCGATCGTGGGAACACGGACTGATGCGCAACGGAAGCGGCACGAAGGTTCCGCTGAAAACGGGGCGCTGGATGGTGGCCCGGGGTGAGGCGGACGCGCCGGACATCGACGGGCGCGTTTACATCCTGGGCGATCTGCCGGAAGGCGAGTTCGCCCGGGTTCGCGTGACCGGGCACACGGATTACGATCTCATTGCGGAAACGGTTCAGGAAGACATCCAACAGCGACCATCTCCCGGCGACCGTAGCAACGGGTATTGATTGAGCATGCAATGGCAAAGCCATTGAAGGCTCGTGGTGAAGGTGCGCGTATTGCAGACACGATTGCGGGGGATCCCTGACTGCTTTGAGCCATCGGCCGTTGCTGCGACTCACAGAGTCGCGCTCCGGACCGCGGGTCTGGTCTGCGACCCGCAGCAGCGTACGGCAGCATGCAGGCGCAGGATGACATGCCGGCCTCCGATGCCCCGACGCTACCGGAGCAGCCCGAGCATTCCGACAAAGGAGAGGCGTTGGATGTGGATGCTGTTTTCCCCCGGTCAGGTGAGTTGGGATTCACGGCAGGCGCGGTCGGACTGCGGTTCTCGACTCGCGACGGTCTTTCGAGTACAAGAGCCTCCGATGAATCTGCCGAACAAGCTCACGGCCTCGCGCTTCGTTCTCACACTCGGGTTTTTGGTGGCGCTGTTTTCGGGCGTGCGCTGGTACGAAACGGTGGCTCTGGTGCTGTTTATTGCGGCGGGCATCACGGATTTTCTTGATGGCGAGATTGCGCGCCGGCGCAAGCTCATCACGAACTTCGGCATCCTGATGGATCCATTGGCGGACAAGATCATGGTGTGCTCGGCGTTCATCGCGTTTGTGGGGACGGGATGGCTGGAGGCCTGGATGGCGGTGCTGGTGGTGGCGCGGGAACTGGCCATCACGGGGCTGCGCCTGCTGGCGGCGTCCAAGAACGTCGTGCTGGCGGCCGAGCGCTATGGCAAGCACAAGACCATTTCCCAGATTGCGGCGATCATCGCGATCCTTGTCCTGCATGCCTACAAGGACTGGGGACGGGCGGGTGAAGTCATCTTCGGCTTTGAACTGATCAATGAACGGGCGTGGGTGTGGTGGTTTGTGCAGTTTTCGGTCTGGTCTGCCGTCGTGCTGACGTTCCTGTCAGGCTGGATGTACCTCTGGAAGAACCGGGCGCTGTATCTTCACGACATGTGACCTTGGGAAGGGACATCTTGCTCTGGGTTGCACAGGGGTTTGGCACGGGGCGGATTCCGTTCGGCCCGGGGACCTTCGGGTCTTTGGTAGGGCTCCTTTGGTTTGGCGTGCTGCTGCTGCCGGGCAGCTTTGGGTTTTACGTGATCGCGACGTGCGCGGGACTGCTGTTGTCCGCATGGATCTGCGGGGCGGGCGAGCGCATCCTGAACCAGCGGGATCCCGGGTCGATTGTTTTTGACGAGATCACCGCGGTGCCGTTGTGCTTTGTCGTTTGGGTGATGATCCTGGCTTCGAAGAACGGCGCCATGCCGGGGCCCGGGGTCTTTGTTTCGGAGCGGGTGTGGCCGCTGACGCTCGGAGTGTTTGTGGCGTTCCGGTTTTTCGACATCGTGAAGCCATGGCCGGTGAAACAAAGCCAGTCGCTTCGCGGCGGGTGGGGCGTGACGGCGGACGACGCGCTCGCGGCGGTGTACGTGAACGTGCTGGTGCTGGCCACCCACGGCGGGCAGGTGCTTCTGGCACGATGATGTCAGATAGGTGACTGTGCATTTAGAGCATGGGCGGGTCTAATGGGGCGGATTTGAATATCGCAAACAGCTTGAATGCGCAGCACCGCAAGGCGTGTACTGCCGAAGCGCGCCGGTTCGGTGTCACATCCGTTCTATCCTTTATGCAAACGCGATCCCTCGTTGTTCGGAAAACGTTCCAGGCGGTGCTGTGCTGTCTGGCCGTGCTGGTTGCTCTGCCGATGCCGGCGGCTGAGTCCGATTCGCCGCAACAACGCCGGGGCGGACGCGGCGGCGGAGCGCGCGGCGTCTATAAGTCGCAAATCACCCCGCACTGGTTCGCGAACAACACCCGGTTCTGGTACATGAACCGCCTCCGGGGCAACAGGAAGGAGTTCATCGTCGTGGACGCCGAGAAAGGCAAACGCGAAAAAGCGTTCGACCACGCCAGACTCGCAGCGTCCCTGTCGAAGGCGGCGGGGCGGGAGTTTTCCGCCGAACGCCTGCCGTTCGATGCGATTGAATTCATTGAGGACGGCAAGGCGGTGAAGTTTGAAGCGGAGGGCAAGACGTGGAAGTGCGACCTGACGTCGTACGAGTGCACGGACATTGCCAGCTCGGGTTCGCAAAGCGCCATGGAGCCGGTGGAACCTGCAGTGGAATTCGCCTCGATGGCTGCCGAGGATCCGGCATCGTTTGTGGATGAGGAACACGAGGTGTTTTTGTCGCCGCAGGCGGAGGGCGAGGGCGCGCGCCGCGGGGCCCTGGGGCGGGGGCAGCGGCGCGGCGGCGTCGGACGCGGTTTCAGCCAGGCTTCGCGCACGTCGCCGGACGGCAAGTGGAGCGCGTTTGTGAGGGATTACAACGTATTCGTGCGTTCTGTGGGAGACGGCAGGGAAGTGCAATTGAGCCACGATGGCGTGACGAACAACTATTACGGCCGGCTCGAGTGGATGCCGGATTCGCAGACGCTGGTGGCGTGGCGCATTGAACCCGGCGACAACGAAATGGTGTATCTGATTCGTTCGTCGCCTCGCCGGGAGAACGCCCCCAACGGCGGGTATCGCGGTCGCGCGGAGCTGACGGAGCGGCCGTATCCGTTGCCGGGCGACAAATTCACGGCCTACGAGTTGAACCTGTTCAATGTGGCCACGGGCACACAGATCAAGCCCGAAGTCGAGCGCGTGGATTTCGGCTCGCCGAACATCCGCATCAACAGGGACGGGATTCACTTCACCTACGAAAAGGTGGACCGCGGGCACGGGCGTTTTCGCGTGATCGAGATTGATTCGCGAACGGGCGCCGCGCGGAACATCATTGACGAAAAGAGCGACACCTTCATCTGGACGGCGCATACGGAAGAGATGACGCAGCGTGGTCTGCGACTGACAACCTATCTCGATGACACGGACGAGATCATCTATTCCTCGGAACAGGACGGCTGGCGGCATCTTTACCTGATCGACGCGAAGGCCGGGAAGGTGAAGAACCAGATCACGAAGGGCGAATGGGTGGTGCGCGGGATCGACGAGATCGACCGGGAGAACCGGCAGATCTGGTTCAACGCCGGCGGGATGAATCCTGATCAGGACCCGTACTTCATTCACTATTACCGAATCAACTTTGACGGGAGCGGCCTGGTGGCGCTCACGGAAGGCAACGGCACTCACACCATCCAATATTCGCCGGACCGGAAATACATCATCGACTCCTACAGCCGGCCGGACGCGCCGCCGAAGCACGAGTTGCGGCGGGTTTCGGACGGGCGGTTGATGTGCGAGCTCGAAGAGGCGGACATTTCGGAGTTGCTGGAAACAGGCTGGCGCCCGCCCGAGGTTTTCGTCGCCAAGGGCCGCGACGGCAAGACCGATATCTGGGGCAACATTTATCGGCCGCAAAACCTGGATCCGGACAGGAAGTACCCGATCCTGGAAGACATCTACGCGGGGCCGCAAAGTTCATTCACGCCGAAGTCCTTCAGCGCCGGCAACCGGTATCAGCAGTATAACGACGCGGGATTCATTGTGGTGAAGCTGGACGGGATGGGAACGGCCAATCGTTCGAAGGCATTCCACGATGTCTGCTACAAGAACCTGAAGGATGGCGGATTCCCGGACCGCATTCTGTGGATCAAAGCGGCCGCGGCGAAGTACCCGTACATGGACCTCGATCGCGTCGGCCTGTTCGGCGGCTCGGCGGGCGGGCAGAACGTCGGATCCGCGCTGCTGTTCCACGGCGATTTCTACAAAGTGGGCGTCGCCAATTGCGGCTGCCACGACAACCGCATGGACAAGGCGTCGTGGAACGAGCAGTGGATGGGTTACATGCCGAAAGAGAAGATCTGGAACAACGATCCGGACAACTGGTATTCGCAGTCGTCGAACATCGACAACGCCTATCGGTTGCGCGGCAAGCTGTTCCTGATCGTCGGCGAAATGGATTCAAACGTTCCGCCGGAGTCCACGCTGCGGTTTGTGGACGCGTTGATTCAGGCGAGGAAGGACTTCGACATGCTGGTGATTCCGAACGCCGGCCATGGCGCTTCCAGCCCGATCACACAGCGCCGCACGCTGGACTTTTTCCGGCGCCACCTGCAGGGGATCGAACCGCCGGACCGCAACGCGGCGGAGGTCGAAGCGCCGGCGGGCAGTTGAGGCTTGCACGCGCCCTTTGTCAGCGCCGGGCGGAGCCGGTGTTGATCGGGCGCGCCGTTTCCGAGGAACGCCGGCTCCGGGATCCGGGCTTGCGGCCATGTTCCCGGTCGGCCGCGGCTTTTTACATGAACCAGATCCTGCCAATGCGCCCGGCCGCGTAGCGGAATCTCCGCGCTGTTGGCAAACGGCAAGGTCACCAGCCTGATGTCGCTGCCTTCGCGGATGCGACTGCTGCAAATGAAATGGAGAGGACACGCATGATGATCAGACGATTGGCGATGGTCGGGCTCGTGGCGGCGCTGTGGGGAGACACTCTCCCCGCGGAAGCGCAGCTTTCGACGAATCTGGAGTCGTGGATGCGCCGGATCCATTCCGGCGAGTATGGAGCAGGCCGCGGCGGGCGGGGCGGGCGCTGGATCGAGAACGGCCGCGCCTACACAACCATTGAGCGCGGCAATCTGGTGCGCTACGACACCGCGACGGGCGAACGCAGCGTGCTGATGACGGCGGAACAGCTGACGCCCCCGGGATTCGAACGGCCGCTCACGCCCGTGGACAGCGACTCCCATGCGCGGCGGTTGTTGTTCTCCACAAATCCGCGCCCGACGATGATTCGCAAGACGGCGTACGATTATTGGGTTCTCGACACTTTGGACGACACATGGCGGAAGCTCGGCGGGAAGAACGCGACGAACGGATTGCTCTACGCCACTTTGTCGCCGGACAACACCCGCGCCGCCTACATCCGCGACAACAATATCTACGTGGAAGACCTCCGCACCGGGCGCATCCGCCAACTGACGTCGGACGGTTCGCCGATGATCATCAACGGCACGTCGGACTGGGTGAACGAAGAGGAGTTTTACCTTCGCGAAGCGTTCGCATGGAGCCCGGACAGCCGGCATATTGCCTACCTGCAGTTTGATCAGAGCGGCGTTCCGGAGTTCGCGCTCATCAATTACACCGATTCGCTCTATCCGGAGATCACGAAGTATCCCTACCCCAAGGTCGGGCAGACGAACTCGGCGGTGCGCGCCGGCATCGTGAGCGCTTCGGGCGGGAGAACCCGTTGGGCCCGGATCCCGGGAAACCCGCGCGACATCTACATCCCGCGGATCGGCTGGGCGGACGCGGACCATGTGATTCTCCAGCAGATGGACCGGCCGCAACACACGAACAACATCTGGCTCGTCGAAGCCAGGACCGGGCGCGCAAGGCTGATGTATCAGGATCGCGACGAAACCTGGGTGGATTTGAACCGGAACTTCATCTGGGTGGGAACAAGCGGCGGCAGCGGCAAGTGGGAACAACGGTTGATCTATCACAGCGAACGCGACGGCTGGAGACATGCCTACGCCATTTCACGCGACGGTGACGCGCTCCTGATCACCACTGGCAACTTCGACATGGTGTCGATCGCCGGGATCGATGAAGCAGGCGGCTGGCTGTATTACATCGCGTCGCCGGAGAACGCGACCCAGCGTTATCTCTACCGTTCGCGGCTGGACGGCACGGGCGCACCCGAGCGGATCACCCCTCGCGACATGCCGGGCACGCACAGCTACGACATTTCGCCCGACGGCCGGTGGGCGTTCCATTCATGGTCACGCTTCGATCGGCCGCCCGTGTCGGACCTGGTCAGCCTGCCCGATCACAAAGTCGTGCGTGTGTTCGAGGACAACGCGCAGTTGCGGGAAAAAGTGGCGGCCGTTTTGCGCGGACGCGCGGAACTATTGCAGGTGGACGTGGGCGACGGTGTCACGCTGGACGGTTGGTTGATTCGCCCGACGGACTTTGATCCTGACCAGAAGTATCCGCTCATCGTGTATGTCTATGGCGAACCCGCGTCCACCACGGTGAACGACAGTTGGGGCGGGACCGGGCGGTTGTTCCTGGCCGCGCTGGCGGACGAGGGTTACCTGATCGCGAGCTTTGACAATCGCGGGACACCTGCCCCCAGGGGCCGCGCGTGGCGAAAGGCGATTTACGGCGCCGTGGGCGTCATCTCTTCGAAGGAACAGGCCGCGGCGGTGCGCGCATTGGCGAAGGAGCGTCCATACGTGGATCTCGATCGGGTTGGCGTGTATGGCTGGAGCGGCGGCGGATCAATGACGTTGAACCTGATGTTCCGGTTTCCGGAGTTGTACAAGGTGGGAGTGGCGGGCGCACCGGTGCCGGACCAGTTGCTTTACGATTCGATCTACCAGGAGCGCTACAGCGGAATGCTCGAGGAGCATGCGGACGGCTACAAAGCCGGTTCTCCGATCACGCATGCCGAGGGGTTGCAGGGCAAGCTGCTGATCATTCACGGCACGGGCGATGACAATGTGCATTTCCAGGGCACACAACGATTGATCAACCGACTGATCGCGCTGAACAAGCAGTTCTATTTCATGGAATACCCGAATCGGCGGCATGGAATCAGCGGAACGCATATCGATACGCTGCGCTACGGGTTCTTCCTGCAACACCTGCCTCCGGGGGGACGGGAGCGATGAGAAAAGAGAACACTCAACACTCAATGGATGACGCGGAGTCCCGCC
The DNA here is from genome assembly GCA_002385705.1 of Verrucomicrobia subdivision 3 bacterium UBA3939. Classification (GTDB taxonomy): domain Bacteria; phylum Verrucomicrobiota; class Verrucomicrobiia; order Limisphaerales; family UBA3939; genus UBA3939. The sequence goes on from DGDZ01000075.1 coordinate 33,426, forward strand.
TCGGGCGGTGCCATGGGCGTTGGCTACGTCAGCATGCGCCTGCATCCCAACGTTCGAACTACCCGCTTATGAAACGAAACCTCATTGTCGCAATTGCAAGCTGCCTGACACTCGCGCTGTGCGCCGGCGCGGATCCGAACTCCGGTCCTCTGCCTGCCCCGGAGCATCCGCAGTTCAATACGTTCTCCGTCGTTGCGTTTGATCCAGCGACCGGCGATCTCGGGATCGCGGTTGCGAGCAGAGGGCTCGGCGTCGGCTCGGTCGTTCCATGGGCAAAAGCCAGCGTGGGCGCGATCGCCACTCAATCCGCCGCAAACACGTCGTACGGCCCGCGCGGGCTCGAACTGCTCGAGAAAGGCGCCGGCGCGGAGGAAGTTCTCAAGAAGCTGATCGAGTCGGACGACGGTCGCGATCATCGGCAGGTCGGGATCGTTGACCGGAACGGCAAGGCGGCGGCGTTCACCGGCGCGAAATGCCTGGACTGGGCCGGGCAGCATGTCGGCGATCACTTCACCGTCCAGGGCAACATCCTGCCCGGAGAGGAAGTCATCAAGGCGATGACAGAAGCGTACGAAAAGGCGCGCCGGACGGAAGGCACGGAACTGGCGGATTGGCTTGTGGCCGCTTTGAAGGCAGGAGAAACGGCGGGCGGCGACAAGCGCGGGAAACAATCGGCTGCGCTGATGGTGGCGCGCGAGAAAGGCGGCTTTGGCGGGAACGATCGTTACATCGACCTGCGGGTCGAGGATCACGCGGAGCCGGTGACCGAACTGAAACGTTTGCTGGAGCTGCACAAGCAAGTGTTCGCGGACGCGCATCGGAACAGGCCGCGGCGCGAAGTGAAGGAGGAGAAGCGGTGAATGGTGGAGAGAGTGAATATTCAACTCAACATCGAGCAACCGAGGGGAGTTATGAAGTTTGGAAAGCATCCTGTGTTGCAGGCGTGCGGGCGGCCTAACATGCATCCTGCCGTCGTCTTGCCATCGTGCGCGACGCGACCTGAAGGCCGCGGTCCGGAGCGCGGCATTTATGCCGCTTCAGTGTCCGCCTGCATGAGAATATCCGACTCGAATCGCAGGGTATCGGGTCGGTGGAACTCGAAGCGGCCTGAAGGTTGTGCCCTGGAATGCCGGTGCAACTCAGCACGGTCGCCGTCCCCGGCTTCGCGCCACCGCGTCAATCCTGCGTCATTAATCGCAAATCGCCGTGGATGTTGGATGTTTTCCATCCGCGCTCCGGCTCTGTTGCTTTCCGTGCTGTTGCTCCTGCCGTTCCTGTTGCAGGCGGCGACGAATGATCCGGTGCCGACAGAAGGCGATTTCATCTTTCGCAACGTTCAGTTTCGCTCGGGTGAAACGCTTCCCGAAGTGCGGATGCATTACATCACGTTCGGCGAACCCCGGCGTGACGCGAACGGACTGGTGCGCAACGCCATCCTCATCCTGCACGGCACGACCGGCAGCAGCGCGCAGTTCCTTCGGCCCGAGTTTGCGAACGAACTTTACGGCAAAGGCCAGCCGTTCGACGTGAGCAAGTATTACCTCGTCATTCTGGACAACATCGGGCACGGCAAATCGAGCAAACCGAGCGACGGCCTGCGCGGAAAGTTCCCGCGTTACGGATATCGGGACATGGTCGAGCTGCAGTATCGCCTTTTAACCGAGGGCCTGAACGTGAACCACCTGCGCCTGGTGTTCGGCACGTCGATGGGCGGCATGCATACCTGGCTCTGGGGACAGACGTATCCCGATTTCATGGACGCGCTCATGCCGATGGCGAGCCTGCCGACACAAATCTCCGGACGCAACCGGGCCTGGCGGCGGGTCATCATCGATTCCATTCGCCTGGCGCCGGACTGGAACGGCGGCAACTACGAGCAGCAGCCGCATGGATTGCGAATCTACGCCGAGATGTCGTGGTTCATGGGATTGAACCCGATCCTGCGCCAGCGCGAGGCGCCCACACTGGCGCAGGTGGACGAGGCGCTCGAACGCGCCGTTGCGGCACGGCTGACAACCGCCGACGCCAACGACATTCTCTATGCCTTTGAAGCCTCGCACGATTACGACCCCGGTCCGGGACTGGAGAAGATCAAGGCGCCGTTGCTGGCAATCAACTCGGCGGACGACCTGATCAATCCGCCGGAGCTGCGCATCCTGGAAGAGGAAATCAAGCGGGTGAAGAACGGGCGGGCCATCGTGCTGCCGTTGAGCGAGGAAACGGCAGGCCACGGCAGCCACACGAAAGCCGTGCTGTGGAAGAAGGAACTGGTCCGGTTTCTGAAGAAGACCGAGCGGAAACGGATTCCAACGGAAAGGAAGTATTGATTGGAAGTTCCAGGCTCCAGATGTCCACACTCAATCGATGGGGCGAGCGTCCTCGCGAGCCGTCGTGCGACCAGCTTGATCAAACCAGCTTGATCAAACAGAACACACGCGACCATCGGGTGAGAACGCGGCTCCTGGTCCCTCTGATTCCTGTCGTCCTGGGAGTTGCCAGTGTTATCGCACGACGGCTCGCGAGGACGCTCGCCCCGCCAGGCGGCCCGGCCACTGCGCGGATTGTGAAACCTTTGACGGCACCTGACGCGTCTTGAGTCTTGCAACCCGTGGAATCCCGGATCTACTCTCAGTCACACAGGAACGGAACACGTAAGCATCCATTCTGTAACCAACTCATAACGAAGGAGAAAAAATGAAACAAAACCTGTTGTTCGGTATCGTCCTGCTCGCAGCCGGCTCGCTCATGGCGGCCGAATCCGTCAAGGATGAAGTGGCCGCGGCGGCGAAGAAGCTCGCGGAAAAGGAAAACTACAGTTGGACAAGCCAGCTGGATCTCGGACCCGATTCGCCCTTCACGCCGGGACCCACCCAGGGCAAGACGCAGAAGGACGGCTTGATCTGGATTTCGTCGTCGTTCGGTGACAACACCACCGAGGGGTTGATGAAGGGAAGCAAGATCGCCGTGAAAACCGACGGGGGCTGGCAGAGCGCGGATCCCTCGGACGCGGGTCAGGGCGGGTTCGATCCCGCAGCCTTCATGGCCCGTCGCATGCAGAGCACGAAAGCTCCGGCGGCTGAAGTGGAGGACCTGTTGGCCAGGGCCAGCGAGGTCAAGAAGGAAGGCGATGCCTACGTGGCCACGCTCAACGAGGAAGGCGCCCGTGCGCTTGCCTCCTTCGGTCGCGGTCGCCGCGGCGGGCAGCCCAACATGAGCGGCACAAAAGCCACCGTGAAGTTCTGGATCAAGGACGGCGTGCTTTCCAAGTACGAGACCAGGGTCACTGGCAAGTTAACGACTCCGGACGGTGAAGAACGCGAGTTCAACCGCACTACCACCGTCGAAATCAAGGACGTCGGCACAACGAAGCTGGACGTGCCCGAAGAAGCGCGTTCCAAGGTGTCGTAATTCACAGCACACTGCGGGCTGGCGTCATGTCCTGCGGGCGGGCATGACGCAGCCCGCGGTGGTATTCCTTCCGCCGCCCGCAAGCCACCAACCCCTCCAACGTCATGCTCTTTTCCTCTCGCAATTCTCTCCATCGCGCGCTTCTTCCCGTGTGCCTCATCCTTGCCGCAGCCCAACCCGGCCGCAGCGCCGGGACCGGGAACGCGGTGCGGTTCGCCGGCATGAACGGAGAACTGCGCGTGGAGGAAGTCAGCGAGCGCACCGTCCGCATCCGGTTCATCCCGCCATCCGCGCCGGAAAACACCAACGCGCCGGGCAGTGTCCTGGTGCCGTTCGAAAGCCGCGAGAGATTGCGCGCCACAACGATCGAGCGCCCTCGCGAGATTTCAATCGCCGGCCTTCGCGTGAGTGTTTCCTCGCAGCCGCTGACCGTGTCGGTGAAGCGCGCGGACGGCAAAGACGTGCAACAGCTGGTGTTCGATGAAGCGGGGGGAACAAATGCGGCCGTGTCGTTCAGGACCGATGCCATGGTGCTGGGCCTGGGCGAAGGCGCGCAGCAGTTTGACCGGCGCGGCGCGTTCTACCCGATGGAACCGAGCTGGGGCGGCTGGAATCGGCCGGTGCTCGGATCCGTCGTGCCTTCGCCCTTCGTCATTGGCACCGAGGGCTGGGCCCTGTTCGCGCATGTGCCCGAGGGCCACTTTGATTTGCGCGAAGGCAAAGGGCGCTTCATTCCTCGAACGAACCAATACGCCCGGGGACTGGACCTGTTCGTGATCGACCTTCGCGAACCGTCGGATGCGCCCGCCGAATACACCCGCCTCACCGGCCGGCCGGTCATGCCGCCCAGGTGGGCGCTCGGTTACATGCAATCGCACCGGACGCTGTCGAGCCCTGAAGAGCCTCTCGAGATCGCGAGAACGTTCCGTGAAAAGAACCTGCCCTGCGATGCGGTGATCTACCTGGGAACGGGCTACTGCACCAACGGCTGGAACACGGGCCACGGCTCGCTGGAGTTCAACGAGAACGCGTTTGTCGCCGGCAACATCAAGGAGCTGCACGATCTCAATTTCAAAGTGGTTCTGCACGTCAACCGCGCTCCGCTCAACCTGTTTGGCAGCATGGCGGACCCTCCGGATGCGCGCCGCTCTGTCGCCCCGCAGGAACGCGGCCGCGGCCGCAGCGCTCCCGTCCACGTCGCCGATTACTGGGCGCGCCACCAGGAACTCGTGGGACTGGGCGTCGATGGCTGGTGGCCCGATGACGGCGACGAACTGCCGCTGGAATCGCGGCTGACGCGGCATCGCTGTTACTACGAAGGACCGTTGCTGGATCGTCCGAACGTGCGCCCGTGGAGTCTCCATCGCACGGGTTACGCCGGTTCGCAGCGGTACGGCGGCTGGATCTGGTCGGGCGACATCGACGGGCGCTGGGCGACGCTGGCGGCGCAGGTGTCGGTGGGATTGAACCATGGCCTGAGCCTGACGCCGTTCTGGGGAACAGACACCGGCGGCTTCTATCCTTCGCGCGAGCTCACAGGTGAATTGTATTCGCGCTGGCTTCAGTTTTCGGCGTTCTGCCCGTCGTTCCGGGCGCACGGGCGCACATGGCACCTGCGCTTGCCGTGGGGCTGGAACACCGGCGAGTTCGGCGTGATCGAGCACGGCCCGGCCGAAAGGCGGGATTTCGCAGGCGACATCAGGAATCCGCCGCAGCATCCCGATCCGTCTGAACTCAGGAACCCCCGTGTGGAACCGATTGCGCGCAAGTACATCGAGTTGCGCTACCGGCTCCTGCCTTACAACTACACAACGGCGCGCGAAGCGGTGGACACCGGCCTGCCGATGATGCGTGCCCTGTGGCTGCATTATCCCGACGATCCGGAAGCGGTCCGGCTCGGCAACCAATACCTGTGGGGACGCGATTTGCTCATCGCGCCGGTGGTCGAAGCCGGACTCAAAATACGCCGGCTCTATTTGCCGGAAGGCAGGTGGGTGGACTGGTGGACCGGTGAAACGATCGAGGGCAAACGCTGGGTGGAACGTGCCGTTGATCTCGAAACCATGCCGATCTACGCCCGCGCCGGAGCCATCATCCCGCTCGACCCCGTGCGCCAATACACAGCGCAACCCGTAAGCGAACCCACCACGCTGCGTGTGCATCCCGGCGCCGACGGCGAATTCACGTTGTACGACGACGACGGCCGCAGTCTCGGATACCAGGACGGGTCGGATCCGCAGATGGTGTGGATCCGGATGCGGTGGGATGACAGCGCTCGCCGTCTGACGATCGAGCCGGATCGTCGGATGACCCGCTGGCGCGGCGGCACGCGCGTCTTCTCAGCCGAAGTGGCGGGCGCCGACGGGGCCGCCAAACGCATCGAGTTCCGCGGGCGCAGGGTTGTCGTAGAGCTGTGAGCGGCCTTTTGTGAACCGATTGGACATTCAACATTCAGGTCCGGTCCTGAAATAAGTTG
>DGDZ01000060.1:0-6230 GCA_002385705.1 Verrucomicrobia subdivision 3 bacterium UBA3939
GACATTTCTAAAGAGTTTTGACATGAGCCCGTGACGGCAACCCAGGTTGCCCGGAGCACGACTGTGTCCCGCAGAGCGAAACCGGTCGCAGCGGCTGAATGAAGCCGGCAACTTCGGGTTCAGCAAGCGCGCGGGCGCACCACCATCTATCCAGCTGACAATCGCCTGCCTATCCCCTGACCGATCCGAGCCATCGGCCGTTGCTGCGACTCGCAGAGTCGCGCTCCGGACGCGGGTCTGCGGCCCGCAGCAGCGTACGCCGGCAGGATTACGCGCGGACCAGGCGCGACGCTATCGCAGCCGCCGGCATTCTGCCATTCCGCCTTCAACCTTGTCGCAGACTTCGTCGGAAGCTTCGTCGGCCTTTGACGCCGTCACCCATTTTTCCTCAAGCCCGACAACGTTTCCGACAAAGGAGAGAAGAGTGGAGCCAGGGCCGCCGTTTTCGGTCCCGAAACTGCTTTACCGCAGTCACTTCAAAAGGCAGAGTATGGCAGGCTATGTAGAACTCGCTGCTCGCCGATGCACTCTCGTCCATCCATCGCCCACACTCTGATCACGCTCCCGCTGTTCCTGTTGTGCTGCCTTCTCTCAGCCAGGGGACAAACCCTTAACATCACCAACGGCGTTCACTCCTTTGCGGCGCTGAACAACACCGTGGTGACCCTGGCCGGCCGGTCGGAGCTGCACCTCACCAACGCAGTCAACCCGATGCCCGGCTCGGAAATCCATCTCAACTCGCCCGACGCGTGGTTCTTCCTCGACAACATCCAGCCATCCGTTGTTGCCTCCACCTACCTCGGCCAGATCCGCGTCAACGGCGCCCCCGCAGTCCTGAACTCGAACGTCCGCGTCGTTCAATACGTGATGGGCACGGTCGTGATCCCTCAACCCGCCGGCTTTGCGCCCCTGGAGGTGTTCAGCGGCGATCATTTCACGGGCGCGTCCCGGCAACTGGGCGTTTACGTGTATTACACCGACACCGTGCTCGGCACGATGAACGACAGCATCAGTTCGTTCAAGCTCAAGCGCGGATATATGGCGACCTTCGCCCAGAACAGCACCGGCACCGGCATCAGCCGCGTGTTCATCGCGCAGGATGCCGACCTCGAGGTCAGCGTGATGCCACCGGGGCTCGACGATTCGGTCTCGTTCGTCCGCGTCTTTCCATGGCGCTGGGTGGCCAAGAAGGGCTGGGCCGGCGGCGTCGAGCCGCTCGTCAAACCGCATTGGAATTACGACTGGGACAACGTCGCGAACTCGTCTCTCGACGTCGAATACGTCCCCATGCGGCACAACCTGAACTGGAACGCCTACGCGAACATCAACAACAAACAGAACTCAACCGCCGCGCTCGGGTTCAACGAGCCGGATTCCGAGGAGCAGGCGAACATGAGCGTGGCGACGGCGATTGCGCAGTGGCCCAATCTGCTGGCGTCGGGCCTGCGGCTGGGCTCGCCGGCCACGACGGACGGCGGGCTTTCATGGCTGTATGAGTTCATCGATCAGGCGGACGCGCTGAATTACCGGGTCGATTTCGTCGCGGTGCACTTCTACCAGGGCGGCCGTACGGCGCAGCAATTCCACGACTGGCTTCAGGCCATTCATCAGCGCACCGGGCGCCCGCTCTGGATCACCGAGTTCAACAACGGCGCGAACTGGACCTGCTGCGCCCCGGGATCCTACGCGGAACAGGCGGCCATCATCAGCCAGTTCATCGAAATGCTCGACAACGCCCCGTTCGTGGAACGCTACGCGATCTACAACTGGGTCGGCCCCAACCGCGAGATGATCGTCGGCGGCTCCCTGACCGCCGCCGGCGTCGCGTATCGCGACAACGCGTCACCGAACAGTTACCAGCAAACCGTCCCGCCGGGTGCGGGTGGACGCGCGCAATACGCCTTCGAGAGCAATACCCTTGATTCCTCGGGCCACGGCAACAACGCGATGCCCATCGGCATCCCGGCCTTCGCCGCCGGGCACGCGGGCGAGGCCCTTGAGTTCGACGGCACGGATGATTACCTCCGCCTGCCGCCGAACCTGGGCGACGCGCCGCAATTCACGTTCGCGGCCTGGGTCTATTGGGACGGCGGCGGAAACTGGCAACGCATTTTCGACTTCGGCAACGGCACCAGCCAGCATCTCTTCCTCACCCCCAAAGCCGGCGACGGCGCGCAAGGCATGCGCTTCACCATCCGCAACGGCGGCACCGCCCAGAGCGTTGAGACCGCCGCGCTGCCCGTCGGCGCGTGGACGCATGTGGCCGTCACGCTCGGCGGCAACAGCGCGCGCCTGTTCATTAACGGCGTCCAGGTCGCCGCGAACAATGCCGTCACCCTCACGCCCGTCGCGGCCAACACGCAGGATAATTTTCTCGGCAAAAGCCAGTTCACCGCCGACCCGCTTTTTCGAGGGCGCATGGACGAGGTGCTGATCCTGGATGAAGCGCTCACCCCGGCACAGGTCGCTGCTCTTCTCACCAACCAGCCGCCGCAGTTCACGTCGAGTCCCATCACGCGCCCGGCGGCGAACCAGGGACAACCTTATAGCGAAACGATCGCGGACGAAGCCACCGATCCCGACGAAGGCGACACGCTCCGCTACAGCAAGGCCGCCGGCCCGGCCTGGCTCACCGTGAATGCGAACGGCGTCCTGTCCGGCACACCGGGACCCGACAACGTCGGCACCAACAGTTTCATCGTTCAGGCGACCGACTCCGCCGGAGTCAGCGCCTTCGCGACACTGCAACTGGTCGTCCATCCGCAACCCAGCCTGATCGCCCGTTATCCGTTCGACGGAACCCCCAACGCCGCAGCCGGCAACGCCCACGGTATTCCCACCGGTTCGCCGATCTATACCGCCGGGCAATTTGGGCAGGCCATTCTGTTGGACGGCACCGATGATTACGTCACCCTGCCTGCGGGCGTTGCCGATTCAGAAAACATCACGATCGCCACCTGGGTTTACTGGAACGGGGGCAGTCAATGGCAGCGCATTTTTGATTTCGGCAACAACACCGCGCAGAATCTCTTCCTCACGCCGCGGTCGGGGGACAATACCCTGCGATTTGCCATCAAGAACGGCGGCTCCGAGCAGCGCCTCGACGCCGCGCAACTGCCGACCGGCCAATGGGTGCACGTGGCCGTAACGATTGATGGAAATGCGGGCCGCCTCTACGTCAACGGCGTCAATGTCGCGACGTCGCTCGGTATCACGATCAATCCTTCCGACTTCAAACCGCTCTTCAATTACATCGGCAAGAGCCAGTGGCCGGATCCGCTCTTCAACGGGCGCATCGACGAATTTCACATCTTCGACTACGCCCTCACTGCGGCGCAGATCGCCGCGTTGCGCACGAACCAGCCGCCTGTGTTCGCAACCGGCACCATCGCGCGGCCTCCCGCTCAACCCAGCCGCCTCTACATCGCCTCCGTCGCCGGCGAAGCCACCGACCCGGATTCTCCCCTGCCGGTCGCCTATAGCAAGGGCGCGGGGCCAACATGGCTGAATGTCGCCCCGGACGGCGCGCTCACCGGCACTCCCGGCGCCGCCAACGCCGGACTGAACGTGTTCAACATCCGCGCCACCGACGCCGCCCTCGGCAGCACCGACGCCATTTTGAACCTCCAGGTCGCCGCCGGACCGGACCATGTCGCGCAGTACGAATTCGAAGGCAACGCCGCGGACAGCATCGGCGCAAAACACGGCTTCCTTTCCGGATCTCCCGCCTTCGGTCCGGGCGTGAACGGACGCGCTCTGATCCTTGACGGCACGAACGACTACGCCTCGATCCCTTCCTCGGCAGTGAACCTGAGTGAAATCACGGTGGCGGTGTGGGCCTATTGGGAGGGCGGCGCGCAATGGGAGCGCATCTTCGATTTTGGCAACTCGACCGCGCGCTACATGTTCCTTACGCCGCGCTCCGGCGGCAACACGTTGCGATTTGCCATTACCACGGACTCGTTCTCAAACGAGCAACGTCTCGACACCACACAAATGCCGAACAGCCAATGGACGCACCTGGCGGTCACGCTGGGCAACGGCATCGGCAAGCTTTACGTCAACGGCGAACTCGCCGCCTCCAACGCCATCACGCTCAACCCCACGCACCTCTCGCCGATCAACAACTTTGTCGGCCGCAGTCAGTTCGCCGCCGACCCATTCTTCAAGGGCCGAATCGACGGGCTGCGCATCTACAACCGCGCGTTGACGCCGTTTGAAATCGCCACCCTCGCCAACCCGTCGATGGACAGCGACGGCGACGGCCACGCGGACAGCGCCGAGACGGAGGCGGACACCGACCTGGACGGGACGGCGAACTACCTCGACCTGGACAGCGACGACGACGGTTTGCCGGACGCGATGGAGACATTCGCCGACGCGGACGCGGACAATCAGCCGAACATCTGGGATACCGACAGTGACGGCGATTCGTTGCCGGACGGATGGGAAGCGGCGCACGGCCTGGATCCGCTGAACGCGGCCGACGCGACCGGCGACCTGGACGGGGATGGGCTGACCAATGCGGCCGAATGGATCGCAGGCACTGCTCCTGACGATGCTGAGGATGTTTTCGCGCAAACCATCACGACCGGCCCGCCGCTGTCGATTCATTTGTCGGGCAAGACCGGCCGTCTCTATCGGCTGCTGCGAGCGGCGTCACTCAACGCGGCGCCGGAGGAATGGGTTGAAGTGGACAGCGAAGGTCCCCTTCCCTTCAACCAGCCCGTGACCCTGATTGATCCCGAGCCGCCCGCGGACACCGCCTTCTACCGCACCGAAGTCACCACGCCGTAGTGGTGCGAGGGCGCGGAGAAAAACTCCGCAGCGTGTTTGCCCGGCGGGTGTGGTGTGAGGATCGATTCGGATGACCTGGGTGACCGGGCGACGGCTCGCGAGGACGCTCGCCCCGCCGACGGTTTCGCGCCCGCGTATATCGTAATTCGTAATTCCTGATTCCCCTGGGTTGGATGTCCGATGTTGGATGTTGGAGGTTTTCAAATCGCCCCTTCCCCTGTATGTTCCCGCACCTATGGTCCTGGTGATCGACAACTACGATTCGTTCACCTACAACCTCGTCCAGTACCTTGGCGAGTTGCAGGTCGAACTCGAAGTCCATCGCAATGACCAGATCTCCCTCGACCGCATCGCGGAGCTCAAGCCCGAGCGCATCCTGATCTCGCCCGGTCCGTGTTCCCCGCGCGAGTCTGGCCTGTCCAATGACGTCATCCGGACGTTCGGCCCACGCGTTCCCACCTTCGGCGTGTGCCTTGGGCATCAGTGCATCGGCCACACCTTCGGGGCGAACGTGGTCGTCAATTACCGGATGATGCACGGCAAGACATCACCCATCCGGCACAACGGGAAGGATCTTTTCGAGGGAATGCCCAACCCGTTCTCCGCAACGCGCTATCATTCGCTGGTCATCGATCGCAACTCGATTCCCGATTGCCTCGAGATCACCGCCGAGACCGACGAGGGCGAGGTCATGGGGATTCGACACAAGGACTATCCGATCTGGGGCGTGCAGTTCCATCCGGAGAGCATCCTGACCGAGAGCGGACGTCAGATTGTGCGCAACTTCCTGAAATTGAACCTCTGAGCGAAACAGCCGTGTTGCGCCGCGGCTCGCTGTGAATAACTTTTTGTTCAGACAGCCAAACCGCACCTTTACAAGGCCGGGGCAACTGGCTCAAATGGGCGCAGTCCGGAATATTCGCTTCCTCCGCGAGTCGCGGAAGGATTCCCTGAACCAGGCGCGGAAGTTTGGGGAACTCACCCACTCCCGCGAATTCGCCGGCCTTGCTAAGACACCCGTGCATAATCGGGTGACTGCAACCTGATACGGACACCGCGGACGGCCGCCGAAGTTTTGCGGTCGTCATAAGTCGTATGCGCGATGTGACGCTGATAAAGACAGTCTGCCGAAGATGCCTGCCTCTCGGGTTGCTTTTCTGTGTTTCCGGCAGCGCCGAAGGTGCGGAAGTCACCCTTGCGTGGGATCCGAGCATCGGGCCGAACATTGCCGGTTATAGAGTCCTCTACGGCTTCGAAGCCCGTCGCTACCTCTACGCGAAAGACGTCGGCAACGTCACTACGGCCAAAATCGAACTGCCCGAAGGCGGCACCGAGTACCACTTCGCCGTGATCGCGTACAACTCCATGAAGGTGCCCAGCCCGCCCTCGGAAGAAGTCGTTTACGTGCCCCCGCACCGGCCCCGGCTCCGGCT
>DGDZ01000060.1:6410-17839 GCA_002385705.1 Verrucomicrobia subdivision 3 bacterium UBA3939
CCGGCTCCGGCTCAGCGCCGACACCAATCACATCCGCCTGGCCTGGAATTCCTCACCCGGCAAAGGCTATCGCGTTCTCTACAAGCCCGACCTTTCCACTCCCGGCTGGAGCCCCATCAGCAAAGTCCTCGTGGCCGAAACGCCCTCGATGGAATGGACCGCGCCGTTCAATCCGGTCGCCCCCTCTGCGTTCTTCAAGCTTGAAGTCTTTCAGGATCCGCTGGCGGCTCCGACGCTCCAGATGAGTCCGCTCGACGAGAGCACCGTGGCCCTCGAATGGAACGCTGTGCCAGGAATGAGCTACTGCGTTCTCTACAAGGCGCCGGGTGCGACCGACTGGACGCTCGTCAGCCCTTTGCTGACCGCCAGCCAGGCTCACATGCAATGGATCACCTTTGTCGATCCGCTGGAGCCGTTGGGCGAATACTCGATTCACGTCATACCCGATCCGGACGCGCCGCCGGTCCTGAACATCTCGCGCTCCAACGGCATGTTGACGCTGTCCTGGTCCGCCGTGCCCGGGCGCGCCTATCGAGTGCTTCAAAAGGGCGATCTCGCATCGACCGAATGGGGCCTCGCCAGCGACATCCTGGTCGCTGACTCGCTCACCCTCGAGTGGACCACCCCGGTGGACGGCTCCTCGGAGGCGCGATACTTCATCGTGCAGGCCGGCCGTCTTCTGAATCCGGAACCCAGCACCTCGTTGAAGCCGGTTCTCCGCGGACAATGAGCCCTTCCAATGGAGCAGTGTTCCCCGAGCATGCAGAAGCCGCCGCTTCATCCTGACGTTCGGCCTCGCTTGCAGAGCTGAATCGGTGTTCCGTCTGACCGCCAGGACTTCCGCAAGACTTGCAACAGCGCTTCGCCCTGGTACCGTCGGCGCATGGCGCGTTTCTCTGCCTTCCAGCTGGCGCTTCTGCTTCCTATCGCGTCGCGCCTGATCGCATCACCCTCTGCCGATCCGAACATCCTGCTCACGGTCTCCGCGTTCACCAACAACGTCGTCGGCGGCACCGGGAGGTTCCAGTTGCACGCGCTGAACACATCCGGGCAAGCCGTTCAATGGACCTTTCCGATGGAACTGCGCTGCGAGCTCAGCGTCGCGTCCGCGCAGACGAACGTCCTGGCCCGGCTGGATGCGCCATCCGCGCCGGCGCCGGTTGTCATCGAACCCTCTGCCTTTGCCAGCAGCGAGTACGCATTCCGGATCCCCGCAGGCTGGACCGGTGAGATGCGAATAAAATTGCCCGACCTCGCCGCAGCGGAATTGTCGTTTGTCGTGCTTCCATCGGGAGTGGAGCCGGCGGAGCCCGAATCGCGGGGATTGGTTTATTTCCTCAAGGGACGCCGCAGCGCGCTGGACCCGGCCCACTACGATCCGGACAACTTCTTCAAGCGGCATTTTTTCGGCTACGAACCGTTCTACTTCCTCGCGGGAACGAAATCGCCGAACGCGAAATTTCAGATCAGCTTCAAGTACCGGCTGTTCAACGAGGACGGTCTGCTCGCGCGCAAGGTGCCGCTCTTGAAAGGATTCCACCTGGCGTATTCGCAAACGTCGCTCTGGGACTGGAACGCGCCCTCCGCGCCGTTTTTCGACAGCAGTTATCGGCCGGAGTTCCTGTTTTCGTGGGACCGCCTTGCAGGCGACGATCGCATCGACTGGTTTCAACTGGATGTGCAGGGCGGCCTCCAGCACGAATCGAACGGGCGCGATGGCGCCAACTCGCGAAGCCTGAATATCGCCTATTTCCGTCCGCGACTTGTGCTCGGCCGGGACACAGGCCCGCAACTGACTCTGACGCCGCGCGTGTGGGCGTATGTGGGCGACCTGAGCGACAATCCCGACATCGAGGATTACCGCGGCTACGCCGACCTGCGTGCTGCAGTCGGCTGGAAGCGCGGGCTGCAGGTCTCGGCGCTGGGCCGGATCGGCGACCACCTCGACCATGGCAGCGTGACGGTGGACGCCACCTATCCGCTCATGCAACAGCCCGGCGGCAGCCTCAGCATCTACCTGCACGTGCAATACTTCACCGGCTACGGCGAAAGCCTCCTCCAGTACAATCAACGCTCCGAAATCCTGCGCGTCGGGATCTCACTGTATCGGTGAGCTCCCGGAGCGAAACGGTTCGCAGCCGCAAACATCAATGAGCTCGCGAAGCCATCCTTCAGAATGCAGGATTCCTGCATGCGGATACGCAATGCTCCGCGCTCCGAAACGATCCGCGCCCATTCGCAATTAACGTTGAATGTTCCCTTCCCCATTCATTGGATGTTGGATGTTCGATGTTGGATGTTCGATGTTGGATATTTTCGTCACCCCCCCCTCGTTTGCCAGATCTCTCAACCACCGGTGCCGTTCCTCTTTCGGCATGTTCGCCAGCCGCTCGGCGGCTTCGTAGAACGCCGCCATCTCCCCGCCTTCCAGCTTCAGCAATGCCTGGAATCCCGGAACGTAGTCATAGTAGTTGGCGATCGTGTTCAACTGCGCGTTGTTCAGCTCCCGCTCGAACCACGCGTCATACCGGTCATTCTGCCACCGCGCCTTCAGTTCCGCGTAATCCCGTCGCAATTCGGCCAGGATTCTCTCTTTTCCGGCCTGCAACTCGGCCGCCGGCGCCGGCGGTTTCCCCGCGGCTCTGAGATTGCCGTCCCTGTCTCGGACGTCGCCATACAACCGCTCCAGCTTCGCCCGCGCATCCATCACCAGGCGCACAAATTCCTCTTCCTGCCGCAACGACGCGAGATACGCCTCGAACTGGTTCGTGTCGCCATGGGCGCGCAGCCATCGCTGCGCGCCCTCCGTCCCCACCATGGTCGCGAACGCCTCGTTGAAATCCGTGTCGCCCCGGGCAAACACCCGTTGATGCGCCAGTTCATGGAAGATCAGCTCCGCCAGTTCCGCTTCGCTCCGGTGGATGAACGTGTTCAACACCGGATCCTTGAACCAGCCCAGCGTCGAATACGCGTCCACGCCGGAAATGAAAACGTCGTAACCCTTGCGCTCGAGCCGCGCCGCTGCCGCCTCGGCCCCGCGTTTCGAGAAATAGCCGCGATACTCGAGGCTCCCCACCAGCGGATACCACCAGGTCTTCGCCTCGAGCGAGAACGGCGGCGCGGCCTGCACGTTCCACACCACGTACGGCCGGCGCACGTCCACATACCGCGCATAATGACCGTCCACCGGAAGCGCGAGGTTGGTGTCGGCAAACGCGCGCAACTGCCGAACCAGCTGGAGTTGCCGCCGAAGCTCTTCCGGCGTTTCCGGATCGGCGATCAGTTCGTCAACGGAGGTCTGGTTCGCAAGGATCTGGTATTGCCCGCGGATGGCCTGGCCGTAGAAGCGGATGGTCTGGCAGCCTGTCACCGCCGCGGCCGCTGCCAGCAGAAGGACCAGGAGCAGCCACTTCCTCATGCGGCACCACCGGACAAAGGCGCGGAGCCGACCGGATGATTCATGTGGCGGCAAGCTCGATCTCGGGTTTCGCACATTCCAGCCCCCAGTAATGCGTGATTGACTGGAACAGATGCTCGACTGCGAGGAAGTTCACCGGCTTCACCATGTAGGCGTTCGCCCCGAGCTCGTAGGCGCGGTTCACATCCTCGGATCGGTCGGATGAGGAGACGATCACGACCGGGATACGGCGCAAGGGCCCGGCGTTCTTGATCCAATCGAGAACCTCGAACCCGGAAAGGCGGGGCATCTTGATGTCCATGACAATGAGGCTGGGCAAGGGATGCGCCGCGCGATCGGCAAAGCGGCCCTCGCCCTTCAAATAGCGGATGGCCTCCTCGCCGTCCGTCACCACCTGGAGCGGTGTTTCGAGCCGGGCCATCTTGAATGCCCGTTTCACGAGGAAGATGTCGTTCAGGTCATCCTCCACCAGCAGCACCGTAAAGTGTTTCGTCTCCATAACGGGTTCGTGTCTTGCAGCCAATGTACACAGGCCCACCGAAAAATCTAACGGAGGATTGCCCCTACGGATTTGCGATTGACGATAATTCGCAAATTTACTTTCGCCCGCAGCATTGCTAAAACCCGCCAGTGCACAATGCCGCCGCCATCTGGAAGACGCTCGCAACTCCGTCGCGACTCGCTTTGATTGCGGGCCCTTGCGTCATCGAAAACGAGCGCCTCTGCTTCCAGATCGCCGCATCCCTGAAAAAGACCTGCGCCCGCCTCGGCATCGCCTTCGTTTTCAAAGCCAGCTACGACAAAGCCAATCGCACCAGCGCCAGGTCCTTCCGCGGCCCGGGCGCCGAAGCCGGCCTTGCCATCCTCGATCGTGTGCGCCGCGAAGTCGGCGTTCCCGTGTTGACCGATGTCCACACCGTCGAGGAAACCCGCCTCGCCGCGGAGGCGGTCGATATTCTTCAGATCCCGGCGTTCCTGTGCCGACAGACGGATCTCATCGAAGCCGCCGCCAGGACCGGACGCATTCTGAACCTGAAGAAGGGCCAGTTCCTCTCGCCGAACGAAATGGGCCAGGTCGTCGAAAAGGCCCGCAACGCCGGCGCCCGCCGCGTGCTCGTGACCGAACGCGGAACCACCTTCGGCTACAACAACCTCGTCGCCGACATGCGGGCGATTCCGATCCTGCGCCGGTTCAAGTGCCCGGTGATCTTTGACGCCACTCATTCCGTCCAGTTGCCCGGCGGCGGCGGCGACCGTTCCTCGGGCCAGCGCGAGTTCGCGCCCGTTCTGGCCCGGGCCGCCGTTGCGGCCGGTGCCGATGGTGTGTTCATTGAAACACATCCGCGGCCCGACAAGGCCCTCAGCGACGGACCTAACATGATTCCGCTTGCGGACATGCCCGCTCTCCTGCGCGCGCTTGTCCGCATCTTCGAAGCCCGCTAGATGCCACGCCAATCCGCAAAGACGTCACGACCGAAACCGGAACGCCGCAAGCCGGCTTCTGCCGGAACCCGGGACCTCAACCGGCGCCTCAAGCGAGTCCGCCTGTTGCTTTGCGATGTGGATGGCGTGCTCACCGACGGCGGCGTGTGGATGGGGCGCGACGGCGAGACCAAGCGCTTCAATATCCGGGATGGCCTCGGCATGAAGATCCTCCAGCGCAACGGCATCAGAATCGGCTGGGTGTCGCGCCGGCCTTCCAAAGCCACGCGGGAACGGGCCGAAGACCTGAAAATCGACTTCCTGGTGCAGAGCGACAGCGGAAAAAGGGTTGCTGTCGAAACCATTTTGCGGCAGACGGGTTTGAACTGGGATGCGCTGTGTTATGTCGGAGACGATATCGTGGACCTGTGCGTCCTGAAGCGCGCCGGGCTTGCCGTGGTGGTGGCAGACGGCACGCCCGAAGCCAGGGCTTGCGCCCATTACGTCACTCGCGCGCCCGGAGGCCACGGCGCGGTGCGGGAAATCATTGAAATGATTCTCAAAGCACAAAATTGCTGGGATAGAATCGTCGCAGAGTATGCGGAATGATACCTGGATACGCCTGGGCGCGCTGAGCACCGGGGTTCTGGCGGCGCTCGCGGCCGGCTATCTCTCGCTGGCGCGCGCCGGGGCCGGGCAGCCCAATGCCGCGCGATCGGAGCTCGAGACCGGCGTCAAGGCGCAGGGCGCCGATTTCCGGGTCCAGCTCGAAAACCACCCGCCGCCCCATGCCGCCCAGGTCAAGACGCTGCTCCGCGGCGCCACAGCCGAACAACAATCCGGCGGGCTCATTCTCGTGACCGATGCGGCTCTCGAGGATTTCGGCACCAACGGAACCCTGAAAATGCAGGCCTACTCGCCCGTTTGCGTCTTCGACGTCATGCAACGCACCATCAGCTCGACCGGCCTGCTGCAGATCCGCACAGCAGACGACCGGCTGTTCATCCAGGGGGAAGGCTTCCTCCTCAGAACCAATACCGACGGAAGCCTGTCGCATCTCACGGTGTCCAACCGCGTGCACACCGTCATCCGGGATATCCGTGGCAACTCGCCCAGGTTATGATTCGATTTCTCCTGATCCTCCCCATCGTCCTCGCCGCTTCAGCAGGCGACGCGCAAACGAATCTCATCCTGTCCAATGCGCCGGACTCCGCCGTAACCGACGGGTTGACGAACGCGGAGCCCCTCCAGGTCCCCGCGGAAGAAGCGCCTGCAGACGCCTCCTCCATGAACGGCATCTCCACAGACAAGGTTGACATCTTTTCCGATCACCTGGTGATCACCAACATCGCGGCACGAACCCCGATTTACAGGGGCAACGTCCGTGTCATCCACCCCCAGATGTATCTCACATGCGAACAACTCATCGCCACGGTTCCCGAAGAGGGCAGGATCAATTACATCGTCGCCGAAACCAATGTCGTCGTGTTCGCCACGAACAAGTCCGACGTGATCGAAGCCCGGGCCGATCGGCTGACCTATACGTACAAGGCATCCGATCTCGTGACGAACGAGTTCATTGTCCTGACCGGAAACGCGTGGTTCAAGCAGGGCGACTTCATTCAAACGGGTGATCATATTACGTACGACGTCATCAACGAAGGCGTTGTGGTCGATCGACCGAGGACAACCCTCACCGTGACCATGCCGGCGCGGACCAATGCGCCGAGCGTTCCGTCGCCGTCGGGCGACGGCGGCTCCCCCACAAACGCTCCATGAACGCCACCGCCGCCGCTCCAGCCGACCTCCAATACGAAGCGCCGCCGGCCCTCCTGACCACTACCGGCCTGGTCAAGGAGTACCGCCAGCGACGGGTGGTCAACGGAGTCTCGATTTCCGTCGGCGCGGGCGAAATTGTCGGTCTGCTGGGACCGAATGGCGCCGGCAAAACCACCACGTTCAATATGGTTGTGGGCGTCATCCGCCCCGACGAAGGCGCCGTCCATTTCGAGCACCACAACATCACCCGCCTGCCAATGCACCGCCGCGCCCGGCTCGGCATCGGCTATCTCACACAGGAACCGTCCGTGTTCCGCAAACTCACCGTCGAACAGAACATCCTGGCCATTCTCGAGACCTGCAAAATCAGCCGCCAGGAACGCGCCGTTCGCCTCAAGTATCTCCTGGATGAGCTCGATCTGAGCCTGCTTGCGAAAAGCAAAGCCTATCAGCTCAGCGGCGGCGAGAAGCGCCGGCTCGAAATCACGCGCGCGCTCGTCAACAGCCCCAAACTCCTCCTGCTGGACGAGCCGTTCAGCGGCATCGACCCCATCGCCGTTTACGAAGTCCAGAAAATCGTCCGGCGCCTGAAAGAACGCGGGCTGGGCATCCTGATCACCGACCATCGCGCCCGGGAACTGCTGAACCTCGTGGACCGCGCCTATCTCATCCACAAGGGCGAAGTTGTGTACGAAGGATCCGCCGAGCAGCTCGTCAACGACCCCAAAGCCCGTGAAATCTATCTCGGCCCCGAATTCAATCTCTGAAGTTCCATCTCCGAAGCTTGAAGCAAACCCTGAATCCTATGCAACGCGACACTGTCACCGTTGAACGCTTCTTCAACGACCAGGCCTCGGCGCTTGAACTGAAACTGATCGCCGGCGCCGCGGGCCTGAAGCGCATCATTCGCGAACCCACCGTCAACCGCCCCGGCCTGGTCCTGTCCGGGTTCACCCGCTACTTCGCCAGCAAACGCGTGCAGGTGATTGGCAACGCCGAAGCCTACTTCCTCAAATCCCTCTCCGCCGAGGAGCGCGCCCGGCGATACAGGATGCTGTTCCAATACAAAATCCCCTGCATCGTCTTCAGCCGCGACCTCAAACCGGACAAGCTCTTCATCCAGGCCGCCGAGCGGGCCAACGTGCCCATCTTCCAATGCCCGCTCATCACCATGAAATTCATCAACCTCGCCACCCTCGCGCTCGAAAGCATGTTCGCACCCCGCGGCACCGAAATGGGCAGCATGGTCGATATCCTCGGCGTCGGCGTCATCATCCGCGGCGAAAGCGGCATCGGCAAAAGCGAAAGCGTCCTCGCCCTCATCGAACGCGGCTACAGCCTCGTCGCCGACGACATCACCAGGGTCATGCTCGTGGACGGCAAGGACATCATCGGCACCAGCGCCGAACTCACCCGCAATCACATGGAAGTGCGCGGCATCGGCATCATCAACGTCGCCGCCATGTTCGGCGTCAAAAGCATCCGCACCCGAAAGCGCGTCGACCTCGTCGTCAGCCTCGTCGCCTGGAACGAAGTGGACGACGTGGACCGCGTCGGCATGGAACAGGAATACGTGAAGATCCTCGGCGTGGAGGTCCCTCACATCACCATCCCGGTGCGGCCCGGCCGCGACCTGGCGCGCCTGATCGAGGTGGCCGCCTTCCAGACCAAGCTCAAGATGACCGGCTACAACCCGGCGAAGGAACTGAACGACCGCCTGATCTCAAAGATGGCCGAAGCCACGCGGCTCTGACTCAGCGAACCCCAAGGGGATGCCGGAGTTACATCCGTCCCATCCGTCCCATCCCCCCCTCAGAACCTCGCGCTCTTGAGCACCCGCTGCTTCCGCTCATCAGGGAGCGTGGTCGTCGCCAGCCACTGCGCCGCCGCAGTCGGATCGGACCGCAACCAGTTCCGCGCCACATTCTCAATCTGGTTGTAACGCTGGTTGTCATTGCCGATCGCATCCGCCCATGCCGCCGCGAACTCAGGCGCCGAGTAGGCGAGTCGTCCGACGTAACTCGATATGGCGGCATCACGCGACTGGCCTGCGGGAAGCGTGGACAACCATTTCCCGGCCGCGGCCGGATCGCTTCCCGCCCACGAGCTGGCCACCTGCCGCAGCGCGTTGTCTCGCATGTCCCCGTCCTGGAACCCAGCGGCCCACCTGGCCGCGGCCTCCGGCGCGGCATCGCTCCATTGGGACAGAACAGACATGGCGGCGCGCTGCTGAGCTTCGCCTGCCGGCAGGCGCATCGCATACGCAGCCGCCTGCTCCGGCGAAGTCCGCGCCCAGGCCGACAGCACACCGGCAAGCGCGGTGTTCTGGGCGTTGGCATCCCGGAATCCATTCGCCCACTCGATCGCGCGTTGCGGATCCACCGAAGCAAGTTGGTTGGCAACAGCACCCACCAGGCTGTCCCGCGCCGAGCCCGGATCCATCCCCTGCGCATATTGCGCCGCGCCTTCGGGATCGTGCTGAGCCCATGTATAGCTGATCTGCTGGAACGCGTTCTGCCGCGCAGTGCCTTCAAGTTGGGTCACCCACTTGATCGCGCCCTCCAGGTCGGATTGCGCCCAACTCGAGGCGACCTGCCCGATCAACTGGTTGCGCCGGTCGCCGGGCGGCATCTCCAGCGCATACTGCGCGGCAAATGCCGGATCCGCCTGGGTAATCTGATAGGAAATGTTCCGGAGTGCGTCCTCCTTCGCCCGCCCATCGGGCAAGGCGCTGATCCATTCCAGCGCCCCGTTCAGGTCGTGCTGCGCCCAGTTGTTCGCAATCTGGCTGACCGCCTGGTTGCGCGCCTCACCCTCGGGCAGCAGATTGGCGAAATCGATCGCTCCCTGCAGGTCGTTGTGAGCCAGAACCGACGCGGCACGCTGCAGCGCCTGGTTCCGATCCTTGCCCTCCGGCAGCTTCTGGATCCAGCTCAATGCCAGGTCGCGATCCTGGTTCACCATTTGTTGAATCACTGAAGAGAGCAGTTCGGATTTCATGGGTCCTGCCGGAAGTCCTTGGACGTATCCCATGGCGGCCTGGGGATCTGTATTGGCCCATTGTTGTGCGGCCAGGAGAGCACCGATTTTCGAGGAACCCTCCGGCAGCGTCTGCGCCCAGTTCAGGGCAGCCTGCGCGTCTTCCTGGGCCCACTGCGACACAGCAGTGTTGATGAAGTTGTTGCGCATTTGGCCCGGAGGCAATTTCAGGGCGTAATCGGCCGCTCCTTGCGGGTCGTTCATCGCCATCTGACTGGCTATGCGCCGCATCGCGTCGCGCCTCGCGTTCCCGTCCGGCAACGTGTTCACCCAATCAATCGCATCCTGCACGTTGTTCTCGGCAAGGCTCCCCGCAATCTGTCCGATCGCGGAATTCCTGTTCCAGCCCATTGGCATCGACAACACGAGCTCCTTCGCCATCTCGGGATCCGAGTACGCCAGCCCCATGACAAGGTTGTTCAGCAGGTTGATTCGGCTTTGGCCAGGAGGCAGTTCTTGAATCCATTTCGAGGCTTCCTTTGGATTCTGCTCGGCCATCTGCCGGACCACCTCTGTCATCATCTCGCTCCGGCTCGTGCCCTCCGGCAGGCCTTGAACGTATTTCAGCGCCGCTGGCGCATCGATCGACGACCACTGCTGAACAATGCTGCGCAATGCATTGCGCCGCGCCTGTCCCGCGGGTAATCCCTGAGCCCACGCCAACGCCCCGTTCACGTCACTGGCCGCCCACTGACCGGCGATCGACTGAATGGCATTGTTCCGCACCTGCCCGGTTGGAAGGAGATCGATCAGTGACACCGCCTGCTGAGGATCAGTCTGCGCGACTCCAGCAATGACACTCGATATCGCCCCCGAGCGGTCGCCTGCATTCTCGAGTCCCTGCGCCCACGCCAACGCGCCGTGCGGGTCTTGCGCAGCCCAGGCCCAACCAATGGCCGCCACCGCTTGTCGCCGTTCGTTGCCTCGAAGTTCGCCCACCCGGGCCGCCGCCGCAGCCGGATCGCGACGCGCCCAAACCGAGAACACACCCCTGACCGATCCGGACCCAAACCTCCGCGATTCGCTTCTCGACGCTTGCGCCAGCGCCAGCGCCGCTTCAGGATCGGTGTCCGCCAGGAAACTCGTGACGGTGGAAATCGCCTGATTCCGCAAGTCGCCTGCCGGCAGCCGTTGCACCCACTCGGCCGCCCCGGCGGCATCCACTTCCGCCCACCCCCGCAGCACCGCCAGCACACCCTGCGTGCGCTCGTGCAGGATCGGCAACGATTCCGCATAAGCCATCGCCGCAGGCAAATCCGCCTTCGCCCACCGTTGAAGCAATGCCTGCTGAACACTCATCCGCGCTTCCCGAAAACGCGGTTCCGCAAGCAGCTTCAACACGTCGGGAATGTCTTCCGTCCTGATCCTGTCGGCGAAATCCCGGAGCTGTTCGTATCGCCGCATCTCGCTCATACCCAGCAGCGATTGCAGTTCCGCCTGCGCCTCAGACAGCATGAACGCGCGCCGCCGCTCTACAGGCGCTCCCGTTTCCACCGGCACCGACAACCGCGACACCGGCGGCAGCGCCGGCCGCGCATTGGTCGACGCCGCCTCACGATGACTCGCGTTCGTACTCGAACCAACCGACTTGCGGCCGATGACGAATCCCGCGCCGAGCGCAACAACCAGGAGAAGAACGCTGACGAATTTGTTCACATTGACACCTCTCATTTTGAATGTCTCAACGAACACTGTCCAACACCGTGCGAGAGTACGCCGCTTCCCCGGCCTCGCAAGCAAAACCCTGTAAAGCTGTCTCTTATACACATCT
>DGDZ01000069.1 GCA_002385705.1 Verrucomicrobia subdivision 3 bacterium UBA3939
TTTTCAACGCCAAGACGCCAAGGCGCCAGGACGCAAGGAACGGCAAGTCGTTCTGGCGTGTCAGCGCCTTTGCGTCGTTGCGTTGAAATACAAGCGTTCATCTGCCCAGCGCGAAAAACAGAACCAGAGCCACGCCGAGCGCGAACAGGAAGGCGTAGGTCTGGAGGTTGCCCGTCTGCAACAGCCGCAGCGCCCGGCCCGCGAGATCCGTTCCACCGCGCACCAGGCCCACCGCGAATCCTTCGATCACCCAGCGATCCACCCATCCCGCGACCGCGGCGATGAAGTCATGCAGCCGGATCACCGTGGCTTCATACAGTTCATCCAGATAAAACCGATTCCGCATCCAGCGCGATGCCGCCGGGAACCGGTGCGGCAACGGATCCTTGTCCGCGCCCGCATACAACTTGAGCGCTGCGAAGAACCCGACGGCGACGGCGATCAATCCCGCCACCGACGCCACCCAGGAGTGCGCGAACGGCGCGAACAACGTTGAAATGAACCCGGCCGCATGCTCGCTCTGCGCTCCGTTGAAGTGCCGCGCATACAACGCGTCGATCCCGATCACGCCGCCAATGATGCTGAGCACGGCGAGGACGCGCAGCGGCCACGCCATGACGCCGGGCGATTCATGCGCGTGACCGGCCTGTTCGGACCGCGTGGCGCCGTAGAACACGACCAGGACCAGGCGGAACATGTAGAACGTGGTCAGCGCGGCGACGAAAACGCCCAGCAGGAACAACAGGTGGTTGTGGCGCTCGAGAGCGAGCGCGAGGATGCTGTCCTTGCTGAAGAAGCCGCTGAACGGCCACAGACCCGCCAGAGCGAGCGTGCCGACCAGGAACGTCCAGTACGTCACGGGCGTTTTCTTCCGCAGCCCGCCCATGTTCCAGATGTCCTGCTCGTGGTGCAGGGCAATGATCACCGATCCGGCGCCGAGGAACAGCAGCGCTTTGAAGAACGCGTGCGTGGTCAGATGAAACATCGCCGGTGTCGGTCCGCTCCCGGCGCCGCTCAATCCCACGGCCATCACCATGTAACCCAGTTGCGACAGGGTCGAGTAGGCCAGAATCCGTTTGATGTCGTTCTGTTGAATCGCAATGACCGCGGCCAGGAGCGCGGTGAAGCCGCCGACATACGCAATCACTTCCAGCGCCGGCGCGCTCAGCATGAAGAAGACGCGGCACAGCATGTAAACGCCGGCGGCAACCATCGTCGCCGCGTGGATCAGCGCGCTGACCGGCGTCGGGCCTTCCATCGCGTCCGGCAACCACACGTGTAACGGGAACTGCGCGGACTTGCCCACGGCGCCGCAGAAGATCAGCAGCCCGACCAGCGTTGCGGTGGTCGCCCAGATGCCCGTGTCCGCCGCGATGCGCTCCTGCAGCACGCCGAAGTTGAGGCTGCCCAGGGTGGCCCAGGCGAAGAGGATGCCGATGAGAAAGCCGAGGTCTCCGAGCCGATTGGTGAGGAACGCTTTCTTCGCGGCGTCGGCCGCGGACGCGCGGGTGTACCAGAACCCGATGAGCAGGTAACTCGACACGCCCACCAGCTCCCAGCAGATGAACAGTTGCAGGAGATTGTTCGACAGCACGATGCCGAGCATCGAGAAGGTGAACAGGCTCAGGCTGGCGAAGAAGCGGGAGAAGCCCGGGTCCTCACGCATGTAACCGAGCGAATAGATATGGATCAACGCGGCGACCCCGGTCACAACGAGCGTCATGGCCAGGCTCAACGCGTCCAGCCGCAGCCCGAACTCGGCGTGGAACGCCTGCCCGATCGACAGCCAGTCAAAGGCGACCTCGCGCGTTTCGGGCGTCCAGCCGGCGATCTTCACATAGATGGCGCTCAGGACGAAGCCGGCGACCACCGCGCCGATGGACAGCGTGGCGCTCACGCGGCGGTTGTGGCTCGTGAACAGCGCAATGACGCCCGCCGCCGCAAGCGGCAGGAACAGCGTCAGCCAGATCAACAGTTCCGGTCTCATCAGAAAAGGCGTGACCATTCAACATTCAACGCCGAACATTCAACGCCCAACGATGGCAAGGAATTGAATGTTGAGTGTTGAGCGTTGAATGTGGAATGTTCCTTCATCTTCTAAAGCTTCATCGTTGTCAGTTCTTCGACGTGGGCGGTCTGGCGTTTGCGGTAGAGCGCCACGATCAGCGCGAGGCCGACCGCGACTTCGGCGGCGGCGACCGTGATGACGAAGAACACAAAGACCTGTCCGTGCAGGTTGTCGGTGAACCGCGAGAATGCCACGAGCGCGAGGTTCGCCGCGTTCAGCATCAGCTCCAGGCACATGTAGATCACCAGCAGGTTGCGCCGGGCGATCACCCCAAACAGCCCGAGCGCGAACAGAATCGCGCTGAGCACCAGGTAATGTTCGAGGCCGACAGTCATGGTTGAAAATCCCAAGTCCGAAGGTCGAAATCCGAAAGCAGGCCGAAACCCGAAATCCGAATGCGACGGCCGGCGAGCGCCCGATGCTTTCGGGCTTCGGCCTCCGGCTTTGTTTCGGTTTTCGGATTTCGACCTTCGGAGTTCACTTGAGTTCTTTCTTGCTTAACAGGATCACGCCCACCATCGCCACGAGCAGCAGCACGGAGACGATCTCGAACGGCAGGAGGTATTGCGTGAACAACATCTTGCCGAGGCTCATGGTGTCGCCGGTGGCGGTGACGGCGGCCGGTTCGGCGCCGGGCCGGGTCTGCAGGACCGAGCGGACAAAGATGGCGAGGATGGTGCCGACGGACACGAGGCCGCCGACGACACCGAACACCTTGATCTTGCGGCGTTGTTCGGCCTTGAGATCGAGCAGCATGATGACGAAGACAAACAGCACCATGACGGCGCCGGCGTAAACCAGCACCTGGATGGCCGCCAGGAAGAAGGCGTTCAGGAGCACGAACAAGGCGGCCAGCGACCCGATCGTCAGCACCAGGAACATCGCGCTCGTCACCGGGTTGCGGTTGACGACGATCAGGAGCCCGCAGAGGACTGCGAACGCCGCAAACACATAAAACAGGATGTCCGGCAACGACATGGTCAGAGGTCCGAAATTCGAAATCCGAAATCCGAAGGAAGGGCGAAATCCGAAATCCGGGTGCGATGGCGGGTGAACGCCCGATGCGCTCGGGTTTCGGTTTTCAGGTCTGTTTCGGTTTTCGGTTTTCGGTTTTCGGTTTTCACTTCAGGGTTTAACGGGAAACGCTTCCTGTTTCTTCGTTTCCTCCGCTTTCTGTTTCCACTTCTGAATACCGGCGTGCTGGCCGCCCAGCGCCAGGAGTTTTTCCTTGTTGTAGATCAATTCCTCGCGCGTGTTGCTGGTGAGCGAATAATCCTGCTGGAGGAAGATGGCTTCCTCCGGGCAGACCTCCTGGCAGAAGCCGCAGAAGATGCAGCGAAGCATGTTGATCTCAAATTCCTTCGGCATCTTTTCCGCGTTCGGCCGGTCGGCGAGCTTCCAGTCCGGCCCGGGCGGCGTGATCCGGATGGCCTTGGGCGGGCAGACGAACTCGCACAATTGGCACGAGACGCACTTGGTGTTGCCTTCCTGGTCCTTCACCAGGTACGGCGCGCCGCGGTAGCCCGGCGGCACCACCCACTTCTCCTCGGGATACTGCATCGTCACCTTCTTCTTGAAGAAATGACGAAGCGTGACCTTGAACCCGCCGATGACCGCCGGCAGGTAAAGGCGTTCCCAGAGGGTCAGTTTTTGCCGTTTAACAATCATGTCGCTTCCTCACGGTGGGGCGAGCGTCCCCGCGAGCCGTTTCCCCTGTGGTGGGGCGAGCGTCCCCGCGCCTTGCCCTGCCGTAGCCCTTGGCGAAGGGGGGAGCCGTGGTCCGACAACTGTGGCAGTTGTTGA
Source organism: Verrucomicrobia subdivision 3 bacterium UBA3939 (assembly GCA_002385705.1). Taxonomy (GTDB): domain Bacteria; phylum Verrucomicrobiota; class Verrucomicrobiia; order Limisphaerales; family UBA3939; genus UBA3939. The sequence goes on from DGDZ01000069.1 coordinate 3,872, forward strand.
GGCAAAAAGAACGAACTCATACCGGTTGTTTTCACCCGGGAAGGTTCGAGCATGTCGTTTGACCAGCGTGATCGCTCGACGGCTCGCGGGGACGCTCGTCCCACCGGAGTCAAAGTCATTGAAATCATTTCGTTGTCTCGTTTCATTCCAGCGTCATCCACAACACCGCCGCCGTCACCACCACATTCGCCAGGGCCAGCGGAATGAACCGGCGCCACCCGAGGTCCATCAACTGGTCGTACCGGAACCGCGGCCACATCCAGCGCACCCAGATGATCGTGCAGAGCACGGCGAGGGTCTTTGCGAGAAACACGCCGATGTGCAGCAGACCCACCAGGAACTGGTCCGGCGCCGCCGGTTCCTGAAAAACTCCGAAGGGCAGGGTCCAGCCGCCCAGGAACAACGTGACCATCAACGCCGACGCCACCGTTACGTTGGCGTATTCGCCCATGAAAAACAGCGCGAATTTCATGGAGCTGTATTCCACGTTGTAACCGCCCGCCAGTTCCTGTTCGGCTTCGGGCAGGTCGAACGGCGTCCGGTTTGTCTCCGCGAACGCCGCCGCCACGAAAATCGCAAACGCCAGCGGCTGCTTGAAGATCAGCCAGTCGAAAAGGCTGTGCCGCTGCGACTCCACCACGTGGGACAGGTTCAGGTCGCCGACCACGAGGAACACGGCCACCGCCGACAGGCCCATCGCGATTTCGTAGGAGATCAACTGCGCGCTCGAGCGCATGCCGCCGAGGAAGGGATACTTCGAGTTCGCCGCGTAACCCGCGAGCACAATGCCGTAAACGCCGAGCGACACGATGCCAAACGTGTAGAGCACGCCGACGTCGAGGTCGGCGATGACCATCTTCTGGTGGCCCAGGTTGGAACCGAACGGAATGACCGCCGTGAGCAGAATGCCGGGGATCACCGCGATGGCCGGCGCCAGCCAGAAATAGACCTTGCGGACGTGCGCGGGCGTGTAGTCCTCCTTCAGGAACGCCTTGATCGCGTCCGCCGCGGGTTGCAGCAGACCGAAGATGCCGAAGCGATTCGGCCCGATGCGATCCTGGATGGCGGCGGACACCTTGCGCTCGATCCACACCGCATAGGCCACGATGAACATCAGGACGGAGAAGACTCCGATGATCTTCAGCGCGCTGAATATGACAAAGTTCCAGTCCATCAATCTGTTTTCGTCGTCACGCCGTGGCGGCAGGCATTGCTGACCGCCGTGAAGGCGTGAATCCAGCCGCCCGGTCCTCTTTCGATTCCGGGCGTCTCACTCATTCTCTTTTCTGCGTTTCCGCGTTTTTCATGTCGGCACCGTCACTCCGGTGTCGCCGAGGGTTGCCCAGGTGAGTCCGTTGAATGCCGGCACTTCCTGCGCCATCTGGTTGAACAGCCCTTCAATACTGCGGTAACCGTCGCTGCCGGTGACCTGGAAAACGAGCTCGTGCAAAAACTCCCATTCCGGACGCGCGTCGCCGGGTGGTTCAATCGCTTTCATGAACTTCTGCACGCGGCCCTTCACATTCGTCATCGTCCCGCGCTTCTCCACGTGCGCGCACCCGGGCAGAACGTAATGGGCGAGCTTCGCGGTCTCACTCGGCAGGATGTCGCTCACAATGAGCGTCTCCAGCTTCCCCAACACCGCCGCGCTGATCCCGTGCTTCGTCACATCCTCGCCGAATACAATCAGGGTCTTGATTGCGCCCTGCTCGATGCCGGCGGCGATCTTCGGGATCTGCTCGCCCATGCGGTCGGTGCAGATGCCGATCAAACGGGCGCCGGTGCTGTTGGGATTGCGATCGGGATTCAGCAGCAGCCGGTCGCCTTCGCCGGTGCGCGGGACGGAATCGGTGAGGGCATTGAGTTTCGCCGCCAGTTTCTTCAACAGGAACAACTCTTCGTTCGTCTGCCGCGCGGAGGCGATGATGGCCACGGACCCGGGCGCGGCCTTTGCCAGTCGTTCCGTGATGTCTTTTGTGGCCGTGGCCCAGCCCGAGCGCTGGCCGTTCGGGCCGCGTACATGGGAAAGCCGGTCTTCGCGGTTGATCCACTTGTAGTTCAGCCGGCCGTAATCGCACATCCAGGTCGAATTCACGGCGTCGTTCTGGCGCGGTTCGTAGCGATAGATCTTGTCCTCGCGCGAGCCGACGATGATGTTGCAGCCGGTGCCGCAACTGGTGCAGAGGCTCCTGGTTTCCTTCAGGAACCAGACCCGCATCTTGAAGCGGAAATCCTTCGAGGTCAGCGCGCCGACGGGGCAGAGGTCCACGGTGTTCAACGTGTAGTTGTTGTCGAACACCTTGCCCGGATAGGCGGTGAGGGTGCTGTAACTGCCGCGGTTCACAATGCCGAGGGCGTCGTCGCCCACGATGTCGCGGGTGAACCGGATGCAGCGCGTGCAGAGGATGCAGCGTTCGTCGTCCAGGGCGATCCGCGGCCCGAGATCCACGCGCTTGGGTTTGTGCACCTTCGGCTCGACGAACCGGCTCTCGGCCTTGCCGTAATCGACGGAATATTCCTGGAGCTTGCACTCGCCGGCCTGGTCGCAGATCGGGCAGTCGAGCGGATGATTGATCAGCAGGAACTCGAGCACGGCTTCCCGCATCTGTTTCACGGCGGGCGTGTTCGTGTAGATCTCCATGCCCGGGGAGATGGGTGTCGCGCACGCGATGGCCGGCCGGGGCGACTTCACGATCTTCGGCGTGCCGTCAGGGTTCAATACGGGTTTGCGATCCGGGCCCAGCGCGGGCGTGCCGAACTCGACGAGGCACATGCGGCAGTTGCCGGCCACCGGCAGCTTCGGATGATAGCAATAGTGCGGCACGTCCACCTGGACGGCCTGGCAGGCCTGGATCATCGTCGTCGGGATCGGCCTGCCCGAGATCGGGTCCGGCGTGGTCCGCGGCACCTGCACTTCGCGCCCGTCCACCTTCACGGTGATCTTCTCGACCGGTGGCGGCGTGCTGCTTTGAGTTGTTGCTGCTTGTGACATCGGGTATGGAATCCCGCCTTCAGGCGGCGCCGTTTCGCATGTCTCTGTTCATGATGTTGTCGCTGCGGCGGCGGGCTCGGCCTTTTGTGCCGCGGCCTTCGCGCGGCGTTCTTCATCCGCGGCGCCTTTGGCAATGAATTCGTCCTTGAACTTCGCCACGAAACTTTGCACGGGCCACGAGCACGCCTCGCCGAACGCGCAGATCGTCCGCCCGCCCGGAATGTTGTCTGCGATCCGGATCAGGTAATCCGCGTCCTGGGCGCGGCCCTCGCCGTGCGTCAGCCGGTGCAGCGCCTTCGCCATCCACAGCGAACCTTCCCTGCAGGGTGTGCACTGGCCGCAACTCTCGTGCGCGTAGAATTCGCTGATGTTCGCCAGCGCCTCGACGATGTCCGTCGAGTCGTCCAGCACGATGATGGCGCTCGATCCGCTCATCGAGCCCGCCTGGATCAGCGAGTCGAAGTCGTAAGGCAGATCGAGCATATCGACCTCCTGCTCGACTTCCTTGCCTTCGACCTGGCGTTTCAGTTTGAACTTTTCCCCGGCCTTGAAGACCTTTGCCGACGAGCCGCCCGGGATGACTGCTTTCAACTTTCGCCCGTCCGGCAATCCGCCGCCGAACGCCGGGTCGTAGATCAGCTCGCCAATCGTCACCTTGCCGACCTCGATTTCGTAGTAGCCCGGCCGTTTCACGTGGCCGCTCAGGCTGACGACGCGGGTGCCGGTGTTCCGGGGCGTGCCCAGGCGCGCGAATTCTGCTCCGCCCATCGCCACGATGTGCTTGATGTTGCACAACGTTTCGACGTTGTTGACGATCGTCGGGCACATGTAGAGGCCGAGCACGGCGGGGAAGTAGGGCGGCTTGATCCGCGGATACGCGCGCTTGCCTTCGAGCGACTCGATCAGGCCGGTTTCCTCGCCGCAGATGTAGGCGCCTGCGCCGCGGTGGACGTAGATCTCCAGGTCGTATCCGCTGCCGAGGATGTTCTTGCCGAGAACGTTTCTCTCGCGCGCCTCCTGCAAGGCCTTATTCAGCAGCTTCGCACCCTGGGGCATCTCGCCGCGGATGTAGATGTATGCCAGGTGCACGTCGTTCGCGTAGCACGCGATGATCATGCCCTCGAGCAACTGATGCGGATCCTTGTGGATGATCTGCCGGTCTTTGAACGTGCCGGGCTCCGATTCGTCCGCGTTGCAGATCAGGTAGATCGGCTTGCCGCTCTTGCGATCCACAAAACTCCACTTCAATCCGCAGGAGAACCCCGCGCCGCCGCGCCCGCGCAGCCCGGAGATCTTCACCTCTTCGCGGATCTGTTCCGGGCCCGACATCGTCCTGCCGTCCGGCAGTTCCTTCGGCGGCAGCGACAGCGCTTTCTTCAGCGTCTCGTAGCCGCCATGCCGCAAATAGCAGTCGATGTCCGGCGTGTAGCCCGGCTCGTCGGCGTGCTTGAGAATGAGGCGATATTCGCTGGGCATCAGTGGTTCAAGTTGGTTTTTCCCGGCCGCAACGCGGAGACAAATCCGAAATCCGAAGGTCGAAACTCGAAAGAAATCCGAAGGCCGAAATCCGAACGCTATCGCGAGTGTGCGTGCATCGCTTTCGGGCTTCGAGCTTCGGATTTCTTTCGAATTTCGGATTTCGGTCTTCGGATTTTCCCTGCGTTGTCCTTGACACGGTATGCCGACGCTCTAGCTTGTTCGCGGCGGCTTGCCCGATGGTGTAACGGTAGCACAGCAGACTCTGGATCTGTTTGTCATGGTTCAAATCCATGTCGGGCAGCCAATCTTCATTGGCGATTTCCGATTTGCGATGGATCCATTGCAACTCTCCCGGACGGACTTCTCTTCTTGCGCGGTCGCAGTTCATCGGCAGTCCTCCAGGATTTGATCCGCTTTTTCCGCGGTGACGTTCTCGTGGAGATCGTCGTTCACCATCAGCACCGGCGCCGTGCCGCACGCCGCGAGGCATTCCACAAACTCAATCGAAAACCGTCCGTCTTTCGTCGTTTGCGGCCCGTGTTTGGACGGATCCAGGCCGAGCTTCTCACAGAAGTGGCGATACAACCCGTGCGCGCCGCGCAACGCGCAGCTCAAGGTGCGGCACACCTTGATCTGGTAACGCCCCATCGGGTGCTGACGGAACATGGGATAGAACGTCACCAGCTCGTAGATGTTGATCGGCTGCAGCTCGAGCTTGCGCGCCGTCCACTCGATCGCTTCCTGCGAGAGCCACCCGAACCGTTCCTGGATCGCGTGCAACACCATCATCGACGCGCTCCGTCTGACCGGGTAATGCGTGATGAGCTCGTCAATCTCGGCCTCCAGGTCCGGCGGGATGGCGAAATCGGGCTGCGACTGCAGCGGGTTCGGGATGGGCTCGTTGACCGTCGTCAGCATACCGAAACCCTCCCGGGGAAATCAGAAATCCGAAATCCGAAGTCCGAAAGAAGTCCGAAATCCGAAGTCCGATTACGAGGCCTGAAGCATCCCGAGGAGGTGCTTCGGAACTCGGCCTTTGGATTTCCTTCGGATTTCGGATTTCGGATTTCGGATTTCATCTGTCGCATTCTCCCATGACGAAGTCGAGCGAGCCGAGGATGGCCGGCACGTCGCTGATCATGTGCCCTGGCAGCAGGTGCGGAAGGATGCTGAGGTTCACAAACGATGGCGCCCGGATCTTGAGCCGATGCGGGGTGCCGCCGCCCTTGCTGTTGATGTAAAAGCCGAGTTCGCCCTTTGGATTGTCGGCGGCGAAGTACACTTCACCCGGCGGCGCGTTCACGCCCTGCGTCACGTTGATGAAGTGATGGATCAGTTCTTCCATCCGGGTCAGCACCTTGTCCTTGGGCGGCAACACGATCTTGCCGTCCGGGACATTGATGGGTTCCTTCGTCCGGTTGTCGGCCCCGCCCGGAATGCGGGCGATGCACTGGCGCAGGATCCGCACGCTCTGGCGCATTTCCTCCATGCGGACGAGGTAACGGTCGTAACAATCGCCCACCGATCCCACCGGCACGTCGAACTCCAGCTCCGGGTAACAGAGATACGGCTGGGCTTTGCGCAGGTCGTACTCCACGCCGCTCCCGCGCAGGTTCGGCCCCGTGAGCCCGTAATCGATGGCCACGTCCTTCGGGATCACGCCGATGTTCTGCGTGCGATCCATCCAGATCCGGTTCCGCGTCAGCAGCGTTTCCGACTCGTCGATATTGATCAGCACCTCGTCGCAGAACTTGCGGCATTGATCCAGCCAACCGGGCGGCAGGTCGCGCGACAATCCGCCGATCCGCGTGTAGGTGGTCGTAAAGCGCGCGCCTGTGAGCGATTCGCACAGGTTGTAGATCTTCTCCCGCTCGGTGAACGTGTGCAGAAACACCGTCATCGCCCCGACGTCCATGGCGTAACTGCCCAGCCCCAGCAGGTGCGACGAGATCCGCGCCAGTTCGCAGCACATCACGCGAATGTACTGGCAGCGGGGCGGCAGTTGGCGGTCGATCCCCAGCAACTTCTCCACCGCCAGCGCGTAGGCGACGTTGTTGGCCAGCGGCGCGAGGTAATCCAGCCGGTCCGTGTAGGGGATGAACTGGGTGTAGGTCATGTTCTCCGCGATCTTCTCGTCGCCGCGGTGCAGATAACCCACGTCCGGCATCGCCTTCGTGATCGTCTCGCCGTCCAGCTCAAGCACGATCCGCAACACCCCGTGCGTCGAGGGATGCGACGGCCCCATGTTGAGGACCATTTTCTCGCCCGCGATGTCCCGCAGTTCCTCCGTTTCCTGGGGGGACAGCGCCTCCGCCGCGGCCGCCGCGCGGCCGGCTGTGTCGCGAAATTCGATGTCTCGTGTCTCCGCCATTACTTCTTCGGTTCAATCGGGCCGGGCCCGAAATTCTCGCCGTGCGCGTCTTTGATGTCCTGGCGCCGTTCCACCCGCGCGTTGAGCTCCAGCGAATCGGTTTCGGGAATGCGCACGCGCGGTTCGCGCGCAACGGCGTCCTTGCCGCCGGCAATCGTGGTGAACGGCCCGCCCGCCATCGGCGCCGGTTCCGTGAACGCCACCTCCGGCACATTCGAGGACTTGCCCGCCAGCGGGAAATCCTTTCTCAGCGGGAAGTAGGGATACCCTTCCCACATCAGGATCCGCCGCAGGTCCGGATGCCCGCGGAAGCGGATGCCCATCATGTCGTAGATCTCGCGCTCGTGCCAATTCGCCGTCCGCCACACACCCGTCACCGTCGGCACCTCGCACTTTTCTTCGCTCACGGAGGTCTTGATGCGCAGGTAGCAATGATGCCCGAGGCCGTAGAGGTGATAGACCACGGTGAAGCGGGGATCATCGCCGTAGTTGTCGAGGCTGGAGATATCGACGAGGTAATTGAAGCCGAGGTCCTGTTTTGCGAAGGTACACACATCTGCAATACGCTCGCTATCAATGAGTTGCAGAGATATTTCTCCACGAAACTCGATCGGTTCGGAAAACAGTTCTCCGAACCGCTCGCGCAATTTGCGTGCGTGATCAACAGGGTTCACTCGACCTATCAGGCTTTTACCAACGCGGGTCCCGGGCGTTTGAGAGTGGAGATCACCGGTTCGCGCCGGACCTGCTGCTGCAGCCGGATCAGCGCGTCCAGCAAGGCCTCAGGCCGCGGCGGGCATCCCGCCACATACACATCCACCGGCAGGATTCTGTCCACGCCCTGAAGCACCGCGTAACTGCGATACATTCCGCCCGTGGAGGCACAGGCGCCCATGGCAATCACCCACTTGGGCTCCGCCATTTGCTCGTAAATGCGCTTCACCACCAGCGCCATCTTGTAGGTGACCGTGCCGGCGACGATCATCACGTCGGATTGCCGCGGAGAAAAACGCATCACCTCGGCGCCGAAACGCGCGATATCGAACCGGCTTGCGCCGGTTCCCATCAGTTCGATGGCGCAACACGCCAGACCCATGGGCATGGGCCACAGCGAATGGACCCGGAACCAGTTGATCGCCGCGTCCAGCCGTGTGATCACCACATCCCCTTCGACCTTGGAGTTGTAGCCGACTTCCGTCTGTGTGTGCATAAACCGCGTCCAAACCACCCGAGGTTGGCGCAGGCAACCTAATTGCCGTGAAAAAGCCAGGCAAGTTGAATTTGTGATATTTTTCACAAGCCTGGACAATCCGTGGCTGCTCCCGCCCTCCGGACCATGGGTCAAGGACCCCACCAGCGTGCGCGCAGGCCCCGGGAGGCGGAAATGTCC
>DGDZ01000068.1 GCA_002385705.1 Verrucomicrobia subdivision 3 bacterium UBA3939
GCAGGTGATCGGCCTCAGCAACGTTGCGAGTCCATCCTCCACTTGCATGCCGTCGTACGCTGCTGCGGGTCGCAGACGTCACAGACCCGCGTTCCGGGGCGCGACCTTCAGGTCGCTTCAGCGTACCTTGCCTCACAGCGGTTGGGTGGATTCCAGCGTCCGATTCGGGGTCCCATGTTGAAGCGGCATGAATGCCGCGTTCCGGAGCGCGACTCTGCGAGTCGCAGCGACGCACGACAGCTCGGCGCGCTCAGGGATCCGCACGCGATCCTCCCGCTGCCACGGCGTTGAATGTTGAGTGTTGAATGTTCTCCAGAGCGCGCTACGGCGTTTCCGGAAGGAATCGGAGGTGCAGATTGTACGGTTGAGGCGGAACGGCGTAACCGGCCAGGACGCCGGGGCCGCAACTGCTGTTGCCAAGGCCGCTCTGGCGCGCGTCCAACGACAGCACGATCTCGTCACGCGGGCGGAGTTCATGCACATGCCGCGCCGCCGCGAGGTCTGCCGCGGTGAAGCGCAGAGCGGACGCAGCGATCGGATCTCGCATCGCCACCACTCTCAGGCCGCGGCCCGAGGAGTCGGTCAACGTCAGGCAGCGCACGTCTTCCTTGTTGCCGTTGTCCTGCGGACGCACGTACGGGACGAACTGTTCATCCACGGTGCCCGACCACAACCCGATGTGGGCGCTTTCCTTCCGGTCCGCATAGTTCTCATGCGGACCTCGGCCGTACCATTGAAAACGGTCGAGCGTTCGACTGAGGCGCATGACGACGCCGATGCGCGGCAGGAGCGGCAATTCACCGAACGGTTCGAAACGCGCGTTCATGTCGATGGCGCCGGCCCGGTCGATCGTCCAGGTGGTTCGTGTTACAAAACCGCCGTTGGCGGCGCTGGTGGTGGCGACCGTTTCAACGCGCACGCTGCCGTCACGTGATTTCGATGCGGTGATCGAATCCACGCGGCGCGTGAGGTGTTCGAGGCCGGCCTGACGCCAGTCGCGGGCGAGCCAGCGGCCGAATCCGCGATCGTTGTCCGTGGGGGCGCGGTAGAGTTGCAGGATCGGACCGGCAATTTCGTTTGTCGCTTGCGATAACAGTTCCTGACCGTTGTAACGGAGCGAGGCCAGCGTTCCGCTCGAGCGGTGGAACACGATGGAGAAGTTCCTTCCGGAGATATCGATGGTGTCCGGTGTTTCGGTGAGGGTGGGGGGTGGCAGAGCGCTGAGTTGTTGGGTGAGGGCTCGCGGGGACGCTCGCCCCACCGGGCTATTTAATGCTCGCCCCGCCGGACTGGTTGATCCTCGCTCCACCGCTCGCCTTGTCTCCAGGCGGAGTTGTTGCCAGGCGATCTCGTGGCCGGCGGGCGCCCAGAGTTCGTCCCGTCGCGTGTGAAAGCTGAGGCGCAGGAAACATTCGCCCTCGCGCACCAGATTCGCCGGGATGCGGATGGTGACCTGCTCGCCGGGCGCGCAATCGATCGGCGGCAGGACGCCGGTCTCGACAAGGTTTCCATCACACGTGACCGACCAGCGCGGTTCGAGCTCCTGCAGATTGAGGAAATGATGCCGGTTGGTGACGCGAACGCGCACGCGGCCGGGGCGCATCCGCACCGGTTCGATGTGAACCGGTTGATAGACCTTTTTGACCTCATGGTATTTCGGATAGATCTCGCGATCCGACGTCACGAGACCCTTGATGCAGAAGATGCCGAGGTTGGGGTAATCGTTGAAATCGCCGCCATAGGCGATGAACTTTGTGCCGTCGGGCGCGGTCTTGCGCAGCCCCTGGTCCACCCATTCCCAGATGAACCCGCCGAGCATGCGCGGGTGCGAATAGATTTCGTTCCAGTATTCCTGCAGGTTGCCGACGCTGTTGCCCATGGCATGAGCGTATTCGCTCGTCAACACGGGCCGGTTGTCGTTCGGGCGCCGGGCGATTTCCAGCAGATGCTCCCAACGCGTGTTCTCCGGCGAATCCGGTTTTGCATACGGCTGTAACACGCGGGGATAAAAGCGGCTGATGACATCGACCCCGGAAGGATCGGGGTCGAAATCCAAAGGCCGCAATCCGAAATCCGAAGAACGGCGCTCTGCTTCGGCCTTCGGGCTTCGGATCTCCCTCGGATTTCGGCCTTCGGATCTCGTCCTTCTTCCTCCTTGCGCGCCTTCGTAATGAACGGGGCGTGTGGGATCGAACTCATGCAACCATGCCGAGGCGGCGGCGAAGTTGGCGCCCCAGCCGGACTCATTGCCCAGCGACCACATAATGATCGACGGATGGTTCTTGTCGCGCTCGGCCATGCGGATGGTGCGATCGAGGAACGCGCTGTGCCAGCGTGGATCGCCGGCGAGCAGGCCGCGCACGCCGTGCGTCTCGATGTTGGCTTCGTCGATGACGTAAAGGCCGTAGCGATCGCACAGGTCGTACCAGCGCGGGTCGTTCGGGTAGTGCGAGGTGCGGACGGCGTTGATGTTGGCCTGTTTCATGAGGACGATGTCGCGGGTCATGCGTTCGAGCGACATGACGTAGCCGGTGTCGGGATCGATCTCGTGGCGATTGACACCGCGCAGGCGGATGGGGCGGCCGTTGACGAGGAATTGACCATTGCGGATTTCGATTTCACGGAATCCGATTCGTGAGGAGAGCGCTTCGACAACGGCGCCGTTCTCGTCGTTCAAGGTCAGCACGAGCGTGTAAAGGTTCGGGGTTTCCGCGGTCCACCGGGCGGGATTGGCGACGCGGGCCTGGATCCAGGCGAATTGGGCCGGACCGCGTTGAGGCGTGCGCTCGTTCAGAATGCCGGCGGCGAAGTTGGGATTGAGGATGGGTTCGGCATCGTGGATGAGAACAAGCGAACCTCCTCTCTCCGGCCCTCTCCTTCGCTCGGACGGGGGAGAAGGGGAACGTACGTCCTGGAAGTCCTCGGCTGTCTCCGCTGTTCCCGGTCCGTTCGTTGTGCTCTGTTGATCGAGTGGCAAGAGGGGAACTGCCTGGCGGTTTTCGTTGAAAAGCTGCGCCCGCACGGTCCATCCCTTGAGCGGCACATTCGCGTAGCGGGCGAGCTCCGGTTTGATCTGAAGAACTGCGTCGCGATAGTCATCATCGAGGTCGGTGCGCACCGCGAAGTTGCGAATGCGAACCGGCGCGGTGGAGTAGAGATGCACTTCGCGGAAGATCCCGCTCATCCGCCACATGTCCTGGTCTTCGAGATAACTGCCGTCGCACCAGCGATACACCTGGACGGCGAGCCGGTTGGTTCCGGAACGCACGAGATCGGTGATGTCGAACTCGGCCGGGGTGCGGCTGCCTTCGCTGTAACCGGCGAACGCGCCGTTGACCCAGAGATAGAAGGCGCTGCTGACGCCGGCGAAATGGATGAACACGCGCCGGCCCTGCCACTCGCGAGGCAGTTCAAACGCGCGCCGGTAGGAGCCGACAGGATTGCGCTCGTTGAACGCCGTGTAGTTCGTCGGCGGTTCGCTGGTGACGCGCGGCGGGTCGATCTGGAACGGATACCCGGCGCTGACATAGATCGGCGTGCCGTAACCCTTCAATTCCCAGTTCGAAGGCACTTCAATCTCCGCCCAGTTGGAATCGTCGAAGTCGAGTTCGAAAAAGTTCGTCGGCCGGAGATCGGGATGGGGCACCCAGTGGAACTTCCAGTTGCCGTTCAGGGAACGGTAGAACGGCGAGTCGGCCGGGTTATTTGAGAGCGCCTGGTCGAGGGTCGCGCAGGGTACGAACGTATTGCGAGGCGGTTCGCGGTTGATGTGGAGGAGGTGCGGGTTTTCCCACTCCGGAGCGACGCGCGCGCAGGAGCCGTGGAACCGCACACCCAACAGGCAGAGGAGGCATGCCAGTGTCAACCGCAAGTTCAACATCGCGGCGAGGCTAACTCGGGGAATGCGAATTGGAAATTGCAGAATGCAAATGATGCGGGTGTGTTCCCGGTGTGTTCGGAGCGCGACTCTGCGAGTCGCAGCAACGCACGACAGCTCCGCACGCTCAGGGATCCGCATGCGCTGCTGCCGTTGCCATGTCGTTGCACGCTGCTGCGGGTCACAGACCCGCTCCGGGGCGCGACGTTCAGGTCGTTTCAGCGTACCTTGCTTCACAGCGGTCGGGGTGGTTCCGGTTTCCGATTCGCTTCGTACGTTGAAGCGGCATGAATGCCGCACTCCCAACGGCAGTTGTTCCGACAACGTGGCCTAGGAAGATCTTTCGTTGGTGGGGCGAGCGTCTTGCCACGCCGAAGCTGGCGAAGGCGGGTCCTCGCGAGCCGTCGTACGATGACCCCGGCCGCCCGAATCGATTGAGCCGAACGGACATGCCGCTGGACGGCGTCCCGCCCAACACCCCGCGTCAATCGTCAATCGAAAATGCATCCGGGCAGTTTTTAAAAGTCTTTCGGCGGTTTTTGGATGACTGATTTGCTTCGCATGCGCTACAACCACGACACACCGATGGCAGATCCGGAAAGAATTGTCGCGAGTTACCTGATCGAGACGCCGTTGCCCGTCGAGAAAGCGGCTGCTGCCCTCGCGGGCGAACAGTCCTCGGGCACGTTTGTCGCCGTCCCCGGCGAGACCGAGGAACTCAAGCAACGTTTCGCGGCGCGTGTCGAACGGATCACCGAACGCGAGACCGTCAACACACCGAGCCTGCCCGGCAGCCGCGGCGGCGGAACGTTTCACCGGGCCGAAGTTGTCGTTTCGTGGTCGGTTGAGAACATGGGGTTCAACCTGCCAACCCTCGTTTCCACGGTTCAGGGCAACCTTTATGAACTGTCGCAGTTCTCCGGGTTGAAGCTGATGGACCTCGAAGTGCCGTCTTCCTTCGCGCAGCGCTTTCGAGGTCCGAAGTTCGGCATCACGGGCTGCCGTGCGTTGACCGGTGTTCAAAACCGGCCGCTGATCGGAACCATCATCAAACCGAGTATCGGCCTGAGCCCGGACGAGACGGCGGAGTTGGTCAGCCGGCTTGTCGAAGCAGGGATCGATTTCATCAAGGACGACGAACTGATGGCGGACCCGCCGCATTCGCCCTTTGATCGGCGCGTCGAAGCGGTGATGCGGGTGATCAATGCGCACGCGGAGTGCACGGGAAAGAAGGTGATGTATGCGTTCAACATCAGCGACGAACTGGACGCGATGTTGCGGCATTACGAGAAGGTGGTTCAGTCGGGCGGGACGGGCGCGATGATCAGTCTGAACAGCGTGGGGCTGGCAGCGGTGAAGAAGGTGTGCGACATCGGCGTGCTCGCCATTCACGGTCATCGCAACGGCTGGGGCATGTTGAACCGGCATCCGCTGCTCGGCATCGACTTTCGCGCATATCAAAAGATCTGGCGCCTTGCCGGCGTGGACCAGATCCACGTGAACGGCATCGCGAACAAGTTCTGGGAAAGCGATGACTCCGTCGTGCACTCGATCGAATCCTGTCTGGAACCGTTCCTCGGCGGCTTTGCGATCCTGCCGGTGGTGTCGTCGGGGCAATGGGGCGGGCAGGCGCCGGAGACATATCGGCGGACGAAGACGGTGGACCTGTTGTACATGGCGGGCGGCGGAATCATGGCGCATCCGGACGGCCCCGCGGCCGGTGTGCGTTCCCTGCAGAAATGGTGGGAAGCAGCGGTGGAAGGGCTGACGATGGAGCAGGCGGTGGGGAAATATCCGGAGCTGAGGAAATCGATGGAGAAGTTTGGAGGGTAACCACGGATGGACACGGATGAACACGGATCCGAAAAGGCGAAGTCGAAGGCCTGACGCGAATTGCGCGAATGAGCATGCATCCCTGGGGGCGCGACCTTCAGGTCGTTTCGGCGTGCGTTGCTTCACAGCGGTTGGGCGGCACGAGTGCTGGGTTCCCACAGATGTTGTTCAGAGAGGCACGTGGTTTCGGCGATGTTGGTGGTCGTGCGACGGCTCGCGAGGACCCGGCTTCGCCAGCTTCGGCGTGGCAAGACGCTCGCCCCACCAAAGGCGGCAATATCCATGAGCTTGTGGCTGACATATTACGCGGACGATTTCACCGGCGCGACGGACGCGCTGGAGCAATTGACCGTTGCCGGAGTGCGCACGGTTCTGTTCACCGAACCGCCCACTGCCAGGCAACTGAAGCAATACGGGAACCTGCAGGCGATCGGTGTCGCCGGAATGACCCGCGCGATGACACCGGCGGCGATGGAACGGGCGCTTCAGCCCGCGTTCAAGCGATTGAAAGCGCTCGGCGCGCCGCACGTGCATTACAAGGTGTGCTCGACGTTCGATTCGTCGCCGCGCGTGGGGAGCATCGGCAAGGTGCTCGAGGTGGGCGCAGGCGTGTTTCGCTCGCCCTTCATCCCCATCGTTGCGGGAGCGCCGATGCTGGGCAGGTATTGCGTGTTCGGAAATCTGTTTGCGCGGTTCGGCATCGGCAGCGACGGCGTTGTCCATCGTCTGGACCGGCATCCGTCGGTGAGCCGTCATCCGGTCACGCCCATGACGGAGGCGGATCTTCGGATTCACCTGTCGAAGCAAACGGGGATGCGGGTGGCGTTGTTCGACGTGTTGCACGTGGGGTTGTCGTTGAAGGAAGCGCGCGCGGCGCTGGCGCGAATGTTGAGAGGTAAACCTGATGCGGTGCTCTTTGACGCGATCACGGTGGCGGACCTTCGGCGCATTGGCGAGTTGTTGGACGCGCATGCGAGCGGAGCGAAACCGCTGTTCTCGGTGGGATCGTCGGGAGTGGAGAGGGCGCTGGTGGAACATTGGATCACTGGCGGACGCATCCGGAAGCGCGCGACGCGATGGCCTTCAACGAAGCGCGCGCGCGGGCCGGTCCTGATTGGTTCGGGGAGTTGCTCGGCGGTGACGCGCGGGCAGATCGAGTATGGGCTGAAGCACGCGTTTGTGGAAGTGCTTCTTGGGGGATCTCAGATTTCGGATTTGAGGTTTCAGAAGAATGCGGTTGCGGAGGCGGTGGAGCAGCTTCGGAAGGGGAAAAGTGTGATTGTGCACACGACGCGGACCGGGCCGGATGCGGGTCTGTTGCGCACGCTGGGTGATCGAACGTCGGCGGTGCTGGGCGATGCGCTGGGCCGCGTGCTGCGTTGGATTCTCGAGCAGGCGCCGGTGCGCCGGGTGTGCATTGCCGGGGGGGACACCGCCAGTTACGCTGCGCGCGCGCTCGGGGTTGAAGCATTGGAGATGAGTGCGCCGCTGACGCCGGGCGCGCCGGTGTGCCGGGCGCACGCGCCGGGATCGCCCGCGGACGGACGCGAGTTTGTGTTCAAAGGCGGGCAGGTGGGGGCGGAGAATTATTTCGAGATGCTATGAAACGCAAGACCCTGGGCCTCATTCACACATCGGCGACGCTGGTTCCCGTGTTCGCTCAATTATGCAAGGACAAGCTGCCGGGCGTGGACACGTTCAACATTGCCGATGACAGCCTGATCAAGGAGGTGATCCGGCACGGCGCGCTGCTGCCGGCGACAGCGCGGCGGGTGGTGCAGCACGTGGCATTGGCCGAGCAGGCCGGGGCGGAGTTCATCCTCGTTACGTGCTCGTCGATCGGGCGGGCCGTCGAGACGGCGGCGGGCCTGGCGAGTGTGCCGGTGTTGCGTGTGGATCAGCCGATGGCCGACCGAGCCGTGCAAATGGGCCGGAGGATCGGCGTGATTGCGACGCTGGCGACGACGCTGGAACCGACGGCGGATTTGATCGGACGACGCGCTGCGGAGGCGGGCAAGGCGGTCGAGGTGACGTCGCGCCTGTGCGAGGGCGCGTTTGACGCGTTGATGAGCGGAGACGCGGCGCGGCACGACGCGATGGTGGCGGAGGCGTTGAAAGTACTCGCGGGCAAGGTGGATGTGATTGTTCTGGCCCAGGCGTCGATGGCGCGCGTGGTGGAGAATTTGTCGCCGGCGGACAGGCGCGTGCCGATCCTGGCGAGCCCGCCGCTGGCGGTTGAATACCTTGCGAGCGTTCTATGAGCCATTCCCCGCCGGCGCATGAGTGACCACGCATTGATGGCGGCGATCGGGGGAATGGACACGGCCGGGATCGGCCGATTGCTGGCCGTTCTTGCGGCCATTGCGCTGGCGATCGGGCTGCGGTTCGCAAAGCTTCGCGGCTACCAGTTCACCGCATGGATCATCGTCGCCGTCGTGAGCGGCATGCTTTACCCCGAACGCGTGTTGAAGGTCGGTGAATTCGACATGCGGAACAAATGGCTCATCCTGTTCGTGGTCCAGGCGGTGATGTTCGGGATGGGCACGCAGATGAAGCTGAAGGATTTCGTCGGGGTCGTGCGCATGCCGTGGGCGGTGTTCGTCGGCGTGCTCGGCCAGTTCACGATCATGCCGCTGACGGGGTATGCGTTGACGAAGATTTTTCATTTCGAACCCGAGATTGCCGCTGGGGTGATCCTCATCGGCTCGTGTTCGGCGGGGCTTGCGTCGAACGTGATGGCATATCTGGCGGGGGCAAACCTGGCATTGTCGATCACGATGACGTCGGTGACGACGATGTTGGCGCCGCTGATGACGCCGTTGTGGATGAAGTGGCTGGCGGGAGAGCTGGTGGAGGTGAACGTGTTCGGCATGATGATGGAGATCATCAAGATCGTCATCGTGCCGATCGGGGCGGCGCTGTTGCACGACTATTTGAGTTTCGCCTCGCGGCGCGGCCGCATGGTGGTTTATGCGACGGCGGTTGCGGCGGCGGCGTGGCTGGTGTTCCTGGCGAAGGGCGGATGGCCACAGGTGGCGGCGAGGGGCAGCTCGGACGTTCTCCCGTGGATCGGTGTTGGGGGTTTCCTTCTCGGCGCGGTGCTCGTGGGGCTCCTGTATCATCTGTTGACGGGGGTAATACCGAGATTGAGCGCCTGGACGCCGGTGCTGTCGATGGCGGGCATTGTGTATTTCACGACGGTGACGACGGCGGCGGGGCGGGATCATCTGCTGCGCGTTGGCGTGCTGTTGTTCCTTGCGGCGGTGCTGCACAACGCCGCGGGGTATTTGTTCGGCTACTGGCTGGCGCGCGCGGGCGGGCTGGACCGGAACTCGGCGCGCACGGTGGCATTCGAAGTAGGTCTTCAGAACGGCGGGATGGCCTCGGGCATTGCGGGCTCGCTCGGGAAACTGGGCACGATGGGCCTGGCCTCGGCGATCTTCAGTCCGTGGATGAACGTTTCCGGGTCCGTGCTGGCGAATTACTGGCGCAGAAAACCGGTCACGGGTAGTGTGAAAACCCGTCGCGCCGATCAACAACGCAACTGAACATGGCAACACAAGCTCCTTCTGCAACTGTTCCGCAGGCCGAGTCCGAGCGTGTGACGCGGCAACAATGGAAGTGGTCCACGCTGGCCGGCATGGCGTCGTACCTGGACGCGGGTTCGATTGTCGCGCTCGCCGCGAGCCTGAAGGCGTTCCAGGACCACTTCGGCTTCTCCAACGGCGTGGTCGGCGCGATCCAGGCCATCGGCCCCAACGCCATCGGCTGCGCGCTGGGCGCGTTTATCGGCGGCTGGCTCGGCGACAAATGGGGGCGCAAACGAATCTATCAATGGGACCTGCTGGTGTATGCCGGAGGAATTCTCTTGATCGCCTTCGCCGCGAACCTGCCGATGCTCATCCTCGGCACGTTTATCGTCGGCGTCGCGGTGGGTGCGGACGTTCCGACGTCGCTGGCGCTCGTGGGTGAATTCGCGCCGGCGAAGGCGCGCGGAAAGTTGCTCGGCTTCACGCAGGTGGCGTGGTGTCTCGGGCCGTCGGTTGTTCTCTGGCTGGCGATGGCGCTGTCGCCGCTCAAATTGTGGGGCAATCGCATTCTGTTCGTGCACCTGTTCGTGGTCGCGATCGTCACCTGGGCGCTGCGGCGCGGCCTGGCGGAGTCGGCTCGATGGAAAGCCGCCGCGGCTTCCGCGAGGGAACAGGTCAAAGGGCTGCTGACGCCCGCCAACATTCGCGCCATGCTCTGGACGGGCACCATCTATCTTTTCTGGAATCTCACGGCGGGAACAAACGGCGCGTTCGGCGCGTATTTCAATCGCGTTCTGCTCGGCGAAGGCGACGTCAGTCCCGTCAAGGCCCAGGCGGTGGGAACGGGACTCACGAGCCTCTCGTTCCTGTGCACGATGATTGCGACGGTCTTCATCTTCATGCCGTTCTCGGACCGGAGTTATCGCGCGCGCAAATGGCTTTGGGCAATCGGCTCGATCGTTCAGATCGTCGCATGGGGCATGCTGATGTTCGTTCCCTATACGGTTGCGACGGTGTTCGCGAACACGATCATGTATGGTGTGGGCGCGGCGCTCGCCGGTGAAGCGTTCTACAAGGTTTTCAGCCAGGAACTGTTCCCCACCATTCACCGCGGCACGGCGCAGGGCATCACCTTCGGCGTCGCGCGCACGTTGCTGGGCGTGTGGAGCTTCATCGCGCCGACGCTTATCAACGAACAGAATCCCAACTTCCATGCACTGGCCTTCATGCTGAGCGCGTTCCTCGTTGTCAGCGGCGTGGTCGGGTTCTTCTGGATGCCGAACACGTCGGGCAAGACGCTGGAGCAGATCGAGGCGGAACGGGCCGGGATGTAGAGGCTGTTAAACCACGGATGAACACGGATCCGAAAAGGCGAAGTCGAAGGCCCGACGCGAATTGCGCGAATGGATGCGAATTTTCCGGAGCGCGACCTTCAGGTCGCTTCGGCGTACCTTGCTTCACAGCGGCTGGGTTGGTTCCAGCGTCCGATTCGGTTCGCACGTGGAAGCGGCATGAATGCCGCGTTCCTGTTCGGGGATGTGGGATGTAAGCAGTAATGAATTCAGCCGATAACAACGTTTCGCGGTTGCGCTGTGAGTATCTGAGCGCGCCGCTCGGCATTGACGAACGGCAGCCGCGCTTGAGCTGGGAAATGGAATCTCAACGGCGCGGGGCGCGACAGGCAGCCTATCGCGTTCGCGTTGCCAGCTCGGCGTCGAAACTCGCGGCGGGTGATGCAGACCTGTGGGACAGCGGCCGCGTCGAAAGTTCACAAAGCACGCATATCGTTTACAAAGGTCAGCCGCTGCGGTCGCGACAGGAATGCCATTGGTTCGTCGAAGTGTGGGACGAAACCGGGGCCGTGATCCGGTCTGAGCCGACTTTCTGGACGATGGGACTGCTCGAGTCGGCCGACTGGTCGGCGCGCTGGATTGCGGCGGACCCGGAGGTGATCCCGCAGGATCCGGAAGCGATTGCGCCGAGCCTGACGGATCCCGGCACGCCGGCGGTGTTCAGAAAGGAATTCACACTGGGTGCGCCGGTGAAACGCGCAATGCTATATGCGAGCGCCCGAGGTCTGTTCGAACTGCGCGCCAACGGACAACGCGTGGGCAACGACGTGTTCGCGCCGGAATGGACGGATTACCGCAAGCGGATTCACTATCGGACCTACGACGTGACGTCGCTGTTGAAGCAGGGGGGCAATGCAGTGGTAGCCACGCTGGGCGACGGCTGGTGGAGCGGCTATGTGGGCTGGCAGGAAACGCGCGGCCGTTATGGATCGCTCGAAAACAGCCTCATCGTGCAACTCGAGATCGAGCTCGAGAACGGCGAGCGGATCACGCTGGGTACGGATCGATCGTGGACGTGCAATACCGGGCCGATCCTGAGTTCCGATTTCATGATGGGCGAGACGTACGACGCGCGGCGGGAATGGGACGGATGGGACTGCGCAGGTTTCGACGAGAGCGCGCGCCGTCCGTGGTTGCCGGCTGTGGAAGTGCCGCCTCCGAACGCGCGCCTGGTCGCGCAACGATCCGAGCCGGTGCAGGTAATGGAGATCCTGCCGGCGGTGTCGGTGAACGAGGTTCGCCCGGGCGTGTTCATTTTCGACCTGGGACAGAACATTGCGGGCTGGGTGCGGCTACGGGTGAACGCGCCCGCGGGAACGCGCGTCACGATCCGGCACGGAGAACGATTGAATCCGGACGGCACGTTGTACACGGAAAACCTGCGCCGCGCGAAGTCCACGGACGTTTACATCTGCAAGGGCGGCGGCGAGGAGATCTGGCAACCGCACTTCACCTTTCACGGGTTTCAATACGTTGAATTGACCGGGCTGCCCGCGGCGCCCGGGAAGGAAGCTGTGACGGGGTGCGTGGTGCGATCGGCAACGGCGACAACGGGGCACTTCGAATGTTCGCATCCGGGTGTGAACCGGCTTTGGCTGAACACCCTGTGGTCGCAGCGGGACAATTTCCTGAGCGTTCCCACGGACTGCCCGCAACGGGACGAGCGGCTGGGCTGGATGGGGGATGCGCAGGTCTTCCTGCGGACGGCGACGTACAACATGGACGTGGCGGCGTTCTTCACGAAGTGGATGATCGACATTGAAGACGCGCAGACGGAGGAAGGCGTATTCCCCGATACCGCGCCGCGGCTCGATGAGACGATACGGTTTGTGGGCCTGGATCATTTGTGCGGCGCAGCGGGATGGGCCGATGCGGGAATCATCGTGCCCTATCTGATCTGGCGCATGTACGGGGACCGGCGGATCATCGAGCGTCATTGGAACGCGATGACGAAATGGATGGATTGGCTGGAGCGGACCAATCCGGACGGACTCAGGGTGAACGAGCTGGGCAACAACTACGGCGACTGGCTCTGCATTCCCAGCGACACGCGGTTCCGGGTGCATTCGCCGATGAAGACTCTGCTGGCGACGGCGTATTGGGCGGACGACGCGGTGAAGATGGCGATAATGGCGCTGGCGCTCGGGCGGGAGGAGGAGGCGCGGCGTTTCCGGGAGATGTTCGGGCGGGTGCAGGCCGCGTTTCAGAAGGAATGGCTGCGGGAGGACGGTCGTCTCGCGGTGGAGACGCAGACAGCGTACCTGCTGGCGCTGGCGTTTCATCTCTTGCCGAGAGAAGTGCGGGCACGCGCGGCAGAGCACCTGGTGGAAAACATCCGGTCGCTGGGCTGGCACCTGAGCACCGGGTTCATCGGGATCCGCCACTTGAACCCGCAGTTGACGTTGAACGGTTATGTCGACATCGCGTATCGGCTCCTCTTGCAGGAGGATTATCCGTCGTGGCTGTATCCGGTGAAACACGGCGCGACGACGATCTGGGAACGGTGGAACGGGTGGACGGAGCAGGATGGGTTTTTCGATCCGCAGATGAACTCGTTCAACCATTATTCACTGGGATCCGTGGGCGAATGGCTGTTTCGTCATGTGGCGGGAATCGAGCTGGATCCGTTCGAACCCGGCTTCCGGCGATTCATCCTGCGGCCGTTCATCGGGACGGCGCTGAGTCACGCGCGGGCGAGTTTTCGGACGATGTTCGGGGAGATTGTCAGCGACTGGGAACGGGAAGGGGACAGGTTCACGTGGTCGGTGCGAATTCCGGCGAACAGCCGGGCGCGGGTGTATGTGCCGAGCGATCCGCGGGTGCCCGTGAGCGAAGGAGATGGACCGATTGAAAAGGCGTCAGGGGTGCGCGTGATTGGCAGGGAAGGGGGATGCCTGGTGTGCGATGCGGTGGCCGGAAGCTATACGTTCCGGAGCGCTGTCGGAGCGCCATGAAGGCTTTGAACCGCGAATGAGCGCCGAATGGAAAAGCTGAGAGTTGATGGTGGGGCGAGCGTCTTGCCACGCCGAAGCTGGCGAGCGGGTCCTTGCGAGCCGTCGTGGGATGACGCGCGTCGTCGGTACCGGATGACGCCGTACACAAAGTCGAAGGCTTGATGCGAATGAACGCGAACAGACGTGAATTCTCTGGAGCGCGACCTTCAGGTCGCTTCAGCGTGCGGTGCTTCACAGCGGTTGGGTGGATTCCGACGTTCGATTCATTTCGCACGTTGAAGCGGCATGAATGCCGCGCTCCGGTTCGAGATGCTGGTGGCGTGGATTAGCGGTTAACAGAACGAGCAATAATGAAACCCGAAATTCGAAATCCGAAATCCGAAGGAAATGGAGGTGCGCGAGCGCGTGGTATCTCTATGCGCTTTTGGAGCATCGTGCTCGCCGGCGCGTGGGCAGTGTCCATGATGGCCGCGGAGACGGTGCCGCAGTGGGGCATCTATGAAATCGTCCTGAACGGGCCGACCAACGGAAACCCGTTTATCGACGTCCGGCTGTCAGCGGTGTTCGACAACGGGTCGAAGAAGGTGGAGGTGGCGGGATTTTACGATGGCGACGGGGTTTACCGGATTCGTTTCATGCCGGATGAACAGGGCGTGTGGCGGTACGAGACGGAGGCGAATCGCTGGCCGTTGACGCGGCAGGTCGGGTCGTTCGAAGTGGGGCCGCCAGCGAAGGGCAGGCACGGTCCCGTGCGCGTGCACAACACCTATCATTTCGCGTATGCGGACGGCACGCTGTATTACCCGATCGGGACGACGATCTACAACTGGCTCCAGGCGCCGGACGACTGGCAGGAACTCACGCTGAACACATTGTCCAACGCGCCGTTCAACAAGGTGCGCTTCCTCGTGACGCCGCAGGACGTGGATTTCAGGAAATCGGTGCCGGCGACCTTGTTCCCGTTTGAAGGCCGGCCAAGGAACGAGTGGGATTTCACGCGATTCAGCCCGCCGTTCTTCCGGAAACTCGAGCAGCGCATCGCGCAACTCGGCGACCTGGGGATCGAAGCGGACGTCATCCTGTTCCATCCCTACGGGAAGACGTATGGCTTTGACACGATGGATCCGGAGACGGACGAACGGTACATCCGGTACATCGTCGCGCGGCTTTCAGCCTATCACAATGTCTGGTGGTCGCTGGCGAACGAGTATGATTTTCTGCGCACGAAGACGGAGGCGGACTGGCACCGGTTTTTCCAGATCGTTCAGGAGGCCGATCCGTACGGTCACCTGCGTTCCATTCATAACGGGTATGACATTTACAACAACAGCCTGCCGTGGGTGACGCACGCCAGCATTCAGAACGGGTCGGCGGTGACGGACCCGGGCCGCGCGGTGCTGTATCGCGACGTGTGGCGGAAACCGGTGGTCTTTGACGAAGTGAAGTATGAGGGCACGGAGAACTATCGCTGGGGACAGCTTACCCCCGAGGAAATGACGCATCGGATGTGGGCGGGCCTCGTGGCCGGGACGTACGTGCAGCACGGCGAATGTTACCTGCACGCGGACGACACCTGGCTGTCGTACGGCGGCGTGCTCCGCGGCGAGAGCTGGAAACGCATCGCGTTCCTGCGCCAGATCCTCGAGGACGCACCACCCGGAGGATTGGATCCGGTGGACAAATGGCAGGACTGGGACATGGGCGGACGGTCGGGCGTGTACTACCTGAAGTATTTCGGATGGGCGGCGCCGACGAACTGGACGTTTGAGCTGCCGCGGGAGGGGTTGCAGGAGGGGATGCAGTTCCGCGTGGACGTGATCGACACGTGGAACATGACGATCACACCGGTGGACGGCGTGTTCACGTTGAAACGGAAGGACCGGTATTCGTTTGTGGACGGCAACGGCCGCGCGGTGAAACTGCCGGGCAAACCCGGGATCGCAGTGCGGATCCGGAATGTGGGCGGGAGCGGACCGGGATCGCGTGGCATGGCTCCGGTGGAACCGTTCTGACGCGCGGAGCTGAGCGAGAGAGACCAGGGGAACGGCTTTGTCTCACGCGAAGCCGCGAAGGAATAGTGGCGGACCGCGACTCTGCGAGTCGCAGCAACGTTCGACAGCACTGCCTGCCTTGGGATTTGCTGCACGTGCGAACTTTTGTTGCATATGCAACAAAAGTTCGTCATCCCTCAGAGCCAACGCAACCCGCACGCCATCAAGTGATTGCAACCTTTTGTTGCATATACAACAAAAGGTTGTCAGGGGATTTCACGACGGGACGGCTGTGGTGCGCGGTCAGATTGCCCGGGAAGGATTACAGCACTCGGCGGACGGCGTGGCGCCAGCCGTCGTAAAGGCGTTGCGCCGAGGCGGAGTCCATGGCGGGTTTGAACACGGTGGTTTCGCGGGGGATGGCAGCGGCTTCGTCGAGTGAACGGCAAATGCCCATTCCCAACAGGCCGCACAAGGCGGCGCCCCAGGCGGAGGATTCGGGCACCGGCGACACGTGCAGCTCCGCTCCGGTGATGTCGGCGGTGAACTGCATCAGGAACCGGTTGCGCGTGGGGCCGCCATCGACCTCGAGTCGGCGCACGTCGAGGCTGGAATCGGCGCGCATCATGTCGAGCACGTCGCGAATCTGATAGGCAATGGATTCGAGCGCGGCACGAACGACGTGTTCCTTGCGGGTGTGCCCGGTCATGCCGAGGATTGCGGCGCGGGCGTCCGGCGCCCAGTAGGGGGCGCTCAGGCCGGCGAACGCGGGGATGAGATAGACGCCGCCGGTGTCGGGGACGCTCGTGGCCAGGGGTTCCACTTCGGACACATTCTGGATCAACTGGAGCTGGTTCTTCAGCCATTCCACGGTGGCCGCGGAGAAGTTGATGATGCCTTCGAACGCGTACGTGGGTGTTCCCTGGTAAACCCAGGCGAGCGCGGTGATGGCGCCGCCGGCCGAGGGGCGGGGTGTGCCGCCGATGTTGAGCAGCACGCTCGTGCCGGTGCCGAACGTGGCCTTGGCCATGCCTTCCTTGAAACAGCGTTGCGCGAAGAGCGAAGCCTGCGAATCGCCCATGACACCGCAGATCGGAACGGGTTTCGGCAGGATGCCGTCCAATGTGGTTTCGCCGAAGTGCGCGGCACTTTCCCGGACTTCGGGCAGAGCGGGCAGGGGAACGTCGAATACATCGCAGAGTTCCGGATCCCAGCGGCGTTGGGTGATGTCGAAGAGCAGGGTGCGGCTGGCGTTGGTGTGATCGGTGGCGACGACTTTGCCGCCAGTGAGCCGGTGGAGGAGGAACGTGTCGATCGTGCCGGCGACGGCGTTGCCGGAGCTGAGCTGCGCCGCGATGTCCGGTTTTTCAGCGATCAACCATTTGAGCTTCGAGGCCGAGAAGTAGGTATCGAGCTTGAGACCGGTTTTGGCGCGGATGCGATCTTCGTGGTCCTGCTCGCGGAGCTCGCGGCAGATGGGTTCGCCGCGGCGGCATTGCCAGACGATGGCGTTGTAAAGCGGTTTGCCGGTGGCGCGATCGAAGACGAGGACAGTTTCACGCTGGTTGCTGATGCTGATGCAATGGAGATCGGCAAGGTTGTGCCGGGCGGTGAGTTCGCGCGCGACGGCGAGGACGTTCTGCCAGATCTCGTCGGGGTCATGTTCGACCCAGCCGGGCTGGGGGTAGATCTGGCGATGATCGCGCGACGCTTTGTCCAGGACAGCGCCGGTGCGCTCGAAGAGAACGGCTTTGGTGGCGGAAGTGCTTTGGTCAATCGCGAGGATCATGGGGCTCAGGTCAGATAGGGCCTATACGACTCAGGGCCGCGGTCACGGTAGCAGTCAGGCCTTCCATGCTCAAACCGTAATGTCGGAAGATATCCGCCTGCGCGCCGGTGACGGTGTCTTCATCGGGGATGCCGGCGATTCTGAACGGCACGTGCACACCGGCCCGGAGCAGCGCGGCGGCGCAGGCTTCGCCCAGACCGCCGTGGACACTGTGTTCCTCGGCGGTGATCACGGCGCGGCATTCGCGTCCGGCGCGCAACACCGCGTCCACATCGAGTGGTTTCACGGTGTGCATGCTGATGACGCGGCACTGAATGCCGCGCTCGGCCAGTTGTGCGGCGGCGAGCAGGCAATGCACGACCGTTTCTCCTGTGGCGATGAGCGCCGCGTCGGTGCCTTCGCGCAGCGTGATCGCTTTGCCGATCTCGAATCGGGCGTCGGGCTTGTGGAGCGTGTACATGGGCGCTTTGCCGAACCGGAGATACACCGGGTGCTCCGCGCGCGCTGCGGCGCGGACGGCTTCGTGCGTTTCGAAATTATCCGCGGGAACGACGATGGAAATGTTGTGGATGGCCCTCAACGTGGCGATGTCATGGAGTGAATGATGTGTGCTGCCGAGGGCGCCGTAGCTGACGCCGGCGCTGATGCCGGCGAGCACAGCGGGGACGTCGGAATAGCAGACGTCGTTCTTGATCTGTTCGAGCGAGCGGGCGGTGAGGAAGCAGGCGGGTGAAACGCCGAAGGGTTTCTTGCCGCAGGCGGCGAGGCCGGCGGTGACGCCGACAAGGTTTTGTTCGGCGATGCCGACTTCGACGAGTTGTTTGGGCAGCGCTTTGCCGAACGGACCGAGCTTGCCGGAGCCCCGGGAGTCGCTGGTGACGGCGATGATGTTCGGGTTCGCCCGGGCCAGTTCTTCGAGTGTGGCGGCAAACTCTTCGAGGTTGGGGTGGCCGAGGGTGAGGCCGAGTTTTTCGGCGGTGGCCTTTGCGGCCGGGGTGAACATGGAAGGAGCAGGTGCGCTCATGGGGCTAGGAAACAGATGCGACGGACAACGCGGCGTCGAGTTCAGCGAGAGCCTGATCCAGTTCTGCCTTGTTGGGGACACCGTGGTGCCATTTGGCGACGCCTTCCATGAAGCTGACGCCTTTGCCTTTTACGGTATTGGCGATGACGCACGTAGGTTTGCCGGGTTCGGGCGGCGTTTGCAGGGCTGTCGTCAGTTGCGCAAAGTCGTGGCCGTTTACCGTTCTGACGGTCCAGCCGAACGCGCGCCATTTTTCGTCCAGCGGTTCATTGCAGCAGACCTCGCGGGTGGGGCCGGTGATCTGGAGGGTGTTGTGGTCGATGAGGGCGATGAGGTTGTCGAGGCGATAATGGGCGGCGGCCATGGCGGCTTCCCAGTTGGAGCCTTCGGCCAGCTCGCCGTCGCCGAGCAAGGTGAAGACGCGGTAAGGCGCGGCATCCATCCTGGCGGCCAGCGCCATGCCGACGCAGATGGACAGTCCGTGACCGAGCGCGCCGGTGTTCATTTCGATGCCGGGGATCTTGCGTGTGGGATGTCCGACGAACGGTGACCGGTAGTGGCAGAGGGTGTCCAGTTGGCTGGAAGGGAAGAAACCGCGATCGGCGAGGACGACGTAGAGCGCCTCGACCGAATGTCCCTTGCTTTGGACGTAGCGGTCGCGGTGCGGGTCGTTGAATGTTTCGGGCGAAACGCGGAGCACGCGGTTGTAGAGGACGTTGAGGATGTCGAGGCACGACAATCCGCCGCCTGTGTGCCCGGCGCCGGCGTTGAAGATGACGCGGAGCAAGGTTTTGCGCAGTTCGATGGATTTGCGTTGGAGCTCCTGATCAGTCATTGGGGGAAAAGGCGAAGGCTGAGGGAGATTTGAGAACCAGATGCAAGTCGGTCGATTAGGGTGGTCGCAGGACGGCTTGCGGGGACGCTCGCCCCACCAAAGGCGATCGAGTGCTGGGGGCCACAATCAGATGCAAGTCGGTCGATTAGGGTGGTCGCAGGACGGCTCGCGGGGACCCGCCTTCGCGAGCTTCGGCGTGGCGGGCTGCTCGCCCCACCGAAGGCGTGCGGCTCCTCTCCCTGGCCCTCTCCTCCGCTGCGCGGAGGGGAGGGAGAGGTTACGGATGTCGGGATTCGGCTTTCGGACTTGTTCACTGGTGTCGGTGCACGTCCCAGCCGAGGTAATTGCCGAATGCCTCTTCGAGGATGTCGGCGCTGCGGGACACGGTCATGACGACATGATGTTCGAATCCGTTCCGGCAGACGTATTGCATGAGCCGCTGCAGTCCGGGCACGTGGGCCACGGCGCGGTTGCCGAAGGTGTCGAGCGGATCGTTTGTGAGCTGGCCTTCACCGACGTAGGCGCGGATGCAACCGTCGGCGTCGGCGGTGGTGACGCGTCCGAAGGTCAGCGGGCCGGCAGGGGTGCGTCCTTCGAGTGCGCCGTAGGTGTTCTCGACGCCGAGGGTGCTGCCGAGGATCGGCGCGTTGGCAATTTTGATGTCGGGGAGGAAACTTTTCGCCCAGTTGCCGCAATGGAAGAGAACGCACTTGTTTTCGTCGTCGGCGTAATTGTTGTTCCAATCGACGAGGGCGGCGGGGGTGTCGCCGGCGAGTTGCATGGCGTACATGGTGAGGACGCCGGTGACATCGACTTCGCAGGCGCTGGGCATGAACTTGTCGCTCATCATGCTCATGAGCGTGCAGACGTTGCAGCCGTAATTCTGCTGGACGGAGGTCCAGCATTGGATGGCGGTGGCGTCGATGGCGTTGGCCTGCATCCAGTCGGTGAGCACGACGCCCATTTTGGCCATTTGCACCAGTTTTTCCTCTGGCACACCCGGGGCGGGAGCGTAGCTCTTGATTTCGGAGAGTTTGGAGGCAACGGCCGGGCTCGATGGGTCGAGTTTTGTGGCTTTGCCGATGATTTCGGACAGGTCCACGGTGGTGACGCTGATGCCGTGGCGTTCGAGGAGTTTTTCGGAGAAGCGCACGGTGTTGAAGGCGCCGGGGCGGGCGCCGACTGCGCCCAGGCGGACGCCGCGCAATCCGTTCACCACGCGGCAGACGCCGATGAAGTTCCGGAGATCTTCGGTGAAACTGTCGGATGCCGGATGGCAGACGTGTTTGCGGGTGAGGGTGAAGGGGATGCCGGCCTGGACGAGATTGTTGCAGACGGAAATCTTGCCGCAGAACGAGTCGCGGCGTCGGGCGGGGGACAACTGCTTGAGGTCGTCCGGGTAGGCCTGGATGAGGACCGGCTTGTTGAGCCGAGCCAGCTTGAGCGTGTCGGCGACGCCTTTTTCGTCGCCGAAGTTGGGGAGCACGACGAGGACGCCGTCGATCTCGTCGGCGTGGTGGCGGAACAATTCGGCGCAGCGGCGGGCTTCGGCGTGGGATTCGACGCCGCCGAGTTTGGTGGCTTTTTCGTCCAGTTGGACGGTCCGGATTCCGAGTTTCTTGAAGAGCTGGTCGATGTCGGCGCGGGCTTCGGCAACGAGGTGATCGGGGAAGAAGTCGCGGTTGCCGTAGAGGACGCCCAGGCAGGGAGTTTTCTTGGTGGCTGCATTCATAGCACGGACAAGGGAATTCAGGGAATGCGCGAGAAGCAAGCGGTTTCTCGGGGGGAGCGTGTAATAGCAATTTGCTCAAGTCTTTTGGCGTTTTTGAGATGACCGGAAATGACGCTTTACGGTAAATAAGAGCACTTCCTGAACATATGTGTTGTTCCTCGATCAGGCCCGCGTGGCCGCGGTGTCTTATTGCCCTGGCGCTGGCGTGGGCCGCGGCGTGTTGCGGCGTCGCGCGCGGGGCAACCGGCTCCGCCGCGGTGGACGAATTCGTGGTGCTGGCGTCGGAGCAGTTCGCGGTGGAACCGCGGAGCGCGGCGGTGTTCGGGATGCGCATTGAAGCGCCGGAGCGTGAGGCGGGCTGGAGGCCGTTTGCGCATGCGGCGGTGAAGCAGGGGACGAACGTCGCGCGGCTGGGGCCGCGGCCGGATGCGCCGCATTTTGCGGTGCGGTTTGCGCTGCCGATTCCGCCGGACAACGACACGAACCTGACGGGGAAGCTGGCTGGGATGGATCCGTATGTGTGGGCGCACAATCATTCGCCCGGGCTGGAGGTGCTGCCGAACGGCGATCTGCTGGCGATTTATTTCAGCGCGTACAACCCGCGGGGATCGAACGAGAGCGCGCCGTCCGCGCGATTCATCCAGGCCCGTTTGCGGCATGGCGCGCAGGAATGGGACCCACCGGAGCTGTTTTTCGATTCCAGGGATTTCAACGATCAATCGGCCTTGTTGTGGGTGGACGGGGACACGATCCGGTTTTTTGGCGGCGGGAGGGACATCTCGCCGCTGGTGCCGTTCAAGATGGCGATTTCGACGGACCACGGAGTGACATGGACGTTGTCGCTGCCGTTTCTGGCGGAGGTGTCGGTCGATTACACGCCGCAGCCGGTAGTGAATGCGTTTCGGGGGCCGGCGGGGATGTATATGGTGATGGACGCGGAACGGAATGAGAGTTTCCTGTGGCACAGCCCGGACGGTGTGATCTGGCGGGACATGCGGGGTCGGACCGGTGGCCGGCACTCGACGATTGTGCCGCTGGGGGACGGGAGGCTGTTGTCGGTGGGCGGGAAGAACACGGGGATCAATGGATTTTCGCCGCAGAACATTTCGACCAATTGGGGCGCAACATGGTTGCCGAACGAGCCATCGCCCTTTCCGGCGTTGGGCGGGAACCAGAGGCCGAGCATGATCCGGCTGGCGAACGGTCATTTGTGCCTGGTGACGGACTCGTATCACCGGAATAAGCAGCAGTCGCCGGAGGGCTGGCAGGGCGGCGAGGGTTGTTTTGTCGCCATTTCGACCAACCGGGGGGCGGACTGGCATTTCAAGCGGTTGCCGGTTGCGTTGCCGCACGAGGCGGATCGCAAGAACGGCACGCTGGGATACGCCACGGTACGGCAGGCGCCCAACGGGTTGATTCATGTGTTATCGACGATGACGCATCCGTGCCTGCACTACGAGTTCAACGAGGCGTGGGTGTTTTCGGACCTGGGCGAGGTTCCGGAGGAGCTGGAGGGGGGCAGGGTGGAATCGTTCGAGGAACGGTATGCGGACCGCTCGTTGCGGGCGATGTGGAGCGCGCGGATTCTGCCGAACGGCCGTTATCTGCTCGATGGCCGCCAGGTCATCTACTATGAAAACGGCCGGAAGGAGTATGAAGTGACTTACGTGAACGGGTTCAAGACGGGAGCGGAGACGTATTGGGACCCGTTCGGGAACCGGGTTTGGAGCTGGACGCACGACCGGGAGAATCACCGAAGCGTCTGGACGCAGTATTGGCCGGACGGTTCGAAGCGCCTGGAGTCCAACTGGAACACCCGTCCGCGGGCGCGGGACATCGACCGGGAGTTTACGGGCCTTGTGGCTCATGGCCCGGCGTTGCACTTCGACCGCGAGGGGCGCGAGGTGAACCGATATGAATTTGTTAACGGGGTGTTGCAGTCGGGAGCGGTTGCGGCCGGCGCGCGGTGAGCCGATTCCGACCTGAACCCATGCTGTCCGGCCGAAGCGAATGCACGACAACCTTCAGATCAGCGGAATAGACGCGGCGATCGTGTGCGTTTATTTCGCGGTGGTCTTCGGCATCGGGGTTTATTTCTCACGCCATCAGAAGACGACGCAGGATTACTTCCTTGCCGGGCGGCGGGTGCCGGGCTGGGTGGTGATCTTTGCGATTGTGGGGACGATGATCAGCAGCACGAGTTTCGTCGGCCATTCCGGGAACGTGTTTGCGACGAATCTCTGGGCGCTGCCGCAGTTCCTGATGCTGCCCGTGGTGATGGTCTTTGTGTCGCGGTTCGTGGTGACGTTTTACCGGCGCACGGTGCGGATGAGCATCTACGATTACCTGGAGAAGCGCTTCAGTTATCCGGCCCGGGCGTATGGCGCGGCGGCGTTCATTGTGAGCCGGGTGGTGGACATGAGCGCGACGCTGTATTTCCTTGCGATCCCGGTGTCGTTCATGACGGGGATTCACATGGGATGGGTGATTGTGATTGTGGGCGTGGTGACGCTGGTGATGACGGTGGCGGGCGGGATTGCGGCGGTGGTGTATGCGGACGTGCTGCAGGGCGCGCTTTTGGTCGGGGGCGCACTGGCGTGCCTGGGGATTGCGCTGTTTCGTCCGGAAGGCGGTCCGGGCGCGGTGTTGAGCACGGCGTGGGACGGCGGCAAGTTCGCGTTAGGCGACTGGTCGTTCAGCTGGGTGACGGACAACGTGTGGGTGTTCCTGGTGGGGGGCGCGATCTGGGCGGTGCAGCGGTACGCGCTCGATCAGCACATTGTGCAGAAGTACCTCGTGGCGAAGACGGATCGGGATGCGAGGAAGAGCGCTTATTTCGGAGCATTGGCGTGCCTGCCCGTATGGGGGCTGTTTTTCCTGTTGGGCGCCTGCCTTTGGGCTTTCTTCCAGTTGACGGGCGCGGAGCTGCCGGGGGACGTGGCCCGGGTGAAGGACAACATCGTGCCGTATTTCATCAAGACGCAGTTGCCGGTCGGCGCGATCGGCCTGGTGATTGCCGCGCTGGCGGCGGCCGCGATGTCCAGTCTGGACTCGGATTTGAACAGTATGGCGACGGTGATTGTGGACGATTACTACTCGCGTCTGCGGCCGCGGGCGAGCGACCGGGAGCAGCTCATGGTCGGGCGGGTGGCGGTCGCTCTCTTGGGCGTTTCGGCGATCGTGTTTTCGCTGAGCTGGATCGGGATTGGCACGGCGATGGAGTTCGGGGTGCAACTGTTTTCGATAGCGACGGCGGGCATGCTGGGATTGTTTGCGTTAGGGGCGTTGACGAAGCGGGCGACGGCGCGGGGCGCGCTGATCGGGATCATTGCGTGCATTCTGTTCACGGGCTGGGCGACGTTCACGTCGGTGAAGCTGCCGGCGCTGGATCGCGTGCTTGTGGACCTGGGGCCGTTCAACTACGGGTTGAACCCCTATCTGATCGGCGTGTTCAATCATGCGATTGTGTTTGGCGTGGGGCTGGCGGCGAGTGTGTTGTTCGATCGAAAAGTGGCGCGCGCCAACGCGTCGCTGAAGGCGGTGGTGAACTCATGAAAAGCGTGACACTGCTCCAGCCGCCGCGCATTGCCGTGGGCAACGGTTGCGCACCCGAATGCGCCCGATACCTGGGGGGCCGGGGCGCGCGTCGCGTGCTGCTGGTTTCGAGCAGCGCGGTGCAGCCGTCGCTGGGCGGCGTGCTGGAGGCGATGCGGCAGGCGGGGATTGAAGTGGTGGAGGCGCCGGCGGTGGATTGCGAGCCGACGGTGGCAATGTTTGAAGCGGCTTTGAAGGTTGCCCGCGACGGGCGGGTGGATGCGGTGGCCGGCATCGGGGGCGGCAGCGCGATGGACGTGGCGAAGCTGGTGGCGGCGCTGGGGGACGGCGGGCAGCCGATCCGGGAGGTGTTTGGGATCGACCTGCTGAAGCGCCGCGCTCTGCCGCTGGTGTGTCTGCCGACGACGGCGGGAACGGGTGCGGAAGTGTCGCCTAACGCCATTCTCCTGGACGAGACGGACGAGATGAAGAAGGGCGTGATCAGCCCGCACCTGGTTCCGGACGCGGCGTTTGTGGATCCGCTGTTGACGCTGAGCGTGCCTCCGGCAGTGACGGCGGCGACGGGGTTGGATGCGTTGACGCACTGCATCGAAGCGTTTGCGAACAAGCACGCGCACCCGGCGGTGGACACATATGCGCTGGCGGGGATTCGCCTGATTTCGGCGAATCTCGTGGGGGCGGTGCGGGACGGAAAGGATGTGGAAGCGCGGGCGGCGCTGGCGCTGGGCAGCCTGTATGGCGGCCTGTGCCTGGGCCCTGTGAACACGGCCGCGGTGCATGCGCTGGCGTATCCGCTGGGCGGGAAGTTTCATGTCGCTCACGGCGTGTCCAACGCGGTTATGCTTCCGGCTGTGTTGCGATTCAACCTGCCGGCTGCGGCGGAGCGGTATGCCCAGATGGCTCTCGCGCTCGGTGTGCAGCAGAACGGCGCCGACCTGGCCGAGGCCGGAGTTCGGGCGATTGAAGAGCTGGCGCGCGCCTGCGGCATTCCCATGAGGCTGTCGGAACTGGGAATTCCACGGAGCGCAATCCCGGAGCTGGCGCGTTCGGCGATGCAGGTGACGCGGTTGTTGCGGAACAATCCGCGAACACTGACCGAGGCGGATGCAATTTCGCTGTATGAATCGGTGTTTTGATTTTTGAACGAAATGAAGAGCGGTATGACATATCAGGGGGCGGTGGTGCCGATGGTGACGCCGATCACGTCAAAGGGCGGGCTGGACGAAGACGCCCTGGACCGGCTGATTGAGGTGCTGTTGGCAGGCGGCGTGGAGGGGTTGTTTGTGCTCGGCACGACCGGCGAAGGCGCTCACGTGCCGCGTCCGCTCCGGAAGCGGCTGGTGTCGCGGACGGTGAATCGGGTGAACCAGCGCGCGCTGGTGTGCGCGGGAATGGGTGATGTGCAGCCGGGCGACATTGATCTGGCGAACGATTTTCTGCGGGCGGGCGCCGATGCGGTGGTGGTGCATCCGCCGATCTCGAGGCCGGTGCCCGCCGCCGGGCTGGGCCGCTGGTATCGCGGGCTGCTGGATCAGTTGAACGGCCCGTTGATCCTTTACAACATGCCGTCGATCACCGGCGTCTCGATTCCGCTGGACGCCATCGAATCCCTGATCGGGCATCCGAATCTGGCAGGCATCAAGGATTCCGAGAACGACACGCGGCGGCTCGAGGAACTGCTGAGGCGCTTCGGAAATCGGCACGGCTTTTCGATTTTCGTCGGGGTCGGCGCGCTGATGGAGAAGGGTTTGAAGCTGGGCGCTCACGGCATTGTTCCCAGCGTGGGCAATCTGATTCCGGATGTCTGCCAGGACCTGTGCGTGTCGGCGCGAGAGGGGGACTGGGTTCGCGCGGCGGGGCATTTCTCGAGAATGAAGGCTGTGGCGGCATTGTACCAGCGCGGACGGACGTTGAACGAATCGCTTTCTGTGTTGAAGGCGGCAGTCCACTTCCGGGGACTGTGCCAGCCGTACGTGCTGCCGCCGTTGAGCACGTTGTCGCCGGCGGCCATGGAAAAATTGCGCACGCAGATGTCGCAACTGCAGTTGAACGGACAATGAATCGGCGACCGGTCGTGGCTCTGACCATGGGCGATCCGGCCGGGATCGGCCCTGAGATTTGCGCGCGGGCATTGCGCGAGGCGGCGGTGCTGAAGCGATGCGTGCCGGTGTTGTTTGGGGATGCGGAGGTGGCGTTGCGCGCGGCGCGATTAAACGGCCGCGGGACGAAGGCGGACTCGTGGAAGGTCTTTCAACCGAAGGAATGGGAGCGCGTCGAGCGCATCGAGTCGCCGGCGATTGTGGATTGCCGGGCGATCGGCGCGAAGGATTTCAAGCCGGGCAGGGTTTCGGCGCGGTGCGGCCGCGCCGCGTATCGATACATTGAACTGGCGATCCAATCGGCGCTGCGCGGTCGTGTGGCCGGGGTGGTCACGGCTCCGGTGCACAAGGAGGCGCTTCACCTGGCCGGCGTGCCGTATCCCGGGCACACCGAGATCTTTACGGCACTGACGCGCTCGCGGCGCAGTTGCATGATGTTGCGATCGGAAGTGATTACGGTGAGCATGGTGACCACGCATATCGGGTTTCGCGACGTGCCGGAGAAGTTGTCGGCGCGGCGGGTACTGGATGTGATCCAACTGACGGATGAGGCGATGAGGCGGATCCTGGGACGACGGCCGCGACTGGGTGTGTGCGGATTGAACCCGCACGCGGGCGAGCACGGACTGTTTGGAGCGCGTGAGGAGGAACGTTTTGTCGAGCCTGCCGTGAAGCGGGCGCGGGCGAAGGGGATTGACTGCACGGGCCCGCTGGTTCCCGACGCGGCGTTCACAACGAATCAACGCAAGCGTTTCGACGCCTTCGTCACGCTGTACCACGATCAGGGGCATATTCCGTTCAAGATGCTCGCGTTCGACACGGGCGTGAATATCACGCTCGGGCTGCCGATCGTTCGCACGTCCGTCGATCACGGGACGGCTTTCGACATCGCATGGAAAGGAAAGGCCGATGCGCGAAGTCTGTTCTCGGCGATATCGGCGGCCGTTGACCTTGCGTGCGGGCGGGAAAGGAGGGCGCGATGATTGGCGTCATTGCCGACGATCTGAGCGGAGCTGCCGAGATCGGCGCCGTCGGACTGCGACACGGTCTTCGGTGCGAAATTCTGTCGAACCCGGGAAAGGCCGAGTTGACGGAATGGTTGCCGGGGAGAAAAGCCCGGCGGGGCGGGACGGCGGCGGAGCTGATTTGCATCGACACCGATTCGCGGTCGTGCGCGCCGGCGGAGGCGGCGCGTCGGGCGGGCGTGGCGGCGCAGGCGCTGCGGCAGGCGGGCGCGCGCTGGATCTACAAGAAGGTCGATTCCGTTCTCCGGGGTCGTATTGTGCCCGAGATTGAAGGGATCATGGCGGAGCTCGGGTTGAACCGGGCGTTGCTGGTGGCGGCGAATCCGGGTCGCCGCCGCGTGATTCGCAACGGGCGTTATTATGTTGGCGGCAAGCTGATTTCGAGAACGGAGTTCGCCCGGGATCCGGAGTATCCACGCGCATCGCCGCTCGTTGTGGAACTGCTCGGCCGGTCCGCGGCGAGTGCGCTGACAGTTTGCCGCGTGGGCGATCGTCTGCCATCATCCGGGGTGATTGTGGGCGAGGCGTCGCGGCCGTCGGACCTGGGACGATGGACGGCGTGCCGCCGGTCGCGGTTGTTGCTGGCGGGCGCGGCCGAATTTTTTGCGGCGCTGCTGGCGGCGACCGGGCACAGGACGGCGGACAACGCCGGGGTGGAAGCGCTTGAAACGAGTGGTTGCGAGTTGTTTGTTTGCGGCACGACGAGCCGTGCGTCGCGGGACTTCGTCAAAGCGTCGCATTCGGCGCGCGTTCCCGTGATTTCTCTGCCGTCGGAGCTGGCCTGGGGAGCGGAATTCAGCGCGGTGGCGATGAAAGCGGTGGCGCGGCGGGCGGTGTCGATGCTGCGGAACCGGCAGCGGGTGATTCTGAACGTGGGATTGCCGAGGGTGCGCGGGACGATTGTGCGGACGCTGACGTTGCACCTGGTGGAGGTGGCGGCGCAGGTGCTGGCGGAAGCGCCGGCGGGGCGAGTGTACGCGGAGGGTGGCGCGACGGCGGCGGCGCTGGTGCGGCGGATGGGGTGGAGGCGGATGCGGGTGTTGCGGGAAGTGGCGCCGGGGGTGGCGACGCTGGGCGTTGAATGTAACCGATCGATATTGCTGACCATCAAACCCGGAAGCTATGTGTGGCCCGATGAAATTCGAGAAGCGCCGGCGAGCGGCGAGCGTGCGGCGGCGTGATGGGACACAATTCGAAACATTCTGCTGGAGCACGGTAGTATGGCGTCGTCAGGCTCTTCCTCGAATCTGATATTTGTCGAACCGTCGCCGATCGCGCGGCGCCTGTTATGGCACGTGTTCTCGATCGGATCGCGCCGGTTGGAATTGCCGGACCACCATGAGCGTTTTGAGAAACCCGGGGCACACCTGTTCTGGGTGCAGTCGGGCGAGGGCGAGCTGGAACACGAGACCGGCCGGTTCGCGCTGAAGCGCGGGCGCAAGGTCTGGCTGGTGGACATGAGCAAGCCGCGCACCTATATCCCGGCGCCGAAGCGGCATCTGACGATCGCAGGCTTCCGGTTCGGCGGCCCGGGGCTGGAGTTCTGGCACGAGGAGATTCGGGGCGACGAGAATTCGGAGTTCACACTCGACGATTTCGGTTTTGTGAAGCGGACGCAGAGCGAGCTGTTGCGGCTCGTGAAACGCAAACCGACCGGGTGGGAATGGCAGGTTCACGTTGTCATCACGAACATGCTGGGCAAGCTGCTGATGTCGCGGAACCTGCTGGTGTCGCCGCAGGCCGAGCTGCCGGCGCCGGTGGTGCGCGTGTTGAACGCGATCTCGGCGAACCCGCTTCGCGACTGGAAAGCGAAGGAACTGGCGGCCGTGGGCAAGGTCAGTTACTCCGGGTTGCGGGCGCTGTTCCAACAGGCGGGGCAGGGCACCGTGCACGAGCATATCCAGCGCGCGCGGCTCGACCAGGCCCGGTTCCTTCTCGCGGACAAACGGCTTTCCGTAAAGGACGTCGCCGCGCAGCTCAACTTCTCCAGCGAGTTCTACTTCAGCCATTTCTTCCGGCATCACACGGGGATGACGCCGACCGAGTTTCGACAACATCTGAAAGGCTGAAGTGGTGGTGAAAAAAGTTCCAGGTTCCAGGTTCCAGGTTCCAGATTTGTGGATTGGGGTCGCGGCGCTCCTTGTGTGCGCTGTGCTCGGAGGTTTCTCGCCAGATCTTCTATATGCGGCCGAGGCGAACAGGCCGCGTGAAGGCGGGACTCCTTACGAGACGGAAGTTCAGTATCTGTCCGGGCGGGGGAAGGATGATGCAGTGCCGTGGCGGTTTTTCTGCACGTCGGGCGCGAACTCGGGCTTCTGGACCAACCTGCCGGTGCCGGCGCATTGGGACATGCACGGGTTCGGCACGTTGAACTACCGCCGGGACGCGACGAACGCCTTTGACGAACGCGGATTGTACGAGCACGACTTTCACGTTCCGGCGGAATGGTCCGGGCGGCGCGTGTTTGTCGTGTTCGAAGGCGTAATGACCGACACGTCGGTGCGCGTCAACGGCAGGGAAGCGGGTCCTACGCACCAGGGCGGGTTTTATCGGTTCAAATACGAACTGACCGATCTGCTGAAGTTCGGGGAAACGAACCGTTTGGAAGTGACGGTGGCCAAACATTCCGCCAATGCCTCGGTGAACCGGGCCGAGCGACAGGCGGATTACTGGGTGTTCGGCGGCATTTACCGTCCCGTGTATCTCCAGGCCGTGCCCAGGCAGTTTATCGAACGCGTCGCCATCGACGCGCGACACACCGGCGAGTTCGCAATGGACGTGTTCGTGAGCGGCGACGGGAGATCGGACGCCGTCGAAGCCCAGGTGCTCACGCTGGACGGCGATCTTGTGGGGAATCCTTTCAGCGTTGAACTGAAGGAAGGGCAACGGCAGGTGCGGCTGCAGACCGGCGTTTCGTCGCCGCGGGCGTGGTCGGCGGAAACGCCGAATCTCTACCGGGTGGAAGTGCGGTTGAAGAGTGACGGCGACATTGTGCATCGGCACCGCGAGCGATTCGGGTTTCGCACGATGGAAGTGCGGGACGGGGACGGCCTGTATGTGAACGGGCGCCGCGTGGAGCTCAGGGGCGTGAATCGGCATTCGTTCTGGCCGGACTCGGGTCGTTGCCTGAGCGAGGCGGTGCATCGTCTCGACATCGAGACGATCAAGGATATGAACATGAACGCCGTGCGGATGTCGCATTATCCGCCGGACAAGGAGTTCCTGGACCTGTGCGACGAGCTCGGTCTGTATGTGCTCGATGAACTGGGCGGCTGGCACAACGCCTATGACACGGAGGTCGGGAGAAAACTTGTAGAAGAGAT
Organism: Verrucomicrobia subdivision 3 bacterium UBA3939; assembly: GCA_002385705.1. Classification (GTDB taxonomy): domain Bacteria; phylum Verrucomicrobiota; class Verrucomicrobiia; order Limisphaerales; family UBA3939; genus UBA3939. The sequence continues at coordinate 30,920 of DGDZ01000068.1, forward strand.
GGTGACACGGGATGTGAATCATCCGTGCATTCTATTCTGGAACAACGGCAACGAGGGCGGCGGCAATACGAACCTGGACCAGGTCTTTCACGAGTTCGACCCGCAGAAGCGGCGGGTGCTGCATCCGTGGGCGTCGCGGTCGGGATTGTGCACGGCCCACTATCTCGCATTCGACAAGGCGGAGATCGCGGCGACAGGACAATCGGTTTACTACCATGACGGCCAGGAACTGGTCGCGACGAACGATCCCACGCGTTACATCTACATGCCCACGGAGTTCATGCACGGGTTGTATGACGGCGGAGGCGGTGCGGCGCTGGAGGATTACTGGAACATGATGCGATCCGGTCCGCTGCATGGCGGCGGGTCCATCTGGACGCTGGTGGACGAGGCGGTGAAACGGCCGGACACAGGTGAACTGGACGCCGCGGGCAACCAGGCGCCGGACGGCATGGTGGGACCGTATCGCGAGCGGGAAGCGAGTTTTTACGCGATCAAAGAAATCTGGTCGCCCATCCAGGTCCGGCGCGAGGCGGACGGGCGGTTCACCATCAGGAACTGGTACAATTTTATCGACGCGAGCGAATGCCGGTTCACGTGGCAGATTCGGCGATTTGCGGATCCGTTCACAAACGGCGCGCCGTTCACCGTGTTGAACGAGCAGGTGATGTCCGGGCCGCGGCTGACGCCGGGCGAGAGCGGTGAACTGCCGTGTCCATTGCCGCGGCCGCGCGGGCGGATGGACGCCATCGCGCTGCGCGTGGACGATCCTTCCGGGCGCGAGCTGTGGACCTGGGTGTGGCCGGAGGACAAGACCGGCGACATGGTGGAAGCGATCAACGCGCCGGCGCCGCAGAAAACCGTGGGCACGCAATCGAACGACGTGATCGAGGTGACAGCCGGCGCGTTGACGGTGCAATTCAGCCGCACCACCGGCCAATTGATCGGCGCCAGTCGGGACGGGAAGACGTTTTCACTCGGCAACGGCCCGCGGCTGGCGGTGGGGGAATCGACGCTGACGAATCTGCGTTGGGAAGCGGACGGGCCGGACTACATCGTTTCGGCGCGGTATTCGGGCGACCTGCGATCGGTGTTGTGGCGCGTGTATGGGAACGGCTGGGTGCAATGCCGCTATCGCTATACGGCGCGCGGGACGAACGATTGCATCGGCGTGGTGTTCGATTACCCGGAGGAACTGGTGAAACGGAAACGCTGGCTGGGCGACGGTCCGTTCCGGGTATGGCGGAACCGGTTGCAGGGTGTTGAGTTCGGGTTTTGGGAGAACGACTACAACGACACGATCACGGGCTATCGCGGCTGGGTGTATCCGGAGTTCAAGGGTTGCTTTGCGAACGTGCGCTGGGTGCAACTGGAGACGGCTGAGGGGACGATTACGGTTGTGCCGGAGAACGTGCCGTTCGTGCAGGTGCTGACGCCCGGTCAGCCGCCCGACAACCTGATAGGCAAGACGAAGGTAAACCTGCCGGAGGCAGGCCTGGGATTGCTGGACGTGATCCCCGCCATAGGGACGAAGTTCAAGGACGCCATCATGAGCGGCCCGCAAAGCCAGCCGGTGGCTGTGGACGGCGAATACAGTGGTAGTGTGAGCTTCTATTTTGGGCCGTAGGAGGGCGCTTGCGAGTCGAAGCCAGGCACCCCCGTCCTGCCTTCGGCCAATTACCTGCGGCGACCGGATTTACGACTTCAGAGAGAGAATTCTCCCAAATGG
>DGDZ01000065.1:0-562 GCA_002385705.1 Verrucomicrobia subdivision 3 bacterium UBA3939
GTTAGGAAAAGGCAATGGGGTCGCATCTAAATCTTTGACATTTGGCATTTCAGCTTCAATTGCCATGGTTTCTCTTTGCAGTTGCCCTCAGCGATTCTCAACGCGCCTAGTGTCCTGCGCTGCCAATTGATATCTCATCTCAATCCGTTCGACGACCTCATTTCCACGCATCCGCCACCTTGCCAGTCATCGGAAATCCACCGCTCGCGCACCGCCATTTGTCAAATATTACAGTCTACAATTGTCGGGAGAATGGACTTCGGAATTTGGACCGGCCTTAAGCCAGGCTTTTAGAAACGGTCGTACGTTGAAGCGACCTGAACGTCGCGCTCCGGAATCGGAGCGCGGCGTTCACACTGCTTCGCCTCACGAACGCGGACACGCACCGAAATATCCGGCGCTCTTTTCGGCTCGGACGTTGATGCGACCTGAAGGTCGCGCCCCGAAACCGGAGCGCGGCGTTGACGTCGCTTCACCTGTGGAAACATTCGCGACTCCTGTGCTCTGGCACGCCGTTCAAACCCCATTTTCGCGGGGGACGTCCGCGCACAATTGCCAATAG
>DGDZ01000065.1:654-41626 GCA_002385705.1 Verrucomicrobia subdivision 3 bacterium UBA3939
GTCCGCGCACAATTGCCAATAGCCGATAGCCAATGAAAGGCACCGCCTGAAGTCTGAAGGCGGACTCCTTGCCTGGAATTTGGGGCTTCAAATGATCTGCCTTTGCACCTACTGTGGCGGCACAGATTGATCCGTCGCTATGAGTTCGAATGCATTTCGCAGCGCCTTGCGGATAGCCGCCGTTCTGGCCATCGCCACCGTGCCGGTCATGGCGCAAAAGGTGCCCGTCATTGAAACCGAGCTGGCCAACGGCATGCGCCTGCTCATGGTGGAGCGCCACGACGAGCCCACGATCGCCGGCGGGTGGGTCGCGCACGTGGGCAGCGCCAACGAACGGCCCGGCATGACCGGCATCGCGCACCTGTTCGAGCACATGATGTTCAAGGGAACAAAGACCATCGGCACGAAGGATTATCGGCGCGATCTCGAGATCATTCACGAACAGGAACGGGTTCGCGATCTGATGCGCAGGGAGGAGGCGAAGATGCGCGAGATGGTGCGGCGGGGCGAGATCGACGACCTTCTGAAACCGGAAAACAAGACCGAGCGCTACCGCGAACTGGAGAAGGAATTCAACCGGCTCATCGAGGAGCAGAGAAAGATTCTCGTGAAGAATGAATTCGACCAGATCCTGCGGGCGCAGGGCGCTTCGGGCATGAACGCGTTCACGTCGGAAGACATGACCGCGTATTTCGTGAATGTTCCGGCCAACAAACTGGAGTTGTGGATGTGGATGGAGTCGGAGCGCCTGGCGAACCCGGTGTTTCGGGAGTTTTACGCGGAGCGGGACGTCGTGTTCGAGGAGCGGCGGATGCGGACGGAATCGACGCCGCTGGGCCGGTTTCAGGAACAATTCAACGCGATGTTCTGGGAATCGCTGCCGTACAGTTGGCCGGTGGTGGGCTGGCCGTCGGCTATTCCGGCGATCAGCAAGGCGCAGGCGGACGAGTTTTACGCGACGTATTACTCGCCGCAGAACATCACGCTGATTCTGGTGGGCGATTTTCAGCGCGCGGAGGCCGAGCGGCTGGCGCGGAAGTATTTCGAGCGCATCCCGCGCGGGACGAACGATCCGCCGGACGTGGTCACCATGGAGATCCGGCAGGCCGCGGAGAAGCGGATGTATGCCGAGGCGGAGGCGAACCCGCAGGTGGACATCCTGTGGCACACGGTGCCGTTCGGCCACAAGGATTCGTACGCGCTCGAGATATTGGGGCAGGTGCTGGCGACGCGGACCGGGCGGCTTTACAAGGACCTCGTGCTGGGCCGGAGCGTGGCGACGGATGTCTATGCCGAGCAGGTGTCGCAGAAATGGGCGGGGTATTTCACGGCCGGAGGCGAGGCGCGGGAAGGGCGCACGCCCGAGGAAGTGGAGCAGGGGATCTACGAGAACATTGAGAGATTGAAACAGGAGGACGTGCCTGCCGAGGAATTGCAGAAGGTGAAAAACAACTTTGCGGCGTCCGAATACCGGCGTCTGACGTCGAACACGCCGATTCTGTTCAGCCTGATTCTGAATGACGGCATGGGCGATTGGCGGGAGATCAACGAGGCGGGCCCGAAGATCCAGGCGGTCACGGCCGCCGATGTGAAGCGGGTGGCGAACACGTACTTCACGAAGGAGAACCGGGCAGTGGCCATTTACACGCGCAAGGGGAGTGAACCCGCGGCAACGCCCGTTCCGGTTTCCCATTGAACACTATGAACACGTTTCTGGCTTACGTGCGGACGACTGCGGTGCTGGCGGTGATGGTGTGCGCCGCGCCGATGTTGCCAATGGCGGTGGCGGACGATATTTCCCGCGCGACCGTGGCGGGGGACCGCGGCATTCCGGATCGGCCGGAGAAACTGACCTTTCCGCCGCTCGTGTATGAACCGCCGGATCCGAGGGCGTTCCGTGTTCCGCTGACCAACGGTCCGGTGGCGTACATTGTGCCCGACCGCGAGTTGCCGCTCGTGAACATTGTGATCTACGTCCGCACGGGATCCTACCTGGATCCCGCAGGCAAGGAGGGACTGGCCGGTCTGACGGGGTATTTGCTGGCGCGGTCCGGCACGCCATCGAGGACGGCCGAGGAACTGGAGGAACGCCTGGCCTTTCTTGCGGCGCAACTCGGTTCAAGCATCGGAGACTTGCAGGGAACCGTGAGCCTGAACCTGCTTTCGAAAGACATCGAGGAGGGAATGCAGATCCTGAGGGAAGTGCTGGTAACGCCTCGGTTTCAGGAGGATCGCGTCGCCCTGCGCAAACAGCAGATGCTCCAGGCCATGAAACAGCGCAACGACGATTCGAGTTCGATCGAATCGCGCCACGCGGGTTTCCTCGCCTACGGGGAGGATTTCTGGGCCAACCGCTATTCCACCGCCGCATCGGTTGACGCGATCTCGATCGACGACATGCGCGCATTTCACCGCAAGTGGTTTTATCCGTCGAACTTCGTTCTGGCCGTCAGCGGCGACTTCGATCGATTGGAGATGACGGGGCGGCTGGAGGCGTTGTTTGCAGACTGGCCGTTTGCCGGTGAGAAACCGCCGCCGATACCGACGAACACGACGTTCGCCGCGCCGGGGGTGTACCTGGTGAACAAGGACGTGCCGCAGGGGCGGGTGGCGATCCTGCTGCCGGGGATCACGCGCGACAACCCGGATTACTTCGCGATTGCGGTGATGAACGACATTCTGGGCGGCGGCGGGTTCACGTCGCGCCTGGTGAACCGCGTGCGGTCGGATGAAGGCCTGGCTTATCACGCCTACTCGAGTTTTCCGGGAGGCACTTACTATCCGCTGACCTTCACGGCGGGTTTTCAATCAAAGTCCCGCACGGTGGCCTATGCAGCTTCGATCGTGCTTGAAGAACTGCGCCGGATTCGCACCGAGCCGGTGACGGACGAGGAGTTGCAGACGTGCAAGCAGGGGTTCATTGAACGATTCCCGCGCACGTTCGCGACGAAGAGCCAGATCGCCGCGACGTTTGCGCAGGACGAATTCACGGGCCGCTACGCCAAGGACCCGGATTACTGGAAGAACGTGCGCTCGAAGATCGAGGCGGTCACGAGAGACGACGTCCTCCGCGTTGCCCGTGAGTACCTCAAACCCGGGAACGTCGTGATCCTGGCCGTCGGCAACAAAGACGAACTCCTCCTGGGGCACCCTGATTACAAGGCGTCCCTGTCGGAGCTGGCAGGCGGGAAGGTGACGGAACTGCCGCTGCGCGATCCGCTCACGATGAAGCCGTTACCCCTGGGGGGCGGTTCGAAAGCGGAGTGAAGTTGCGGCACGGCGAACCGTGCGGAGAGGTCAGGCGGCAGCGGCAGCGGGCTTGGTCTTGGTCCGCTCGTGTTCCTTCTTCCGCTTGAGATAGGATTCGCGACGGCGGCGTTTCAAGATTTTGTTGTATTGTTTGCCCATAACGGTCTTTACTTTCGATCTGCGTTCCGATTTTGTGGCGGTCACTATGTTAATTGGCCGAACCCGAATCAATCTCTATCTGCTCTGTTTTGCCGGCCTCGCCGCCGTGCTGGTTGCGGGTTGCCGCACCGGGGATTCCAGGGACAAGCAATTCTCGGCGCTGCGCCTCCACATGGAAGCGACGTCGGATGCAATGAGCTTCAGCCGGGTGGTGCCGATCTACCGGGAGAACCCGATGAGCCTCCGTGTGGACCGGGATCCGTTCCTGACCGAAGTGAACGTGGCGTCCGCGAAAGTGGTGGATGAGGTCGGCGGATTTGTCATCCAGATCCAGTTCGATCGGCGGGGTGCGTGGCTGCTGGAGCAGTACACGACGAGCAATCCGGGGAGGCGGGTCGCAATCTACAGCGAGTTCGGCGGCAAGGGCTTTCGCGAGGCGCGGTGGCTTGGCGCGCCGACCATCCGGCGGCGGATTTCCGACGGGTTGTTCACGTTCACGCCGGATGCCACCCGGGCCGAGGCCGAAGAAGTGGTGCTCGGCCTGAACAATCTGGCCCGCAAACTCGAGACGGCTTCGAAATGGTAGGGCTCGGCAGTTACACTCGCGGGATCCGGGCGGTGATGGTGGGTGCTGTGCTGGCGGCCGTGCCCGGGGTTGCTCAGGTGTTTCAATTGCCCACTGCCAATCGCGCCCTGTTCGAGCCGGGCGGCGAAGAGCGGTTCCTGGTGGGCACCGTCGGCCGGTCGTGGACCAGCGGTTGCTTCGGCTGCGTGCGCAGTGACGGCTGGCAAATGCATGAGGGCCTGGATATCCGCTGCCTCCAGCGGGACAAGCAGGGCGAACCCATCGATCCGGTCATGGCTACCACGGACGGCAGCGTCGCCTACGTCAACTCGCGCCCCTCTCTTTCCAATTACGGAAACTACATCGTTCTGAAGCATGAAATCGACGGCGTGGAAGTGTTCTCGCTCTACGCGCATCTCAGAGCCATTGCCCCGGGAATCCGGGCGGGACAACCGGTGAAGGCCGGCCAGGTGATCGGGACCATGGGGCGCACCGCGAACACGCGCGAGACCATTTCGAAGGATCGCGCGCACGTGCATTTCGAGGTGAACCTGCTGGTCAACGACGATTTCGGGGCGTGGTTCAACAAAACGTCGCCCGGCCAGCGCAACGATCACGGCAAATGGAACGGGCAAAACCTGCTTGGGCTCGACCCGAAGCTGCTGCTCCTGCAGAGCAAGGCGCAGGGGGAACGGTTCAATATGGTCGAATTCATTCGATCCCAGACGGAGATGTGCCGCGTGGTGGTGCGCGACACACGCTTCCCGTGGCTGCAACGCTACTCGGCACTCGTCGAATCCAATGCCGTTGCGCGGGCCGAAGGCGTGGCCGGGTACGAACTCGTGCTCAACTACAACGGGATTCCGTTCCGCCTGATCCCGCGGGCGGCGTCCGAACTCAAAAGCACTTCCCGATATCATCTGCTCTCGGTCAACGAGCCGGAATACCGGAACAATCCGTGCCGACGATTGATCACTCAACGCGGCACGCGCTGGGAACTCACGCCGCGCGGCATCAGCCTGCTGGATCTGCTGACGTATTGATTTCCGGGTGACGTTTCCGTCCGGCAATGCGATGCAGAGCGCTCCTCCGTGCCGGAGCGGCTCTTGCTGGCTCCGTGTTGAGGCTTCCGCGCGCGGGGTCAGCGCCGGCGCGGATTGGTGTGCTCCTCTTTTTCCTCTTCCTCGGATTGTGCCGCGTTGATGGAGCTTTCGGCGATTTCCGTGAGCTTTTCGTCGGCCTGCTCTTCTTCGCTCAGGGTTTCCTCCAGCAACTCCCGAGCGTCGTCCTCTTCGAGGAGATCCGCCCAGGCGACGAGCGACCCGTATGAGGCGATTTCATAATGCTCCACCTTTTGCGCGGCACAGATGAGCGCGGCATCGCCTTCCTCGTCCTCGATGAGTTCCTTGGCCTCTTCGATCAGGCCTTCCATGGCCTTGCACTTTTTGCCTTTGGGCGTTTCGCCGAAGATCTTGAACACCTGTTCGAGTCGCTGGATCTGGCCCTGGGTTTCCTCGAGATGCATTTCGAATGCCTGCTTCAACTCCTCGTGCTCCGCCGCTTTCGCCATCTTCGGCAGCGCCTTGGTGATCTGCTTCTCGGCATCGTAGAGGTCTCTCAACTCGTTGATGAATGTCTCCCGCAAATTGCTCATAAATCGTCCTTTGGTTGATTGTTGTCGCCGACATTAAGCCGTCGCCCAATCGGCCAACAATGGGTTGAAGACCTGCAAAGAGACGCTTGCCATGCGGCAGAACCCCGCGGCCAACGGCGTGTAAATGACGCTGCTCACGGGGCCTTTTTCAGACGTGGGATTTCGGAGTTCCAATCCGTGCTCCGTCCCGCGCGCCTGCAGGACCCGCAATCGCACGCCTTGTCCACGCGCTGCGGCTGGTCCCGCCCCGCGGGGCACAGCCGCGCCCCGTTATCCGGAGCGCGGCATTCATGCCGCTTCGGGTACGCGTGCATGTGCATGTGCAAATCGGATCCCACCGTGATTTCGCTATCGGACGCGAAGCGATCTGAAGATCGCGCCCCGGAAAGCGGGGGCGACTCACCACTGTCCTGGTCCGCGCGTTCGCGCACCCCCCGCGTCAATCGTAAATCGTCATTCGTAAATCCTCCGGGCGCTGGATGTTCTTCGGCCGCTCCGGCATTGACTTGCCGGAAGTGGGGGTGTTGACTGCCGCTCAGTGTTCGCCATGAACCCGAAAGCATGTTTCACCCCGGCATTCGTTCGGCGCTTTGATGGCCGCCGCATCGCGTGTGCGCATCCTTCCTCGTCGTCCGAGGGACGCGATCGCGCCACCCTGCCGTCTCGACGGAGCAAAGCGGTCGTTGCCGCGGCGCAGGTGTTCGCGATGGCGGGTCTGGTGGCGGCGTTGAACGGATGCGCTCGCCCCGAGCCCGCCCGGGAAACGGACAACCTCACTTCCTCGTTCATCCGCGTGGAAACGCAGTCCATCCCGCCGGATGTCGGAATTCTGGAGGTGGTCAATCGGCATGGCGATCTCACGATCATTGGATCCGACGAAGACCCGCAGTCAGTGTGGCGTGTCGAGGCGCGCGCGGCGAGCGACGCTGTTGCGCAGGAAGTCGCCAGCGAGGCGGTCTGCAAGACGGAGCGGGCCGGCCACGTGTTCCGCATCACTGTCACGCTTCCCGAGAACGGAAGGGGCCGGCGCTGTCGCTCCGACTTTGCAATTCGAGTGCCGAAGTGGGTTTCAGTCGTCAGCGTGAATGGATTCGGCAGGACCCATATCGCTGATCTCGACGGGTCCGTGGATGCGACAGGGGAGCACGGGGACATGACGCTTCTTCGTGTGCCCGGCAATGTGCGCGCAAAGACTTCTTTCGCCAGCCTGACCGTCAGCAATTCCGGCCCCGCGGTGCTCGAAAACCGGCATGGCGGGATCGATGCGCAGGACGTCCACGGCGCGCTGGATGCCGGGACCCGGTTTGGGGCGTTGCATGCCCGGCAGATCGGCGGCGCGGCAAGGCTGCGCAATTACCACGGCGGCGTGGATGTGGCCGATGTGGACGGCGATTGCGATGTCTGGACGGCGTTCGCTCCTTTGAGCGCGCGAAACATTGCGGGCAAGGCCACGCTGCGCAACGAGCACGGAACCATCAGGGCAGATGAGACCGCAGGCGGGGTCGATGCGAGAACCTCTTTCGCCGACATCGACGTATCCGGCGGCGGGCCGGCGTTTCTCTGTCGCAACGAGCACGGATCCATTCGTATTCGGGCCACGGAAGCCGTCGCAACGATCGACGCCCAGACCCGCTTCGGATTGTTGGAACTCGATGTGCCTGACGGGTTCGAACCCGCGATCCACGCCCACGCCGGTTTCGGCGGGATCGAATCGGATCTGCCTGTCCTGATGAAACCACGCAGCGCGGATCCGTTCGAGGGCGTGCCTGGCGACAAAGCGCGCATTCTTTTGCGGAACCAGAACGGCGACGTGCGGATCCGGCGCATCCAACGTCCTGCATCCAACGTCGAACATCCCGCGCCCGGGACTCGCCTTGTGGTGCAGGGTGGGGGGAGTTGACATTTCTTGAACGACGTCGGAGGTGGCGCCCCTGGGTTGCTTCGGCAAATTTCCTTGCGCATGAAACCGGCGCGGCCCTAAACACTACGCATGACTCAGCAACCACTCACGCCTGCCGACATCGAGCGCAGCATCCGAAACGTTCCCGACTTCCCCAAACCGGGCATTCAGTTCAAGGACATCACGCCGGTTCTCGGTGATGCGCGGTTGTTTGCGGGGTCGGTTGACCTGCTGATCGGCGGGTTCAAGCCGGGCGACGTGGACGCGGTGGTGGGGATTGACGCGCGCGGTTTTATTTTTGCGGCGGCGGCGGCACTGCGGTTGCAGGCGGGCTTTGTGCCGGTGCGCAAGAAGGGCAAGCTGCCCTATCAGACCTACGAGCAGGATTACGCGCTGGAGTACGGTACCGCGACCATTGCGATGCACGTGGACGCGCTCAAGCCCGGCAACCGGGTGCTGCTCATCGACGATCTGCTGGCGACGGGCGGCACGGCCGCCGCGGCGGCGGCCCTGGTTCAAAAGCTCGGCGCGCGCATCCTGGAGATCGCCTTTCTGATCGAATTGAAGTTCCTCAACGGACGCTCTCGCCTGGAGGGCTATCCGGTCCGGTCGCTGGTGGTCTATTGAAGGAGAGCCGAGGGCCGAAATCCGAAAGCCGAAAGAAATCCGAGCTGCGGGTTTCATGGCAGCGCCAGGAGTGCCCGTCCGATCAGGGCAAGGCCTGCGTGAGGCATGGCCTTCGGCCCGTTTTCCTGCGCCTTTTTTGATATTGCATTCACGCGGCAAGCGGCTAATTTACAGCGCTCAATTTCGGAGAAAGATCAATTGAACGCTGAGTTGACCAAAAAGGCACTGGAGAAGGTTGGTAACCCCAACATTCTGATCAACATTGTGTCGCGCCGCGTGCGCCAGTTGAATTCCGGCGCCGGCGCGATGAGCCGTCCCTTGATCGCGGAAGCCGGCAACCTCGGCGCGGCCGATATTGCCCTGCTCGAGATTATCGAAGACAAACTCGGGTACGAGCTGCCGGAACCCGCGGAATTGGCAAAACCGACGGCGAAGAAGAGAAAGAGGTCGTAGCCCGAGGCGATCCTTTCATTTTACAGGCCAGCCAGAAGGGCGACCTTCTGGCTGTCTTTTTATGGCGGACATTCTGACCAATTCGAAAGCTCGCCGCGATTACCACATCCTCGAGACCTACGAGGCGGGCATCGTGCTCAAAGGCACCGAGGTCAAAGCCCTCCGCGCCGGCAAGGGCCAGATCAGCGACGCGTTCGCCCGTGTCGAAAACGGCGAGGTGTTCCTCTACAACGCGCACATCGACGAGTACTCGCACGGCAATCTCATGAATCACCAGCCCAAAGGCGTTCGCAAACTGCTGTTGAACCGGTCGGAAATCCGGAAGCTCGAGGGACAGGCGAGCGTCAAGGGCAACGCGCTGGTGCCGCTGTCATTCTACTGGAAAAACGGGCGCGTGAAGGTGGCCCTCGCAGTCGGGAAGGGCAAGGCGCAGTACGACAAGCGCGAAGACCTGAAAAAGAGAGAATCGGACCGCGAACTCAAACGCGCCACCATGCACCGGTTCAAGGGCCGGTAGAGAACAGGAAAACATCCAACATCGAGGGGATTTACGATTGACGATTTACGATTGACGCGGCGGTGGTGCGAACGTGCAGACCAGGACAGCGGTGAGGACTCCCCGCATCCGGGGCGCGACCTTCGGTCGCTTCGCGCGCGATGGCACGGGCATGGCGGAATTCAGATCAGATTCGAGCGTCGGCATGAAAACGCACCCTCAGACGCGCCCCTCGTAATGGAGCGCGGCTGTGTCCCGCAGAGCGGGACCAGCCGCAGCACGTGGACGAAGCGTGTGACGACGGATTCTGCAGGTGCGAGGAAGGAGTGCTGATCGAGCATTCAACGCCTGAATGTTGAGCGTTGAATGTTGGATGTTCAATCCACCCGCTCAGGCCGCTGCGGCTTCTTTCTTCCAGTTGCGTTTGGCCGGTTTGACAACCAGGCCTTTCTTGATGGCGCGGGCCGAGACGCGGATGTAGCGCACCTCGCCGTTGGGCATGACCGCTTTGACGCGCTGGAGATTCGGCAGGAAACGGCGTTTGGTAATGGCCGTGATGTGCGTACCGATACCGCCCGCCTTCTTGGCCATGCCACTGCGCCAGATGGTGCTGCCCTTGATCGGGCCCTTGCCGGTCAATTCACAAATGCGTGCCATAAGTCTTCTAAAAAGAGCCGAGAACGTAACACCCCGGCGCGCTCATGCAAGTATTATTTGCCGGTCAATAGACCTCGGCCCGCAACCCCGCCACCCGCCGCACCGTCTGCGCGATCTCGGACAGGGTTCTCAGCGGCAAATGACTGCACCCCAGGCGCGCCATCGGCCGGGTCGCCGAGTAAATCTGCACCAGCTTGATCTCCGCGCCCGCCTCCTTCAGCTCCTTCAACCGCTGCGCGTAAGCCTCGATCTCCTGAACCGGCGGCGGCATGCCGTGGATCGCCGGGAACAGACTCTGGATGACGATCGGACGCTCGCGCCCGATCAACAGAATATTGTCCAGGATCCGCTTCAGTGACACCGTTACGCCATTAACCCGGGAGATGTATTCCTGCGTTCCGCCATCGAGCTTCGCCCAGACCTCGTCGTCGCGCGTCATGAACCTCAGGCCGTCCCGTACGCGCGGCTGGTCCAGCGCGGTGGAATTGGTGATCAGCACCATCTTGAAGAACCCGCTCATCGCTCGCACGTGCGCCACGGCTTCCATGGCCCCGGCGAATTCCTCGGCCAACGTCGGCTCGCCGTCGCCGCTCACGGCGACGTGGCGCACCTCAAGGAGATCCTCCGGCAGGTTCGCGTAGCGCGGCCATTGCCGGAGCCACCCGGCCCGCGCCAGCTCCAGCGTCTCCCGCAGCTCGGCCGCCATCCGATCAATGTCCAGCTCCGTCGCGCGCGGCGGCTGCCCGCGGTCCACTTCACAATAGACGCAATCGAACGTGCACCGGACGAGGGGATTGAGATTGATGCCGATCGACAACCCGTGCGCGCGCGGCGAGATGACCAGGTACACGTAGCGGTTTTGAAGGAAATCACGCGGGTAACCGAATGCGGTTTCGTGAGTGATGGCATGGTGCAACGGGATGTAGCCGTTCTTCGTGCCGCCACTCTTCCCAAGGTCGCCATTGGGTTGCCGATTTCGCATCCCGGACACCACTACCTTTCCGCTTTGAGAGTCTGCCACACACTTCTTGCCATAAACCGGCCCGTTTTTGTTGATTTATCAGGGAAACGTCTGCTTGTCCTCGTGCGGTTCGAGCGCCGCAATCGCCGCCATGATCTGGTCCGCCACTTCCTGGTAGATCTCCTTCAGACGCGCCTTCGAACAGGTCCTGGCTTCGGCGCGCAGTTCCTCGAACCGCATCGGCCGGCCGTACTTCACGGCGACGCGCCGCGGCCGAGGCCATTTCATGTGCCGGTTGTAGGCTTCAAATGTGCCGAACACCCGCACGGGAACTACCATTGCGGTGGACTTGATGACGGTCAGGCCGATGCCCGAGCGCGCCGCTTGCAGGTTGCCGTCATAAGAACGTGTGCCTTCCGGGAACAGAATGATCGCGCCGCCCGCCTGCAACCGGTCGAGGATGGCGCGCAGGCCCGCGGCGCCGCCGCCGTCCCGATCTACCGGAACCGCGTTCCATCGGTGCAACAGCCAGTTCATGCCCGGAAACCGGAAAAGGCTCTCGCGCGCGAGAAAATTGATGGCCCGGGTCAACCCGGCTCCGACCAGCGGCGGGTCAAGGAAGCTGGCGTGGTTGGACGCGAGAATGACCGGTCCTTCGGCGGGGACGCGTTCGGGGTTGAACACGCGCCAGCGAAAATACGTGGCGAATATCAGCCGAAAGAAAATCCAGCCCAGGCGATAGGTGAAGCTCATTCCTGCGATGTCGCCGCGGCGAGCCTTTTGCGCACGTCCTCGATGATCAGGCCGCTGGTCTGTTCCGAGGTCATTTCAGAGTTGTTGATGACTTTGGCGCCGAGCGCGATCATAAGCGGCGCGGTGGCGCGCTGGCTGTCGCGCTGGTCGCGCGCCGCAAGATTCTCGTGCACCCCCTCCGCCGCGCGCCGGCGCAAGCGCTCGTTAATGTTCGCGTCCAGGTAATACTTGTATTCCGTTTCCGGAAACACGTTCGTTCCAATGTCGCGCCCTTCCATGACAAGGTTGCCGAACCGGGCGCAATCCCGTTGCGTGCGTTTCATCCACGCGCGCACCTGTTTGACCGCCGCTACGTGCGGCACCGCGGCGCTCGTCGCCGCCGTCCGGATCTCTTTCTCCGGAAAATAGCCGTCCACCAGCAACCGCGCGCACTTCAGCCCGTCCACCTCCGCCAGCTCCAGCGACGTCTTCCACTGGCGACACACGCGGGCAACGGCCCTGCTGTCCTCGACGTGCACGCCCTGTTGCAGGCAATACCAGGCCAGCGTGCGGTACATGGCGCCGGTATCGACGTACACAAAACCCAGCGCGCGCGCCACCAGCTTCGCATTGGTGCTCTTGCCGCTGGCGCTCGTGCCGTCGATGGCGATAACGATCGGCTGTTGCTTTTTCAATCCGCGAACAGTTCCTCCTCCCGCAGGACGCGCCCGGTGGCGGCGTCCCGAATGGTCGCCCCGAGCCCGCGCGGCGGCGGTGCGGCGAGTTTCTGGAAAAAGTTTGGAAACGTCTTTTTCACGCAGGCGGGGTTTTTAATTTTTATCCCCGGGACTTTCAATCCCAGAATCGCAAAGCACATCGCCATGCGATGATCGTTGTAGGTTTCGATCTCGGCGCCGTGCAGTTCGGAAGGATGCACGATCAGTGTGTCGCCTTCCTCAATCACCTTCGCGCCGCACTTCGTGAGCTCGGTTCGCAGGGCGAAAACGCGCTCGCATTCCTGCACCCGCAGCCGGCCCAGGTCGGTAAACCGGACCGGTGCCGAACTCAACACCGGGGACAGCGCGATCACGGTCATGATGCTGTCGCCCAGATCGTGCTTTCGTGACAGTTCGGCGGGAATCCGGAGCCGACACAGGCTGGTCAGTTGCGAGTCGATCTGCCAATTTGTGTCGGGCCACTGGCGGACGACAAGTTGCGTGATGACCTCGGGCGGGATGGAAACAGGTTCGTCCGGGTTCCGATTCTTCCGGGCTTGCTTCACGAACCCTTGCCGGTCGTATTCCGCGAGAAGCCAGGACGCTCCCCAGAAATAACTCCCACTGCTGGCGTCCGGTTCGACCAGGAATCTGCCGCCCCGGTGCGGGAACACATCGATCAGCTTCAAAGTCATCGCCACATAGGGAGATTCCTCGCTGTTCTCGCCCGTGACTTCCACATGCCACGATCCTTTTGCAGCGGACAGCAGCAGGGCCGAAGCAAACTGAGAGCTTTCTTCGACGCTGACCGAGCACGAACGCATGCCGGCTGCGGTTTGCTGCGATTGCCCGCCGAAGATTCTCGCCGGCAGCTTGTCGTTTCCGTTCTCCGATTCGACGCGATATCCCAGTTGGCGGAGCGCCTGGAACAGGGCCGCCTGCGGGCGCTCGTGCATCCGCGGCACACCGTGCAAGCGGTAAACGCCTCGTCCAAGGCATACGAACGCAGACAGGAATCGCGCCGCGGTGCCCGCGTTGCCGACAAACAACTCGAGCGGTTGCCGCTCGGTCCCGCCCGGCGGCACCGTGCCGCCCTTCCCGTAAACGGTGATCGTGCGGTTGCTGGTCTCCCTCGGATCCGGCTGCACGTCCACCATGAAGCCCAGCTCCCGAAGACACTCGACCATGATCTGTGTGTCCTCGCTCCACAGCGCGCCTTCCAGGATCACTTCGCCTTCCGCCAGTGCTGCCAGAATCAATGCCCGGTTGGTGATGCTCTTGGACCCGGGCACGGTGATCTGCGCCTGAACCGGTTTGTCCAGGGGAACGATTTCAATAACGTCGGGCAGCGCCATGTCACCTCGCCATTCCGTGCTCATTCGGGTGAAGGCGACGCGCCCGCGCTGCACCAGGCATCCCGCCGTTGCCTGGCCTGCTCCAGCAGGCTCGAAATGGCTTTTCCATCCCCTTTGCGCAGCGCGCGTTGAAATCGCTGCAGTTCCCGGATCAAAGCGCCCAGCGCACGATCCAGGTTCCTGCCGTTCGCCAGCGCTATGTCCCGCCACATCTCGGGTGAACCCGAGGCAATGCGCGTTGTGTCCCGGAAACCGTTCGCACAGAGAAGGGCCTGTTCCTTCGGATGCGCCGGGTCCAGCACCACCCGCGCAAGCATCGCGGCAGTCACATGCGGCAGGTGACTCGAGCGCCCGACCAGGAGATCGTGCTGCTCCGGCCTCAAACGAATCACGCGCGCTCCGAGATCCCGCCAGAAGCGTTCGACCTTCTTCAACGCGTCCGGACGCGTCCTGTTCGTGGGCGTGACCACGCACGCGGCGTTTTCAAACAGGTCCGCCCGCGCTACCAGCACGCCGGTCCTTTCCGAACCGGCCATCGGATGACTACCCACGAAATGCGCGCCCGTCCGGCGAATCAACGGTTCGAGTTCTTTGACAACCCTGGTCTTGGCGCTGCCGACGTCCGTCACGATGGCCCCGCGCCCGAGCGCAGGCAGCATGCGCTCGACCAGCGACGCCATCTGCGCCAGGGGCGTGCACAGAATGACAAGGTTGGCGCCGGATACCGCGGCCAACAGGTCGGTGGTCGCGTAATCCACCGCGCCTGCGCGCTCACAATCGCGAAGGCTCGCCTCCCGCCGGACGTAGCCGGCCACTTCCCCGGCGAGCCGGCGTCGCTGCGCGGCCAGGCCGATGGACCCGCCAAGCAGGCCAACGCCGACGATTGCAATCTTCCGAAAAGGCACGGCGTCAAAATAGAGACGCCCTGCGTGTCAGGGAAGATGGAAATGCACGGTGGAAAACACCACGGGATTTGCGATTGACGATTCACGATCGACGCGGAGGTAGCGTGATTCGGTGGCGGACATGGACCGGCTGACGGTTTGGAGCGCGACCCCGTCCCGCACAGCGGGACCAGTCGCAGCGCGTGGAGGAAGACCGCGATTCCCGGTTCCGCAGGCGTGCGGACAGATCACCGAATGGAACACTCAACGCTCAACATTCAACGCTCTTTGACGTTCGGAGTGTTGGACGTAACCCCCATCGTCTTCGTTCACTGGCGTGTCGAATGAACGGTGCAGGTGACCGTTACCCGCGCCCTGCAAACGAGTTCGCCCAGCGATAATACGGCATCCGCGATGCCGGATTCAGCCTCGATGAATGCGGTCTCCGCCGCCTGTCGAGGTTGAGGCAGGCTGCTGTAAGCCTTCCTATCGTAGGCGTATGGCACGGGGTCGCCGACCTGAGCCGCCTGTTCGGTGAATTCAACCGGAACCAGTTTCACGCCGAACTTTTCCTCGTAGGTGCGGATTCTCGCATTGGCATTGTCGCAAGCGGCCGCGACGGCGCGCGCCTTCAACGTGTCCCGGTCGCCGTAGTCGAATTCCATGCCTGCGAACTGCACTTCAGGCCAGGAATCCACGGCCATCGCCGCTCCCTGGAACTCCCGTTCGTCCTCGATCGTGACCCGCAGCGTGTTCTCGACCTTGTGGCTCCGGGGGTTGTCTCCGAAGATCCCGTGGCGCGGTGTGGATGAGAATTTCGAGGACTGGATGCGTTCGGGTGGGATGCCGCGCTTGCGGAGGTGTTCACCAAGGCGGTTTCGAAATTCGAGATTCAGTTTCAGGGCCTCCTGGAGGGACCGGTTTTCCGTCGTCACTTTCAGGTTCACCACCGCGCGATTTGCCGGCACGCGCACTTCGGTTTCGCCGGTGATGACGGCTGTCTTTGGGATGTCTTTGATCAGCTTCGCCAGGTCGGCGGGCGTACCCTTGATTTCCGGCTGCGCCTGGGCGGCATGCAGCAGGAACGTGAACAGTCCGATGGTTGTCAGTGTTCGCATTGTTTCACCTCAATGTTGCGGTGCGGCGGCATCGTATCAAAGCGTTAAGCGGTTTGAAACGGATTTTGGTTCATTGATGCCGTCCCTGGGCAAAAAAGGTTGTGGGAAATGTAAAATCCTGGCGTGACGCCGGGCCGGATTGCAGGCAGCCTTCCGACCGTTGGCGCTGCCAGGTTGTTATGCAAACACGATTCGATCTTACTCAAAAGGACATCCCGAAGAACTGGTACAATCTTCTCGCTGATTTTCCCGAGCCCCTTCCGCCGCCGCTGCATCCCGGCACGAAAGAGCCGATGCCGCCGGAGGCGCTCGAGGCGATTTTCCCGCGCAACCTCATCGAGCAGGAGACCAGCACCGAGCGGTGGATCGAAATCCCCGAACCGGTGCGGGAGGTCTACGCGCTGTGGCGTCCCACGCCGTTGCTGCGCGCCGTGCGCCTCGAGAAGGCGCTGCAAACCCCGGCTCACATTTACTACAAATACGAAGGCGCGAGCCCCGCGGGCAGTCACAAGGTCAATACCTCTGTGCCGCAGGCCTACTTCAACAGGCTCGCCGGAACCCGACGTCTCGCCACCGAAACCGGCGCGGGGCAGTGGGGCGCGTCGCTCGCCATGGCCTGCAAACTGTTCGGGCTCGAATGCAACGTTTACATGGTCAAGGTGAGCTACGACCACAAGCCGTATCGCCGGATGCTGATGCACGTCTGGGGCGCCACCGTCCACGCCAGCCCCAGCAACCAGACCGAATACGGCCGAAAACTCCTCGCCGAAGATCCTCATTGCCCGGGCAGCCTCGGCATCGCCATCAGCGAAGCCATCGAGGACACCACCCGCAACCCGAACACGAAGTATTCCCTCGGCAGCGTGCTCAATCACGTTTGCCTGCATCAGACCGTCATCGGACAGGAAAGCATTCGCCAGATGGAATTGGCCGGCGAGGAACCCGATTCGATCATCGGTTGCTGCGGCGGCGGCAGCAACTTCGCCGGACTCGCGTTCCCGTTCATGCAACGGAAGCTCGCCGGCGGGAAGAACTATCGCATCGTCGGCGTCGAGCCTTCCGCGTGTCCGACGTTGACCAAGGGCGAGCTGCGGTACGACTTCGGCGACACGGCGGAGACGACGCCGTTGCTCAAGATGTTCACGCTGGGGCACGAGTTCATGCCTCCGTCGATCCATTCCGGCGGCCTGCGCTACCACGGCATGTCACCGATGGTCAGTCATGCGCTGAAACTGGGGCTCATGGAGGCGGAGGCGTATCAGCAGACGAAGGTGTTCGAAGCGGCAACCCTGTTTGCGCAGAACGAAGGCGTGGTGCCCGCGCCCGAATCGGCACATGCGATCGCCGCGGTCATTGCCGAAGCCGTGCGGGCGCGCGAGAGCGGGCAAAAACGCGTGATCCTGTTCAACCTGTCAGGACACGGCCTGCTCGACCTGAGCGCCTACGAAGCCTACCTGCACGGCAAGCTGCAGGATGTTTGAGAACGATCGAGCGGGACAATTCCTGTCGCATATGCGCGCAGAATTGTCCCGTGCCCAGGAAGGCCTGTTTTCATAAGTCCAGGGAACACAGGTTCTTGGCAATTTTGGCAGGACAATTCCTGTCGCATATGCGCGCGGAATTGTCCCGGTTCAACAGCTCGGCGCTTTGCGGAAACCGTCCACCCAGTGAAGCAGACTCAGCACCGGATGCCGCCAGAGCATGCGCGGGCCGGCATACCGCATGATGGCCCGCACCTGGTCGCGCCGCGCCCGTTGATAGCAGTGAACCGGACAGTTCGCGCATGTGGGCTTTTCCGGACCGAACCGGCAGCGCTCCAGTCGTCGAGACGCGTAGCCCAGGAAATCCCGGCATTCCGCGCAGACATCCCCGGCGGTGCCATGGAGGTTGTTGCAGTAAATGCGGACCATGGCCTGCATCGTTTTCCACTCGCGCGCAAGGCGGCGGTTCTCGAAGGTGGCGAACGCCGCTTCGGCCCTTTCGTTGGCCCTTTCGCTTTCGAGATACTGAATCCCGTTCACGCCGATCATGCTCGCATACGCCGGCCCCGGCGCCTTTGATTCAGGTCAAAAATCGCAGCCCTACGCAGGCTGCCCTCTCAGAGGTGGGAATTTTGCTTCTTTGTCGAAAGTTTTGTCAGCCACTTTGTCGGACTTGAGCAGGACAACGTCGACAACCGACGAAGCAAGCTAAAGGAAGGAAAGGCCGTTGTGGTACCGGACTACCTCCGTCGGCTGCCCAACAGGTACAACGCGAACGAGCCCAGACCGGAGAACCGATACGTCGGGTCCACGTATTTCTCGATAACGTAGAAAGCGAAGTAGTAGAAGCGGCAGAAACACCAGATCGCGAGCCCCGGCAGGGCGGCCACTTTCCATGACGGACGCTCCAGGATCAGCAGCGTCGACGCCGCGCAGCCGAGCACGAGAAACAGAATGCCTTTCAGTTTGATCCAGTGTGCGTTCGTGAGGTCTTTCATCGGCTTCTTTCTTGCGTCGGCTTTCGAACTGTAGGATGTTCGCGCACCTGTTTACAAGCTATGGAATCGCTGCCAACTGTCCTTCTCAAACCGGGCGAGGCGGACCGCATCGTTGCGGGGCATCCCTGGATCTATCAATCCTCCATTCTCCGCATGACGGCGCAGGCCGGCGACGGCGAACTGGTGCAGGTGAAAGACCATCGCCAGCGCCTGCTGGGGATCGGTTTTTTCAACTCGAAGTCGCGCATTCACGTCCGCCTTCTCTCTTCCGAACGCGTGCCCGTCAACGCCGAGTTCTTTGAGCAGCGCATTCGGCAGGCGCTGGCCGTTCGCAGGAAATATCTCCCGAATGCCACGTCGTTCCGCGTGGTCAACGCCGAGAGCGATTTCCTGAGCGGGCTGATTGTGGACAAGTACGACGACGTTCTCGTACTGCAGATTTCATCGCTGGGGATGGAGAAACGCAAGGAGACCATTGTGGGCGTGCTGCAACGGATCTTCGCGCCGCGGGCCATCATCGAGCGAAGCGACGTCGGCTCGCGCAAGTTCGAAGGCATGTCGGAATCCAACGGCGTTCTGGCCGGCGAGTGTGAAGGGCCGGTGACCATCGACCTGAACGGGCTGAAGTTCGAGACCAATCTCGTGGAAGGACACAAGACAGGGCTGTACCTGGACCAGCAGGTGAATTACCGGGCGGTGTCGCAGTTCGCCGAAGGCGCGCAGGTGCTGGACTGCTTCTGTTTTCTGGGCGGCTTCGGATTGCACGCCGCCCGAAGCGGGGCGGCGCACGTGCATTTCCTGGATCAGAGCGAGGAGGCGATTGCGGCGGCCAGGCGCAACGCGGAAGCCAACGGCCTGGCGGCACAATGCTCGTTTGAGGCGATCAATGCGTTCGATTGGCTGAAAGCCCGCACGCGAAGCGGTCCGAACGAGAAAGTGATTCCGTGTTTTGATCTCATTATCCTGGATCCGCCGTCGTTC
Organism: Verrucomicrobia subdivision 3 bacterium UBA3939; assembly: GCA_002385705.1. Taxonomy (GTDB): domain Bacteria; phylum Verrucomicrobiota; class Verrucomicrobiia; order Limisphaerales; family UBA3939; genus UBA3939. The sequence goes on from DGDZ01000065.1 coordinate 19,641, forward strand.
ACTCGGACCCGGGCATCGGTTCCGGACGCGTTGCGCGGCTACAAGGAGATTCATCTGCGCGCGCTGAAGCTGCTCCGGCCGGGCGGGATTCTGGCCACCTTCTGCTGCTCGCATCATGTGAACGCAGGGCTGTTCCAGGACACGGTTCTCTCGGCGGCATACGACGCGCGGAAAATCCTCCGCCGCGTGGCGATCTACTCGCAGTCGCCGGATCACCCGATTATCCCGATGATCCCCGAGACGGAGTATTTGAAGGGGTTCGCCTTCGAGCTGGTGCGTTGAAGGATACTCGTGCAGCCGCAACCAGATGACGCGCATCTGACCGCTGACGAACTTTTGTTGTATATGCAACAAAAGGTTGCACGGTCGGTATTGCTTCCAGCCGCCGATCCGGCACACTCGGCGGCATGCAACCGAAAACGGAGGAGTTGCTGTACCTGCTGATGTGGACAACAGACGTACTCGCACGCCCGACGTTTCGAAACCTGACGGATTCCTTCGAAAGTTGGGCTTATCGGAATGGCTTCAAACGCCAGATCGACACACTCGCCCGACGAAAGTTCCTGGAAAAGAAGGCGGACAAGTCCGGCGACCGGCTGTATCGGCTCACTGAAGAGGGAAGACTGCACGCGCTCGGTGGAAGAGATCCGGAGGCACGATGGGCCCGCCCCTGGGACGGCAAGTGGCGGGTGGTGGTCTTCGATGTGCCTAACACGAGAAACGTCCATCGCGAAAGACTTAGACGTTACCTTCGTGGACGGTTCTTTGGCTACCTCCAGAACAGCGTTTGGATCACCCCGGATCCTCTGATGGAGGAGCGGTCGATCCTCCGCGGTGGAGATATCAACGTCGAGTCGTTGCTCTTGCTCGATGCCAACCCCTGCGCGGGAGAAAGCAATGCCGCTCTTGTCGAGGCGTCGTGGGATTTCCCGCGAATCAATCGGCGATACGAGCAATGTCTGAAAGTCCTGAAAGATCTCCCGGACGTCGGCGCTCGAACCGAGAGGGGGGCCAAGCGCCTTCTGGATTGGGCACGACTGGAGCGGGCGACGTGGTTGGATGCTGTTCTCAAGGATCCACTCCTGCCTGCGTGTCTTCACCCGCCGTCGTATCTGGGTCCGAAAGTTTGGGCTCGGCTCAAGAAAGTACTCTCCATCGCCCGACGCCAGACCGAAGCCTTCCATCTCTGAGCATCTGCCGGTTGACGAACTTTTGTTGCATATGCAACAAAAGTTCGCAATCGGTTGATGTTCAGGAATTTGCGAGGGTGGTATCGGTGTGCAACCTTTTGTTGCATATGCAACAAAAGGTTGCAAAGGGCTGTGGCTGAGGTGGATACGAGGTCAGCGGGCGGGGGTGGCTTCGAGTTTTTCGATCATCTTTCGAAGCTTCTTCAGGGCAATGTTCTGGATCTGGCGGACGCGTTCGCGGGTGACGCCGAATTTCTCGCCAACTTCCTCGAGCGTTTTCTCCGGGCCGCCGTCCAGTCCGAACCGGGCGCGGAGGATGGTGGCTTCGCGCGGGTCCAGGGTCTTGATCATTTCCTGGAGCATCTTGGTGACGGTCTTTTCCTCGAGCTGCTGATAAGGCGTATCGGCGGATTCGTCCTGCACGACTTCGGCGAAGTTGTTCGAGTCTTCGTCGCCGATGGGCGCGTCGAGGGATGCGGGGCGGATGGCCGCGAGGCGCATCTGGGCGACGCGCGACGCGGAGATGCCGAGTTCTTCTCCGAGTTCCTCGTCGGTGGGTTCACGCCCGAGTTCCTCCTGCAAGCGCATGGCGGTGCGGCGCATTTTGGAGATTTTATCGACGAGGTGGACGGGCAGTCGGATGGTTTTGGACTGGTTCGCGAGGGCGCGTTTGATGGACTGCTTGATCCACCAGGAGCCGTAGGTGGAGAGCTTGCCGCCTTTGGACGGGTCGAACCGTTCGACGGCCTTCATGAGGCCGATATTGCCCTCGCTGATGAGATCGAGCAGGGGCAGTCCGATGCCTTCGTAGTCGCGGGCGATTTTCACGACCAACCGGAGGTTGGCCTTGATCATCTGCTCGCGGGCCTTTTTGTCGCCCTTCTTGATGCGGGCGGCGAGTTCGATTTCCTCCTCGGGGGTGAGGAGTTTGACCTGGCCGATTTCGCGGAGGTAGAGCTTGATGGCGGTGTCGCCGTCGTAGCTGGAGCGTTCGCGTTCGACCGGGAGTGTGGTTTCGGTTTCGGCGACGTCCTGGCGTTCGGCGACTTCGCGCGATGGCGGTGCGGGCGGCTGGGGCGCCGGCTTTTGGGTTTCGGGCCGGGCGGCTTCGGTCGCGTTCCGGATCTTTTTGTTGTTGGTTTTGTCCTTGTCGGCCGGTTGATGACCAGACGCCTTGTGAAGGCCTCGTTTGATGTCAGTCCGGGCCGGTTGGAGCCGAGGCGCCTTCACACGGGTTGCGCGACGCGCGGAAGCGGGTTTTCGGCTGGGCGCTTTGCGATGTCTGGCTTTTACAACCATAAAGCTGGGATTGATCAGGTTTAAGCGTCAGTCCGGGCTGAGTGCAACTCCTTTTGCACGTCACCCAGACGGTTTATCAAACTATTCAGTGTTCGGTATGGGGATATTTGCTCCCCTTCCGTGCGTTTCCGGCGGCCGCGTCAATCACGGCCGCGTGCCAGGAACAAGAGGTGCGCGAGCTGCAGCACGGCTGTGACCAGCGCGGCCACGTATGTGAGGGCTGCGGCATTGAGGACCTTGCTGACGGCGCCGCTCTCGTGCGGATGCACCAGGCCCAGTCGCAACAGTTGTTCTTTGGCTCGCCGGCTGGCGTCGAATTCGACGGGCAGCGTGACGAGCTGGAAGAAGGTCAGGATGGCGAAGATCGCGATGGCAATCCAGATGAACGTGGAGAACATGTTCAGGACGATGCCCAACACGACAATCCCCATCCAGGCCATGCTGGCGAACTGAGTGATGGGCACCATGGCCATGCGCAGGTTGAGCGGTGCGTAGGCTTCTTTGTGCTGCAGCGCGTGACCGGCTTCGTGGGCGGCAACTCCGACGGCCGCGAGCGAGCGTCCGTGGAAGTTCTCGGATGAGAGATAAAGCGCCTTCTTGATCGGGTCGTAATGATCGGTCAAGTGTCCGCCGACCTCGCGTACCGGCATGTCGTACAATCCGGCGCGGTCCAGGATTTCACGGGCGGCTTCGGCGCCGGTGATTCCGGATTGCGTTCCGACTCGCACGTACTTGTTGTACGTGGACGAAAGTTTCACCTGGGCGTAGAGGCCCAGCAGAATTCCGGGAATAATGAAAAGCCAATAATACGGATCGTACCACATCGTCTATGTCTTTATCTGAAACGGTTGACACAATTTATCGCATTACCGTTCAAACGCGAGCGGAAGGCGTGCCACGCGCGATTTGCCTTGTTTTTCAAGGGTTTTCGCGCGTCGAGCGAATTGTCGTTGTGACATTTGGTCGCTGTTCAGTGTGCGCGCGGGCGAGATGTGTCGCACTCGGGCGAAGCGGATTTTCGCCGGTCGGCGGACTCCTGCGGTCGGCAGGGCGCGTCGCGCGCCATGAACGACCGGCAGTTCCTTCATCAGTGGACGAAGGTGGGCGACAGGAAATAGGGGCGACCGGCTTCAAGCTTGGGCGCGTCAATGCCGAGGTCAACCTTGATCGCCTTGTTTTCGCTCCTGCCGAAGATCCGGAAGACGTCGGAGAGGTCGAAACGCCGCTGGTACCGGACGAGGTTGACTTCGTCGGTGATGCCGGCGATGGCTCTGGCGCGCTTGACGGCGTCGTCGAAGTTGCCGAGTTCGTCAACGAACCCGGCTTCAAACGCCTGCCGGCCGGAGAGGATGCGTCCGTCGGCGAGGTTGGTCCAGTTGTTGACGAGCGTCCTGCCGTTGCCGCTATTGAGTTTGGCGGCGAAGGCGCGTCCTTCGCGGACGACTTCCTTGAAGCGCTCGTAGGTTTCGTCGATGAGTTCCTCGATCATGAGGGCTTCTTCCGGCGGGATTTCCTCGGGTTTGCGGTATCCGCCGAGCATGTCCTTGAAACGCCCGCTTTTGTAGACGGCCGGCTGGAGTCCGATCTTGTCCATGAGGCCGCGGTAGTTCCAGCTTTGGAGGATGACGCCGATGCTGCCGGTGATGGTGAGCTCGTTGGCGACGATCCATCGGCACGGGGCGGCGACGTAGTAGCCGCCGGAGGCGGCGAGGTTGCCCATGGAGGCGATCACGGGTTTGGACGACTCCCTCTGGAAGTCGGAGATGATCCGGTAGATTTCGTCGGAGGCGAGGACTTCGCCGCCGGGGGAATCGACGCGGAGGATGACGGCCTGGACGCGGCGGTCTTCGCGGGCGAGATCGAATTGCGCCTTGATGACATCGACCATGGTGAACCCTGCGGGATCGGCGGCGCTGCTGGTGATCATGCCGTTGATATCGATGACGGCGATCTTGGCGGCGGCGCGGTTGTCTTCGAGGACGACTTCTTCGAGCCGGGGTCCGGAGACGCGGGAGACGCCCTGGACGGGTCCGAGGTTGGCGGCGAACTGTCCGAGGTTGAGCAGGAGGCTGAAGGCGAGCGCGCAGAAAAGCAGGATGGCCACGATCATCCAGCCGCGGCCGCCGCGTCGGGGCGGTGGCGCGTACGTGGGAATGGGCGGTGGCGGCGGCACCGGTGGAGGCGTGTACGCGTGCGGTGGCGACGGGTTGTTATCCATAGTGGGCGCAAACTAATGCAAACCGTTCTGCGCGGCAAGTTGAGTCAGCGTGCGCACGCTTTTGCGAGTTCAGTGGGGTCGAACGGCGGATTGCAGGCGGTGCAGATGGGCGTATGATCGGCGCCGGAACAACTCGACCAACGCCTATGGATCCCATCGTTCTCATTCACGGTTACAGCGCGGAAAGCAAGGAATCCACGCCGGCGGCGATTGCGGGCATTTACGGCGCATTGCCGGGCGAGTTGAGGGCGATGTATGGGCGGGACGGCGTGGTGGAGATCAACCTGAGCCGGTACATCAGCCTGGAGGACGGGATGACGGTGGACGACATCTCGCGGGCGCTGGATCGCGCGTTGCGGACCGAGCACGCGCGGCTGTTGCGGGGACGGTTCCATGTGATTGTGCACAGCACGGGCGCGCTGGTGATTCGGAACTGGCTGCGGAAGTTCAGTCCGAAACCGTCGCCGGTGCAGAACCTCATTTACCTTGCCGGGGCGAACTTCGGGAGCGGCTGGGCGCACATTGGGCGGGGGCAACTGGCGAAGTGGGCGCGTTTTGTGTTTCAGGGCGGCAGCGAGCGGGGCGTGCAGGTGCTGGACGCGCTCGAGATCGGCGCGGATTGGACGCTCGATCTGCACCTGCATTTTCTTCAGCCCGACAATTCCATGCACGCGGACTACGGCGTGTACGAATCGGTTATCGTGGGCACGCAGGCGGATGTGAAGTGGTTCGCGGTCCCGATTCGTTTCGCCAAGGAGGACGGGTCTGACGGCGTGGTGCGCGTGTCCTCGGCGAATGTGAATTTCAACTACATCCGGTTCGGTCCGACGCAGGCGGCGCTGGAGCTGGACTGGGAGAAGGCCCGGGCGCAGCGGGACCGGAACATTGAGAGAACGGGACGGCGGCTGGAGTTGTACGAGGTGAAGGAGGCCTCGCATCCGGGAGTGAATGCGCGTCCCGTCGTTCCTTTTGGCATTCCGTTCCGTTGCGCTCACAGCGGGGAGTCGATGGGCATTGTTTCGGGGACGGCACCACGGAAGCAGGTGCTGCGGCTGATTCGGATGGCGCTGGAGGCGCAACCGGGCACATGGCCGGGGCTGGCGGAGGATTTTGAAGCGGAGACGGAGGCCACATACGAGCGCGTGTTGAAGGAGAAGGCGCCGGCGTGGTGGAAGAAGTGGCTGGACAACCCCTGGGCGCAGTACGATCACCATGCGCAGGTGATTTTCCGGATTCGCGATCAGGACAAGAGGCCGGTGCGGCACTTCGATGTTTTCTTCGAGTCGCGACAGAAGGACACGGGCGCCCGTCCGATCCAGACGCTTTTTGAGGACAAGCACTTGAACGAGGTGTCGCCGAACATCCTGACGTTTTACCTGCGGACGCGGGCGTTCGACGAGAAGCGGCGGGCCTGGGTGGACCGGGTGCCGGAGGTGAAAGGCTGCGCGCTGGAGGTGACGGCGGTGGAACCGGAGACAGAGGACGTGTTGTATGTGCCGCTTCGGGTGGAGTTGAGCACGGAACAGTTGCAGCAATGGATTCAGGGGCACCGGACGACGGTGCTGGATATTGAGCTGTTGCGGGTGCCATCGCCGGGGGTGTTCCGGATTGTACCGTTCCGGGCGAAGTGATGGCGGCTGGGTTTGCGATTGACGATTGAGTCGGCTGGTCGCGCTTTGCCTCAAGTTCCTTCGCGGTTTCGCGGCTTCGCGTGAGACAAAGCGCCGTTGGCCGTTCTCTGTACCTCGGTGTCTCTGTGGCAGGAGCAGCCTTTGGCGCTCTGTGCGACTTTGGCGGTCGGACGACGGCTCCAGCCTTCGCCGACTACGGCCTGGCGAGTGCGAGGACTCGCCTTCGCTCAGCTTCGGCGTGGCAGGCTGCTCGCCCCACCAGAAGTCAGGGGGGTGGGGCGGTCCACCAAAGTCAGCAAAGGTGATTAAAGGCCGCCGTAGAACTCTTCGACGACTTTGCGGAAGAGGTTTTCGCCGACGTTCACAATGCCCATTTCGCGGCGGGCGTTTTCTTCGGAATCGCTGGCGTGAGCGGCGTTGACCATGACGGTCTGGCCGAACTCGCGCCGGATGGATCCGGGCGGGGCCTTGGAGGGATCCGTGGGGCCGAGCACGTCGCGGATTTTGCGGACGGCCTCGATGCCTTCATAGATGAGGGCGATGCAGCGTTCGGTGCCGGGCTTTTGCCAATCGGACTGGGGCAGCTCGGAGGGGGCGTACCCGGACATGAACTTGACGATATTTTCGAACTGATTGTCGCCGAAAGGAGGTCCGAGGATGTCTCCGAGCTGTTTTTCGGTTTCGGGAGCCAGTTTGAAGCCGAACTCTTTTTCGAGGGTGGTCCGTGCCTTGTTGCCGACCATGTCTTTGAGTTTGGTGCGGAGCACTTCGCGGACGGGGCCGTAGAATTCCAGGGCCTGGGCGACGCTCATCCTGTGGAGTTTGATGCCGACGATGAACAGGCCGGTGCGGGAGAAGAAGTCGATAACATTTCCCGGGCGGCCGGAGGGAAAGCGGAAGTTTTCCGGCTTGATCAGCACGAGGGTGCGTTGGGGTTTTTCGCCGGGTTGATATTGGATGACATTTTCGAGCACGCCGCCGTCTGAATCCGAGTAACGGGCCCAGAGTTTGAGTTTCTGCACGGCTTCTTCCGATGTGGGAGCCGCGAGAACGGCAGGTTCGAAGTATCGCACCTGACCGTTGTCGTCCATGATCAGGTCGCCGTAGGTGTCGCGGATGGTTTCGCCGCCGCGGCGGTCGAGGCTGATGCTGCCGACGACGGAGCGGGTTTTGCGGACGGCGTCCTCGCCCTTGAAGATGAGCACCATGACGCGGCGTCGCCGGCCGGTTCTGGGGTCGGGTGAGAGGTTTTGGAGGATGTAGTTACAGATGAGTTCCTGGATCTTGCGATCCTGGGGGTCGTTGGCCGAAACGATTGTGTCGGCGTATTCCTTTACGAGTTCGGCGCTGGGGGCGAACATGCGGACGGCGGCGAGTTCGAGGCCGGTCCGTGCGATGAGGCGGCTGAGAATACCGCCGGTTCGGGATTTGTGCAGCGAATAGGGGGTGATGATTACGTAAGCAAGCTCTTGCGGCATATCAGTTGCCCTGTGATTCCGTCGATGTGGTTGGCTCTGTTACGGTCTTGCCGCCGAGGATCTTGAACATGACGGTTCCGCAGGTGGGGCATTTGCCTTTGATGGCGCGCCGTCCGTTTTTCATGGTTTCCTCCACCGCATCGGCAATTTCCTTTCTGGCCTTGCACTTGACGCAGTATCCTTCAGGCATAAAAAAATTCGGCTTCGGCGCTTCATGCGCCGGAGCAGGGCGTAGCTTAGTGGCGGGCTGTCGGCAGCGTCAACTCGTAAAAGGCCAGTCTATATGCAAGCAATTGATTTATAGCAGCTTGCGATATCAGGCGCGGCGGCGGACCGTGCGCGAGCGTCAAGGAATGGGCTGTTCCCGGAGGACGGTTTTCAGGACTTTCCCGGTGGCGTTGCGAGGCAGACCGGGGCTGAGGACGACCTTTCTGGGGACCTTGTAGTCGGCCAGGCGGGTGCGGACGAAGCTGAGCAGGGCTTCGGGATCGATGGAGGTTCCTTCGAGGGGAACGACGAAAGCGACGGGTTGTTCGCCGCGGCGGGGGTCGGGTCGGCCGATGACAGCCGCTTCCTTCACATTGGGGAACTGGTAGATCACGTCTTCTATTTCCCGCGGGTAAACGTTGTTGCCGTTGACGAGCAACATGTCCTTCTTCCGATCGGTGATGTAGTAATAGCCCTCTTCGTCGAAGTATCCGATATCGCCGGTGAGCAACCAGCCGTTGCGGAAGGCTTTTTCGGTTTCGTCCGGTTGATTCCAGTAGCCGAGCATGACATTGCCGCCGCGGACGCAGATCTCGCCGACCTGGCGAGGTCCGAGGGTTCGGCCGGAGTCGTCCTGGACGCTCATCTCGACATTGGGGATGGGGAGGCCGATAGAGCCGGGTTTGCGTGTGCGGTCGAGGGGATTTTTGGCCACGACGGGGCTGGCCTCGCTGAGGCCGTAGCCTTCGATGAGGGGGATGCCCATCTTCTGTTCGAACTCGTGGAGCACCTGGACGGGCAGGGGTGCCGACCCGCTGATGCAGATGCGCAAGGGTGAAGGCTGGGGGAGGTCGGCGTTGACGAGGCTTCGGTAGAACTGAGGGATGGCAGGAAGGATGGAGACCCGCCGTTGATACAGTTCCTGGATGACGTTTCGGACCGGGTGGAGTGACTTGACCAGGACGATGGAGGCGCCGGAGAAGAGCGGCAGGAAGGTTCCGACGGTGAGCATGTAGCTATGGAACATCGGCAGGAGCACGCCGATGCGGTCTTCGGGCACGATTTGGAGGCAGAGGCGGCAGCTCTCGACATTGTGCAGGAGGTTGTCGTTGGACAGCATGGCGCCCTTGGGGCGGCCGGTGGTACCGGAAGTATAGATGAGGACGGCCAGGTCGGTTTCGCTGCGATTGGGGTTTCTGAGCAGGTCCGTGTCGAACTTGAGGTGACCGGGCGGAACGGGAAAAGACGCGAGGGTGGTTTCCGCGTTCATCATTTGCAAGGAAGGGCGGGCTCCCTTGAGCGCGTCAAATGCGGCGGCGAGCTCGCTGTCGCTCACCAGGACATCGATGCCGGCATCCGAGAGGATATAGCCGACCTCGTGGGGTTTGAGGAAGTTGTTGATGGGAACGGCGACGGCGCCGAGGTGGAGGATGCCGAAGAGGGAGGGGATGAATTCCGGGCAATTCTTCAGCCAAAGGCCGACGCGGTCGCCGGGTTTGATCCGGAACTGGTGCCGAAGTACGCCTGCGATGAAGAGGGTCTGGCTCCAGAGTTCGGAGTAGGTGAAGGTTCGATCTCCCCAGTAGAGCGCGGTTTTTTCTGCGTGCTGTTGTGCTGAAGCGGCGAATCTGCTGGCCAAGTTCATTGTGCGACAAACTTACTGGATCACCCATGCATCTGAAAGGGTGAACAGGCCGAAGCGGCCCCAGATCCCCATGTGCAGTCGCCATGCCAGCAGGGCGACGCAGGAGCGTTAACGACATTGCGTCCATGTGGCGAACACGGCTTGCGGTGGCGTGCCCAGTGGTGGAACAGCCGGTGCGCCGATGCTGATGCCGCGCCCCGGCGACGCGCATCACCGTGTCTCTCATAGTCCTCCGCAAAATAGGGCGAGTGTCCGACAATTGGTGAAAAGACGGCTTTTTCAGACGCGCTAGAGTGTTGCGCGTTGATGAAATCGCGAAAGCGCAAAATCCAAGCCCCCGTCGGTCGGGCCGCCATGCTGAGCCTCCAGATCAACATGCTGCGGGACGAGTGCTGCGCGGTGGCGGCGCAATTGATGAAGCGGAAGACGCTGGATGAAGTGGAGTTGGAAGATTGCGCCCGATTGGATGACGCGCTGGCCGAGGCGTATCGGATCCTTCGCCACACCGTGGCGAAAGTGACTCTGGCGCGGCTGCGACGGAAAAGCCGGACGCGCCAGCAATAGAATTTCCCCTCCTTCCCCCTCCCACAGGGCCGCGTCTCAACGGCGCGGCCCTTCTTCTTCTCCAGGTTCGACTCGCTCCTGCGCGGCGGCTGGTGTTTGATAGGGGCGTGATGAAAAAGCTCTGGAACAACCTGTCGCGCCGACATCGCAAGCTGTCGTTATGGGTGCTGGGGCTTGTTGTTGCCTATACCGTCATCGGGTTCCTGATTCTTCCGCCCATCATCCGTTCCGTGGCTGCGAAGAAGTTGTCGGCCGAGCTCGATCGCCGCGTCTCGATTGCAAAGGTGCGCCTGAATCCGTATGTGCTGTCCATCACGATTCGGGGGCTGCTGGTTGAGGACCGGGACGCGGAGCCGTTTGTTTCCTGGGACGAGGTGTACGTGAATTTCCAGCTTTCGTCTCTGTTCCGCCGTGCGTGGGTGTTCAGGGAGATCCGGACGGACAAGCCCTTTGTGCGCGTGCAGATGAACAAGGATTACACCTTCAACTTTTCCGACCTGCTTGAGAAGTATTCGACGAACGCGCCGTCCGCGGAGCCGTCGAAGCCGCTGTCGCTGCGCGTTTATCGGCTGCAGGTTTCCGGCGCCAGCGCGTCGTTTACGGATCTGACGCCGCGCGAGCCGTTTCGCCGGGTTCTTGGGCCGCTGGACGTAACGCTCGAAGGATTCCGGACGGATCCGGACAATCGGAATCCCTATTCGTTTTCGGGGAGCACGGACACGGGCGAGAAGTTTGCGTGGAGCGGGCATTTCTATTTGCATCCGCTGCGTTCCGAGGGTGAGTTCTCGGTGGAGAATGTGGTGTTGAACACGTACGCGCCGCTCTACCAGGACTTCGTGAAGTTCGACGTCCGGCAGGGAATTGCGGATGTCCGGGCTGCGTACCGGTTTGAGCTGAGCCCGGACGGTCTTGTGGCGGCGGTGACGAACGCGTCGTTCCGCCTGCGGGCGTTGCAGATCGCGGAGAAGGAGAGCGGCCTGGACGTCGCGGAGCTGGAGGAGTTGTCGGTTCATCAGGCGAGCGCCGACGCAACGGCGCGCCGGCTGGAGGCCGACACGGTCAAGGTGGTTGGCGGGAAGGTGTGGTTGCGGCGCGGGAAGGACAAGGCGATCAACCTGGTGGAGTTGTCGAAGCCGGCCGAGACGGCGGCGGACGCGCCGGGCGGTATTCTGGTGTTGCTGCAATCCGTGACCAACCTATTCGCGTTGCTGGCCGACAGCACGAACGCGTGGAGCGCCACCGTGCACAACGTGGACGTAACCGGCTGCGCCATCGCGCTGGAAGACCTTGCCCTGTCGCGTCCGGCCGCGCTCGAGATCGGGGACATCACGTTGCGGGCACGGGAGATCTCGAATCTTCCCGGGACGAACATGACCGCCGGGTTGTCGCTGCGCTGGCTGACGAACGGAACGGTCCAGACGGAGATCAGCGCCTCGCTGTCGCCTCCGTCGGCGGATGTTCTGTTGAAACTGGATCAACTGGAGTTGCGCCCATTGGACCCGTATCTGGAGCCGCAATTCAATGTGTTCGTGCTCGACAGCAAGTTGAGCCTGGACGGCCAGGTGCGGATGCGGACAGCAGAGGGCGAGTTGCCCGAGGTGACGTTCACGGGCGATGTGCGGCTGGACGATTTCGCGACCGTGGACGGGCTTCTTCTCGAGGATTTGTTGAAGTGGCGTTCGGTTCGAATCGATGGGATTGAAGCGAAGTTGAATCCGCCGTCGGTGGCGGTCCGCGAGGTGCTGGTTGAAGAGCCGTATGCACGTTTGGTGATTGAGACGAACGGGACGGTGAACCTGCTGGCGGCGCTGCGGATGGACAACGCGTCGGCAGCCGATACCAATGCTGCGGGAACGACGCAGGCCGCCGCCGAAACGTCCGCTCCGACGGCGCCTTCCACCAACGCCATGGCTTCCCTGCCGCCGCTGACGGTGGCAACCCTGGTGATCTCGAACGCGCAGATCGAATTTACCGACCGTTCCGTGCCGCCCGGTGTGAACATGGCGATTCGCAAGGCCGGCGGCACGATCTCCGGCCTGGCGTCGGACGCGTCGCAGCTTGCGTCGGTGGACCTGCGCGCCAGCGTGGAGGACGTGGGCCCGGTGGAGATTGCCGGCGCGATCAATCCGTTCCGGCAGGATCTCACGAACGAAATCCGCGTGAGCGTGAGGAACGTGGACCTGGTGCCGACCAGTCCGTATGTCGGCAAGTTTGCGGGGTACCGGCTCGCGAAGGGCAAGCTTCAGATGGACGTGGCGTATCAGGTGCACCAGCGGAAGGTCCGGTCGTCGAACCTGATCGTGCTGGATCAATTCACGTTAGGCGAGCGTGTGGAGAGTCCTGATGCGACGAGCCTGCCGGTGCGGCTGGCGGTGGCCATCCTGAAGGATCGGAGCGGGAAGATCGAGCTGGACGTTCCGATTGAGGGCAGCCTGGACGGTCCGGAGTTCAGGCTGGGCAAGGTGATCACGAGGGCGATTGTGAACATTATCACGAAGATTGCGACGTCGCCTTTTGCCGCGCTGGGCGCGGTATTCGGCGGGCGAGGGGAGGAGTTGAGCTACCAGGAGTTTGCTCCCGGCTCGGCTGCGTTGACGGAGTCGGGTGTGGACAAGCTGGACGCGCTGGCGAAGGCGTTGTATGAGCGGCCGGCGTTGCAGGTGGAGATTGCGGGCAGTGTGGATCCGGCGGCGGACCGAGAGGCGTTGCAACGGGCCGCGCTGGAGCGGGCGTTGCGGCAGCAGAAATGGATGTCGTTGCGCAGGACCGAGCGGGGGAACGTCACCGTGGACGAGGTGCAGTTGGCGCCGGAGGAGCGCCTGCAATGGGTGAAGAAGATGTACGCGGAGGCGCTGGAGAAGGGAGAGATCGACCTTCAGTCTGCGACGAATGCAGTCGTGGCGCGGCCGCGGGCGACAGCGCCTTCGCGGGAACCGGAACGCGGCGCCACCGCCCTGATGCAGGTGGAGGTGTTTGTGCCTGTGGTCCAGGGCGAGGCGGGCGCGCCGATAGACCCGAGCCAGGTGATGGAAGACCTGTTGGCGCGATCGTTGCCGGTGTCGGAAGGCGATTTGCAGGGACTGGCGGCGTCGCGCGCGGGCGCGGTTCGCGATTATCTGATTCAGAAGGGGAACGTGGAGCCCGAGCGGGTGTTCCTTGCGGAAACGAAGTCGGGTGTCCGGTCCGACGGCGCGCGGGCGTATCTGGAACTACGGTAAGGGCCCTGCGCTTTTCCTCCCGGCCCGGCGCTCTTATAGTGGGCGGGTGATTGACACGGAAGAGAAGCTTTCCGAACTGCTGCCGATGCTGCGCGCCGCCAGTTGGGTGGCGGTGGATACCGAGGCGGACAGTCTCCATGCGTATCCGGAAAAGGTCTGCCTGATTCAGATCAGCACCCCGGCCGGGGAGGAACTGGTGGATCCGTTGGCGGGTTTTGATCTTGCGCCGTTGCTGGCGGCGCTGTCCGGGCGGGAACTGATCATGCACGGGGCCGATTATGATCTGCGCCTGTTGGAGAAGCATCACCGGTTCATTCCTTCGTCGGTCTTCGACACGATGCTGGCGGCGCGGCTGATCGGGGAGCGGCAATTCGGATACAGCAGCCTGGTGGAGAAGTATCTGGGCGTGAAGCTGGAGAAGGGCCCGCAGAAGGCGAACTGGGCGAGGCGCCCGCTGACGGAGCGCATGGCGAAGTATGCGCGCAACGACACGCGTTACCTGCGGCCGCTCGAGGATCGGCTGCGCGGGGAATTGATATCGCTTGGCCGGCTGGAGTGGCACCAGGAGGCGTGCACGCGGTTGATTTTCGAATGCGCGCAGCCGCGACCGGAGGATGAGGACCGCCAATGGCGGGTGAAGGGGAGCGCCGCGCTGGGGCGGGGGGCGCTTGCCGTGTTGCGGGAGTTGTGGCGGTGGCGCGAGAAGGAGGCGATTGCGGCGAACCGGCCGCCATTTTTCATACTGAGCCCCGAAACCATGGTCAGCGTTGCGGCCTCGGCGGCGACGAAACGTGCCTATGAGACGCTTCTGCCGAAGGGCATGTCGGAGCGGCGGCGCGCCGGTGTTGCGGAAGCGGTCGCGCGCGGGCTGGCGGTGCCGCCGGACAAATGCCCGCGCCTGATCGAGCGGACGGGTCGCCGCCCGTCCGACGCGGAGCGCAAGCGGTTTCTGGAACTGGAAAAGCGCCGGAATGCAAAGGCGCAGGAGTTGGGGATCGATCCGACGCTGATTGCGAGCCGGGCGACGTTGTCCGCTTTGGCGCGGAACTGGGAGAAGCATTCAGCCGAGCTGATGCAATGGCAGCGCCGGCTGTTGACGGCGTGACGGCGGCGGTCCTGGAGGTTTGACCGGGCTACGGTTGAGCCGGGACCGGCATGCCGATGTCGCGGTTCATCTTGTCCGCGGCGCCGGGATCGATCCAGCGGACGAGCGCGAGGAAGTTCAACAGCGTGGGGCTGTTGGGATTCGCGTGATACATGTTTTTCAGACTGTTCAGCACGCGATGGTATGTGGAGGCGTACTTCTCGTGCATCAGGCGCGTCAGGTAGCTTTCCATCAACGCACGCGCAACCGGGTCTGTGCGGCCGTCGCCAAGGTACGGCAGTTGGCAGAACACGCGAATTAAAGCGATGGGGTCCGCCTCGGTGAAGGTGATCCAGCTCTGACGCATTTCCTCGGCGTCGTATTTGGCGTGAAGGCGCTCGCGGACAGCGGCTGCGATGGTGCCCGGGTCGGTGCGCCGCGCGATCATGTCCTTGATTTTCTCCCAGGCGAGCTGCCGTTCGACTTCCGGCGGGACGGACACTTCCTGTTTGATTTCTTCTTCGAAATCCGTGAGTTGCAGTTCTTTTGCGACGGCGCGTCCGAGCTGGTCCGCTTCGTCTCTGCGGAGGCGGTCGGTGGCCATGATGGCGCGCACGAGGGGTTTCTGCATGGCGGGCGCGGCGAGGCGCAGAATGGCGGCCAGCGTTTTGGGGGCGGGCGCCTGCTGCGGCTGGATCAGGTGCTTGACGAAGTCCTGGATGGTTTCGTGCTGGTCGGGGATGCGTTCGTTGCGGAAGAGCAGCACGTATTTCAGGGTTCGTGCGAGGCCGCCGGCTTTGCCGACGTTGTTGATGACCATGAGGCGGTGGTCCGGGTTGATGATATCGGCGAGGAGTTCTTCGGCCTGGACGATCTGTTTTTCGTCGAGAGTCTCGGCGCCGCCGCCGAGGACCAGTTGTTCGATCAGGACGGGAAGGCGTTGGGCGAAGACGGTGTCGGGCGCCTCGGTATTCTGGTTTTCGTAATAGTGGAGGAGTTCGAGGGTGAAGGAAAGCTTCTGGAAGGCGTTGCGTTGAAGCCGCGCCTGTTCGGAGGAGCTCTTGCTCTCCTGCACCTTGCGATAGAGGTCGGCGAGTTCCTTTTGCTTTCCGTTGGCCGCCTGCGCGTTCTGCTGAAGCAGTGATTCGAAATCGCTCTTGAACGTCAGCACGATCTCCTCGGGCTTCGGGCGCGGGTTCAGCTTCGGGTCCGTGGTCATGTCATTGAAGAAGACCAGGGCGGACTCGCCGAACTCGCGCACGACGCGTTCCCTGGGCAACTGGCCTTTGACGTAGGCGCGTGTGGCGCGAAGGACGGTGGGGGAGAAGAACGACTCGGGATCGGCCGCCACGGTTTCGAGCAGGGACCGGTCCAGGGGGGTGTCGAGTTTGAGCAGCTCGTCCACCAGCGCCTTGATGGTCTCGTTCAGGTGGCGTTTTGTCTGGTCGAGTGCCTTGAGCACATCCGGTTGGGGCAGGGGAGCGTCCACTTTGCCCTTGATGAGGGCGGCGGAGATTTCACCGACGCCGGCGTTGTGCTCGACGAGGCGGGAGACGAGGACGCCGACGTCGTTGAGCGGGAGTTTGCCGACCAGGGTAGTGAGGAGGAGAACGAGTTCCGCGTGGGATTTCTGGCGATGCTCGATGGCGCGTTCGAGGAGGGAACGCAGGGATTTGGTTTCCTGGCGGAGCGCGTCCCGTTCCGCTTCGAGCTGGGCGACGCGGGTCTGGAGGTCGTGCCACCCTCGCTGGATTTCCTCGAGGGAGGCCGCCGCGCTGGTGGTCGCGTTCTCGGGCTGTGTCATGCAGTTACTTTGCATCAATTGGAGCGCGGGTTTCCACTGCTTTTTTGGGACGAGTGGGACGAATGGGACGCATGGGGCCTATGGGCGCGAGTTGTTCATCGGAGTATTCGCCGGTGACTTTCGTCTAAGAAACAGAGCTCGCCGGTGTCGTGAGGATAATGACAATGTCCTTCAACGATCAGGACGGCGGGATGGCTGTATGACCGACCCCGATGGCAGCAGGCAGAGGATGCCTGTCATGCAATCAGACCCGGCCAAAGCCGAGCACGGCGCGGGGGAAACGATCGAGGAACTGTTCGCAGCTCTCGAGTCGCCCCTGCTGCACTACGCGTTGCGGCTGGCCGGAGATCTGAGCGTTGCCGAGGACATTGTCCAGGAAGCGTTCATGAGATTGCATGCCGAGTTCGTTGACGTGCGCCAGCCGCGCCGGTGGCTGTATCGCATCGTTCACAATCTCGCGCTCAACCAACGGCGCGACAGCAGCAAGATCGTTGCGCTGCCGAAGGAAGGCGAAGAGAGCGGGGCGGACGCGAGCGATCCGCAGCCGTTGCCGGACGAACAGATTGCGCGGTGGGAAGGGATCGGCCTGGTCCGGCTCAGTCTCGAAACGCTGGACGAACGGAGCCGGGAGATCGTCCGGCTGAAGTTTCACGAGAATCTTTCCTACAAGGAGATCAGCGAACGCACCGGCCTCAAGGTCGGGCACGTCGGTTACCTGCTGCATTACGCGCTGAAAGCGATGGCGGAGGAACTGGCGAAGAACGGAGTCGTGCCATGAATTCGGATTCACCCCACAACCTGCGCGCGGAACTGGAGACGCGGATCACGGCGTTGTTGCTGGACGAACTGAACGCTGATGACGCGGATCTGCTGCGCAAGCTCATCGACCATGATGTCGAGCTGAAGAAGCTGCACGATCAGCTCCAGCGGACGATCGAGCTGGTGAAGGAAAGCGCGGTGGAGATGCCGGAGAAGACGCCTGCGGCGCCGCTCAAGCTTTCGGATGAGCGCCGGCAGAAGTTGTTGGCGCACTTCAAGACGGTGAAGCTGCCGCGAGTTGAGGAACGTTCGCGCAAGTTGTCGCGGCTCATTCCACTCGCCGCATCGGCGGCCGTCGTCATGCTGCTCGGTTTTCTGCTCTTGCCGGCGTTATCGCGCGCCAAATTGAAATCCAAATCGGTTGAATCGTCTGCCAGTGTTGCAACCGGCATAGACCCGGAGACGGCGCAGCTTGCAGAGGGCGAGAATCTTCGCCGCTTTGCCCGCGAAATTCCTCCGACTCCTGCGAGGACTGCATCCAGTTTCCGTGCTTCCGGCATCGTGCTCCCGGCCGCGCGGCGCGAGGAGGGAATCGCGGAAACGGAACTCGGAGGGGTTCACGATCCTCACGGGTCGGACTTCTATGGATACGACGGGAATGGCGACCAGGGTCGGAGGCAGGCGCAGGTGACTGCCAACCGGGACTCCACACTCCAGGTGGCAAAAGACAGCGGTCCGGGTGGGAGGATGGCAGGCGGATTTGGTGGCGGTGGGGTTGGTGCGGCAGGGGGGCGTTCTGCCGAGTCGGGTTTCAGCGCCGACAAGCGTGACGAGGATGCCGATTCCAGGGAAGTGCCTCTCCTTGGAGACGTTCCCGTGCTCGGTCGAGCCTTCCGCCTCCCATCCCTCAACGAGCAAGAGGTCGCGCTGAACGAAGGCCGGATTCAGACCCGAATCCATCGAGCGGATCCTGAATGGTTCGAGGAAAATCTCGGATACGCGGGTGTGTTGGAGTTGTCCGGGCCGAGTGTTGCCGCGACGACAGGTGCCGGCGCGCAGAGAGGAGGAGGAGCCCGGTTGGTGAATGGCCCGGGTATCGGAACCGAAGGTTCAGGTAATGACGATCAGGTTCCTGCCTCCACTGCGCCTGCGGCTCCGGCTCAGGAACCTGGTCAGCGTGTGTTGCGCTTCGGAGACAGAGGAGTTGCGGCCGAGCCGGCCAAACCCACTGCAAAGGCGACTCTCAGCGTGGACGGTGCGGGAAACGTTGTAGCCACAGCCGACGAAGCCGGCGAGGCAACACTGAAGGAGATCGCGCAGGCAACACAACGCTTCGGCAGTGCTGGAATTCAAATTGTGGAGGAACGGCTGGGAGATTCCGGCGGCAGCCGGCAGTCGGCAAAGGTGTCCACGGTAACGCGCGGGGATCCCGCTGAAATCCAGGGGGCTTTGCAGGAGACCTTCGGCAGGGACAGGGTAGCCGGCGCGAGAACGAACGCCGCGGCCGCTTTGCAGGAACCTGAGTTCAAGAAACCTGCTTCCGTTCCACCGGTGCCGCAGCCTGAAGTTCAGGTTCGCGAGAATCCGTTCTCGACGTTCTCGCTGAACGTGAGTGATGTGTCCTTCAAGCTTGCGGCTGCAAGCCTGCAGCAGGGTGTCATGCCGGACGTCGGTTCGGTGCGCACAGAGGAGTTCATCAACGCATTTGATTACCGGGATCCGGAGCCGGCTCCCGGCGCGCCGGTCGCGTTTGCGTGGGAACGCGCGCGCTATCCGTTCGCGCACCATCGCGATCTCCTCCGGTTCTCGATCAAGGCCGCCGCGACGGGCCGGCCGGCGAACAAGCCGTTGAATCTGGTCGTGCTCCTCGACAGTTCCGGATCGATGGAACGCGCGGATCGCGTTGCGATCGTCCGCGCCGCGTTGCGCGTACTGGCGCGCCAGCTCCAACCGCAGGACAGGATCAGTATTGTGACGTTCGCGCGCGCGCCGCGCCTGTGGGTGGATGGCGTTCCGGGCAGTCAGGCGGGCGAAACGATCGAACGGCTGCTCGGCCTCACACCGGAAGGCGGAACCAATCTCGAAGAGGCGATGAATCTCGCCTATGCCACGGCGTTGAAGCACTACGCCGCCAACGGCATCAATCGGGTCGTCCTGCTCACCGACGGCGCGGCCAACCTCGGCGATGTCCAGCCCGAATCGCTCAAAAAGACAGTCGAGGCGCACCGGCGGCAGGGTGTCGCGCTGGATTGCTTCGGTGTCGGCTGGGAAGGTTACAACGACGAGCTGCTGGAACAGCTCTCGCGCAACGGCGACGGGCGTTACGGCTTCATCAATTCACCGGAGGAAGCGGTGAGTGGGTTCGCGGCGCAACTGGCCGGCGCGCTGCAGGTGGCGGCGTCCGATGTGAAGGTCCAGGTCGAGTTCAATCCGCGCCGGGTGATTTCGTACCGGCAGCTCGGCTATGCGAAGCATCAACTGACGAAGGAACAGTTCCGCGACAACACCGTGGATGCGGCGGAGCTTGCCGCGGCGGAATCCGGCAACGCGCTTTACACCGTCGAAGTGAATCCATCCGGTGAAGGGCCGATTGCGACGGTGCGCGTGCGGTTCAAGGTGCCGGGCACGACGGATTACCGAGAGCACGCGTGGCCGGTGCCGTACACCGGCAACGCGGTGGCGCTGGAGCAGGCGAGTCCGTCGATCCGGTTGGCAGCGACGGCGGCGGCATTCGCGGAATGGCTGGTGTCGAGTCCGTATGCGGCGGACGTGACGCCGGACAAGCTGCTGGGTTACCTGCGCGGCGTGCCGGAAGTGTGCGGCGCCGATCGGCGGCCGAGCACGCTGGAGTGGATGGTGAGGCAGGCAAAGAGCATTTCGGGGAGGTGAGTATGAAATCCGAAATCCGAAATCCGAAGGCCGAAAGAAATCCGAAGGCCGAAATCCGAAGGGGAGGACGGCGGGGCGCTGTTTTTGGTGGGGCGAGCGTCCTCGCGAGCCGTCGTGCGACAACCGGAATGGGCCGAATCGGGCACTTCAGTGCCTCACCAAGGGCAGCGCTCGGCCGAATCGCGCACCTCGCAGGTGAGCACGGGTCGCTCAATCAAGGTTGTCACACGACGGCTTCGGCCTTCGCCAGGGCTACGGACAAGCGCGGGGATGCTCGCCCCAACGTTCAGATTTCGGTCTTCGGATTTCTTTCGGCCTTCGGCTTTCGGCTTTCGGCTTTCACGATTGTTCTCCTTGTGTGTTCGTTCGCGCGGACGGCGCACGGTCTGGCCACCGAGCAATTGGGACCGGATACGCCGGAGCGTCCGACCGTTGCGCAGTCCGGCTGGCACAAGGGTATTGTTGAAGTGCCGCGGCATCCATCGCGCGTGTACTCGGTCTGGGTGAATGGCAACGAGAACTTCTGTTTCAACGCGCGTCCGGAACAGATGAACGAGCTGATCGAGTTGTTCTCCAAAGCCCGGCTGCGCGATCACGAGATCCGGATCAAACCTGGCACGAACACGGTGAAATCGCTTCGGGGCGATGTGATCCGGTACAACGTGTCGCTTCAGATTCTCGACGGCATTGCCCTTCACGCGAGCCGCGAACGAAACGATGCGGAAACACTCGAACCGGTGCTGACGATTTACATTGGCGCGGATCGATCCCTTCTGAGTCAGCTCAAGTTTCCCGAGCATGTGGTTGTTGAATGCGCGGTCGAAGGTGTGGAGATCAAGCGCAGGGCGAAGCCGGATCGGAAGGCCTGGTACGGTCGCCTGCGATTGACCGGCGGAGGCTCTCCCGTCGATTTTCAGACCGGCATTTCGACGAGGATCACGTGGTGGGACAAGACATCTCCGGAGGGTATTCCTCTCGCCAGGGTCGGCACGGACAGCACGTTCAAAGTTGTTTTGTCCGAGGCCGAGCTGGCGTTGCTGCGAGAGGGCGCAAGCTGGCTGACAGTCACGACGGGTAATTTCACGTCCGAGCCGAAATCGTCTGACCCGCGTTTTCCGGCGGCAGCATTGGCCGCGGACGAGGACAGGGCAGTGGCGCAGGCGTTCAGCATTCCGGACCACTTCTATTACGGGCGCATTCTCTTTGAGGACGGCTCGCCACCGGTTTTGAATCCGGAGCCGTGGGCGGATGCTGAGGTTCACGTGGACTTTCCTTACGCGGGGATGTTCCACCCCGACGCCGAAGGATACTTCAAATTGTATCTCGAGCCCGAACAGCTTGCCGCACTGAAGGAGCAAAGGCCGGGCATGAATATCTATGTTCCGCTCAAGGAACCCGGCCGCAGCCGCGCTATCGCGGAGTTCCCGGCGGGTTTGTTGTCGCAGGACAAGACGGAGGCCGGTGTGGTGAAGATTCCCAAACCCGACTACAGATGAAAGCCAAAAACCGAAAGCCGAATGCCGAAGAAAGTCCGAAGGACGAGATCCGATGGGAAGGACGGCCGAGCGCTGTCTTTGGTGGGGCGAGCGTCCCCGCGAGCCGTCGTGCGACCACCGGAATTGGCCGAATCGGGCACTTCAGTGCCCCACCAGGGGCAGCGCTCGGCCGAATCGCGCACCTCGCAGGTGAGCACGGGTCGTTCAATCAAGGTGGTCGGGATACTCGGTTGTCCAGCTCGTTTGGCACGGTGAAGCGGCATGAATGCCGCGCTCCGAAGGGTCGGTTCGGGGAGTTTGAATGTGGACTTCCGGGTGGCTGGCTTCGTTCGCGAGCTGCGGCTGGGGACAGCCGCGCTCCGGAGGGTCGGTTCGGGGAGTTTGAATGTGGACTTCCGGGTGGCTGGCTTCGTTCACGAGCTGCGGCTGGGGACAGCCGCGCTCCGGAGGATCGGTTCGGGGAGGTTGAATGTCCGGCTCCGGGTCTGTCTCTTTTAAACATCT
>DGDZ01000088.1:0-15220 GCA_002385705.1 Verrucomicrobia subdivision 3 bacterium UBA3939
CGCCACGTCCAGCCGTCGTCGGAGACGAGCGCCGTGCCACCGGTGCCAAAGGTGTAGAACCTGCCGCCGCATTCCACAATGGTGGATGGATCGTGAATCCGGACCTCGCCGTCGAGCGCGACGGCGGGCGCGACCCCCAGGAGAAGCGTTGTCGCCAGAACACAGTGTTTCATCTTCGGCAAAAGATCTTTGCGCTGCCGGATCATGGGATGTTCTTCTTCTCCACCGTCCATCCTGCCATCTGCGCCACGCCACAGGGTTCGCCTTCGAACATCGCGGCGGCTTTCGCGTCGCCCTTCAACTGCCACTTGAACCACGCGGTGGCGACGATCGCGAAATCACCGCCGTGCGGACGGCTGTAAGTGCCGCCGTGGCCGACATTCAAATTGGCCGCGAAGATGGGCACATGATTGATGCGGCGGAAGTCATCCATCCCGTTGTTGTAGGCGATGTCCCGCTCCCCGCCCAAAATGTAGATCGTGGGCGCGTGCAGCTTTTCCAGGTGCTCCTTGCTCAGCCCGGGCATGCCCCTCATCCCCGCGCCCGGGCTCGGCAGGATGCCGCTGTTGCAGACCATGAGGGTGGTCACGCGCGGGTCCGGCGCCACCTCGAGTGCCTGCAACCCACCGCACGACATTCCCGCCACCGCGATCTTCGACGTGTCGAGTTTCCCGTAGTACTGGCTTGTCCTGTCGCTGTTCTGAGCGATCGCCCAGTTGATGGCGTCCGTCAGCATGGACGCTTTCGTCGGGCCGCCGGGTGCGCCGCGCTGCCCCTCGGCCGGCATCGGGCCGATGGCAATCACGAGAAAACCGTGTGAGGCGATTTCCGACAGGAAGTTCAGATGTTCCCACGGCGAGTTCGCGCAGGCGCCATTGCCCCAGGCGATGACAGGCAGCTTCTGCCTTCGGCCAAACGGTCCGAGATCCTTCGGCCGGAACACAGTGTGGGTCGCCAGCGTGCCGTCCGACACCATCAGCGCCGGGTAAGGTCCCGTCCCTCCGTCCTCCACCGTTCGGCTGCCGGTTTCGGTCAGAACCGGCGGCGCCTTCACGAGCGCCGATTCGCACCCGCACAACGCCATCGCGAGGAGGACCACCGTCGGGATCCGGCGCACCGCGTTCGGATCACGGCTCTTCCGCAACGGCGCCGCCGGCGGAGACTCAATCGCAACTGAGGAACTCAATTCAGGCTGATGCATAACGCAATGGGGACAGTATGGAGTGTTCAATTCGTCCAGGTGGAGCGTCGAGGCTGCGCTTGTTCTGAATCCGGGCATCGCCTCTCTCAATTCAGCCAGCTCTTCAGGATCGGCGCCACTTCCCGGGCCCAGATTTCGTAGCCCTCGGCGTCCGGATGCAGATTGTCCGGGCGAAAACCGATCAACCGCCCGTCGGCATCGAGGAACTTGTCATTGATGTTCTTGAAGAACACGTGTTTTCCGTCGTGCAGCTTTGCGATGATCCGATTCGCTTCTTCATTCTTCAGGCGGTTGGGATCATTCGGACCCGCCCCGCGCGGGAAGATCGCCAGCAACAGGATCTTTGTGTCCGGAAAATCCGTGCGCAACTGGTGAACCACGGCGCCCACGCCCTCCGCAATCTCCGGTCCCGTGTTCCCACCCGTGTTGTTGGTGCCGATCATGAGCATGACCGCCTTGGGCTTGTGCCCCTGCCCTTCGCCATTTTGGAGTCCCCACAGCACGCCCTGGGTGGTGTCCCCCGCCACCGCAAAGTTCGCGATCTTCACGTCGCCGAAGTACTTCTCCTGAACTTCGGCGCCGCCCCCCGGCCCCCCTCTGCTGCCACCAGTCCGTGATGGAATCGCCAACGAACAGGATGTCGAACTCGGTCGTCCTGGCGATCTCAACAAAGCGATTGTGCCGCTGGTCGGAGCGCACCCGCGTCTGAACCGGCCGGATGGCGGAGTTCTCCCGCGGCACCTGAACCGTCAGGAGCGACTCGTATTTTTTCAGAAGCTCCCGCTCAGGTGATTTCTCAATCAGTTCCTTGAGCGCCGCGTTGATTCTGTCCACTTCCGCCTGAGTCGGACGCGGCATCGCGACCTGGGGCGGCACGAACGCCGGAGGACCGGGAGGCGTCATCGGGCCGCGCCCGAAGCCGCCCTGCCGCCCGGCGCCCGGAGGGGGCGCTGTGGCCGGTGCGTTCTGCGCCCGAAGGTCGAGCGCGGTTGCCGTGCAGAGGACTGCACACGCTGCGAGGTAAACGATTCGTTGTCGGTTCATATGGATACGGGTCCGGAACCAGGCCGGGTTTCACGGTTTAGTCGCGGAACAGCAGGGGCGCAAACTCGCGCAGGCTGCGGCGCCAGGTCTGGAACTCGTGGCCGGTGTCCGGCGACACATACGCGACATTCTTGATGCCGATCTCGTTGAGAGCCTCGTGATTGGCTTTGATGGCGCCGGGGTTTTCGCGGCTGCCGGTGCTGCAGAACACCAGTTTGACCTTCTCCCGGAACCCAGGCGTGTTCAGCACATCGTTCGTACTGATCACGCCGCCGCTGAACAGGCCGATGTAGGAGAACTTGTCGAGATTCCTCAACGTGATGGCCCTGGTTTGTGCTCCGCCCATCGACAGTCCTGCCATGGCGCGATTCGGCTGGTCCGTCAACGTGCGGAAGTTGGCGTCGATGTACGGAATGAGTTCTCCGACCAGAACGCTTTCGAACGCGGCGGAGGCCGCTGCGAAAGGATTGCCACCCGCGCCCCGGCGGCCGCGACCGCCCGGCCCCGGACCTTCGTTGGTCAGGCCGTAGGTCATCACGATGATGAACGGCCGGGCTTTGCCTTCGGCGATCAGGTTGTCCATGATCAGGTTCGCGCGCCCCTGGTTCCACCAGGCGTATTCATTCTCGCCCCAGCCGTGTTGCAGGTAGAGCACCGGATAACGCTTCGACCAATCCTTGTCATAGTCCGGCGGCGTGTACACGTACGCCACGCGGGCGATCACAGTATTGGTCAGCTTTGACGGGAAGAGGACCTGTTGCACACGACCATGCGGGACGTCCTTCAGTGCGTAGAAATCCTGGTCATGAGCGGGAACCTCGATGCCGCTCTCCCAACGGGTGGAACCGTAGAAGTTCAACGTGCCGGGATCGTTGAACGTTCCCCCGTCCACCGTCAGACGGTAGTAATGGAATCCTTCGTCCAACGGCTCCGCAGTGATTCCCGTCCACACGCCATCCTCCCCTTTGGTGAGCGCGGTGCCGCCGCGTCCGAGGCTCACGCGAACGCTCTGGGCCTGCGGCGCCACGATGCGGAAGCGCGCATAGCGTTGTGAGTTGACCTGGGGATACTGTTGACCGGGCTGGTTCAGGACCGACGGTTTCCAATCATCGGCCAGCTCGTTTGTTTGAGCGGAGCCGAGTTGTGCCGACAGAATGCAGACGACCGCAGAGATGAGTGCCTTCGATGTCATGAGTTGTGTGAGTTGTGGTTGGTGAGTGTCAGGGTAAAACGGTGTTCCGGCGAGCACGTTATTCGATCGCGCGGAGCAGGCCAAGCCGGTACGGCAACCTGCCGTAGTCGCCGCGATTGTCGGCATCGGAGATTCCCTGGTAGAGGAACAGGAGCTTGTTGGGATCCAGAATCATCCGTTCGTCGTCCGTGTCGCGAATCAACTCGCCGTGGCTGACCTGGCCCGACCAGGGCTCGACGCCGTCTTCAAACGTGACATTGTTCCTTCCGGCAAAGGGCCTTTCGAACGTGTCGAACCCTTCCACCGGGTACCACTCGCCATCCAGCCGGTCGGCCACATAGGCGCGGTAGTAACGCGTGGGTGACAGCGCCTCGACAAGGGTCAGATACTTGTCCGTTCCCTTGATCTTGTAAGTGATGCTGCCCTCGAAAACCGTGTCGCGCGTGCCGCGCATGGCGACGACCGGGCGGCTGAAGCCTTTGGGAAACTCGGCATACGTCGTCCGGCTGCGATAAAAATTCCCGTCGTCACCTGTGAAGAACAGATACATGTATTCGCCATCGCCGATGCAGTGGTAGTCGATCGGCAGCCGCGGCGTGGGAATGTCGGGCGTAAACATCTGCTCCGGCGGGGTCCAGGACGTGGGGTCGTCGGGAGTTTCGGTGGTGGAATACGCCGGGCGCTGGGTCTGAAAGATGTAATACCACTTCTTGTGCGGCGTGAAGTAGAACACTTCCGGCGCGCACCTGTAGCCGCTGAAACCCGGCACCGTGTCCATGTAGAACAGTTTGGCGTTCGGCGCGTCCTTCCAATCGGCGAAGCTCAGGTAAACCATGTTCCACCCGCCGCCCCGGCGCGCGCCTGCGGCCGCGCCGGCATCCGGATTCTGCAGCGCCGCCGCCGCGGGACCGCTCACCATGAACGCCGTGGCGTAGATATGCCACTTGTCCTTGTAGCGAAAGACGGTGGGATCCTTGACGGAGTAAAGGTAATGCGAAGGATCGTTCTGCGGCGCGACGAGGACGCCGGTGGACTTCCATTTGAGCGGCTTGCCCAGGAGGCCCGGCAGCGTGTTCGGCACCGGCGCGTGAATCTCCGGAAGCGGCCCGAGGTCCGGTCCGCGCCGTTGTCCGCCGCGGCGGGCTCCGGCCGGCGCCGCATTGGATGTGGCCGCAGGAGCCTGCGCCATGAGGAGCGGAGAATCCGCCGACTGGCCGGACACTTCGGCGGCCGGCAGCGCGACGGCGCCGCCCGCCAGCAGGATGGAAAGGATCAAACAGTCCAGGAT
The DNA here is from genome assembly GCA_002385705.1 of Verrucomicrobia subdivision 3 bacterium UBA3939. Taxonomy (GTDB): domain Bacteria; phylum Verrucomicrobiota; class Verrucomicrobiia; order Limisphaerales; family UBA3939; genus UBA3939. The sequence goes on from DGDZ01000088.1 coordinate 4,726, forward strand.
CGATTTCTTCATAGATGCGTCAGACTCGGGCGTTACAGTTTGTAAAATTGTTCCCAACCGGGCCGGGGCGGCACGCCGTTCAGGAGTTCGTTCGCCACTTTGTGGTTGGTGATGCGTTTCGTTGCCGGATCAAACTCGATCTTCGCGTTCACCTGTTGCGCGATGACGCCGATGGCCATTGCCTGGCACAGCGGACCCGCCACCGCGAAGTTCGACCGGCACTTCTCCTCGCCCTTCGCGGCCTTGAGGAAATTCGCGAAATGATTGGACGGGCTCGGCGGAACTTCCGGCAGGTCGGCCATGGCTTCCTCGCTCTCTCCGATGATCTGCAAGGTCGAACCGTGCGATCCGCCCTTGAAGACGCGGCCTTCACCGTAGATGACTTTGCCGGGCGGGACTCGTCGCGTGTCGATGGTGCCCGACGACGGCGGCGGAATGTTTGGATCGACAACGCCTCCGCCGAACCCGGGCGGCAGCGGCGGCAGATTGTTCACGCCGTCATACCAGGTGAGTTCCACCGGCGGCATCGAGCCGCGCCGGGGGAAACGGAACGTGAGGGTGGAGGCCTGCGGGAAAATGAACGGGTTGTGGCCCTCGAGCCTGGGCTCGACCTCCGTTGGAAGGCCGAGCTCGAGGAACTCATGCGCCGTGTCGAAGATGTGCGCGCCCCAGTCGCCGAGCGCGCCGTTTCCAAAATCGTACCACGAGCGCCACTCGCCGTTCACGTAGCCCTGGTTGTAGGCGTGATGCCGGGCGGTGGCGAGCCAGCAATCCCAGTCGAGCGTTTCCGGAATGGGCTGCTCGGGCAGGTAACCGTCCGGTTTCATGCCGTGCCAGCGCCGCGCGCTGTTCATGAACGCCGTGATCCGGGTGACATTCCGGATCACGCCCTTCTCGACCCAGGTTTTGAACTGAAAATAGTTCGCCTCGGAATGGCCCTGGTTGCCCATCTGGCAGGCCACGCCGTATTTCTTCTCCGCCACCATCATCAATTCAATCTGTCGAAAACTGTGCGCCATCGGTTTCTCGACATAGACATGCTTGCCAAGCGACATCGCGAGCATGCTGATGGGAAAATGCGAGAAGTCCGGCGTGCAGATCGCCACCGCGTCAATCTCGCGCGCCATCGCGTCGAACATCTTTCGGAAATCCTGGAAGCGCCGCGCCTCCGGATACGCCTGAAGCGTCCGCCGCGTGTGCGGAGCGCCGATGTCCGTGTCGCAAAGCGCTACCACGGTCGCAAGCCCCGTCCTGTCCAGCTCCCGAATGACGTCCGCGCCGCGGTTACCGATGCCAACACAGGCCAGGCGGACTTTGTCGCCCGAAGCGCCCAACAGGAGGTTCGGAGAAAAAGCCGCAAGCGCGCCCGTGGCGGCGACACCCTTGAGGAAGGAACGGCGGCGAATCATACGAGTTGATACGATTCCGGTATTTTTCATGGCACTGGTTTGACCCGGAGATGCTACTGCCCGCCCTCCTTCGCCACGTCGAGAATGGCCTGCAATGCCGGCTTCGGCTTCAGCTCGGCGTCGAAGAGCAGCGGGCGCTGGCGGCTCCGCCACGAACGGCGGTCGCTGATGCCCCAGAACGTCACTCGATCGATGGACTTTTCATGCTTCTTGAAGATCCGGAACAGCTCCGCGTACTTTTGCGCCTGCCTCTGGAACGCGTCCGCCGTCATCGTGTCGGCGTCGGCGCCGGTCGGAAACGCGCCGCTGTTCCGCCCGAACGCCGTGACGTCCAGTTCCGTAATGGCAACCCTGAGGCCTAACGACGCATAATTCTCAATCGCCTTCTCCACATCCGCGAGGTCGGTGTCGAGATGCCAGTGGCCCTGGATGCCGACGCCGTGGATCGGCGCGCCTTCGGCAATGAGCCGTTTGAGAAGCAGCATCGAGCTGGCGTGCTTGCCCGTGTTCTTAACCGCCCCCTGCTCAATATTGTAGTCGTTGTAATACAACTGCGCCCCGGGGTCGGCCTCGTGCGCCCACTTGAATGCCAGCGTCAGAACGTCCGGCCCGATGGTGCTGTACCAACTGCCCCTGCGCAGGTTCTCCGTCCGACCGTCTCCTCCGTCCGCAATGGCTTCGTTCACTACATCCCACCCGAGCACTTTGCCCTTGTAGCGGCCGGCAACCGTCATGATGTGGCTCTTCAATCGTTCCATTGCCAGCTCGCGCGTCACTGGCTGGCCATCCTTTCCCGGCTCGAAAAACCACCGGCCGGTTTGCGCGTGCCACACCAGCGTGTGCCCCCAGACTTTGATGTTGTTCTCCTGGGCCCACTTCACCAGCGCATCCGGCGTCGCAAAATTGTACGTGGCCTCCGAGGGATGCGTCGGCTGCGGCTTCATCGAGTTCTCGGGGGTGATGATGTTGTAATGCGTCCGGATGTTCGCCAGTTCAGCCTCGGAGTACCCCCGCAGATCGCCCGCCGTGCCGATCAGGAACCGGCCGGCAAAAGCGTCCTTGAGCCCGATCATCGCGCCGGAACTCCCTGCCGGGACGGCCGCCGGGACGGGCACTTCGCTGATCAGGGCAGCGAGTGAAACCAAAACTGTGCGAATGAGGAATGATCGCGTTTTCATAATTGTGCTGGTGTCAGTTCACGGCTTTCCACTTGAAGGCTTCGCCCATCTTCCGCGCCGGCGTCGGGCCCAGCGCGGTAACCGTCACCCGTCCGGGAGCATTGGGTTTGGTGGCCAGATACCGGTGATTCGTCAATGACATGAGCATGGTGTCGCCCCGCATCAGGTTGACCCATTGGAAGGATTCGGCTGCCGCAGGCTTGCGTCCGGCGAGGTCCTTCAACACCACCGCTTCGCCTTCGACCGAAAGGAATCGCCCATCGGAAGTCTTCAGCGCCACGCGGCCCAGGCCAACGTCGATCACTTCAAACTTTGCGTTGTCCGGAACGGCGCCGCCCGCGTCGGCCGCCACGTTCACAAGAACGCCCTTCTGCAGGTCGGCGGCGAGATAGCTTCCGTCCGCACCGCTCGTCAGCACGATCGTTTTGCCCATCGGAATCTCGCGTTCAATCCCACGGGCACGCGGCTCCACGCACACGTAGTTGTCGAAATCGGCATAACCGCCGGGCCTACCGGATGTGTTGAAGTGGAACAACGCCGGTCGAACGCCCTGGAAGGTCGTCAACTGGAAGGTCATTCGAAACGGATCCCCCAGGGTCGAAAACTGATTCCCGTCGGCGCTCCAACTGAACACGGCTTCATCCGTGTCGAAATTGCAATGAACGCGCAGCCAGACCTTTTGCGGAGGGGTTTCCGGGCTGGTCGTTGGCGGGTTGGCCGTGGCACGGCCGCCCCGCCGCCCTCGCCCGCCGCCGGTGCCGGTGACCATCTGCACCTGGCTGCCCTCGCCCGATTTCACCACGCCGATCCATGCGTACGGCGTGCTCACCAGCCCCAGTCCCGCCGTGTCGCCCGCAACCATTCCGGCGGTGTCGAGTTCGACCGTGATGATGCACTCGGGACCGGGAGGCCGCTGACACACGCTGTTGCGCGCTTCGTAGAACGTCGCCGCAGGCAATGAATGCAGCCGCAACACGCCGGGCTTCTCCGTGAGCGACCATTTCGTGTCGTCCGGAACGTGGTTCCACTGCCAGACCGGGTTCAGTTTGCCGCTGTCGAAATTCTCATCCCACACGTAGGTGGGCTTCGGCGCCTGCGTGACGCCGGTGTTCGGTTTGACCCATGTGTTCGGCGCCTTGCGCAGATTCCCCGGGAGCCCGATCAGCGGGAACCCTTCGTCCCAGGTGATCGGCACCAGCGAAACCATCCGTCCGGCGCTGCCGTGATCCGACATGATGATGCACCACCATTCGCCCGAAGGCGTGTCGCACATGCCGCCCTGGTGAATCCACAACCCGCGATCATCGGGCCGGGCGCGCGCGGGCGTCGCGCCCGTCACTCCCATCGATTCGCCCCGAACCATGTACGTCACTTCCCACGGACCGTCGATGGAATCCGCGCGGGCAACCAGTTGGTCCACCGGCCCGCCCGGAATGGCCATGATGTCATAGTACTTCCCGTTGATCTTGTACAGGTGATGTCCCTCGCCGTGCGGCATGCCGGCTGGCACCACCAACTGCCGCTTCGGCGCGTTGGCGTCAAAAGCCATCAGGTCGGGCGTCAGCTCTTCAATCGGATAGGTCGTGGACCCGTCGGGCTGCCGGTTGCCCGCGCTCGATATCATGAAAATCTTGCTGAGGTCGTCGTCGAACAGGACCGACAGATCGTGCCTGCCCGGGAGTTGATTGCGCTGCCACGGGCCTTTGATGGATTTGGAACGAAAGACCTGAAGTCCGACTCCGTTGATGTTGGAGAAAATGTAGAACGTTCCCTTGTGATAACGGATGCAGGGCGCCCAGATGCCCTGGCCGTAGATGTTCCCGTTCTCGAGTCGGAACGCCGGACCAAAGTCCAGCCGGTCCATGCAGTAACCGATGTGCTCCCAGTTCACCAGGTCTTTGGAATGGAGAATCTCCAGCGCCGGGTTCATGTGCATCGTCGTGCCGACCAGGTAATAGTCGTCACCCACGCGAATGACGTCGGGATCCTCGAATTCGTTGTAAAAGAGGGGATTTGAGTAGGTGCCGTTGCCGTTGTCAGCCGTCCAGTGCCGCTGCGCCGCAGCCGGCAGGTTTGATGAACCGGAGGCAGTCTGTTGAGTGCCTGTCAGGCAACCGCCGGCGAAAACGAGAACTCCCAGGATGGGAACCAACTTCAATGAGTCCATTCGTGTCATATTTCAAATCGGCGCCGTCCGGACCGCGGTCTCCATGAGCCGCAGCAACACTCAAACAGCTCCGGCACCCGTCCGGATCCACTCGCGCCCTCTCAACCGCTGTCCGGAGCGCGATCACGTCGCGCGTCAACAGCACTGCCCTCGCGCGCTGCCGCAGCGCATTCTTCTCTCCTGCTCCGCGCGTTGCTGCAGCCCGCAGCCCCGCGGTCCGCAGCCTAATTCTTAAAGAGCAACTGCGAAAAGTTGTACAGCGCCTCTTTCCAATGCTGGAAGTCGTGCGCGTGATCGTCCACGTGCCAGACGTGCGGAACGTTGTTCTCTTTCAAATAGGCGTGCAGCCCCTGGCTGATGCGAATCAGCCCGTCCTTGTTGCCGCATGAAATGAACAGAAGCTTCAGCTGCGCCTTCGCCTTTTCCGGATCCGGCACCAGTTCCGACGGCGAGCGTGTGTTCGGCGCGGACGAAAAGCCGCCGATCCATGCGAACACGTCCAGGTGGCCCAGCCCGATGTTCAGCGTCTGTCCACCGCCCATCGAAAGACCGGCCAGCGCCCGATGCTCGCGATCCGCCTGAACGGAGTAATGCGACTCAATGAACGGAATGATGTCCTTGATGAGATCGTTTTCGAACGGTGTCCCCCAGCCACCGAAACCGCCGCCGGCCCCCCCGCGCCCGCCGCGTCCACCACCCTCCGTGTTCGCCGTCGCGTTCCCGTTGGGGAACACCACGATCATCGGCTCGACCTTCTTCTCGGCAATCAGATTGTCGAGGATCACATTGGCGACCCCTTGCCGGGTCCACTCCCGGTTCTCGTTGCCGCCGATACCGTGCAGCAGATACAGCACAGGATACTTCCTGTCCGCGGAATAGCCGGGCGGCGTGTAAACCTCCATCCAGCGTTTCACGCCGACTGTCTTCGAATCGTAATCCACTCGTTCGAGCTTGCCCCGCGCAACGCCGTCGCGCGGCCGGTCGAAACCCGCCGGCGGCGTTGGGAACGCCGGCTTGTCATCCGGACCGAGGGTAATCGGGGCGCCGCCTCCCCCGCGCCCGCGCCTGCCAGCCCCTTGCGCCGGAGCCGCCGCCTGCGCAGGAGCGGGCGCCGCCGCCGTTGACGCAGCAGCTCCAGCCTCGGTTCCGGGAATGATCTCAATCGCGCACACTTGCGGGTTCTCGATGTTCGGCGTGAAGGTGATCGTGAGCTTGCCGTCGGTGACTTCAACCGGAACCGTCTCCACATAGGCCCGGGCAAAGCCGCCCGCCTTGACCCAGACGTCGAAATCCTTGAATTCCTTGCCCTGCACATTGAATGAAAACACCCGCTCGCCGGGCCCGCCGATGCCTTCGTACGTTTCGGCAAAGTGCAGTTTCACCACGTACTTCCCATTGGGAAGATTCCACGAGAACGACTCCATGCTGTAGCGTTCCGAGCGATACAGGTTCGGGCTCTTCGTGTTCTCGATCGGAAGATCCGGTCGTTCGACGACATCGCCGCCCACGAACCCCTGGTCGGCCAGCCATACGTTGCCCTCCGCATCCTTCACCGGCTCGAAGGCGCCGGCCTTGATGCGAATCACGTTGGCCGACGCCTGCGCCGCGTCACGCCTTGCCACGATCTCCGCCGAACCGAAACCGCCCACCGCGCGCGTGAACCGGATCTCGTTGCCGTCGGCGGAAACCTTGCCGGTGTAAGTGATGCGAATCTCGTTGTCCTGAATGCTCAACAATTCGACAAACGAAACTGTGTCGCCCGTCGCCCTGCCTTCTCTCAATTCGGCTTCCCGTTGCCGGTCTTCGACTTCCGAACTGACCTTGCCGGTCAGGTTCGTGCCGTTCTGCTGAAACGTGAACGTGTACTTCTGTCGTCCGACCATGGAGTCGAATTCGGACTTCCAGGTGCCGGTGATGTCCGCCGCCGAGACGACGATCGGCAGGGTCAGGAGGCCTGCCAGCAGAACCGGTATTCTCATAGGTCTTGGTTGTGGGTTCGATAGACGTCCGGCGCCATGATTCCGTTTCAACGCACCTTCTGTCGATTCACATCTTTCGTGAGGCCTCGCTCGCCACGTTGATCACGGCCTCAAACGCCGGTTTCGGCCGGTTGTCGCCGTCGAACAGCAGCGGCCGGCCGTCCGCGCGCCACGAGACCGCATCGTTTACTCCCCAAAGCGTCACCATCTTCACTGTGGCGCGGTGCTTCAGAAAGGCGCGGAACAGCCCCGCATACGCCTCCGCCTGCCGCTTCAATGCGTCGTCCACCAGACCGCCCCCCGTGACGGACGCGTTATCGGACACGTCGGCGCCCGTGCTCCGCTGGCCCCGGGTCGAAACATTCAGATCCAGTTCCGTGATGTGGATGGGCAACCCCAGCGTCGCCATCTCCGTCAGCGCCCGGTCCATCGTCTCGAAGGTGGTTCCGGCGTTCACATGCGCCTGCGAGCCGATCGCGTGAACGGGCACGCCCTGCTCCTGCAGAGACTTGATCAGCGCGATGAGTTTGCGCCGCTTCGCCGGATTCTCAAGTCCATAGTCGTTGTACCGCAGGATGGCATCCGGATCGGCCTCATGAGCGAATTGAAACGCTCTGGCTATGAAATCCGGCCCGATAATTTCCAACCAGGGCGACCTTCGCAGAATGTTGGTTCCGCCGTCGGCGATGGCTTCGTTCACAACATCCCACACCTTGACCTTGCCCTTGTAACGTCCAACGACGGTATGGATGTGCTCGCGCATGCGTTCGAGCAGTTCCTCGCGAGACGCGCGCGACGCGTCGGTTCCCGCGAAGACCCAGGCCGGCGTCTGGGCGTGCCAGACCAGCGTGTGCCCGACCAGATACATGTTGTTCTTCAGACCGAACTCCACAAACGCGTCGGCCCCGGCGAAATCGTAACCATCCGGCCCCGGGCGCGGATGGATCAGCTCCCACTTCATGTCATTCTCCGCGGTGACCTGGTTGAATTGCTGCCGGACCAGGGCGACGTCGCTCTCCACCTGTTCCTTCGTCCTGTTGACGCGGTTGACCTCGCCCGCCGTGTTCGCCGCGACGGTGCGGCTGATCGCCACACCCACCAGGAACTGATCCTTGTAGGCGTCCTTGAGGGTGGGCGTATTGGCCGATGGCGTCGCGCAGGAACAAACCGCCAGGACCAGGCCGAGGTATGTGAGAGGATTGAGAATGCTGATTCTCATGTTCGATTCAGGCTCCGGTTGGATGCGCCGGTGTCATAGGATCCACGCCGTCTCTCTGCTGCGAGACATTCTTATGAATCCGCGCAAAAAAGAAAACCTCCCTTTTTGAAAAAAGGGAGGTTGAAAGTCCCCGGCGGGAAACACGGCTCAGAGTCAGCCGTTGTTCCGGCGACGCAACCGGCAGCCAAACGCGACCAACCCGCCCAGCAGCAGCGCGGCGGACGAAGGCTCCGGAATCGTCATAATGGAGAAGTTGTCCACGGTGAACGTGAATACCTGATCTGCGGGGCTGTTGAAATCAAGCCCGTTGATGCGGATGCGGATCTGATCCACGGTGGGAAGAAACCCGGACCCTTCGGTGTATCCGAACGGAGCGTCGTTGATCGAAGTGTTGAGCAGAAACGTAACGGTCTGCGGCACCCCCTGAGTGAAACCGGACAGGCTGACGGAATAGAGGCTGGCCGAAGGATCATTCTCCGGATCCCCCTGTCCCGCCTCGTCCTTCACCCATACTTCAATCCCGTTGCCCGGGAAATAGGTGCTGTTGATGGTCAGATCAAACGAAACCTGGTAATCCGCCAGATCAGCGCTGACGTTGGGACCCCCAGGACCGGGCTGAATGATCGGATCCCAGTCAAAACCGCGGGCCAAAAATCCGCCGGCACCCGTCTCGACCGAATACTGCACCGCGTTTCCACCGCTCCCGTCCGGAACCAGCGAAATGCTGGTGCCATCAGTAAAGACAATGAACGAGGTGTCCGCATACGAGTCGAAGTCGTCTTGTAGGACAACCTGGGTGAACTGGGCGTTGCCGGCGGACGCCGCTCCGAAGAGCGCCGCCATGACTGTTAGTCTGATGTAGGTCTTGCTCATATGTTGTTTGGTTTATTTGGGTTTACCTTGACAGAATGAAAAACCGCGACGTGTCGCTTGCCGGCAGTACGACGCGATACTCCGAGCCGGAAACCTCGGGGGCTGCCTCGACCGGCTCCCACGTGGGGTCCGTGAGCGCCATCCTCGACATCAACTGGAATCCTGTCGCGTTGGTGCTCCAGGAAAGCACCACGTTCCCCGCGTCATACGAGACGGACAGGACGGGCGGCTGCCCGAGATCCGGCACGGCGTTCGGTCCCAAAGCATGGCTCTCCGCCACCTGGTCAGCCGTCAGAGCACCGTCGTAAATGCGGTACTCGTCCACGTTCACGCTAATGTAGGAGTCGGCCTCGTAGAGCGACCGGGCAATGTAGTTGAACACATCGTGGACCGTGCTTAATTGCCAGGTCACGCCGTTGTTCTGGTCCGCCAGCACGCCGTTGGTATACACCGCCATCCAGCCCGCAGCCGGGTTGAACACCGAAGTCAGGTGAAGCTGATTGGCCGGGCTGGTGTAGACGGAGGTGAAATTGCCCATGTTACCAACCTGCTGTTCAGGCCCCGCCCAGCCGGGGTCCCATCCCGAGATCGCCACGCGTCCCTGCGCGGGCTGAGCAAACACATAATTCGCACCATGATTATCGCCTCCCAACGTATTGCCAAACGCCCACAGGAAGCAGTTCCCATCAAAGAACGTCGGGAACGAACACCAGATCTCCACCGTCAGCGCGGTGTAGTTCGTAATAATCCCGCTCGGGAACTGAATGTACTGCGCCAAACCCGAGTTCAGAACCGCCTGCCCCGGTATCGAATCGAAGTCAACACCGGCCGGCGCCGTGCCATCCCACGCAGCTCCGCCCACCGAATCGTGCAGGTCACCATCGAAACTGTAGCGATGCTTCAATACCGTTTCCGGCTGGAACACCGTGATGCTCACCGAATCCGAAGCCTCCCCATATTCGACCGTCACCTCGGCGGTGCCGGGACGGTGCGCCGTCACAACACCATTGGCATCCACCGTCAGCACGTTCGGGTCCGAGGAAATAAACGTGCAGAACGAATTGTCGATCAAAACCGGGTAAGGAAAGTTGGACGCCTGGCCGAAGACCTCGATCGTCGTATGCCCGCCCTGAACGACCGTCGGCAGCAAAGCCGACGCGGTGAGGCTCGTGACCGTGATGGTCGCGGGAGTCGTGTCGTCAGGCCCCGCCATATCAAAGCCCGCAATCTCCAGTCCGGTCAAGGCGCCGTCCCAGATTCGGAACTCATCGATGATGACATTTCTGTAGCCGTCTTGCGAAAAGAGGGAGAGGCCGATGTAGTTGTAGATGTCGGCAATAGCGCTCATCGGTATGCTGAGCGTGTAGTGGGCGCCCGCCAGCGCGCCGTTGGTGAACACCAGCATCCTCTGCGTGGGCGGATCGATGACGCAGGTCAGATGCAGATCCACGGCGCCCACGATGGGCGAGAAACGGGCGCTCTCTTCGGTACCCCAACTGGGTTGGCCGGACGCCATGGTCAGGCGCGCCTCGGCCGGCTGCAGGAAGATGCAGCGACCGCCGTTCCCGCTTTCGATATTCCCGAACGTAAAGAGAAACCCGAATTGGTCCGACCCACCAAGATCCGCTCCGGGCAGCGTGCACCACATGTCCACCGTAATCGCGGTGCGA
>DGDZ01000088.1:15311-21055 GCA_002385705.1 Verrucomicrobia subdivision 3 bacterium UBA3939
CGAATGCTCATGTACGGCGCCTCCGTACGCTGGACCGGTCCCACCAGCAGCAACCTTCCTGCCGCCAATACTCAAGCACCCCCCGCCAGAAGAAGCCGGTCACCTCCGGGCCGTGATCCGGAAGACAAGGGCGATGTCGCTCGGCCGGTTCTTCGGCACGTTGATCACCAGCGCGTCCGCATTCCGCGACCAGACCAGCGCCTCGTCGCTCCCGAGCAGCGTGACCGCGTCGATTGTGCCCTCGAACAACTTTGCCTCGGTGCCGAGCGACTTGATGCTGACCGCGTTCCCCGGCGATCCCATGATAATGGCGTAGAGCGCATTCCCTTTCGTTGTGAAGCGCACGTCCTCGGCCGTGAACGGCCTTCCCCTGCCCTCGTTGAACCCCTGCGCCCGAAGCGGCGCCGCCTCCGCCATCTGCGGGCCTTCGCCAAACACTTTCCAGGGCCGCGTCCCATGAATGGCCTCCTGGTTCACCTCCATCCAGCGGGCAATGCCCTCAACGATCTCAATCGCGTCCGAGTCCGGCGTGCCGTCGCCCCGCAACGGAACACTCAGGAGCAGATTGCCGTTCTTGCTGACGATGTCCGCCAGCATGTGCACCACCGTGCGCGCGGACTTGTAGCCGTGGCGGTCAAAGACCCCCCGGTCATAATGCCAGTTCCCCAGGCACGTGCACGTCTGCCACGGATGCGGCTCAATCCGGTTGGCGCTCCCGCGCTCGATATCCCACGACATGCATTCCTTCTGATCGTCCGCGAGCACCTTGGCAAAGATCACGCCGTTGTCGCCGTTCCGCTCGATATTGCGGTTGTAAAAGTGCGCCGCAATCTTCAACCCCGCATCGCTCACAGGCCAGAGCGGCAGGGCCGTGTCGTCGAAGTAAATCAGCTCCGGACGGTACTTGTTGATGAGGTCCATCGTGCGGTTGTAGAACTTTTCGCAATACGCCTGGTCGGGCTGCGTCACGCCGTTCCCCCAGTTCCAGCGCGAATGGATCAATCCCAGATCCTGGAAGTTCGGGCTCGGCGCGTGTCTCTGCTCGTAAAGATCCTGCGGATCGTAACCTTCCCACCATGTGCCCCTGCCGTCCGCCTTCGTCAGCTTGCCGTCGTACGGCACTCCCGCCAGCGGCCCCTCCCGGTCCGAACCCTGGGCCACCTCATACCAGCTCCACGCGTGCGCCGCATGGACACTGACCCCGAACTTCAACCCATGCCGCCGCGCCGCCTCGGCCCAGCCTTTGATCAGATCCTTCTTCGGGCCCAGATTGACCGAGTTCCACGGCTGATACTTGCTGTCGTAGTTGTCGAAGTTGTCGTGATGGTTTGCCAGCGCCATGAAATATCTCGCCCCGGCGCGCTGGTACAGCGCGAGCAGCCTGTCCGGATCCCAGTTCTCCGCTTTCCACGAATGGATCACCTCTTTGAAACCGTTCGTCGAGGGATGCCCATAGAGCTTGAGGTGCTCGCGATACGACCAATGGCCCTGGCTGTACATCTGGCGCGCATACCAGTCGCCGCGCTCCGGCTGGCATTGCGGCCCCCAATGCGCCCAAATGCCGAACTTCGCGTCCCGAAACCACTCGGGCGTCTCATACTGCTTCAACGATTCCCAGGTCGGCTTGAATTTTCCCTCCGCCACCGGCTCCTTCTCCGTGCTGACAATCACGGTGGGCGTCGCCGAAGAGGGAATCTGGCACACCGCCACGGAAGTGCTGATGACGAGCGTCCCGACGAGAGCCCACAACATTCTGCGCGCATTCATGCCGCCGATTCTGCGACAAGCGGAGGGACACCGCAATCACGAGTGAATGAATGCCAATCTCGCCTGGCGTCACGCAGCGGACCGCAACTCTGTGAGTCGCAGCAGTGTTCGACAAAACTGCCTCCCTGAGACCTGCATCCAGCCCGGCCGGCTGCCGCCTTCGCACATTGCTACTGGTCACAGACCCGCGGTCCGGAGCGCGGAGCATTGCTCCGCGCGCCTTGCTCGGCCCGACGGCTCACTTCACCAGGCGATAAAACCTCGCCGGCGCGTCGCCAGGATTCGGAAGAATCACCTGCCACTTGCCGCCAACAATCTGTGGAACCGGCGATGTGACGTTCACCCAATCTCCTTCCGTCAGATTCGTTCGCGACTGAAGCGTGAACCCCGCGTTCTCCAGCGGCCAGGTGAACGCCAGGGTGCCGCCGGCCGCAGCAAGACTCAACGCCGGGTTGGCGTCGCTCAACACCTGGTCCGGCCCGAGCGCATACGTCGCCGCAATCTCCGCCGCCGAAAGCGCCACACTGTAAATCCGGAACTCGTCAAACGTCGCATTCAGGTACGGGTCCGCCCCATATTGCGATCGCCCGAGGTAGTTGTTCATCGTGACGCCAAGGTTGGACGGCCTGAGCGTGATCGCGTTGTTCGTCCCCACCGGAACGCCGTTCAGGTAAAGCACGCCCCGGCTGCCGCTCAGCGTAACAGCCACGTGATACCACACCCCCACGCTCATCACCGAGTTGCAATTGATCTGCTGTTCACCCCCGGCGCCGCCGGTCGTGATCGCAAAACGCACGCGATCCGTTACGCCGTTCTGCGGAGTCAGGAACATGTTCACCGTCGTGCCGCTGCCGAAATCAAAGATGCGCGTCCAGTCCGCCGTCGAGCTCAGCCGCACCCACGTTTCGATCGTGAAATCGGTCAGGCCGCTGACAATCCCCGCAGGCAGAGCAACGTAGCGCTGCGAAACCGATGCCAGCGTCAACTGCCCTGCTGAAAAGACGCCACCGTTGGGCAGTGTACCGTTCCAGCCGGGACCGCCCGCCGAATCCGCCACAACCGTCCCGCCGGTTTCGTTGAAGCTGTAGCGATGCACCAGCCTCGGGGCGGGTGCCGTGGTGAAGGACCAGACCACGCCTGTGTTGGTGTTGGCCCCGGCGATCTCGTCCACACGCCAGTAATACGTCGCATTGCCCGCCAGCCCGGGAGGATGGAAGGCGGCGTTGGTCATCAACCCCCGGAATTCCGGTGACGCCGGCGTTGCCAGCGCCACGGCGTTCGAGCTGGCACCAAAGTACACCGCGTGCACGATGGCGTTGCTGCCGGCCGTCCAGCCCAGACTCGTGCTCAAAGCCACACCCGAAGCCGCGTTCGTCGGCACAGGATCGCTTGCCTGCCCGACCGCGACGAATCGATCGAGCACAACCGTCGTGAGCGATTCGGCCGGGAGCGCCAACTGCGACCCGAGCGGACCGAGCGGCTGGAAGTGGTTCGCGCCGAACGTTTGAAAGACCGCTGAATTGAAATACGGGAACGATGAAAAGTTCAGATCCATTGTCACGGGCGTGGTCTTGCGGTTGATCAATACCGCCACCAGGCGCAGGTCGTCCTCCGTGATGAACGCCGTCACCCGCACGCCGGGATCCGTGCACACCGCGTCAACCCGCCGGCTGCCGGGCGTGACGTAATACGAATAGTGCTTCATGGACCAGTACGCCGGCGAGAGCCAGTAACCGCGCGACTGCGTCGGCGTGCCCGGCGGAGCGTTGGTCCAGCGCGACGGATCCCATGGGAACTCGATCTGCACCAGCCCGAGCCCGTCCCACGGCCAGATCAGACTCCAGTAGTTGTATCCGCTCACCCGCCCTTCCGTCAGCGCGTTGTGAATCAGCGTCGCCGAATCGATCATGTTCGAAACCCCGTACTCCGTCATGAAATGCGGCTTGTTCGGAAATATATTCGTGGACGTGCGAAAACTCGGGATGTATCCATCGATCGTGTCGTCAACGCTGTCGCCGTAAAGATGATAGGCGACGCCGTAAAAGTGGTTCGGGTTCAACCCCGCGGCGTAGTTCTGCAACGTGTTGAAACGGATGTGAACCACCTCGGGCGCCAGCAACAAGGGCGGCGACGGCAGGCTCGCCAGGCGCTGGTACACGGCCGACAGGGCATTCGGATAGCCCGCCCAGTTGACCCCGTTGAAAAAGCCTTCGGTGGGACGGAAGATGCAGGAATCGTAACTCGCCTCCCAGTCGGGTTCATTCTGAATGCTGATCCACGTTGGCGACACGCCGATCTGCTCATACGCGATCAGCGAATCATACCAATACTCCGCGAACAGGTCGTACGCGAAGGCGCCGTTCGTGTAAAGCAGAGTCCCGCCATTGCCCACCTGGCCGTTGCTCTTCAGAAATGCCGGCGGCGCCCAGGAACTCATCATCACCTTCACCGGACGCCCCAGGATCTGGTTGGCCCGCGAAACAAACTCCGCCGCGTCCGGATCGAAGTTCACCGTGCCCTGATACCGGAACCAGTTGGCCAGTCTCAGCATCGACAGGTTCAACCCGGCAAAGGCGTTGGTGTAGATCTCGTTCTTGTAGGGATGCGCCCTGACCCAGCCGTTGTAGAACGCGATCGCGCCCCCAAAGCCCTCGATGGTCTGATGCATCCTGCTCGGATCGATCGTTACGCTCGGCGTCGGCGGCGGTGTGCCCGGCCCGCCGGCATCCAGTTCCGCCACCGTGAAACTGTAACCCGCAAGCCCGAAGACCAGCTTGTCGATCTCCAGCCCGTCCTCGCGCGCCCCGATCTGAAATGTCCGCGCCAGCGCATCTGCCGAAACCGAAAAGGTCAGCGGTGATTCGCTCACACCGTTGGTGAAGTGCGATAGATTCACCCACTTCCAGACCTGGCTGCCGGCCGACCCCACGCCCGCCACTGTGCTCCCCGACGCGGTGAAACCAGCCGACGCCAGTCCGTTGACAAGAATCCAATCCCCGTCCGACGTGGGCGATTTGTTGCCAAAACCGTTCCCATAGAAAAGGCTGTCATCATCGAACGCAGCCGACCCCACGCGAATCCGCGCGTAGAGTTCATAAGTGCCCGCCGCGGGGAACACCACCTCATACGTCGCAACGCGGCTCGCACTGCTAGGATTGCCCCCTGTGTTGTTCGATCCAATGGCGATGAAGACCGGGCTGCCGCTGCTGTTCACGGCCCAGTCCGCTCCGAGCACACCCGACTCGGCTTCAACGGTGACCGAGGAGGCTTCTGCCGCCCACGCACCGAGCACACACGCGCCGGAGACGATCAACACCTGGCAGACATTGCGCGAGAATCTGGCACAACTTTTAATCATGGCTGGCTTCCAGTTCGGTTTGGAGAACGCAAACGCCGTGCCGACCGGACTGCGGACGCGGCTGGCGACTTGGGCCCACAGGCGCAACAACTTGCCTTATCCGCCGCCCCGATGTGAAGTGAGCAAACACGCTCATGGCATGAGTAATATTACTTACCGGCAAACATATGAACAGCGGATCCCGCGCCACTTCCATTTCTCAATCCGCTCCCCCAGCCCATCGCCGCATGAGCAAAAATCCGATTGCCTGGACACGCTGAATTGCTATTCAATCTCTTGCCTCGGAATGACGATAAACGCCGTTTGCAGACGTTGCAGTGGCTGCACCTGATTACTCTTCCAGAACGACGGACGGGAAATCCCTGCCGGCGATGGCCCTGAACGGATTGCGCCTGGTCCTCACGTGCTGGGCCACCGTTGCGGTCGTCGGCAATCCCGCCTGTTCGGCGAGCGCGGCCGCGGAAGGGCCTGTGGAACAGCCGCGCCTCCTGGTCACCAGCGTCGGCCAGTTCAGAAACGTCTTCGGAGCAGACTACGTTCTCGAATGTGATTTCCGCCTGAGCGGAGTCATCACCCTGGTGGATACCAATCGCTCACTGGCTGTCCTTCAGGATGCGGA
>DGDZ01000088.1:21249-40433 GCA_002385705.1 Verrucomicrobia subdivision 3 bacterium UBA3939
GAGGCGCTTCACGAGCAATCCCACGGCGGGAGCCACCTCGCCGTCGCCTGGGAAGGCCCTTCGATCAGCCGGTCCGTCATTCCGGGCACTTACCTGACGCCATGGCAGGAACCGGGCTGGCCGGCTGGGCCCACCAACGGCATCCTCCGCGAGTATTGGACGAATTATTGCGCGGCAGACCTCGCCGGAATAGCAGGGCCGCGCCCCTTCGCATCCGCGCTCACCGTCAAAGAGGCCACCGCGGAAATCCACGGCCCGGGAACATTCCCGCAACCGCGCCCCTTCGCATCCGCAGGCGACTGGCTTCCCCATGAAAATTTCGTCTGGGCACAGGCCGAAGGAACCGTGAGATTCGTCTCCTCCGCGGACAACAACGCGCTGCTCGAGCTGTTTACCGGACGCGAATCGATTCAGGTCCGTGTCGCAAACTGGAACCCCGACCTGGCCGCGCGTCTGGCCAACGCCGACGTGAGGGTGGAAGGCGTGTGTGAACGGGTTCTGGATGCCAGAGGACTCCCGGTCCCGGGCCTGATCTGGACTCCGTCGCCGGACGCCATCACGTTCATCGACAAAATCGCCGGCCCGGCAACACGGATCATCGGCGAGACCGTCCCCGAAGACAGCAGCCGGCCTCAATCGATGCAGGGCTTCTATGGCACCCGCGGCGTGGTGACGTTCAACGATCGCGTATTCGACAAGGACCTGATCTTCGTCCAGGAAAACGAGAATGCCGTGCTCGTTGCCCTGGCGGATCGCCCGTTCAAGGATCGGCTCAAGGTGGGCCACGATGTGGAACTCGGCGGGCGGCTCGATCCCGAGAAAGGAGTGCCTGTCATCACTCCGTTCTTTGTCAAAGACCTGGGATGGCGGACCATGCCGCAGCCTTCCCTTCGCTCTCCCGACATGGCCCGCTCGGAAAACCGCGAAGGCCTGTGGAGCGAATTCGAGGGCGTAGTGCGCTCGGTCCGGCCCGACGCCACCCTCTCGATCATGCTGCGGGACGGTCCGGCGCGCGTCTGGCTGAGCCAATGCCCCACCAACGAACTGCACCAGTACGTCGATTCCAGAATGCGCGCTCGCGGCGTGCTGTTGCTCACGCTGCTGGACGAGCCCGTGCTGCTGGTTCCCTCGCGCGACTTCGCCCAGGTGGAACCGCGTGACGCGAACAGTTCCTCCCAATCCCTGGCGTCGATCTCCAGCGTCCTCTCGCTTGGAAACGAAGCGTGGCGCTCGCACCGGATCCGCCTGAACGGCACCGTCACCTACGCAGACAGAAGTTCCTTCTTCATGCAGGATTCAACCGGAGCCGTGCGGGTGCAGGCGCCTCTCCCCGGGACGGTGAGCGTCGGAGACACGGTCGAGATCCTTGCCTTTCCAAATTCGGACGGGCGCACCTGCACGTTGTCGGACCCACTGGTGTCTCCTCTCGCGGCAAAGAACCCCGTGACGCCGCTGGACCTTCAGCTCGCGGAAGCGCCTTCCCCGGACAAGCGCGGCACCCTCGTCCGGGTCAGCGCTCTCGTGCTCGACGTTCGCTCGGACGAGACAACGCAACTCCTCGAGTTGCAGGAAAGCCGGCGCGTGTTCTACGCCAGCCTGCCCGCCCACCGCGGAACGCTGCCCGACATTCTGCCGGGCAGCCGCGTCCGGGTCACCGGCGTGCTGAGTGAGGAATCGGCAGGCGCCCCGCTGAACCTCGAGTCGGCCCGCAGCGAACGCGTGCTCTCCGCAATCCACATCCTCCTGCGCAGCCCGCAGGACGTCACGCTGCTCGACGGGCCCCCATGGTGGACATGGAAAAAAGCGGCCGCCCTGGTCGGCGCGCTGCTCGCCACCATTCTCGGAACACTCCTCTGGGTCCACCTCCTGCGCCTGCGTCTCGAGCGCCAGCGGGCCGCGCGCGTCGCCTTCTCGCGCCGCGTGCTCGAACGCCTGGAAGACGAACGCCGCCGCATCGCCGTCAATCTGCACGACAGCCTCGGACAGTCTCTCCTCGTGATCAAAAATCACGCCCTGCTCGGAATCGAGCGCGCGCCCGAACCCGACGCGTTGCAGCAACGATTGAACGAAATCTCCGGCGCCGCCTCCCGGGCCATCGAGGAAGTCCGCCAGATCACTCATGGCTTGCGGCCGTATCAACTCGACCGGCTCGGCCTGACCCAGGCCATTCGCGCCTCCATCAGCCAGGCCGCGGCCAACAGCTCCATCTCCTTTGCCACCCGCGTCGAGGACATCGACGGCGTCTTCGACAAGGACGCGGAAATCCATATCTACCGCATCGTCCAGGAAGCGGTCACCAACATCCTCCGGCATTCCCGCGCCACCGAGGCAACCGTGGTCATCAAGAAGAAGACGTCGGACATCTCCATTTCCATACGGGACAACGGCTGCGGTTTCGACCCCGAGACACGGTCGGCCGGGGCTTCCGATCTCGGTTTCGGCCTCAGCGGCATCGCCGAGCGCGTGCAAATCCTCGGCGGCACGCTGGCCATCGATTCCAGCCCCGGCCAGGGATCGACCCTGACCATCGAGGTCCCCTTGCCCAGTCACGCCTATGATGCAGGAAGAAACAACGGTTCTAATCGTAGATGATCACCCGCTGCTCCGTCACGGCCTGCGCGACGTCATCGGGCACAACCCCCGTTTCCGCATCGTCGGGGAAGCCGCAGATGGCGAAGAAGCGCTCCGCCTGATCGTCGGCCTCAAACCCCAGATCGTCATCCTCGACATCGACATGCCGCGGCTCAACGGACTGGAAACCATCCGACGGATCCGCCAATTGTCCTTCGCCGTCAACGTGGTCATCCTGACCATGTACAACGAGGAGGACATGTTCAATGCGGCGATGGATCTCGGCGCGAAAGCCTACGTTCTCAAGGAAAACGCCGTCCGCGAAATCATCGCCGCCCTCGAAAAAGTCATTGCGGGCGAATCCTTCGTGAGCGCCATGCTGCGCGCCGCCGGACAGCGCCGCAGCGAACGCGTCCGCCAGTTGCTCCTGAGCAAGCCGCAGATCGAGGCCCTGACCCCCGCGGAACGCCGCATTCTCAAGCTCATCGGAGAGGACTACACCAGCAAGGAGATCGCCGAGCGCCTCAACCTCAGCGTCAGGACCGTGGATAATCACCGGCAGCACATCTGCAACAAGCTGAAACTCCACGGCACTCACAGCCTGTTGAAATTCGCCTTCGAGAACAGCGCCTACCTGTAGCGCACGCGCCTCAACTGTCGCTATGAACCCGCACGCAATTGCCCGAGTAAGTATTCTTACTCATTTCGTAAGCATTTGTGCCTATTTCGCCCCCTGCACGGAGCGGGTAGAACTGGAACAGAAATTCATTCTAACCATGAGCCATCGGCATTCTCAGCAAGCAGTCGCTTTCCGGCCGCGACCGCGACACGGACCTGTCGGCTTCACCCTGATCGAATTGCTGGTGGTCATCGCCATCATCGCCATCCTCGCCGCAATGTTGCTCCCGGCCCTGTCCAGAGCCAAAGAAGGCGCCAAGAGGACGCAAAGCCTGAACAACGTCAAACAGCTCACCCTCGGCCTGATGATCTACGGGAATGACAACAGAGACAAACTGCCCGTGCTGACCGGTACCGCCGCATGGGCCTGGGATATCCCCGTCGAACCCCCCGAAATCATGCTGCGGAACATGGCTGGACAGAAAAAGAGCTTCTATTGTCCCAGCACCGCCCCGGAATTCACCGACGTCGAGAACTTCCTTGATCCCAACCCCCAGCGCAATCTCTGGGACTGGGGCGGCGGCGCCTTCCATATCGTCGGCTACTCCTTCGCCCTCTCCGGTGCGGCGTCCAAACTGGCCCCCACCAACCAGAACCGCACCCTCCAGCAGGAAATGATCAAGACCGGCCCCTTCGCGTTCTCCCCGGTCATCCAGTCGCCGCCCAACAGCGACCGAGAACTGGTCGCCGACGTCATCCTGTCGCAAGCGAACCAGAACAACGCCGCCCAGCGCATGACCTATCAGTACCGCGGAATCGTGGGCGGCTTCTACAAGCCCCACGTCAGCGCGCATCTCCGCGGAAGCACCCCCCTGGGCAGCAATATTGGATTCAAAGATGGACACGTGGAGTGGCGGAAGTTTTCTGACCCGTTGGTGAAACCTCGCACCACTAGCGGCCCCACCTTCTGGTGGTAGCACCGCTGCGGTGGGCTGTCGATGGTATCGGAAGGTCAAACCGGCTTAGTGCAGTACATATGGCCCAAAGCGCAGCTTCCAGCAAGGCGCGCGACCTGATCGTGGAAACAGAGCTCAGCGTGGAGGAAATCCCTGCCATCTCGGAACGCTGATCGGCGCAACGGGCAACCTCTCCACCAACGGCAACACCATCCGCCTGAATGTGACCGCCCTGGCACTCTTCTGGAGCGGCTCCACGGACAACATCTGGAACACCACCACACCGAACTGGCTCCAGGGCGGAGGCTCCGTATTGTATTCCGACCCCTCGCTCGTCGTGTTTGACGACTCGGCAGTCGGACTGACCACTGTGACGATCAGCGGCATCGTGCAGCCCGCCAATGTCACCGTCTACAACAACAACGCCGTTTACAGCATTGCCTCCAGCCCGGGCAATGCCATCGGCGGCAGCGGAAACCTCATCAAGAGCGGCAACGGCTCCCTCACCTTGTCCGGCGGCGCCAACACCTACACCGGTTCGACCGTCATTAACGGCGGAGTCCTGAGCGTCGGCGCGCTGGCCAACGGCGGCGCAGCCAGCGACATCGGCGCGGCGCCCGGCGGCGCAGCCAATCTCGTCATTAACGGCGGCACGCTCCAATACACCGGCGCCGGAGCAAGCAGCGACCGCTCGTTCACACTCGGCCTCGGCCAGGCGACAATCGACGCCGCCGGAACGGGTCCCTTGAACCTGACCGCGCCGTCGCTGGGCTACAGCGGCGACGGGCCGCGCACGCTCGTCCTCGCGGGTTCCACCATCGGCAACAGGCTGGCCGCTGCAATCACCGACGATGGCGGCCCCACCACACTCACCAAGAGCGGAACCGGTTCGTGGATCCTGACGGGCGACAACACGTATTCCGGCGAGACACTGATCCTCAGCGGCGCCCTCCAGGTCGGCGACAACGGCTCAAGCGGGTCTCTCGGCACCGGCGACATCCTCAACAACGGCAGCCTCACCTTCAATCGCAGCGGAACCGTGATCGTCCCCGGCGATATCAGCGGCAGCGGACCCGTTACGAACAACGGCCCCGGCACCGTCATCCTCGCCGGCAATAACAGCTACACCGGCGGCACCTACATCAACGCCGGCAGCACGGTTCAGATCGGCAACGGCGGACCCTCCGGCACGCTGGCGGGAACCGCACCAATCGTGAACAACGGCCTGCTGATCTTCGACAGCACGGGCGACATCATCATCGATCAGTTCGGCGGCGTCATCAGCGGTACCGGCAACGTGATCGTGCGGGGAACCGGCCTGGTCGATTGCTCCGCCGAGAACACCTACACGGGCTGGACGCTCATCGAACCCGGCGCCACCTTCAGTCCGTTCAGCGAAAACCACGGCCAGTTGCTGAGCTCCGTCATCACCAACAACGGCACGCTCTACTTCACCGCCCAGGAAGGCGATCCCGCCGTGCGCGGTTACACCAACAACATCGTCGGCACCGGCAAGGTCGTGAAAGACAATAACAATCAGAATGCCGGCTGGAACTATCTCGGCGGCGACAACACCTACACCGGCGGCACCTGGATCGCCGGCGGCGGCATCCAGATCGGCGACGGCGTCACGCCGGGCAGAGGTTCCATCGTGGGTCCCGTGATCTTCACGAACACCCCGACCTCCTTCAAGAATGAGCGCGTACTCATCTTCGATCGTCCCGACGATTTCGTCTTCACCAATATGATCATCAGCGCCGTCACGGACACGCCGAATGATGTGGGTGCGCAGGGCCGGGTGCTCCATCGCGGCGCCGGCAAAGTAACCCTCACCGGCAACAACAGCTATCCCGGCTCGACAACCGTGAACATGGGCACGCTCCAGGTCGGCGACGGCGGCACCACCGGTTCGATCGGCACCGGCCCGGTCAACCTCGTGGACATCACGGCCATCTTCGCCTTCAACCGCTCGGATGACGTGACGCTGAACAACGGCTTCACCGGGGCAGGATCCCTCGTGAAACTCGGAACCGGCAAACTCACGCTCACCGGCAACGGCGGTTACTCGGGCACCACGGTCGTCAGCAACGGCACGCTGGTCATCAACGGCAACAATGGGGCCAGCTCGACCTTCGTGTTCGGTGGCGCCCTCGGCGGCAACGGCACACTGTCCGGCCCCGTGACCGTGGACACCGGCGGCACGTTGGCCCCGGGCGACGGCGTCGGAACTCTCACGATCAACAACAACCTCGATATCGCCGGCAACCTCACCATCGAGGTCAACAAATCGCTCCCGCAGCCCAATGACACCATTATGGTCGCCGGCTTCCCCAACAATACCGGCTCGGGAACACTCACCGTCGTCAACCTCGGCCCGGCCCTCGCCGCCGGCGACACGTTCACGCTGTTCAACCAGCCTCTGAACGGCGGCTCGACGCTGACCATCACCGGAGGCGGCCCCGGCGTCACCTGGGCCAACAACCTGGAAACCGACGGCAGCATCACGGTCGTGACCGCGCCCCCGCCGTCGCCGACACTGGACTTCACTCGCACCGGTGACAATACCCTGCGGTTCGAATGGACCGGCAGCTTCAAACTCCAGGCCCAGACCAACAGCCTGAGCGGCGGGCTCGGCTCCCAGTGGTTTGACTATCCGGGCGGCAGCGTAAGCCCGGTCAATGTCACCGTTGACCCGACAAAAGGCACGGTGTTCTTCCGCCTGGTGAATACGCCGTAAGCGGGAACGTCTCCAAAGCAAGCGCCGGTGCCCTTGGGCACCGGCGCATTTTCTTTACTACTCTACTCGTCCTCTCCCTTGGACGTTGGATGTTGGGCGTCCGATGCTTCCAACCTCACCGCGCCCTGATCAACACCGTCTCTCCCTTCAGTCCATCCGCAGTCGCCCTCAGCCGAATCCTCCCCGTCTCGCCCGGCCTCGCGCGAACAACGACCAGGCAAAGCCCGTTGAATGCCTTCCGGTCACGCGATTGGAAAGATTCGAAACTCGTCGGATCCCCATTGTCCGTCGCCACAATCTCGCCCGGACCTTCGATCTCAAAGTGAACACGGTTGTCGGCGCGCGGACACGTCAGGCCGGCCTGATCCGTCACCGTAACCGTGACAAAAGACAGGTCCCGCCCGTCGGCGCGGATCTCATCGCGGTCCGCCGACAGCCTCAGCTTCGCCGGCCGCCCCGCCGTTTTCGTCTCCGTCGTCGCCCATCTCCGCCCGTTCCGGTAGGCAACCGCTCGCAATGTGCCCGGCTGATACACGACGTCATCCCAGCGCAGGCGGTACTCGTACTGCCCCTTCTTCTTCCGTCCGAGTGATTGACCGTTCAAAAACAATTCCACTTCATCGCCCGAGGTGAAGACGTGCACCGGCGTGATCTGCCCCACCCGCTCCGGCCAGGTCCAGTGCGGCAGAATGTGAACCATCCGATGCTCCGGCCGCCACCGGGATTGATAGAGATAAAACCGGTCCTTTCTGAAGCCCGCAAGGTCGATAATCCCGAAATACGAACTCCGCGACGCATAATACGGCGTCGGCTCCCCCAGATAATCCCAGCCGCTCCAGACAAACTCACCCGCCACAAACGGATTCCTGTCCTGCGCCGCAAACACCTTGTCCGCCGACGAACCGAAATCCGCCGTGTACAGCTCATAGGCGCTCACCTGGCGAATGCGAGAATCGCCGCCCGCGCCGTACCGCGTCGGGTTGCTGATGGCGTCTGCCACCGGAAACAGATACACGCCGCGGCTGCTCAACGCGGCGGCGCTCTCGGAACTGAAGATCATCCGGTCCGGAAACATCCTGTGAAAGGCGTCATACAGCGGCGGCGTGCGAATGCCCTGGAAATTCGCGAACTCCGGCGTGTCGCGAATGCCTTCCCCCTGGTAGTTCAGACAGATCACGTCCATCACCGCCGCAAACGCCGAATCCGGCTTCGCGTAATTCATCGAGGCCGTCGCCAGTCTCGATGGATCCTCTTCCCGCGCCATTTCGATCAGCTTTCGCGCCAGGTTCGCCCCCTCTTCGCCGGTATACTGCTCGCCCACCTCGTTGCCCACGCTCCACAGGATCACCGACGGATGATTGCGATCCCGCCGGATGAACGCCCGCAAATCCTGCTCGTGCCACTCAGGAAAAATCAGGTGAAAATCAAACAACGTCTTCCGCCGCACCCAGGCGTCGAAAATTTCGTCCACCACAAGAAAGCCCATCCGGTCGGCCAGCTCCAAAAACTCCGGCGCGGGCGGGTTGTGCGCAGTGCGGATGGCGTTGCAACCCATCTCCCGCAGGATCTCAAGCTGGCGTTCCGCCGCGCGCTCATTGAACGCCGCCCCGAGCGCGCCCAGATCATGATGGAGGTTCACTCCCCGGATCGGTATGCGTTCCCCGTTCACATACAACCCGTCCGGCCGGCACTCAATCGAACGAATCCCGAATCGCGTCTCATACCGGTCCACCACCCCGCCCGCCTGCCGAATCGTCGTCACCGCCACATAACGATTCGGCTCCTGATGCGGCGGCGGCCCCCAAAGCCTCGGCCTCTCGATCGTTGTCGAATCCCGGACCACCGCTCGATCCCCGGCCGCGATCAAAACGCCGGCCGAATGCATTCGAGCCAGCGATCTCCCTCCAATCCTTCCCTCCCCGTCCAGCGCAAAAATTTCCGTCGTAACATCCACGGCCGCATCCGATGCCGAATCGTTCTCCACCGTGACTTCCATCTGAATCGTCGCGGCAGCCGCCGATACCTTCGGCGTCGTCACATAAGTTCCCCACTGCCCGACGTGAATCGGTTCCACGCGGGTGAGCCAGACGTTGCGATACAACCCCGCCCCGGGATACCAGCGCGAGAAGTCCGGCGGATTGTCCAGTCGAATGGCAAGCTGATTCTCCCCGCCGGGCACGATGTGCGGCGTCAGGTCCAATTGCCATGACGCGTATCCGTACGGCCAGCCGCCTATCAGCTTTCCATCCAACCACACCACGGCGCACGACATCGCGCCGTCCACCTCAAGAAAAAAACGTCGGCCCGCCTCCGTCGCCGGGATGCGGAGCTTCTTGCGATACCAGCCCACGCCCGGGCTGGGCAGGCGCCCCATCGAACCGCCTACACCGCCTGAATTGAATGGGCCTTCGATCGCCCAATCGTGCGGCAGATTCACCACCCGCCAGCCGCTGTCGTCAAAGTCGCGCTGCACACAGGCCGCGTCGCTTCCCGGATCGCCGTCCGGCCGAACAAACCGCTTCGCCGGATCCTTGATAAACGGATTGCCCGTCGGAAGGATCCACGGCTTGAGCACGCGATTCGTGCCGGCCGCGCGTTCGGACGGATCGGCCGTCGCCTCTGCCGGCCGTTCCTGCTGGTCCTCGCCGCGCGCCACAGGCCGGACATCGTACAGCAGACTCTCGGAATGAATATTCGTGGGATCGCCCTTCGCGAAACGCCAGTTGTCGTTGATCAGCGTTCGTTCTCTCGGCCGCGCCGGCTCCGATGCGGCGCCTGCTCCCGCCAGGCTGCCAACGGCAACGGCAAGTGCGAGAATCGTCCTGATCCGGAACCGCGCTCTTTGCGGAGTGCCTTTGCCCTTCTGAATGCGTTGTATTGACATGCGATGCGGCGGCCACCGATCCCGTGGAATGGCGTCAGGGAACGAACAGGTTCAAATCAATGGAATCCGCCATCGCCTTGTACCCGGCCGGATTCAGATGCAGCCAGTCGTTCGCGTTCGCGCCGGGAAAGAACTCCGCCTGAAAGTTCGTCAGCGTCACCGGGTCCCGCACCGCAGCGTCAAAATCAATGACGCCGTCGAACACTGTGTTGGTTCGAAGCCAGGCATTGACATATTGGCGTTCCTGTTCGTGCAGCGGACTGTAGTAGCCGCTTCCGCCAAACGGCGTGATCGTCGCGCCGTACGCGCGGATGTTGCGGGCATGCGCCTTGTTGGCGAACTCGGTGTAGGCCTTGACCAGATTGGTGGCGGTGGCCATGCTGCTGCTTCGGCTGCCGATGTCGTTGACCCCTTCAAACACGATCAGGTAGCGCACGCCGCTCTGGCCGAGCACGTCCCGGTCAAACCGGTCCACCGCAGCCGGGCCCAGGCCGCCGAAGATGGCATTCCCGCCAATGCCCATGTTCACCACCGCCACGTCCGCCGTCGGAGGATTCGTCGCCAGCCGCTGCGCCAGCACATCCGGCCACCGATTGTTGCCGTCCGTCGTCGAGCCTCGCCCGTCCGTAAGCGAATCGCCCAATACCACGATCGCGCGCGCGGAAGGCCCGGCCAGAACGTCGATTCCCGTAATGATGTACCAATGCTGCGTCTTGCTCGCTCCAGGCAGGCTCGGCGCCGAAACCGCGTTGCTGGAAACAATGAACGATGTCGTCCGCGAACCCGGATGGCCATTAACGATCGAGGCCGAGATGTTCCCGAAATAAATGCTGATGGCGACGTTCGTGATGGCCGGCAGATCGAATTCTACCGGGTCGGACAACACGGCCTCGCCCGGCGGAATCACAACGCCCGGCGCCCCGCGGAACGTCAGCGCCCGGTCGGTGTCGGGCTGGATGTCGCCGTCGCCCGCGCTGCCCGCGCCCGCGGACAACGCCACGTGCGCGGCGTTGATGGTCACGGGATCGGTGCCATAGGCGTTCGAAAAACGCACCCGAATCAGCTTGCCGCCCAGGGTCGTGCGCACGAACTGCCGCAGCGTGCTGTGGGCCAGCGGCACCGGCGGCGAATTGTGCGGTTCCGTCAACTGCGGACCGCACCCCCAGGTGGTCACCCAGCGGCCGTCCGCGGCGGAGGCAGCGCGCAACGCGCAGCCGGCAACCGCCAACAACAACAAGAACGAGACGGCACACCACGCAACAGTGCGCGGCCGCCGGACAAACAGGATCAGTTTCTTAGCGTGCATAGGAACGATAAAACTGCGTTGGAATCGGCAGAATGGAATTCGTGATCCGCCATGCACCGCCGGGATCGGCGATGTTGGTCGATATGTCCTGCCACACAACCGGCGGCGACAGGCTCGTTGTCGCCTGGATCACGTTGGTCGAGTCGGGCGCTCCGCGAAAATGGATCACCACTGTGTTTTCAGTGTCCCTGAAAATCCCGGCGGTCGCCGGTGTCATCATGAGCGGAAGCCGGAAGACCGTTCCAGCGGCGCCCGGGCCACCGGTAAACGCGGTGCCATAAAGGGAATCGCCCAATCGCAACAACGGCGCAACCGGACAGGCGCCATCGGCATTCGTCCCATCCGTCGCCGCAGCCGAAAAGCTGTGAAGCGTGGTGAATGGACCGCCGCCGAGGCGCAACCCAAAGACAGTGCCTGCTCCCCCGGCGCCCCCGGCAGCGGCGGTTCCATAAAGAACGTTCCCCGAGAGAACCAGACCCGCGGCAGGCAAAGCACCGTCCGCATTCGTCCTTCTCGCCGTGTCCATCTTCGAAAAATGATACAGCACCTCGAATCCCGACCCGTCCAGCCCGACGGAAAAAACCGTGCCGGCGCCTCCGTGTCCGCCGTGCGAGGCCGTTCCATAAAGCGTGTTGTCCGACAACACAAGCCCGCCGCAGGGAAGCGCGCCGTCCGCGTTCGCGCCGCTGGCAACATCCATCGCCCCAAAACTGTGGAGCGTGGTGAAGCCGGTCCCGTTCGTGCGAATGGAAAACACCACACCGTTGCCGCCTGCCCCGCCGAGAGAAGCCGTGCCATACAGGGTGTCGCCCGACAGCACCAAACCGCCCCGCGGAACTGCGCCGTCCACGTTCGTGCCGGTCTGAACATCGAGCGGACTGAAATGGTGCAGCACAACGAAGCCTGTGCCGTTCGTGTTCAGCGAAAAAATCACGCCGTTCCCATGCGCTCCGCCGGCCGCTGTCGCTCCATAAAGAGCCTGCCCCATCAACACCAGCGATCCGCTCGGACTGGCTCCGCTCGCATTCGTCCCCCGATGCGCATCCAGCGCCGCAAAACTGTGAAGCACAGCAACCGTTCCGTTCGTCCCGCCGACGAACACCGCGCCCGTGCCATTGGCGCCTCCAGTGAGCGAAGTCCCGAAGAACCCGCCTGCGGGGATCAGACCGGCTTCCGGATGGCCCGCGTCCGCCGCACTGCCGAACGCGTGAAACACCATGAAATTCGAACCGTCGTCGGACACGAAAAAGGCCGTGCCCTTTCCGTGTAATCCGCCGTTGAGCGTGGTTCCAAACAACAGACCTCCGGCAGACGAAAGCCCGGCGGCCGGGTTCGCGCCATCGGCATTCACACCGCTGCTGATCGGGCTGAACCGATGCAACGCCGTCCCCTCCGGACCGGGAAAGGCATTCGTGAGCGAAACGGACGGCGGAAGCGTTCCCGCATCCAGGTTCGACACGGCAAAAGCCGTTTCCACCGTGCCAAAGGCCAGGCGATCAATGGCCAATCCATCCTCCCGCGCGCCGATCTGAAACGTTTGCTCGAGATTGCCCGGCGTCACCGAAAAGGTTCGCGGAGTCTCGCCAACGCCGTTGGTGAATTGCGAGAGATTCACCCACTTCCAGACCTGGCTGCCCGCGGCCCCAACCCCTGCAACGATCTCGCCCGGCGCCGTGTACCCGCCCGCGGCCAGATTGTTGACGAACAGCCAATCGTCGTTCGACGTCGGCGATTTCGCGCCAAAACCGTTTCCGACAAAAAGACTGTCGTCGTTGAAAGCATCGGAACCCACGCGTATTCGCGCAAAGAGGTTGTACGTGCCGCTCTCGGGAAAGAGCACGGTGTACGTGGCCACGCGATCGACGTTGCCCGGGTTCCCGCTGTTGACGCTGTCCGTTGAAATCGAAATGTATTCGATCCCGCCATCGCTGCCGTTGGTAAAGCCGGCCCCGAGAATCCCCGACTCTGCCTCCATCGTCACCAGCGCGGCCGCCAGCGACACACTCCGGACCGATGAAACCAGAAGAATGACAAGCAGGCAGAGGAGGGATCGCTTGGATGCCATGGGACTCACCGGGCCGGGTCATCTGAAGAGTGCTTCCGCCTTTTCGCGGCCCCGAGTATTCCAGGACGCTCCCAGTGATCGACATGATTCGGATCGCGCAATCCCACCATGGTTTGTCCGATATCGTTGCTGGTCATTGCCGGGGTCACAGAGGAACGCCGCGCGATTATGGCACAACGGACCTGGCCTGGCGATAGAGACCAATACTCATTATTCTCTCCGCAACTCATCGGACCGCCAGGTGTTGAATAGGCGGGCCCGTGAACGAGTCCATTGTTCTGAACCCCGAGCCTTTGTTGCTCGCAATCGAGGTCACATGAGAAGCGAACGGAACGTCGCCCTGCTCGCCGGTTGCATCACCGCAGCCCTCCTGCTCTCCCCATCAGCGCCAAAGGTATCGGCACAGGAGGTCCCGTTCTTCTACACAAACCCGCCCGCCGCCTCGGTGCCACCCGAACCGGAGGACCCCTCCGACGCCGCGAAAAACGCCAGGCCGTCCTTCTGGGCCGCCGAAATGCTCAAGCTCACTGAGGCCGGAATCGACGACAGCCTCAAATACGCCTTCATCGACAATACCGCCGGTTCGTTCAACCTGGGCGCGGACGAGATCATCCTGCTCAGCAAGGCCGGCCTTTCCCCGGACGTCATCAGCGCCATGCTCCAGCACGACTATGAGCTGGCAATGGGATTGCGCGAACCGCCGCCGGTCACTTCGCCGGGCCGGCCCCGACCTATTCAGATTGTGCTGGTCCCAAAAGAGCAACTCACCAACACCACCACAACCTCGGCGGTAACCGCGTCCAGGACTCCGAAACCGAAGGAAGAGCCCCTTGACCCGGTAATGGCGTTGGCAACAGAGATCGCTGCCACCTACGAATACCCGCCGCCTCCCGAAAAGCAGAGCAAGGGCTACGCAATCCGCGAACCGCATCCCGAAAAGCTGCTGCCGCCTATCATCGTCATTCGCAGCGAAGGCCGGGTCGCCAGCATCCGCGAATACCAGATCGAGTTGGAGCCGGAATCCCGGCATCCCACCCGGGAGTAGAACACCGCCCTCCGGCCTCCATCCGCCATTGGCCTTTCGCAACGTGGGGCGAGCAGCCTGCCACGCCGAAGCTCAGCGAAGGCGGGTCCCCGCGAGCCGTCATCCGACACCCCTGATCGTCCGGATCACAGCGTTGAATGGTGAATGTTCACTCCGTTGGATATTCGCTGTTAGGTGTTGCACTGAATGTTGAGCGTTGAGTCATTGGATGTTGATGTTTTCCCTCAAGTTTTCCCCTCCGCTGCCGATAGAACCCCCTGTGAACGCCGTTGGAAGGCGTTCCCAGGACTCTATGGAACGGATCTTTCATTTGATCGCATCACAACCGCTTGCGGTGGGTGTCATCGGCCTGTGCCTTCTTCTTGTGGTCAGCCTGCTCCTCAGCGACTGGGCCGAGAAACGGCGCGAACGCGAGCTCCTTCTGCTCCGCGCGCGCCTGCGGCGCTCACAACGCCCCGACCCGGCATTGCACCGGGCGCTTCAAGCCAACCGCCCCGTCTTCCGCCTGTTTCGATGGGAATTTCTCTTCCTGTCCATCGCCTTCGCCGGCCTGTGGATACCCGGAGAGTCCGACAGGAAAGCATTGCGCGTTGCAGCCAGGGAATCCCTGTCCATGCAAGGACACGAACCGTACCGGGTTCCGACGCCTGCCGATTCGTCCCTGCAACTGCCGTCGCTGACCCTAGCCCTGCCGACCGGGGACGCCGACGATGCCAACGAACCATCGCTGGCGCCGTTCGCGCACGCCGCTCAACCGTCCGAGCCCGAACTCCTGCTGCTTTCATTGCCCGACCCGGACACCGGTGAGCCAATAATCCGGAACAGCAGCCCCGGAACATCATTGGCCACGGACATACCGGCGCTGCGCTCCCGGTCGTGGTCTCCGATGTGATGCGCACCCCGGGCGCTCACAGGTCGTAACGGCCTGAAGCCTCCGGCTGATACAGCACTTCCTCAACGCGCAATCGCACCGGACCGGCAGGGACCTGCCACTCGAACTCGTCCCCGACGCGCTGCCCGAGCATGGCGGTGCCCACCGGCGCCACCACCGAGATCCTGCCCTCGTCGATGTTCGCCTGGTCGGGGAACACCAGCGTGTACGTGAGCTCTTCGTTGTCCTCGAGATCGCGCAGACGAACCTTCGAGTTCATCGTGACGACGTCCGCGGGCACTTCCTCAGGCCGCACCACGTGGGCGTGCTCCAGCTCCGCTTCCAGGGCCCGCAGGTCGTCCCGCGAGTTTTTCATGGACTCAACGAGCGGGCGCAGGCGTTTCATGTCGGTTTCCGTTATGTAAATAACCCGTTTGTTCGATACTGTTTTCATGATTCTCTGCCTTGGTTGTCGATAGTTGCCGCCGGCGCTCAGGTGGACAACCAGAACGCCATCTCGTTGACGCGTTCCGGCGCTCCCAGCACCAGCAACTGGTCGTTAGGCTGCAACGTTTCGCGACCGCCCGGCCCCAGCAGAGCCCGGTGATCGCGCTGGATCCCCACCACCTGCACGCCAAACAGGCTGTTGACCCCCAGCTCGCCCAGCGTCTTCCCCACGTGGCGCGAACCCGCGGGCACCGTCAGGTGCTCGAGCCTCAATTCCGCAAGCCCCGGTTCTCCCGGCGGCATGTCGCTCGCCGCGTCCAGCCACGCTCCCGCCGCGCGCACGCCCTCCTCCGGCCCAAGCAGCAATACCTTGTCGTTCGGATACAGCACCGTGTCGGAAGGCGGACTGTGCACAGGCACGCCCTGGCGCTCGATACTGACAATCGTGCACGAAAACAAACTGCGCAATGGGAGTTCCGCAATCGCCCGGGCAACGGCCCGCGTGCCGTCCTTCACCACGTGCTCCACAAGGATCAGTTCCCACCGGCCGTTCGCCGACGAAGGCATCCCCACCAGCGGCGGCTTCGCGTTCCCGAATGGCGAATCCGTCAATTGCCGGCGAAGCTCGATCTCAAACCGACTCTGGAAGCGAATCCACTTCCGCCAGAAAACCGCGGCCGCCCCGACGAATGCCAGAGCCAGAAGGATCATCCCCCACCCGGGCAGCAACGTGTAGGGCACCAGCGCAGCCAGCCACACCACCATCGACGCAAGGGCCGACGCCTTCAGCAGATTCTCGAAGAGCGGCCTCAGCTTCGAGCGCTTCGGATGACCCTGCGTCGCCGCCTCCGCGCATATCATCGCCAGCGCCTCCACACTCCGCCACACCGCAATCAACGGCGCCAGCAGCAGAATCCCGAACACCAGCCAGAACGTCACCGCCAGCCCCCCCGGCACCGGCCAATCCGGCCCCAGCCACTTCGCCACCACCGCGTACAACGGCCGCGCGAAGATCAGCAGACCCGAAACAAACAACACCAACAACCCCACCTGGATCAGCCGCGGCGCCGTCAGAGTCCACAACAGGCTCGCCTTGCGCCGCTGCTTCAAGCTCTCGATCCAGTCGTGGTACAGCCCGATCCATTGCGCCAGCCGCTCGGGCTGCCTGCGCACCACCCACTCGCCGATGCCCCGCGACCGCTGGATCAAGAACGGCGTCGTGAACGACGTCAGCAGACACACGCCGATCGCCACCGCATAAAACGTCTCCGGCACCAGCCCGCCCTGCACGCCCGTCAACGCAATGATCAGCGAGAACTCGCCTATCGGCGTCAGGCTCACGCCGGCGCGCGCGGCATCCCCCATCGAATGCCCCACCATCAACAACGCCACCGTCGCCGACAGCGCCCGCCACACCACGGCCATTGCGAAAACGCCCAGCGCCAAAGGCCACGCCTCGGCAAACAGCCGATAGTCAAACAACATCCCCATCGCCACAAAGAACACCGGCGCGAACACCTCCGTCAGCCCGCTCAGCGTCCGATCCACCTGATCGCTGCTCCCCGTGCTCGACACAATCGTGCCCAGCAGAAACGCCCCCAGCGCGGCCGAAAAACCCGCCTTCGCCGATAACAGCGCCATCGCCAGCAACAGGCCCACGATAACCAGCGAGCGCACTTCGGAGGACACCGTCCGAACCCGGCTCAGCAACGCGGGAACCGAAAGCAGCGCCACGATCACCATCGTGACCACCACGGCATTCAGACGGACCACACTGCCAAAGACCGTCGTCGAATCCGCATGCCCCACGTGAATCAGCGACGTCAGCACCGTCAGCGTGATCACCGCCACCAGGTCGTCCAGCGCCGTCACCGTCAACGCCGTCTGCCCGAACCGGCTGTGCGTCAACCCCGAATCCCGCAACGTCTTTCCCAGAACCGCCGTGCTCGACACCATCAGGATCCCGGCCAGCACCAGGCTGTGTTCGGCCGGCCAGCCAAGAACCGTTCCCAGCAGCTTGCACCCGACCAGCACCATCCCGGCAATCAGCGCCGTCCCGACCACCAGCGGCAGCCCCATCTTCCTCAAACGCTGCAAACGCAGCCCCGTCCCGATGCTGAAAATCAGGAAGACCAGTCCAATCTGCGCCAACGACTGAACCCGCGCCGGATCCGATATCAGTCCGAACGAACTCGTCTGCGGTCCGATCAGGATGCCCGCGGACAAATATCCGATCACCACCGGCAGGCCCGCGCGCTGACACAGCCACCCCGCCGCCGCGGCGATCAACATCACCAGACCGAGATCCTGGATGAAATCGATGCCGATCATGCCTGCTCCTTGCCCTCCACCGTTGCCATCCGCCGGCACAGGTCCTCGTGAATGCTCAGCACCGCACAGGGCGCATGCCGCAGGATGCCGTCCGTCACCGAACCGATCCGCAACCGCTTGGCCCAGTCATACCGCCGCGTGGGCAGGACAATCAGGTCCGCCCGAAAACGCTTCGCCTCCAGCAGCACCGCGCACAACGGCGATTCCCCCATCCACACCGCGCTCTCGAATTCGAGCGGCGCCGACAGATGCGAGCGCACCCATCTCAACAGCCGCTCCTGTCCTTCACGTTGAACCTCGCTCGGGTGAGCATTCGCGGTTCGATCCACAGGCAGAACGTTGAGAAACCGCAGCGCCGCCCGGTTCCGCAACGCAATCGCCGCCGCGTACTGAAGCCCCGCGCGACCCGCCTGCGACAACTCCAGCCGCACCAGGATCCGCTTCCAGTTCGACGTCGGAAAACCGTCCAGCTCCGGGCCGATCCGCCCCAGTTCCGATTCCGGGATGGTAAGCACCGGGCAAGGCGCCTGACGGGTTACACGCTCCGTCGTGCTCCGAAGAAACACGTCGTTCAGCCTGCCATAACCGTGCGTCGTCATCACAATGAGATCCACGCTCAGCGCCCTCGCCATCACCGTGATTTCGTCGGCAGGCGCTCCCGCCTGGACCCACGTCGAAAACGGAACGCGATCGCCCATGATCTTCCCCGCCCAGTACCGCAGCAACGGCTCGGCACTCGCCCCGAGAGCCGCGCACCGGCTGAACTCCCCGTCGAAATCGCCGGCGAGCCCGGACGATTCCGGATCCGACACGTGAACGATGTGCAGGGTCGCTTTCGTCTGTTCCGCGACAGCGGCCAGCCGCCGAAGCAACGCAAACGACGCATCCGAAAAATCGAACGGCACCAGAATGTCGCGCGCGTTCAACACCGGCAGCCGCAACGTCTCGCGCTCGGCCTGCGCGGGAATGTCCACGCGAACCCCGTTGGCCTCGCGATTCGCGATTCCCGGTCTGGATTGAACTGGAGTGTGCACGCGCATTGTGTTTCAGGGACAAAAGCGGTTCCTGCTTCGCGCGCCGGAAGCCACGGCAACCGGCCGCGCTTTCCTTTTAGCTGACTGCATGCCACCTGAATCAGAAGGCCGGAATGCGCTCTTTTCCTCATGTTTCGCGTGCACAACCGGTATCGACGAATCCGGAGCCGGAACGATTTGTTCCGGTGCCGGGCCGGATTGAGCCGCCGAATGGCGGCCGCTCCGGACCGCGGGTCTGTGAGGTCTATGACCCGCAGCAGCGTACGACGGCATGCAAGTGGAGGATGGACTCGCAACGTTGCTGAGGCCGATCACCTGC
>DGDZ01000001.1 GCA_002385705.1 Verrucomicrobia subdivision 3 bacterium UBA3939
GGCCCAGCGCTTCCAGCACGCGGTTCAAATGCGACCACGACCCGGCCGCCGGCAGATGATCGTGCACTGCCGTGTCGGCCAGCGAGAGGCCGATCTCGTCTCCTTCGCGCACCACGAGGTAACCCAGCGCCGCCGCCAGGCGCGCTGCGTGATCGAGTTTGGCCGGAGTTCGCTTCACCGCGCCGGAAAAGCCCATGGACCCGCTCTTGTCCACGATCATGTAGGTCAACAGGTTCCTCTCGGCGTCGTAGAGCCGGACGTAATGCCGGTCCGTTCGCGCGAACACCTTCCAGTCCACCAGGCGGATGTCGTCGCCCGGCGAGTATTCACGGTAGTCGGCGAATTCAACGGCGGTGCCGCGATAGTGGGATTTGTGCGGACCGGCGAAGGTGCCTTCCGCAGCACCGCGCGGACGCAGCCACACGTGCCGCAGCGCTTCCATCGCAGCCAGGTCCAGAAAGCGATGTTGCAACGTGGCCACGGCGGAGCGCGTCAGGAGACCAGGGCAGGCTCGCCAACCGACTTCAACAAGTGCCGCACGATGGCGTCGGATTCGATCCCTTCGCCCAGCGCGTTGTAGTTGGGAATAATGCGATGCCGCAGAACCGGCAGCGCCACGCGGTGCAGGTCGCTCGTCTCCGGGGCCGGCCGTCCGTCCAGCAACGCGGCTGCCTTCGCCGCCGTCACCAGGTGCTGCGTCGCGCGCGGGCCCGCTCCCCACGCGACATACCGCCGCACGTAATCGTCCGCGTGCGGCCCTTTCGGCCGGCTGGCGGTGGTGATCGCCACCGCCTGCTCAAGGACATGCCGCGACACAGGCATCTGATCCACAATCTCGGTGAATCGTCTGAAGTCCTCCTTGCGCGCCACCGGCGTGAGCCCGTTCCACTGCGCCCGCAACGGGCGCCCCGCAATGCTGACCTCCTCCTCCCGCGCGGGGTAATCGACATGAATACTGAACAGAAACCGGTCCAGTTGCGCCTCGGGCAGCGGATAGGTGCCCTCCTGTTCAATCGGGTTCTGCGTTGCCACGACGATGAACGGTGACTCGAGCCGATACGTCTTGCCGTTCACGGTCACCGCCAGTTCCTGCATCGCCTCCAGCAACGCCGCCTGCGTCTTCGGAGGCGTGCGGTTGATTTCATCGGCAAGGATCAGGTTCGCGAAGATCGGCCCGCGGTGAAACACCAGCTCGCGCCGGCGCCCGCTCTCGTCCGCCTGCAAAATCTCGGTGCCCGTGATGTCGGCAGGCATGAGGTCGGGAGTGAACTGGATGCGACGGAACTCCCATCCGAGCAGATCGGCCAGCGCCTTGACCATCATCGTCTTGGCAAGCCCGGGCACGCCGATCACGAGCATGTGGCCGCCGCACACAAGTCCTGTTAGCAACAACCGCGTCACCTCCTGCTGGCCGACCAGCACCGAGCCCATCTGCTTCTGCAGCTCTTCGCAACAATGGCGCAAACGCGAAATGCTCTCCTCGGCGGCGGCCATTTCCTGTGGATTCATACACTCCTCCGGTTGAAAACGTTCCTCACGGCACACCTTCTAGCCGCCGTCAAGGGAGGTTGTCAACCCGATTGAACAAAAGAAATAGGGGCGCAAAATCCGGTTTTGCGCCCCTGGGCCTCGTTTGCTCTCTGGCTTGTCTTCTCGTCCAAGCCGGCAAACGGAAAACTATTGTTGCTCGTTTCTCACCCGAAGGAATACGTTCGGACCGCAGATCGGATCCAGACGATCGAAGGTGGTGACGTTCGTTCCGCTCTCGAAGGTGTTGTTGAACACCGGCACGTCCGCCCAGGCGTTCTCCACGAGATTCGAACTGAACTGCGGAATCGCCGTCCACCCCGACGCCCCCAATGACCGCAGCGTCACCACGGATTCGCCGACTTCGATGTCCACAATCCGGCCGCTCGGCGGCGGGCTCGGCGGGCTCACAATCACAAGGCTTCCTCCCATCCCGCCGTGGTTCCCGCACTGGTAGTACAGTTGGTCCGGCGCATCCTCCGGCACGGCAAACGTCAGCGTGCCGAACATCTCACCATTACCCGACACGCCGCTGTCGTACCGCCCGGCGCCGAAAAGCGCCTGATTCGTCTGGATGAAGAACGGATGCCCGCTGGCGTTCAACACAAACCGATACGTCACCCCCCGCATCAGGGTCAGTGTGGGGTTCGGCTGGCCGTTGATGAAATACACCAGCGAAGCGGTTCCCGTCACACTGTTGGTCAGCGGTGCCGTTTGTCCGTTGGCGGAAGAGCTTCCCATCATTGCAACCGCCGCCACCGCGAGAAGAGCTAACGAGGCTTTCATGATCACCCGTATGACGACCGACCGCGGCCCTTTGTTCCCTCCCCGGGTCCCTTGTCCGGGACAATTCCGCGCGCATATGCGACAGGAATTGTCCCCACGATGGCGCGGAATCCGATGACGGGACGATCAGACCGGCAGTTCTCCGGCGAACACCGGGTGCGGCCGCGCCACAATGCGGTCTTGAGACGGCGCAATCCCCTTCAGTCGGTGCAGTACTTCCGCCTGGGCGGCGATCGTGGGATGCTCGAACACATCCCGCAGCGCGAGCGTGGTTCCGAACCGCTGGTTGATCCGGGCAAAAGCGCGCGTCGCGGAAAGCGAATCCCCCCCCAGATCAAAGAAGTTTTCGTGGATGCTCACCCGCTTCAAACCGAGAACCTCCATCCAGATCTCGGCCAGAACCTGTTCATCAGCGTCGCGCGGGGGAACGCAATCGACCGGCCCCCACTGCGACCCGTCGGCAGGCGGCAATCTCGAGTAATCGACCTTGCCATTGGGCGTCAGCGGAAACGCGTCCAACCGGATCAGATGGGCCGGCACCATGTAAAACGGCAGCCGGCTCTTCAAGAACTCGCGCACCTCCGCCACCGGAATGGCGCCGTTGCTCGGCAGGAGATATCCCACCAGCCGCTTTTCGCCAAATCCGTTCTCGCAGGCGCGCACCAGCGCTTCGCGAACCGACGGATGCTCCCGCAACACGCTTTCGATCTCTCCCGGTTCCACCCGGAACCCGCGCACCTTGACCTGGTGATCCATCCGTCCCAGGCACTCGATCGTGCCATCGGGCAAACGCCGGGCCAGATCACCCGTCCTGTAGAGCCGGTTCCCTCGCCCGCGGAACGGATCCGGTATGAACTTCTGTTCCGTCAACTCCGGACGATTCAGATAACCGCGCGCGAGCCCCTCTCCGCCAATGTGCAACTCGCCCACAACGCCCACCGGCAACAATCGGAGATTGCGATCGAGAATATGAACGTGCGTGTTGGCGAGAGGCATGCCAATCGAGATCGGCACGTTGGCTTCCCCCCTCCACATCGCGGACCAGATCGTGGTCTCGGTAGGGCCGTACAGGTTCCAGACCTCGCCCGCGCGCGCCAGGAGGTCGTCGGCCAGCTTCCGCGTCAGCGCTTCTCCGCCGCACAACACTTTGAGCGACTTCCTGCCCTGCCAGCCGGATTCGATCAGCAATCTCCACGTGGCCGGCGTGCCCTGCATCACCGTCACCCCCGAGCTCTCGATCAGCCGGGCCAATTGTGTTCCATCCGCCGCCACGTCGCGCCCGGCCAGCGTCACTGTGCCACCCGTCATCAAAGGGAGAAAAATCTCCAGCGCCGCGATATCAAATGAAATCGTTGTCACAGCGAGGAGATTGTCGCCACGTCCAATTCGCGCCCTTTTCCCTATGGACGTCAGCGCGTTGACCACCGCGCGATGCGGCACCTGCACGCCCTTCGGCCGGCCTGTCGAACCGGAAGTGTAGATGACGTACACCAGATTCTCCGGCCGGGCGGCGCGGCCGGGTCGCGGACCGCCGCGGCGCTTCCCTTCCACTTCATCCAACCTCACCAGGACCGCGGAAGAGGGCGGCAACGCGGTCGCCAGGCGCCTTTCGGTCACGATGATCGGCAACGCGGCGTCCGACACCATGCGCGCAATCCGCTCCTGCGGGAATACGGGATCCAAAGGAACATAGGCCGCCCCGGCTTTCAGTATGCCTAACAACCCGGCGATCATACCCGGCGAACGATCCGCGTACAGTCCGACCAGGACATCCGGCCCCGCGCCAAGCCGTTCCAGTTCGGCCGCCACCCCGTCCGCCCGCCGATCCAATTCACGGTACGTCCAGCGCTCGTTCTCCCAGGCAACGGCGATCGCCTCCGGCGTTTCTTCGGTCCGTTGTTCGAACAGTTCGTGAATGCAGGCGGACGGATACGGTTCTTCGGTCACGTTCCACGCCTCCTCCTCCCGCCGTTCCTCGTCGGAAAGCGGCGAGAACGCGTCCTGCCTTCCGAGCGGATCTTTCGCCATCGCCCGCAAGGTGGCCAGGTAATACGCGCTGAGTTGCTCGACCTGCCGGCGAGTCATCAGCGCCGGATCATAGTCCACGTGCAACTCGAGCCGCGCGCCGGTCGCGTCCAGCATGAAGGTGGTGTAGGCAGTCAGATTGTTGGCCTCGAAATAATGGCTCTCCTGGAGGCGCACGCCGGGGCAACCCTGAAGATCGTTGAACCGATGAAACTGGACGAAATCAAACGCCGTTTCGAACAGCGGTTGCAACCCCCGCGCCTTCTTCACTTCCGCAAGGGGAAAACGCCGATGCGGCAACAGCTCCTGCTCTGCCGCGAACGTGTCCTTCACAAGGCTGAGCCAACTGGCGCCGTTCTTCAGTCTCAATCGAAACGGAACGGTGTTGAGAAACACCCCCAGCATCCGCTCGCCGTCTTCGGCCTCCGGACGGCCGTTGCATACCAGCCCGCTCAAGACGTCGTCCTGTCCGTAAAGCAACGCCATCACCCGCTGGTGCGCCGCCAGCAGAACGGTTTTCAAGGGAACCCCGGCCACGCGCGCCAGCTCCCGAAGTCCTTCCAACACCTCCGCGCCCACCCGAATCTCCGGACCGCGCACCTGTTCGTGCCCGCCCGAGCGATACGCTTCCGGCCAGCGCGGTAACAATTGAACCGGCGCCTCTTCGATCTTCTCCAGCCAGAACCGGCGCGTCGCCCCCGACCGGATCGCCTCCTGTTCGAGCGCGACAAAGTCGGCGTAGGTCGTCGCTGCCGGCTTCACGTTCGCCGGTTTTCCCTCCAGCAACCCTGCGTACTCCGTCAACAACTCCGTTACCAGCGCCGCCAGGCTCCAGCCGTCCAGACAGGCGTGATGAAAGCTCACGAACAACTGCCATACAGCCTCGCCATGGCGTTGAACATGGAGGCGCACCAGCGGCGCCGTCGAGCGGTCGAACGACCGGCGTTTCTCCTGCTCAATCCACTCCACGACCTGCTCGTCCCGTGACTCGGCTGAAACGCCGCGCAGATCCTCGATGCTCAACGGAACAGCGCACCGCTGATGCACCAGTTGCAGGGGCTCGCTGTACCCGGCCAGGTGAAACGACGTGCGCAGGATCGGATGCCGCTGCGTCACCGCTTCGATCGCCAGCGCCAGTCTCTCCGCATCGAATCGCGCTTCGACCCGATAGCTGAACACGTCGTGATACATCGCGGAATACGGGTCGAGTTCGTTGTGATAGAACATGCCCAGTTGCAGCTTCGCGATCGGACAGGCGTTCTCCACGTCCTCCGGCAACCGCGCCCGATCCGCCTCGGAAATCAACTCGAACGGCTTTGTGCGGCGCACCGCACCCGCGGGGCTCGACGCCTCGCACAGCTCCGCAAGGCGGGCGATGGTCGGGTTCCCGAACAGTTGCTGCAGCGAGAACCGCATTCCCGCCTCCTGCGCCTTCGAAAGCACCGAGAGGCTCCGGATCGAATCGCCACCCAGCTCGAAGAAGTTGTCGTGAACGCCGATGCCTTCCACTTCGAGCACAACGCTCCAGATCCTCGCAAGCGCGCGCTCTTTCTCGTTGCGAGGCGCCACCCACGTGCTGCGCAGCGCCGGCCGCGCGCGGTTCGGAGCCGGCAACATCCGCCGATCCAGCTTGCCGTTCGTGTTCAACGGAAATGCATCCAGAAACACGAACTGCCCCGGCACCATGTATTCGGGAAGACTCGCTGCAAGGTGTTCGCGCAACTCGCTCACCGTCGGGGCGGTTCCCTTCACCGCGACATACGCAACCAGCCGTTTGTCGCCGTTGTGCCCATCGTGCGCCACCACCGCGCTCTCGCGCACGGCCGGATGACGGTTCAACGCGGATTCAATCTCTCCCAGCTCAACCCTGAACCCGCGAATCTTCACCTGATCATCGATCCGCCCGAGATATTCCATCTCGCCGTTCCGTCCGATCTGCGCCAGGTCGCCGCTGCGATACAGACGCGCGCCCGGCACCGGCGCGAATGGATCGGGAACAAACCGTTCACGGGTCAACTCCGGCCGGTTCAAATAACCCCGCGCCAACCCCGCCCCGCCAACACAGATCTCGCCCGGAACACCCGGCGGCACCGGCTCGAGGTTCGCATCAAGCAGACGAATCTGCAGATCGGGAATCGGCACGCCAATAACACTCCCGCATCCGTTCTCGAGGTCGGCCCTGCGGATCGGGCGATACATCGCGTGCACCGTCGTTTCGGTGATGCCGTACATGTTCACCACCTGCGGACGGCGATCCCCATACAGGTCGAACCACGGCCTGAGGCTCTGCAGTTCCAGCGCTTCACCCGCGCAGATCACATAACGCAAGCGCAGCCGCGCCCTCTCCGAAGCCGATACGGCCGCATGAATCAATTGGCGGAACGCCGACGGCGTCTGGTTCAATACGGTCGCTTTCTCGTGCGCGAGCAGCTCAAGGAATTCGGCCGGCGATCGGCTCACCAGGTGCGGCACGACCACCAGGCGCCCGCCGTAAAACAACGCGCCCCACATCTCCCACACCGACACGTCAAAGGCATACGAGTGAAACCAGGGCCAGACATCCGACGCGCCGAATCCATACCAGGGCTCCGTCTGCGTCAGCAGCCGGACGACATTGTCGTGCGTCACCACAACACCCTTGGGTTTTCCTGTCGATCCCGACGTGTAAATGATGTAGGCCGCGTTGTCGCCATGGATCTCGACCGGCGGG
The DNA here is from genome assembly GCA_002385705.1 of Verrucomicrobia subdivision 3 bacterium UBA3939. Classification (GTDB taxonomy): domain Bacteria; phylum Verrucomicrobiota; class Verrucomicrobiia; order Limisphaerales; family UBA3939; genus UBA3939. Next base: position 7,049 of record DGDZ01000001.1, read on the forward strand.
TTGGCCACCGATCGCTCGGACAATCGGCCGGAATCCGAATCCAGGCAAAGGACCATGCGTCCGGCAGAGGAAATCGCGGCGCACAGTCTTTCCTGCGTCAACACCACCGGCGCCGCTGAATCCGACAGCATGAACGCGATGCGATCGGCGGGATAGGCCGGATCAATGGGCACGTAGGCGCCGCCCGCTTTCAACACGCCGAGAATGGCCACCGCGGTTTCCAGCGAGCGATCCAGGTAAAGCGCCACTCGCGTTTCGGGGCCGACGCCGCACTGCCGCAGCCGCCACGCCAATTGATTGGCGCGTTCATTGAGTTCCCGGTAGGCGAGCGAGCAACTTTCGCAACTCACCGCGACCGCATCGGGACGGATCCGCACCTGCTTTTCGAACATCTGGTGGATGCGGCAGGCCGGGCGGGTGGACGGAAGAAGCGCCGGCTCTCGAACACATTCTGAACGCATAAAATGGTATCTAATGTTTACCGGCAAACGCGGAGCTTTGAGCAGAGGGTGAAAACCCCATCACCGGAAACGCAGACCTTCAATCGGCAACAGCGGTTTCAAACGACACCTCTTCCGCGACAGGCACATAGGGAGAATCGCGCTGCGGCAGGCGCGCAGCCTGGTCACTCACGCGAAATCGCCGGCAGGCGCCAGCGACAATACCTTGCGCGCGAGATCATCGATCGAACTGTCGCACAGGACGTCCGCAAGGCTCAGCGTCACGCCGAATTGGCTCTCGAGCCGGCTGCACAACGCCATCGCCGCCATCGAGTCCACACCCGAACGAATCAACGATTCACCGGTCGGCAGCGTCTCCGCGTCCGCCTTCAATTCATTCGCCAGCGTCTCCAGAATGAACCGCCTCAGGCGGTCCACCGACACCAGCGCCGGTTCCACGCTCCCCGAACTTGAACTCGCCGTGTACGTCGTCACATTCGATTCGAGATCGCTGTCCAGCGCCGGAGCAACGGCCCCCTTCTCTCCCACAGCCGCAAACAGCATCCTGAAAATCGCGTGATGACGGCGGCTCAACATCGAACGCCACTGCCCGCCAATCCGGTCCAGCGTGTCCGGCGAAAGATAACCGGTCTTCACCAGTTGCGCGGGAATGCCCGATCCTTCCGCTTTGAGAAACGCCGCGTCGCCCAGCACATGACTGTGCGCCGCCAGCAAGGACAGGTCCACCGATCCAAACCCCGCCGCTTTCAACAACCCGGGCAACTCGCGTCCAATGCACGGATTGCCGCCGTCCCTCCGCCGCGCCCGGCGATACGCCTCATACAAATCGCCCAACGCCGGACTGTCCGGCCACGTGCGCTCGTGCAGGTCGAAGTCGTTGTCAATCACCACTGCCTTGCCGCCGTCCCGCAGAACGCGGCGCATCTCCTTCAATGCCGCCACCGGGTCCGGCAGATGTTCCAGCACAAGACGCGCGACAACCAAGTCGAAGGCGTCGTCGGGAAAATCCAGGGACGAAATCGAGTGTTGGAAAATCTGCCAGCGCTCGCGTCCGCCGCCCGTGCGGCGGGCGACAGCGACGAGGCGTTCGTCCACTTCGATGCCGGTGCAGTGCAGGTTGGGAAAGACTCCGCGCAGCTTGTGCAGGAGGTAACCGGTGCCGCAGCCGCAATCGAGCACGCGCATGCCGTCCTGCAATCCGGCCTGCCGATACAAGGCCAGTTCCTGTTTCCAGAAGAGATCGATCTGTGCGTTCAGCCGCTGGATCTCTGCCTCGGCATCGAGAGCGAAGCGGGTGAGATCATACGAACCTTCCAAAGCCATGCGCCCAGCCTATCGGCCGAATATCGAGCAACCAGTGGGTAAGCGCCTACCGAGGTTTTCGCACCTGATAACAGAGTTCCACCATGCCCGTGTTGTATGCCTTCACCTCCGCCAGATGGAGCGCCACATCCCGATCGAGCTTCTCGAAGAACCGGATCCCGTCGCCGATCACGATCGGCAGGATGGCATACCGGATTTCATCCGCCAGCCCGAGCCGAAGACATTCACCACAGACAACACCGCCGCCAACGAACCAGATTCCGAAAAACTGCTTCCTCAGCCGCCCGTTCACCAACTCCGCCAGATCGCCCGAGCAGAATTCGATCGTCTCCCGATTCCTCGGGAGCTTTCGGCTGGTGAGGACGAACACGGGTTTGTCCCCATACGGCCACCCCAACCCTTTGGAATCAAAGTCAAACGCCGTTTCGTACGTCCTCGAGCCCATGACGTAACAGTCGATCGACTTGAGAACCGCATCGGTGTCTGCGGAATCCATCGCCGCCCCGCCGGCAAATTCGTCCTGCGTTTCCAGCCAATCGACCCGCCCATCCTTCCGAGCAATGAACCCGTCCAGGCTCACTGCCATGTGAATCGTTACACGAGAATCGCCCATAAGCAGGAGGATGAGAAGCTGACGAAAGAATCGACTGCCTGAAACAAATTCCGGCTGTGCATAGATTGGGCCACAAACGCGCGGTTCAAGCTTTCCTCAGGACGCGCCAACCTTATGAACCGCTATCACCAGCGTCAATCCGCCAAGGCGCCGAGCTGCAACGTCCCGGTATCCCGACCGCCACACCGCACCGCAGGATCCTCCCTCAGTTGGTGTCTTTGCCGCGCCGCTCCCCTCCGCTGAAAAACCCATCCGCACCTGACGCGCAACCTCTTGTCGCTCATGCCAATGCAACCTTTTGTTGCATATGCAACAAAAGGTTGCAGCCTCGTACTGCCGACGCAACAAACTGCAACTTAGGCAATTGCAAACTTTTGTTGTATATGCAACAAAAGTTCGCACGGCAGCTCGGCGGCAGAAGCGGGGACGGTTCGTCTTGAGGGACGGCGCTGAATCGTTCTTGCCCGCTCACGGGACGCGGTGCCGTTGATGCCGGGACAATTCCGCGCGCATATGCGCGCGGAATTGTCCCGGTGCGAGGCGCGCCGGGGCTCATTCGCGCGTTTCGCGGAGAAGCCGTTCCACAAACAGTCGTGCGGTCGGGTTCGCCGTCACGCGATCGGCAAGGAACGCCTGGCACAGGATCACACGGCCGCGCCCTGCCGCGCGTTCGGCGACGGCGTTCTGGCCCTGCGCCTTGACGATTGGATTCCACGGGCCGCCCGTGAACTTGCCACTCGCCAGAGGCGTCAGCATCCCGGCCCGTTGATCGTACCAGAAGCGGAAGTCGAACGGCTCAAAGTCGCGCACCCACTCGTGCCCGGTCTTGCGCGTGAGGAAATGCGGATTCGCCGACGCGACCAGCACGCTTTCGCTCGAACCGGGAAGGACATACCGGCCCGGCGGCAGGTTCAGGAAGAGCACCCGCGCGCCGTCCTCCAGCGCGCGATCCACTTCGGCCCTGGCACGCTCGAACGCTTCGAAGTCGTCGATCAACCAAACAGTGCCTGTCTCGCGCACCGGAAGATTCAATTCGCGCGCCAGTCGCGCCGCAGGACCGTCTGTCTGCCCGAGCACGTGGACTGCCACTTCCAAGGGCTTTGGCCTCGGGAAAAACTCCAGCTCGACTGCTGTGTCATGCACCAGTCGTTCGCCGTCGAACAGCGCGAGCCGCAGCGTTCCCTTCGTCCGCACGTTTACTTCCGGAACCGGGATGTCGGTGAATCCCTGGAACACGGCTTCGTTCGGCCGGATTTCCGCCGGCGACCGCCGGGCGTGAACCACGCGACCGTCGATTTCCAGTTGCCACCTCAGCTCCGCGTTCGACGGCATCTCGTGAGTGTCGTTGCAGATCCAGAACTCGTGCCGCATGCGTTCACCTGAGAAGAACTTCCATCGATCGGTCCGGATGTTCGCCATCAACGGCGTCAACGCCTCCCGATACGCGAAGAAGGCCGGCTTCGGCTCGCGTTCCACGTCCACGATCGCTTTCATCCAGCCCGCCGGCCACGCGTCGATGAACAGGTGAATGGCAAACGACACCATTCGATTGTCCCGGCGGAATGCCTCGGTCATGAGCCGCGTCGCCCACGCCTGATGCTCGCGGCTCGCGCTCACCCATTCCTCCATCGAATCCGGCGTGTCGAAGAAGTGCTCGTGCATCGCGGCCGTCTGGGCGCGCACAATGCGGTCAGGCGTCCACGATCGATCGTCGGCGGCGCCGGACGGCAGCCAGTTCGACGGGCAATACCGACGCAAAAGTTCGACGCGATCCAATCCTTCTGCGCCGAACTCGCCGCATGCGTAATTCCATCCTGCCTTCACGGCCTGCCAATAACCCTTGTGCAGCAATCCGATGTCGATCCCGTTCCGGAAATACCAGAGTGTGTAGCAATGGTTGTCCGGCAACCCGGGCGCCGGCGGATCGTAATCCCCGTCCACCGCCTTGATCACGCGATCCGGGTTTTGCGACAACACAGCCTGATCCATCGCGGCGAAGAAGCGTTCCATTTCATCCCGATGCATTCGCCGGTGAACCTTGCCGCGCGACTTCGCGGTGCTGAAACGCTCGTTGATGTAGCTGACCAGGACACAGCTCGGGTGGGATCGAATCAGCCGTTCCATTTCCGCAGCCTGCCGGACGCCTTCGGCAAACTGGTTCGGGCGCATGTGTCCGAACAACGGAAAATCAGTCTGGATCAATAGACCCACGCGGTCGGCCATGTCATAGACTTCCTCCTGCACCGGGCGCTGCGTGATCCGCAGGAAATTGATGTGCGCGACTTTGGCCAGGAGCAGATCGTCGCGCAACTGGTCCAGGTCGCCGCGCATGACGTCCTGCTGTTCGAAGCCCATCGTGTTCGCGCCGCGCAACCGGAGTTCCCTTCCGTTGAGAAAAAAGCGCCCGCGCGGTTCGTCGGCGGTGTCGAGCCGGAACGTGCGCATGCCGAAGTGCCGATTCGCGTGATCGGGCTTGCCGATCTTTGGAATCACCGTGGCCTGAAACTCGTAAAGCCACGGCGCGTCCGGCGTCCACCATCGAAAGCCCGGCATGTCGAAGCGCGCACGATACCAGTTCGGCCCTTCGCCCGCTGCGTCCACCGCGAGCACGTGATTCGAGGCAACGCTTTGTTCGAAGTTCAGACCTCGCACGCTGAAATGGATTTCGAGTTCTTTCGGCGCGACGTCACAGTTCCACACCTCGATCACCGCCTCCGCCGCGGCTTCATCCGGCAACGGGCGGACGAAAATGTCGCGCACATGCAGCCGCGGACGCACTTCGATCGACACCGGTTGCCAGATCCCCATCCCGGGCGGGCAATGGTGCCAGCCGGCGTTCGGATCGTCGTAGCCGGGACCCGTCGCGGCATAGAGCTTGTCTCCCATCAGATCCGGATAACCCGGGTCGTTGACCGCGCCCAGCGTCGGAAAGTCGTTCTCGACGTGGACGAAGAGCGTGTTCTCGCCCGGTTTCACGCAGCGCGTGATGTCGAATTCGAACGGAGCGAAGAATCCTTCATGCGATCCGACAAACGCGCCGTTGACAAACACGTGCGCCTTGTAATCGACGCCACGGAACCGGACGAACACCGCCTCGGTCGAATCCCATGATTCGAGGTTGAACGTGGTGCGATAAAACGTGTTGGTCTTGCCGAGGGGCGGACCGTAATGAGGAATGCGCACAGGCTGCCATTCGCCGGCTCCCGCGAGAACGGTGCTGAAGTTCGTCCAATCCTCTTCGGTCGCGATCCTCCAATCGAACGTAGTGATGGGCCGAATCCTTCGAGAGGAAGGCAGCGGCGGAGCGTGATTCTCAAAGAACGGAGCCATGCTTTCCCGCAGTTCGCGCAATGCCGCCCGCATTTCCTCCGGCGTGTCCATCCTGTCGGCGGGTTGAAACGCCGCGGAGGGATCGTGTTCGCCGAACGGAATCATGCGATCCGGCAACTCCGGCGGTTGCGGCATCACCAACCCGTTGGTGTCGGAGCGTGCGGACAGGCCGATCTCGGCGAGGGCATCCTGCGCGCCGAACACGTCCGCCTGCAGCAGGCAGCAGCACGGCAACAACACGGCGGCCAATCCGGCTCGAACGACAGGCATCATGCGATAGTGCATAAGACAGCCGCGGGTGAATGGGAATCAGATTTCTGCCAAAACACCCGCGGGGATTGCCAGCGACGGAGATGTCCGCACCTTACCGGCGGGGCCACGCTGCGGGCCGTCCCACAGCCCGCCGGCGAGACAGTTTCGCCACGAAAACGCCCGCACCGGTTTCATTCTGGAGTGTCAAAACTCTTTAGAAATGT
>DGDZ01000095.1 GCA_002385705.1 Verrucomicrobia subdivision 3 bacterium UBA3939
GTCGCCTTCTTGAACGAAGGACAATTGTGCGCGCATATGCGACAAGAATTGTCCCGGAAGGGTGACGGCGGATATCTGCAGGTGACAGGCCGTCGAGCCGATCTGCGGAAGTGACAAATCTGAATCAGGACTTGCCCATGTTCAGGTGAGTTGCGGATCGCGGTTCTTCAACTTTGTCGAAAGCTTTGTCGGTCGTTGACGTCGTCACTTCTTCTCCCTCTCGAGACCCACGAAGTCTGGGACGAAGTTTCCGACGAGGGGGATGCAAGGAGATCGGCTTCATACGTCGCGCGAGATGCGTGAGGCTGCTTCCGCTGCGACTTGCGGTCTGCAACGGCTCTTTGCGCAAAAGTTGCGCGGTGAGCAGGGGTTGCGCGTTTGTATCTCTGTAAACCATTGTAAAATCGGCCTTTCCGCAGATGGTACGGGTTTTGCAACGGGGGCGGGTGATTGCGGGCGTCTCATACGAACCGCCCGTGTGTAACGCAGAACCGAATAAACAATACCAGCAACAAAGACCAGAGAGGCAACGATGAAACTGAAGCATTCGTTATTGGTAGCTAGTCTTGCGGCGGCAGTGTGCCTGTCGGCTGACAACGTTCTTGGACAGGACGGCGGCGGACGTCGGCAAGGTGGCGGTGGGGGTTTTGGCGGCGCCGGCGGCGGTGGCTTTGGCGGCGGCCGCGGCGGCAATTTCGATCCGACCGAGTTCCAGCGCATGCGCATGGAACGGCTGCGCGAAGCCATGGAAGTCACGGACGACGCCGAGTGGAGGGTGATTGAGGAGAGGATTGCGAAAGTGAACGACGCCAACACCGCGGTGATGGCTGCGAACATGCCCGGGTTCGGGCGGGGTCGCGGCGGACGTGGCGGTGGGCGGGGCGCCGGTGGCGCCGGTGGCGGCGCTTTTGGCCAGCCGATGCCGGAGCTTGAAGCGCTGCGCAATGCCATCGAGACCAACGCGCCGGAAGCGCAGGTGAAAGCGGCGTTGCAGCGTTATCGCGACGCCCGGAAGGCGCGTGAGGACGCGCTCGCGAAAGCGCAGGCCGAACTGCAGAAGGTTCTGACGCCGAAACAGGAGGCGATTGCAGTGACGGAAGGTCTTTTGAAGTGATAAGAACCTGGCCGGGGCGGCGGCGGTGGTCGCCGCCGTTCCGGCTGAATCAAACGAAGGAACAAGACAGAAACGGAAGAAGCAGGAAAGGGATAGAAGCAGAATGAGCCCGGTTGCAGCACAGGATTCAGCGTTGAAAGCGCTGTTGGACAAGATGGTGGCCGCGCGGCAATTGTCCGCGACGGACGCGGAACTGCTGCTGCGGCAAAAGGACGGGGCGCTGCCGAAGACGGAGGAGGACGTCCTGCGTTGGCTGGCGAGCGAATACGGTCTGAGCTACACGACGCTGGACGAAGTCGAGCCGGACCGCCAGTTGCTCTCGCTGTTCCCCGCGCGGATTCTGCTGAAGGAGGAGTTGCTTCCGCTCAAGCGCGTCAACGGCACGGTGGAGATTGCCACCGCGCGTTTGTTTGCCACGCAGGGGCTTGACGCGCTGAAGACGCTGACCGGCCTGAATTTGAAGCCGGTGCTTGCCTCGAGCGAGGCCATCCAGCGCGAGATCAAGCGGCGCCTTGGCGTCGGCGCGGACACCATCGGCACGCTCGACGAGGAAAAAGGCTTTGAAGTTGTCGACGAGGATTCGGAGGACACGAATCTGGACGAGGCGGCGGAGGACGAGGCGTCGATCATTCGCTTCGTGAACCAGGTGTTGAAGGACGCGATCGAGCTGCGGGCGTCGGACATTCACCTGGAGCCGTTTGAGGACGAGTTCCGGATTCGTTACCGGATTGACGGCGTGCTGCAGGACATTCCGGTGCCGGCGCAGTTGAAGCGGTTCCAGCCGGCGATTGTGTCGCGCGTCAAGATTTTGAGTCATTTGAACATTGCGGAGAAGCGGTTGCCGCAGGACGGGCGCATCAAGATTCGCATTGAGGACAGCGAGGTGGACATTCGTGTATCGGTGATTCCGATGCTGCACGGCGAGGCGGTGGTGATGCGGTTGTTGCGGCAGAACGCGACGTTGCGCGGGATGGAGGAGCTGGGGATGGACAAGCGGGAGCTCGAGTGTTTCCGCCATGTGCTGCAGTTGCCGCACGGGATCATTCTGGTGACGGGCCCGACCGGCAGCGGCAAGACGTCCACGCTCTATACCGCGCTGAATGAGATCAACGACTCGGTCCGCAAGATCATCACGATCGAGGATCCGGTCGAGTACCAGCTCAAGGGCGTGAACCAGATCCAGGTTTCGGAGAAGGCGGGTTTGACGTTCGCGCGCGGGTTGCGGGCGATTCTGCGCCACGACCCGGACGTGGTGCTGATTGGTGAGATTCGGGATCAGGAAACGGCGCAGATTGCGGTGCAGGCGTCGCTGACCGGTCACCTGGTGTTTTCGACGCTGCACACGAACGACGCGCCGGGGGCGGTGACGCGGCTGGTGGACATGGGCGTGGAGCCGTATCTGGTGGCGTCGTCGCTCGAAGCGGTGCTGGCGCAGCGGCTGGTGCGGGTGCTTTGCAAGCACTGCAAGCAGCCGGACGATTCGGCCACGGCGCGGGCGTTGAAGGCGCAACTGGGGATTCCCGTGGACGCGACGATTTACAAGTCGGTGGGTTGCCGCGAGTGCCGCAACACGGGGTTCTTCGGTCGGCATGCGATTTTTGAATGGATGGATTCGGATCATGAGATCCGGCAACTGGTATTGAAGCGCGCGTCGACCGACGAGATCCGGGAGGCGGCGCGCCGGGCGGGGATGAAGACGCTGGCGGAAGACGGCTGGCGCCTGGTGCGGATGGGAATTACGACGGTCGAGGAAGTTTTGAGCGTGACCACGGCCAAGGAGGTCTCGCGGACGACGCGGAACGAAACGCTGGATGCGACCACCGGCGCGGAAACACCCGCGAGTCTGGTAGTGGGGAGAGCCGAATGAAATCCGAAATCCGAAATCCGAGATTCGAGAGAAGGCCGAAGGCCGACGTCCGAAGGCTTTGTTCGGGGGCGGGGCGGCCGAGCGTTCTCGCGAGCCGTTGCGCGATCCGTGTGGCCGGGCAGTTAATGCTCGCGGGCGAGCCGGGGGAATCGGGCCATCACGCTGATCGTGCGACGGTTCGCGGGAATGCTCGGTTCACTGTTCGGACTTCGGTTTTCGAGAGGGGCGTCTCCTCCTGGCGGCCCTTTCGTCCGTTGCGCGGAAGAGAGGGAGATGATCGGATTTCGGGTTTTGGATTTCTTTCGGCTTTCGGAATTCGGGTTTCGGATTTCTGACCATGCCCCTGTTTTACTACAAGGCCCTTCAGGCCAATGGGACGATTGCGGAAGGCCACATCGAGGCGGCCGGACGGCCCGATGCGTTTCGACAGATCGAGACGATGGGTTTGCGTCCGGTGAGCCTGGCCGAGAAGGCTGCCGCGAAAAACGGTTCCGTAACCGCCGCGACGGGCGGGCTTGGAACCCTTTCCTTCAATTTCAAGTCGCGGAAGGTTTCGGCCAGGGACCTGGAGAACTTCACGCGGTTGCTGTCGAGTCTGCTGGCGGCGGGCGTGCCGCTGAGCCGCGCGCTGGTCATCCTGCACAAGGAAGCGTCCAACCCGGTGACCAAGGCCAAGTGGAAGGAAGTGCACGATTACGTGGTGGACGGCATGTCGCTGGCGGACGCGATGGCGAAGTCGCCGGAGACGTTTCCGCGGGTGTACACGGCGATGGTGCAGGCGGGGGAGACGGGCGGGTTTCTGGACGTGGTGTTGCAGCAGATCGCGGATTTCCAGGCGCGGGAGAAGGAACTGAAGGGGAAAGTGACGTCGGCGATGCTGTATCCGGCGGTGCTGCTGGTTCTGGCGGTGGCGGTGCTGGCGTTCCTGATGGTGTTTTTCATTCCGAAGTTTCAAAAGATGTTTGCGAGTTACGGCGGGCAACTGCCGTTGATCACGCAGGTCATTGTGGGGATCAGCCACACGATCCGGTCGTACGGGCTGATTGTGGCGGGCGGTCTGGTGGTGGCCGGGCTGATGCTCAAGAACTGGTTCACGTCGGAGCAGGGGCGCCGCGTGTGGGAGACGATCATGTTAAAGACGCCGATTGTGGGGCCGCTGGCGGCGCGGTTTGCGATGGCGCGGTTTTGCCGGATGCTGGGCACGTTGCTGGGGGCGGGCGTGCCGCTGGTGCAGGCGTTGAACGTGGCGCGCCGGTCGTTGGGCAATCAGATTCTGATCGACGCGGTTGCGCAATCCATCGAGCGGGTGCAGGAAGGCGGGCGGCTGGGCGAGAGTCTGGCGGACTGTCAGGGCCTGTTCCCGAGTTCGGTGCTCGAGATGATCGCGGTCGCGGAGGAAAGCGGGCGGTTGGATGCCGAGCTGGTGCGCATTGCGAACGTGACCGAAGGCGACCTGGACCGGAACCTGAGGACGGCGGTGGCGCTGGCCGAGCCGGCGATGCTCTTCATGATCGCGAGTCTGATCGGAACGATTTTCATCGGCATGTTGCTGCCCATCTTTTCACTGCAGGACCAGATCAAGTAACTCAACAACCCGAGGAATTATGAAATGCATACATTGGAAGGGAAACCGTGAGAGGAACCGAAACCGAGGTTTCACGCTGATCGAACTGCTGCTGGTGCTGGCGATCCTGGCGATCCTGGCGGCGATTGTGTTGCCGCGGATCACGGGACGCACGTCCGATGCGCAGATCAAGGCGACGCAGGCGCAGATCAGCGCATTCAAGACTGCGTTGAACCTGTTTGAAGTGGACAACGGGTTTTATCCGCGCTCATTGGCCGACCTGTTGCAACAGCCGCGCGATGCGCAGAACTGGAAAGGACCGTATCTCGACAACGACACGGTGCCGAAGGATCCGTGGGGCAACGATTACATCTACGTGTACCCGGGCCGTCGCAATGCGAACTCTTATGATCTTTCGTCGCCCGGGCCTGACGGCAGGCCGGGGACGGACGACGACATCACGAACTGGACGAAGTAGCGGCTGAGTCTGGAAGGCCGGACGAGATCGGCAATTGGAAGCAGATGAGATGGATCTCCCGACATGCAGCGTCAGGCGCGCGTTCGGCGGAGCGCGGCGTTCAGGCCGCATTGCCGTGCGCAGCGTGGGGCCCGGCGGACCGGGCTTCGGCCCGCATGGGTGAAGCGAGGGTGAAGCGGGCAAAAGCCCGCGCTCTGTCGAGGCGCGCGTTCACGCTGATGGAGTTGATTCTCATCCTGGCGACGCTGGCGATCGTGACGTCGATTGCGGCGCCGTCGATGTCGGCATTCTTTCGCGGCCGCGTGTTGAGCTCGGAAGCGCGCCAGTTGCTGGCGCTCACGCACGCGGCGCGGGCGCGGGCGGTTTCGGAAGGATTTCCGGTTGTGCTGTGGGTGGATTCGGACGCGCGCGAGTACGGGGTTCAGATGGAGAACACGCTGGAGGCCGGCGTTCGAGGGCAGGTGGATCTGAACGCGGAAACCTTTCAACTGGATCCTTCGCTGCAGATCGCGGTGCTGGACGCGGTGCCGCTTTCGGTCAACGGACGCAGCCTGCCGGGCATTCGCTTCATGCCGGACGGGATGGCGGACGAGGACAGTGCGGCGACGATCCGCCTGACGTCGCGCACGGGCGAAATGCTGTATCTCGTCCAGTCCACCAACCGGCTGGGGTATGAGATTCGGAACACTGTTGGATGGCGATGAAGGGATGAAAATCGAAATCCGAAATCCGAAAGCTGAAAGAGGGCCGAAGCCCGAAGGGCGAGGGTTTTGGTTTTGGATGGGGTGTGCTTTTGGTGGCGGGTATGAATCGTCCCGCCAGGGTTATCGGACGACGGCTCGCGGGGACGCTCGCCCCACCGGGACCTGCTATCGGGCGACGGCTCGCGGGGACGCTCGCCCCACCGATTGGATTTCAGATGTCCGCGCTTGCTCTGCCGGAAAGATCAGGAAAGGGGCCGGCGCGGCGGGGTTCACCCTGGCGGAGGTGTTGGCGGCGCTGATGTTCCTTGCGATTGTGGTTCCGGTTGCGGTCGAGGCATTGAACCTGGCGAGCCGCGCGGGGGTGATCGGCACCCGGCGCGCCGAGGCGGCCCGCGTGGCGGATCGCGTGTTGAACGAGAGCATTGTGACGACGAATTGGAACGCGGGGTTCTTGAACGGCACGATCATCGAGCGCGGGTATGAATATCAATGGACGTTGAAGACGGATTTCTGGCCGACCGATCCGAACATGCGGTTGCTGACGGCCGAGGTGCGGTTCACGGCGTCAGGGCGGAATCAAACGGTGCAGATGAACACGCTGGTGGAGATGCCGAATTACGGTTCGTTGTCCGGACTATGACCTGGATGCGACAACACGATTGCGGTTCCGCGGAACGAGTCACGAAGGTGCCTCGTTTGGAGTGGAGCCGTTGTTCGCGCCGGCGGGCCGGGGCTGCGGGGGCGTTTACCCTGATCGAGTTGATCCTGGGCATTGCGATCATGGCGGTGGTGTTGCTGGCGGTGAACGCGGTGTTCTTCACGTCGCTGCGCCTCCAGGAGGGCACGCATGCCGCGGTGGAAGAGGCGATGCCTCTGGAGCACGCGATGGCGGTGATCCGGCGCGATCTGCAGGGTGCCGTGCCGCCTCCCGCGGATGCCTCGATTCTCGTCGGGCATTTCAAGACCGGAGGCGTGAACGCGCTCGCCACGGGCATGCCGGTCGAGGCGGAGTTCTGCACCACCACGGGCGTGATTCGCGATGACGAGCCCTGGGGCGAAGTGCAGATGGTGACGTACAGCCTGCAGCCGTCGGGTGACAGCTCCCGGCGGGGGCAGGATCTGATGCGCGGTGTGACGCGCAATCTGCTGGCGACCATCCTCCCGGCGCCTGAACAGGAGCGGTTGCTGGGCGGGGTGGAGGCGATCGAGTTCGCCGGTTACGACGGCTACGAGTGGCGAACTTACTGGGATACCGAGATGACGGATACGAATCTCCCGAGCGCAGTGCGGGTGCGGATCACGCTTGCGGCGCGGACGGGATCGGGCCGGTTGCAGACGGCCGAAATGGTGGTGCCGATCTGGACGCAGACGCGGTCGAATGCCGTGACGACGGAGATGACGGAGGGAGGATTCTTCTGATGAAGGCCGACATCCGACATCCGAAATCCGAAAGAGGGCCGAAGTCCGAAGGCCGGAGGCTTTGGTTTCGAATGGGATGCGCCGCTGGTGGGGCGAGCGTCCCCGCCAGCCGTGGTGCGAGGGACATGGTCGGACGGATCGGGTTGGGGGGTGGTCGGGTGAGTGGATGTGAGTCTTTTGACAAGGGTGATCGGGCGATGGCTTGCGGGGACGCTCGCCCCACCGAGGGAGATACTCGGATTTTGGGTTTCGGCGTTCGCCGTAGCAGGGGCGGCGAGCGCGGCTCGGTTCTGGTGATAGTCCTGTTGATCGTGACGGGGCTGATCAGCATGGCGCTGTATTTCTCGAATGCGATGTCGCTCGAGTTGCGCGCGGCTGACAATCGCGTGGCCGGTCTGGCGGCGGAGCAGGCGATTGAAGGCGGAGCGCGCTATGTGATGTCCCTCCTTTCGAACTACGCCACGAACGGTTACATGCCGGAGTACGACTGGTATGAGGCGGAGGCGGTGCCGGTGGGTGTTTCGCCGCGCACGGAGGAGAATCCGCGGTTCTGGTTGATCGGCCGGGATCGGTCGGGCCAGATGCTGAGCGAGCCGTATTTTTCGCTGATTGACGAGGCGTCGAAGCTGGATCTGAACGCGGAGTGGCTGACGGCGGACGCGCTGGTGACGAACATCCCGGGGATGACGTATGAATGCGCGCAGGCGATCATCGAGTGGCGGGACACGAATGCGGCGAGCGGGCTGAGCTACGCGCAACTGGGTTACGAGGCGAAGGGCAGGCCGTATGAGTCCACGAGCGAACTGGCGATGGTGTATGGCATGACGCGCGAGTTGTTGCTGGGCGAAGATCTGAACATGAACGGTGTGCTCGACGGGGCGGAAGAGGACCTGGACCGGGACGGGAGGGCGACGCCGGGCCTGCTGGATTTCTTCACGGTGTTTTCCCGGCACCCGAATACGTATCCGGACGGATCGATGCGAACGAACGTGAACGACCAGGCCGGTCTGTACGTGGTGCTGGAAGAGCGGCTGGGCAGCGCGCGAGCGATGGACGTGACGAACCGCCTGGGGCAGGCCCGAGGACAGGGAGGGGGCGGCGGAGGCGGAGGCGGAGAAGGCGGACAAGGGGAACAGCAGATTGCGAGCATGCTGCAGTTTTTCTTGAGAAGCGGATTGACGTCGGATGAATTTGCGCTGGTTTACAACGATCTGACGGCGACGACGAACGCGTTCACGGTGGGGCGGGTGAACATCAACACGGCGCCGGCGGAAGTGCTGGCATGTTTGCCGGGGATGGACCTTGCCACGGCGCAGCAGATCGTGAGTTACCGCGAATCGAATGCGGTGGATTACTACTCGATCGGATGGCTGGTGGACGCGCTGGGGAGCGATCATCCGGCGCTGCAGGTGCTGGCAGAGGGCGATTACATCACGGCGAACAGTTATCAATTCACGGCGGACATTGCGGCGGTGGGCCCGTATGGCCGCGGGTATCGCCGCATGCGTTACGTGATCGACACGAGCGAAGGCTTTCCAAAGGTCATATACCGGCAGGATCTCAGCCGGCTGGGCTGGGCGCTGGGATTGGAACAGCGGGAAACCTGGGTGGCCCGAAACACACGATGAAGAACGTTATCAAAATCAACTTTCTGAAGCGCAAGATGCCGTCAACGCTGCTGGGCCTTTCGCTGGACGGCAGCCGGCTCGAGGGTGTGGTGCTGCGGCGCGCCAACGGGTCGTTGCACGTGAACCAGCGAATGTCGGTGGCGCTTTCGCTGGATCCGTTGACCGCGGAACCGGAGCTGGTGGGGCGGGAGATTTTGAACCATCTCCAGGCGGCGGGAATCCGGACGCGGCATTGCGTCGTGGCGCTGCCGCTCAAGTGGGCCCTGGCCTCGCACACGCAGATCCCGAAGCTGCCGGAGGCCGACATCCCGGGGTTCCTCGAGATCGAAGCGGAGCGCGGTTTTCCGACGGATGTAGCGACGCTTCAGGTGGCGACGTCGCGGCTGGTTTCGGCCTCGGGCGAGCAGCATGCGACGTTTGTGGGTATTCCGCGCAGCCACGTCGAGCGGCTGGAGCAGGTGTTGCGCGGCGCGAAGCTGAAGGCGGTGAGCTTTTCGCTCGGGATCACGGCGTTGCAGCCGGCGGACGGCCAGGGGGTTCTGGTGCTGGCGGTTTCGGAGCAGCACGTGGGATTGCTGGTGTCCACCGGGGGCGGCGTGGCGGCGCTGCGCGCCGTGGAAGGGGCGATGGAAACCGAGGGCGGCGAGCGGCTGATGCACGCCGACCTGATTGCGCGCGAAGTGCGGATCACGATGGGGCAATTGCCGGCGGACCTGCGGGATTCGATCAAGTTGATTCGCATTTTCGGCCCACGGGATCTGGTGCAGCAACTGGCGGCGGAAATTCGTCCGCGGTTCGAGCCGGGCGGCATTCGGGTGGAGCTGGTTTCCACGTATCCGCCGAATGAGTTCGGCAAGACGTTGCCGCCGGAGACGCCGGTGTCCGGCGCGCTGAGCCTTGCGGCGCGGCAGTTGACGGGGCGCAGTGATCCTTTCGAGTTCCTGCCGCCCAGGGTGTCGGCGTGGCAGCGGGTCACGTCGAAGTATGCGCCGGACAAGTTGCGCAAGGTGGCGGCGGTGGCGTTGCTGGCGGTGCTGGTGGTCACGGGCGTGTTCGGTTACCAGGGCTGGCAGTTGTCGCGACTGAAGAGCGAGTGGGCGGGGATGAAGGAGGAAGTAGAGGCACTGAGGAAGACCGATGCGCAGATTGCGAAGTACCGGCCGTGGTTCGATCGCTCGTTTCCGACGCTGCGGATTCTGAAGGAGATCACTGCGGCGTTTCCGGAGAACGGCGTGGTGGTGGCCAGCCGCGTGGAGATTCGGGATTTGAACATGCCGCAGGATTACCGGGGGCCGCGTCCGACGAAGGTGAACTGCCTTGGCACGGCGCGGAGTGCGACGGCGCTGAGTGCGGCGCGGTCGCGACTGGAGACGAACAGTATCGTGGACCAGTTGACGCAGCCGATATTCCGGGGCGCGAATCCGATCCAGTTTCAGTGGAGTTTTCAGGCCCGGCTGGGCAACACGGGAGGACAGTATGCCGACAAGTAACCGTCAGAAACTGTTGATTATCCTCACGGCTGTGGTGGCCGGGCTTTTCGCGGGCGACAAGCTGGTGTACACACCGTTGAAGAACTGGTGGAAATCGCGGGAGGCGGAGATTGAGCGGTTGCGGGAGGAGATTGCGGAGGGCAGGGAACTGATCGACCGGGGGGATGCGGTGCGCACGCGGTGGGCGGACATGCGGCGGAACATGCTGCCGAACAACCAGTCGGCGCAGGGCACGCTGCTCAACGCCCTGCAGGAGTGGGCGGAGGAAAGCGGGATCAGTGTGACGGCGTTGAACCCGCAGTGGATGGAAGACGAAAACTATCGGACATTGGATTGCCGTGTGGATGCGGAGGGGTCGCTCTGGCAGGTGACCCGGTTCATTTACAACATTGAAAAGGGGCCGATGGGGTTGAAATTGAACTCGGTGGACATCACGTCGAAGGACGGCACCGGGCGGCGGCTGACGCTTGTGCTGGAGATCAGCGGCCTGGTGCTGGCCGCGCAGACGCAAACACAATGAAACCACGACTGACAATACTGGCGAGATGGATCGTCCGAAGCCTGGCGCTGACGGCGGCGATGGGGTGCGTTGGGCCCGTCGCGGCGGCCAGTCTGGGCGTCCAGGACTTCGAGCTGATCACCCGAAGAAACATTTTCGATCCCAACCGCGTTCCGCCGGACCCGGTCCGCACCCCGGTGCGAACTCCGACGCGGGTGGTGGTGGATTCCTTCACGCTGAGCGGCACGATGGCCTATTCAAAAGGGTTCTTCGCCTTTTTCAACGGGACAAGCGACGAATACGAGAAGGTGGTGGAAGTCGGCGAGAAGATAGCCGGTTTCACCGTAACCGATGTCGGATACGACGTCGTCAAACTGAAACAGGAGGACAAGGAGGTGGAGTTGAAGGTGGGCATGCAGATGCGCCGGAGTTCAGACGGAAACTGGATGCCGGGGCAGGCGACATCGTCAGCGGGCGCGACGTTCGCATCGGCCGCGCGGAATGCTGGCGCCGGGTGGAACCGGAACGACCGCCGTCGGGGGAGGAACGACGACAGTGGCGGCTTCCAACGCCAGCGCAATTGGAATGACGGCGACAATCGATGGGGCCAGATGGGCGACGCCACCGCCGGGTGGAATTTGGGCTCGCCTCAACCGGGAATGCCGGGGCAGACCGACGGGGCGCTTGAAGCCGCGGTGCTGGATCCGAGCGATCCGGTGGCCCGGATGATGGCGCGGCGATTGCAGGCGCTGGGAGGCGGTGCCGAAGGGCAAAACCCGGTGGCCGTCGGCCTTGTGGACGCGCCGGACAATGCTGGAAACGCGCCGGACACTGACGGCAATCGGGGGGATGAGGATGTTGAGGTTGACGGCGGGGGCGAGGGCAATCGACCGGGCCGACAGATCGAGAGCGGTCCGCTGGGGCGTCGCGCGGATCAGGGTTTTCAACCGACTCAATTCGGCGAGCCGGGTAATGAGATGAATTTTGAAGGCAATGACAACACCAATGCAGACAATGAAGATTAAAGCGTATCGTAACGTTCCGGCCGTGGCGGACCGGATGGACTTGAATCGAGCGGGCTCTGCGCGCGCCCGCTTTGGATGGGTTTTGGCGCTGGCGGCTGCGGCGGTGCTTGTCGCCGGCGCGGCCGGCGCGGTGGCCCAGGAAGAGGCGACCGCGGTTGCGGCGCCGGCTGAAACCAACGCGGCGGGCGAGTCTGTGACGACGGCCGTTGAGTCGACGCCGCAGGCGGCTGCGGCGGACTCGGGTGTTGCCACGCCGGCTGAGTCCGGTGGAGTTGCCGGGGAGGCGGGCAAGACCGGGATTGCCGGGACGGCCGGCGCGCAGACCAACGGAGTGGTGGGCACCGCGGAGGATGGCGGATTGAGTCTGAACTTCCGCAATGCGCCGATCGACCAGGTGTTGAACTACCTTGCGGACGCCGCCGGGTTCATCATTCAGATCGACAGCCAGAGCCTGCCGCGAGGGGTGGTCAACCTGCGCGGGCAGAACCTGACGCGCGAAGAGGTGTATTTGCTGGTGACGGCCGAGTTGAGCCGGGCGGGTTACGCCGCGGTGCGGAGAGGGCGCACGCTTCGGATTATCGAGCGGGCGCGCGCCACCACGAGCCAGGTGCCGGTTCAGATCGGTTCCGACTGGCAGCAGGTGGCCGACACGGAGGAGATCGTCACGCAAATCATCCCGATCCGGTTCGTGGAGGCGCAGCAACTGGTCACCGACATCATGCCGTTCGTTTCGCCTCAAGCGACCATTATCGCGAACCAGGCGGGCAACTCGGTGATCATCACCGATACCAGTTCGAACATCCGGCATTTGATGCAGGTGATTGCAGCCATCGATTCGAGCGCTGAGGATGTCACCGAGGTGCGGACGTTCCGGCTGACCTATGCGGATCCGACGGAGATGGCGACGTTGCTGACGAGCCTGTTCCCGGATCAGTCGGGTTCGGCGCTGCCGACGCGTTTTGGCGGCGGCAACCGGGGTCGGGGCAATCGCGGCGGTGCCGCGAATCTCTTCGCGGCGTTCGCCGGGGGAGGTGGAGGAGGCAATTCGCAGGCAGAACGCATCCGGCAGCGCAAGCAGGTCATCGCCGTTGCGGATCCGAGGACGCAATCGGTTATTGTGACGGCGACGCGCGACCTGATGGAGCAGATTGCGGAGATGGTGTTTGTGCTGGACGCCCCCGGAAAGATACAGACCGCGAAGGTGTTTCAGGTGCAGAATGCCGATCCCAACGAGGTGCTGATGGCGCTTCAGGAAACCTTCGGAGCCGGCAACACGCGCAATATGAATCGCAACAGCATGAACAGCCAGTTCCGAAACCGGATTCAACAGCAGCAGAATCTGAACATGCAGCGCGGGGGCGGCAGCCTTGGCCGCGGCGGCGGCCAGCGCCGGGGCGGCGGGTTGTTCTGAGCCGGTTTTTGAAAAACAAGGAACCTGAATGAAAAAACTCAATTGGAAGAGAACCCTGGCTGCTCTGTGCGGCCTTTCCCTGCTCGCGGTGCCGGCCGTTCATGCGGGCGGCGGTGGCTTTGCCGGCGGAGGAGGCGCTCTTGGCGGGCAGCGGTCCGGACAGTCTATCTATACTCCACCCAACCAGGTCGGCACCGCCACGTTCTCCGTGGATGATTCCGGGAACATTATTGCGATTGCCGATGAAGAGACGTTAAGGCAGATCGAGGAGGTGTTGAAGACGCTCGATCGGCCGCAACCGCAGGTACTGATCAAGGTGGTGTTTCTGGAGGTGCAGCACTTTGACGACCTGGACATCGGGATTGAAGGGGCGTGGGGCAAGCAGGTTTCGGGCGGCACCAACGACCCGATCCGCACAATGGTGGGCAATGCATTCGGCGCGTCGGGAGTCGGTTTGCTCTTCAGCACCAACGTGAATTCGGTGGGGCAACCCATCGATGGGTTCTTTCCGAACCCGCCGGGCGCGGGGCTGTATCAGGTCCTGGGCACGGACTTTCAGGCGACGCTCCGGGCCATAGCCCGGTCCGGAAAAGCGCAGTTGCTCTCGCGCCCGTCCATCCTGGCCCGCGACGGCCAGCCGGCCACCATCGTCATCGGACAGTCCGTTCCGCTGATCACGTCGGTTTCCTTCACGGGCATTGCCGGGAACCCGGTGAACAATATTACGTACACGGATGTCGGGATCATTCTGCGGGTGACGCCGTATATCACGGACGATGGGATGGTGCAGATGATCGTCGCGCCGGAGACATCGGCATTGAACCCGAACGTGTCGGTGACGATCTCGCCGGGCGTGCAGGCGCCGGCGATCGACATTCGGCGCGCGGACACAGTGGCGGTCACGCCGAGCGGCCAGACGGTGGTGATCGGCGGGTTGATGTCGAGCGATCGCGCGCGTTCGGAGAGCAAAGTGCCGTTTCTGGGCGACATCCCGCTCCTGGGGAATCTTTTCAAGCGGCAGACGCGTACCGGCGGCAAGACCGAGCTGCTCATTTTCCTGACGCCGCACATCGTCACGGGGCCGACGGAGCTGGCGCAGTTGACGGTGGACGAGCAGCAGCGCAGTTCGCTGATCCGGAAATCCGTGACGCAGGAGGAGTTGGACAAGTTCCTGGAAGGGATACCGCTGAAGAAGGAACAATGAGCTGAATGGCCCTTCAACGCCGCAACTATTTCGTGTACGGGCTGCTGCTTGCGGTGTGGGCCTTCATTGTCATCTGGCAGATCGCCGAGCACCGGCGCGTCAAGGAAGTGGCGCGCATGGGGCTTCGGAACCGGGCGCAGGACATTGCCGACACGATCAGCGCCGCGATCCGCGGCATGCAATTCCGCTCGGTGGTCTTCGAGGATCGTCTGGCTCCCGTCCTGGCCGAACTGGTGAACGAGCGAACCAACCGGCTGGTACGGTCGCGCGAGCTCGTCTGGATCGCGCTGGTGAACGAGACCGGCGATCTCCTGGTTTCCGCGGGCAAGCCGGTGATTGAGTTGCGCCCCGACCTCGTGCTGCCCGAAGGCGGGCTCTGGGGCGATAACACGGTCACGCTGGAGTTCGTGATCGCGGGCGTGGCCAATTCTCCCGCGGTGGTGCCGCCGCGCCGCGATCCTCCCACCGGGCCTCCGCCGCCGGAGCCGCCTCCCCGGCGTCCTCCCGAGCGGCTCGACCAGGAACGGCCCGACGAAGACCAGCAGGATGACGCGGACCGGCGGGACCGGCGGGACCGGCGGCGTCCGTTCTGGGCGCGCGACTGGGATCCGGAGGAGTTTCAGGCGATGCTGCAACGCCGCGAACTGCACGGGCTGTTGTTGACCATGTCCACGTCCGGCTACCAGGGGCTGGTGAACAACGATCTGTGGCTGCGGCTCGTCATCATCTTCTTCTCGAGCATATCCGCCGTCGGTGTGGCCGTGGCATGGCGGAACCTCGCCAAGTCGTCGATGCTCCAGTTGCGCCTGGTGCGGGCGAGCGAGTTGAACACGCATCTGCGGGAGATGAACCTTGCGGCGGCCGGCCTGGCTCACGAAACCCGCAACCCGCTGAACATTATCCGGGGAATGGCCCAGTTGATCGCCAGAAAACCGGATGCTTCCCCGGAAATCCGGGAGCAATCCAAAGCGATCGTCGAGGAGACGGACAAGATCACGGCGCAGTTGAACGAATTCATCAATTACTCGCGTCCGCGCGAGGTGCGCCCGACGGTATTGGCGCTCAACAGTGTGATCCATGAAGTCGTCCGCGCGCTGAGCTACGACATCGAGGAAAAGAAGATTCAACTGGCGGTAAAGGGGGACGCGGTGTCGATCGAGGCGGACGAGCAGATGCTGCGGCAGGCGCTGTTCAATCTGGTGCTGAACGCGACGCAGATGCTGGAGGAGAACGGTGTCATCGAGATCTGCGCGCAACGGCAGAGCGCGACGGAAGCGACGCTGGAAGTGCGCGACAACGGGCCCGGGGTGTCGCCCGAGAATCGCACGGAGGTTTTCAAGCCGTATTTCACGACGCAGCCGAAGGGAACCGGCCTGGGACTGGCGATTGTGCAGCAGATTGTTCTGGCGCACGGGTGGGAGATTGAATGCGCGGAGAACCAGCCGAAGGGCGCGGTGTTCCGCATTCGCCACCTGAAGATCGCGTCGCGGACGGCGTAGCAAAGCATCCAACATCGAACATTCAACATCCAGGGACGGCAATGGCATTTGGATGCAGGGGTTTGGATGTTACCTGGCCGGCGGACGCTCTTCATCCTCATCTTCCCGTTTCTCGCCCGAACGAATTCGGGGCGCTTCATTTCAGGGGGACGGTCTGTCCTGGCCGGACAACGGTCGTGGCGCTCGACTCTCGTCCGTCGTTCGGATAACTTGCGGGCATGCCGTCCGAGAACCTGGCGAATCACGGCGAGATGCCGCGCATCCTGATCGTCGATGACGATCCGGGGCAACGGAGTCTGCTCAATTCGTTTCTTCAAAGCCAGGGTTTCGAGACCGTGCTGGCGGATTCGGGCGAGCGTGCGCTGGAGGCGCTGCGGACCGGGCGGTTCGACATGATGATTTCGGACGTGCGCATGCCCGGGATGTCCGGTCTGGACACGCTGCGGGCGGCGCGCAAGGAGCACGCGACGCTGCCGGTGCTGCTGGTGACCGCGTTCACGGACGTGCGCGACGCGGTGGCGGCGATGCGGGACGGCGCGGTGAATTACCTGGCGAAGCCGATCGACCTCGAGGAACTGCTGGCGTCGGTGCAACAGGCGACGGGTGTTTCCCAGTCGGTGCCGCTGAAGTATGCCGACGACAAGCAGTTGCCGGAGTATGTGATCGCGCGCTCGCCGCTGATGCAGGCGGTGTTTCGGGAGGCGTCGCTGATTGCGCCGTCTGACACGCGGGTATTGATCACGGGCGAGAGCGGGGTGGGCAAGGAGGTGGTGGCGGACGTGATTCACGCGTGGAGCACGCGGGCGAAGGGTCCGCTGGTAAAGGTGAATTGCGCGGCGATTCCCGAGACGTTGCTGGAAAGCGAACTGTTCGGGCACGAGAAAGGGGCATTCACCGGCGCGCATGCGCAGCGCATCGGCCGGTTCGAGGAGGCGAGCGAGGGAACGATTTTCCTGGATGAAATTGCCGAGATGTCGCCGCAGCTTCAGGCGAAGCTGTTGCGCGTGACGCAGAACGGCACGTTCCAGCGGGTGGGTTCGAACCGCGAACTGAGGACCGGCGCGCGGATCCTCACGGCGACGAACCGGAACCTGGAGGAACTGGTGAAGGCGGGGAAATTCCGGGAGGATTTGTTCTACCGGCTGAACGTGGTGGAGTTGAACATTCCTCCGTTGCGGGAGCGGCGGGAGGATATCCTGCCGCTGGCCAGTCATTTCATCGCGGAACTGGCGAAAGGGCGCGCGCGGTTTTCGGAGGCGGTGACCGAGTGTCTGCAGCGTTATCCGTGGCCTGGGAACGTGCGCGAGCTGCGCAATGCCATGGAGCGCGCGGTGCTGTTGTCGCGCAGCGAGCTGATCCTGCCGGAGCATCTGCCGTCGCGCGTGCGCGAGTTGGCCGGCCAGGCGCCGGCGCCGGCGAACGGCGACGCGCGGCAGCTGGAGGAGATCGAGCGGCAGGCGATCCTGCAGGCGTTGCGCCAGCACAACTACAACCGGACCGAAACGGCAAAGGCGCTGGGCATCAGCCGCCGGGCGTTGATCTACAAGCTGCAGCGGTTCCGGAAAATGGGATTTGAAATCGATCCGGTGTGAAGGCGCGCACCGCAATGCGCGGTCCGACCGGCGGGGTAAAAGAACATTCTCCTCTGCTCAGGCGGGCAGGGGATGCGGGAACGGCGTGAACGTTGACATCCGCCGGCTCGGAAGCGGGGCGCCTTGTCCTTGCCTCGTCTTTCGAATTTGCCCATAGTCCCGTCATGCTCACGCAGGTTCGTCGTTTCACCTGCTCTCTGTGCGTCCGGTTGCTGGCGGCGGGGTTTTCCATCGGGGTTGCGGGTGTAACCGAGTGCGGCGCGGAGACGTATTTGATCGACGTCAAGGACACCGAGCACAATCTTCCCAGCAGCATCGTCACGGCCATCACCCAGACGCCCGACGGTTATCTGTGGGTGGGCACCTACGACGGCCTTTCGCGTTTCGACGGCGAGCGCTTCGTCAACTTTCACCCGATAAACACGCCCGAGCTGAGCCATGCGCGGGTGCAGGGATTATTCGTGGATGCGACGGGAACGCTGTGGATCGCCACGTATCGCGGAGGGCTGACGTCGTATCGGGAGGGTGTGTTTCGGCAGGAATGGCCGGATGACGAGACCTGGTTCGACCTGCACACGCGCCTGGTGTTTTCGTCGGAGAGTGTGGCGTTGTTTGCGACGCAGTTTGGCGAGGTGCTGGAGCGGCGGGCGGAGGGGCGCGACGTGTTGTGGAAGGCGCACGCGCCGCCGGCGGGGCTGCGCCCGCGCTATCAGTGCACGGATCACGAGGGACGATTGTGGTTTCTGACGCGGGACGCGCGGGTTCTGTTGTTTGAGCAAGGCGCTTTCAAGGAGCTGCCGCCGGACTCGGGTTTGAGCGGGCGTCCGGTGAGCACAGTTCGAACGGATGCGAACGGACGGGTGTGGGTGGGCGCGGAGAACGAGATCGCGCGGTGGAACGGCACGCGTTTCGAGGACATGACGCCGACGAACGGGGAGCCGCGCATGGATCCGGTCGTACTGTTTCCCACGCGCAGCGGCGCGGTGTGGGTGTGGTCCGGCGAGCGTTTGCGGAAACTGGAAGGGCGCAGGTGGACGGCGGAGGCGGTGGAATGGAGGGGATTGCTGGGCTGGGCGTCGGGCAGGGCGATGGGAGCGCACGAGGATTTCAACGGCGGGATCTGGTTCAACCATTACGGCAACGGGCTCTTTCACATCACTCCGGATGGGCAGTACCAGCGATTGACGAGTGCCGACGGGTTGCCGGGCGATCGCGTGGGCGCCTGGTTTCAGAGCCGCGACGGGGGCATTTGGCTGGGCATAGATCGCGGTGGTCTGGTGAGATTGCGCGAGAGGCGGTTTGACGTGCTGGGGCTGGAAGAGGGGTTGCCGGTGCGAACGACGTTGTCGATCTGCGAGGATGAGACCGGGGCGATGTGGATCGGGACGGGCGGAGGCGGGCTGTGTCGCTGGAAGGACGGGCGCGTGACGCGGTTCAGTGTTGGAGCGAGTGTTTCGGCCAACTTTGTGTTTTCGCTGTATCCGCGGCCTGAGGGCGGGCTGTGGTTCAGCGCGGGTGAAGGCGAGGATCTGGGGCTTTTCGCGGAACAGGCGGTCCAGCCCGGTGTGTGGAACCTGCACGCCGTGAAATCGATCCTTGTGGATCGTTCCGGCAGAACGTGGGTTGGCACGAAGTCGAGCCTGGCGTGGTGGACGCCGACCGACCGGCGCGTTTTCGGGACGAACGACGGGCTGGCGCTGTCCGCGGTGCGGGCGCTTGCGGAGGGGCCGGACGGCACGGTCTGGAGCGGGTCGGATGACGGGACGTTGTATCGTTGCGAGCCGGATCGCGTGCATGCGTTCAGGGCAGAGGACGCGCTGGCGGAGCAGCCGATCTGGTCGTTGCTGGCGGATGCGGAAGGGGCGGTGTGGGCCGGCACGTTCTGGGGAGGGCTGTTGCGGTTCAAGAACGGGCAGTTCTTCCGGTTCACCGTGCGGCAGGGGATTCCGGCCAATGTGATCAGCCAGATTCTGGAGGACGGGCAGGGCTACCTGTGGCTGGGAACGCACCAGGGAATTCTGCGCGTGAGCAAGGCCGGGCTGAACGCAGTGGCTGAAGGATTGACGAACCGGGTGGATTGCATCGCGTTCGGGCGGTTGGACGGTCTGCCGACGCTGGAATGCTCGGACGGCTACCAGCCGACGTGCTGGCGGGCGCGGGACGGGCGGCTGTGGTTCACGACGATCAAGGGAGTTGTGTCGATCAATCCGGCGAAGGTGCGCGGGGATTCGCCGCCGCCGCCGGTGCTGGTGGAGGAACTGCGCGTGGACGGCGAGGAGCAGGATATCCGTTCGGGCAGAGTGGTGATTGCGCCGGGGCACAAACAGTTCGAGTTCCGCTACACGGCATTGAGCTTCGATGCCGCCCGTTTCCGGTATCGAATTGTGGGGCTGGACGAGGACTGGGTGGATGCGGGGAATCGGCGGACGGCGCTGTATTCGCATGTGCCGCCGGGGCGTTATCGGTTTGAGGTGATGGCGTCCGACAACCAGGGCGCGTGGAGCGGGGCGGGGGCGTCGCTGGAGTTCCGCGTGCGGCCACGCTTCTACGCGACGGCGTGGTTCATGATCCTGTGCGGCACGGTGGTGGTGGGCGGCGTTGCGCTGGGGGTGCGCCATGTGTCGGCGCGAAAGTACCGGCGCGAACTGGCGCGGCTGGAGCAACAGCACGCCATCGAGAGGGACCGCGCGCGCATCGCCAGGGACATCCACGACGACATGGGCGCCGGGCTGACGCAGATCACGCTGTTGAGCGAGTTGGCGCTGCGGGACAAGGAGCAGGCGCTGGCCCATCTGGAGCGCATATCGGATTCGGCGAGGCAACTGACGCGGGCGATGGACGAGATTGTGTGGGCGGTGGACCCGCAGCACGACACGTTCAACGGCCTGGTGGACTACATCTCGGCCTACGCGGAGGATTTCCTGCGGACTGCCGGCGTGCGTTGCCGGATGGATGTGCCGACGCAGTTGCCGGCGGTGCATGTGGACGCCGAACTGCGCTACAACCTCTTCCTCGCGACCAAGGAAGCGCTGAACAACGTGGTGAAGCACGCGAACGCGACGGAGGTCTGGCTGCGGTTGAAAGTCGCAGACGACGGTTTTGCGCTGATTATTGAGGACGATGGAAAAGGGTTCTCGGGGCCGAGAGCGCGCCCGTCGGATGGAGCGCCCGGGCGTCCGGCCGCGGGGTCCGGGCTGACGAATCTCGATCGGCGGTTGAGTGCGGTCGGCGGCCGATGCACGATCGCAAGCCGTGAGGGGGCGGGCACGCGGGTGGAGTTCGTCATTCGTTTTGGCGCGGGCTCGCCAGTTGTGGGGAATGGCCGCGCCGGCGGCCGCGGCATAGGATGAGCCGGCTGGCTGACAGATTTGCATGAGGGCAGAGAGATGAATATTTCGGTTTCGATTGTGGAAGACGACGGCGAGGTGCGGGCAAGCCTTGCGCACCTGATCAACCGGTCGCCGGGCTACCGGTGCGTGAGCGCGCATGCGAGCGCCGAGGAGGCTCTGCGCGAGCTGCCTCGCGTGAAGCCGGACGTGGTGTTGATGGACATCAACCTGACGGGACTGAACGGCGTGGAGTGCGTGCGCCGGTTGAAGCCGGTTTTGCCCGCGACGCAGATCATCATGCTGACGGTGTACCAGAACACCGAAAACATTTTCAACGCCCTGGCTTCGGGGGCGACGGGTTATTTGTTGAAGCAGACGCCGCCGGACGAGCTGCTGGCCGCGATCCGCGAGGTGCACGAGGGCGGCTCGCCCATGAGCAGTCACATTGCCCGCAAGATCGTGCAATCGTTTCAACAGCCCGCGCCGGCGGCCCAGGAGGCGGAGAACCTGTCCCCGCGCGAGGCGCAGGTCCTGGAACTCCTGGCGAAGGGATTCCTGTACAAGGAAATCGCGGACACGATGAAGGTGAGCTACGCGACGGTGCATACGCACATCCGGCACATCTACGAGAAGCTGCACGTGCGGTCGCGGACCGAGGCGGTCGCGAAGCACCTGAGCAAGACGCGGATTCCGGCCCGGATCGGGGTGCCCCCGCAGGGTGTGATGGGCAGGTAACCGCGGGGGGCGCGGGTTTCCCTTTGTCATCATAATTGGTGATACCCCGATAGTCAGGGGATCTGCCACGATAGGGCTCGACGCAGACTCACTGGACGCAGAACGGAGAGCGTTGTCTTTTGTTCGCGTTTCGCCGTCACGGGGCCAGTGTCGGCGCGCCGGGTGAATCTGCGGGACGTGAAATGGCTGCGACTGCCGAGACAATGCCGGTGGACAGGTCGCGCTGCGGGCGCAAACGCCCGGGGGCGCAGGCGTTGCGCAGGTCGGATATCGAGTTCAAGACACCTGAGACATGAAAACCAACTCCCAACCAATCGCTGCGATTGCTGCTGTTATCGCTCTAATCGGTGCGCTGTTGTGCGGCACAGTTGCACAGGCGCAGGTCATCGTCACGACTGCGACCGGCAACGGCGCGGATACTTATTTATCCAACGACGGACAGGATGGTAACTCCGGCCCGGATGTCATACACGGGGCGGAGGGCGACATTACTGTCCGAACCGTGGGTCCGAACACGCGTTTGAAGATCGGGTACATCCGCTTTGAGAAGCCGGCGAATCTGGTGAACACGTGGGATCGACTCTGTCCTTGAACGTGAGCTTCGTCGGGAACAGCGGCTCCATTGATGTCTATGGGTTGCGCGACGGCGATCCCGGAGAGAACTGGCCGGAGGCGACCACGACGTTCAACAATGCGCCGGGCATCATCAATACGGGGCTGGGCACGTGGCAGGCGGATACGAACCTGATCTTTCTGGGAACGATCACCGGGCCGGCGGTCGGGTCGGTTTCGTCCGAGCCTGAGACGCTCGATCTGGCGTCCTTCCTTGAACAGGACACCGACGGGCTGGTGACGTTCGTGCTGGTGGCGAACCCGGGCTGGTTCGGGATCAATTCGAAGGAGACTGTGAACGGCACTCCTCCGACTCTGATCATGCCGTTTGCGGTGCCGGACCCCGGCCTGTCGAATCTGGTGTGGGCGGTGGGCAACGGCGCCTGGAACATTGGCAGCGCGGCCAATTGGCAGGACGGTGTCGGCGGACTGGATCCCTATCAGGAGGTGTCGGGCGTCGGGAACCGGGTGCGGTTTGACGACACGTCGAGCGGCACTTCGCCGATTGAAATAACGCTGGAGCAGACCGTGACGCCGCGAAGCATCACGAACGATTCGACCAAGGACTACACGATTACCGGTCCGGGCAACATTGCGGGTTCGACGGGAGTGACGAAGCAGGGGACGGGCACGCTGACGTTGGAGACGTTCAACTCGTTCAGCGGGCCCATCGTGCTGGATGGCGGCACGCTCCGGTTCGGTCTGTTGGCGCTCGGGAGCGGCCCCATTTTCTTCAACGGCGGCGAACTTGAATGGGCTTCGGGCAACACAGAAGATATTTCGGCCAGGGCGATGATCTTCAACGCGACGGCGTTCCTCGACACCGGCGGCAACGAAGTGTTCCTGGCCAACGCCATTGGCAATGGCAGTCCCGGCGGGCTCGTGAAGACGGGCGCGGGAAGGCTGGCATTGCTGGGCGGCGGCACCTACACCGGCAACACCGTCGTGGAGGGTGGCATCCTGACCCTGGGTGTCGAGTTGATCAACAGCCCGGCGATTGTGGTGCAGAGCGGCGCCGTGCTGGACGTGGTGGGCCTTGGCGAAATGAATCTCAACGCAGGCGTTTCGCAGGTGCTGGCCGGGACAGGCTCGGTGGACGGCACGTTGAACGTGGGCCTCGGCACGTCGATAACGCCGGCGACCAACGGCGTCGCTGGCACGCTGACCATTCTGAACAGCGTCGGCAACGGGATGCTGCGGATGAACGGCGGCACGCTCTTCTTCGACATCAGCACGACCGAGAGCGATCTGGTCGTGGTGAACGGCAATCTCGATCTGACGGCCGGCACGGTGCAGTTGATCGTGGGAGGTCCGCTGGCCAACGGCACCTACAAGCTGATCGAGTACACCGGTTCCATCGTGGGCGGCAGTGCGGCCAATCTGGTGCTGGCCGGGTTCGATCAGGCGGGGCAGATCGCGTACTTGAGCGATGATACTCCGGGCCGGATCGATCTGGTGGTGGCGACGGAGAGCGCGGCGAACCTGGTGTGGCAGGGAGACGTGAACAATCTTTGGGATGTCGGGAATTCGGCCAACTGGCTGAACGGCGGAGCCGACGCGACGTTCTCGCAGGGCGACTCGGTGACCTTCAACGCGACCGGCGCCGGCACTCCGATTGTCGATCTCGTCGGCTCGCTTCTACCGTCGTCGGTGACGGTCGATGCCGCTTCTGATTACACGTTCAGTTCGACCAGTGGAGGCAGGCTGACGGGTGACACGGGCCTGACCAAGAGCGGCTCCGGGAAGTTGACGATCCTGACGGCCAACAACAACAAGGGGCCGGTGGTGATCCAGGCCGGGACGCTGCAGGTCGGGGACGGGTTTACGCCGAGCCACATTGGAGACGGCGGGTTTACGAACAACGGCACATTGATCTTCTCTCTCGCGCCGGACGACGACCGCATCATTGGCGGTCTGGCGGGACCGGGCAGCGTCACACACAACGGTCAGAGCACGCTGACCATTGCATCGAACGCGACGTACACGGGCCCGACGACGATCGGAGTGGGAGCGACGCTGGAGGTGGGCAACGGCGGCCCGGAGGTGTTCCAGAGTTCCTCCGTGCAGAATGACGGCACGCTCATCCTGAACTCGTCTGAGACGCAATCCTATGCGGGCCTGATCAGCGGCCAGGGCGACTTCGCCAAGGCCGGGAGCGGCACGCTTATTCTGAACACCCTGAACACGTATCTGGGCAACACGATTGTGAACGGCGGCACCTTGCGCTTCGGCGGCGAGAACCTGGTTCCCGTCGGGGGCTCGGGTGTCCTGAGCGTCGGCGCCGGGGGCACGGTTGAACTCAACGGCTTCGATCAACTGGTGAACGGTCTGGGCGGTGCGGCCGGCGGGCGCATCCTTAACAACCTGGGCACGACCACCAACACACTGACGATCAACAACAATGCCGCGGCGGCCAGCGATGCGGCCATCCTCGACAACGAGGGATCGGGCGGCATTGTGCGCGTGGTGAAGATGGGGGCCGCGCAGCAGGAACTGGGCGGCGCCAGCGCCTTCACCGGCGGGCTGGTGGTGAGCAACGGGAACGTTCGCCTGCGCAACAACAATGCGGCGGCTGGCAGCGGCACGATTACGCTCGCCGGCGGCGGGCTCGTCATCCAGAACGGCCGGAGCATCGGGAACCCGCTGGACGTCCTGGAGGACGGGCGGATCGAAGGCCAGGGCAACATGACCTACGACGGTCCGATCTCGGGCGACAGCAGCCGCACGCTGACGCTGATCGCGGCAACGACCTTCAGCTTCGGCGCGGGCATGAACAACTCGCCGTTCGAAGGGACGTTCTTCATGGAGAACAGCGGCGGCACGTTCCGTTGCTTCGGCTGGAACGGCAGCCCGTTGGCGACGTTTGACCTTGGCGAGGGAACGGCGGTGTTCGCGCCGCGCAATCGCAACACCACCATCCAGATGGGCGCGCTCCGCGGCGGACCGTCAACCGTTCTGTCCGGCGCAACCGACGGCGGACAGGTGGATATCCCGAGCGGATACTCCATCGGCGCCAAGAACCTGAGCACGACGTTCGGCGGCACGATCCAGGATGCGGCGGCCAACCGGATCACCTTCCTTACGAAGGTCGGCACCGGCACGCTGACCCTGACGAACGCGAACATCATCTACTCCGGCGCGACGACGGTGAGCAACGGCGTTCTGGCGCTGGCGGGTGAGGCGGGGCTGACGAACAGCGGCACGATCAATGTTGTCGCTCCGGGTTCGCTGAGCGTGTCCGGCCGCGCGGACAACACGCTGTGGCTGGGCGCGGGCGGCAATGCGCAGACGCTGGCGGGTGACGGCACCATTACCGGGAACGTGGTGGTGGACTTCTTCGCGCCGGTGACCATTCAGCCGGGCTTCGCCAACGGCACGGGCGTTCTGACCGTGACGGGCGACGTGACGCTGAACGGCAACGCGACGACTGTGATGGAGGTCCGCACCGAAGGCGGACCGTCGGCCGACCGCCTGGCGGCGGGCACGATCATGGCCAACGGCACGCTGGTGATCACGAACATCGGGAACATCACCGGAACCAACACGTTCCAGTTGTTCAGCGGAAACCTGGTGGGCACCTTCAACAGCGTGATCACTCCGGTGCTGGAGGACGTCGTCTTTAACACGGACAACCTGTACGTGGACGGAACCATCACGGTGATGGGACCGGCCGGGATGGATCTGACGCCGACCAACCTGGTCTTCGAGGTGAGCGACGGGAATCTGACGCTGTCGTGGCCCGCGAGCCATATCGGCTGGCGCCTCCAGGTGCAGACCAACTCCCTGGACGTCGGGTTGAGCGACAACTGGGTTGACATCCCGGAGGCCATCGGCACCAACCAGATCTCCTTCCCGATCGATCAGGTGAACGGCACGGTGTTCTTCCGCATGATCACCCCGTAGCCGCAAGGTTCGATTCGAAACTGTGACAGAGCAGGGGCGCCTCAAAAGGCGCCCCTGCCTTTTTTGTCGTTCTGACCCGAGACCGCCGCAGTGAACAGGCGCGTCACAGTTCGCGCGGCGATGGGCGCGGATTCACAGCAGGGAGCGGGTGCGCGCCTTGCGTTTTGTTTTTTTTTGGCGCGATCGTTTGAGCCGCCGGGGGCAGGGGGCAGTTCCCAATTCTCACGCAGGTTTGCAGAATAATGATACGAAACCCGGTGACAAGGCGACCGGGGTTGCGTTAATCTCAAGACTCCAATTGTGCGTGGTTGTATTCCTGAGCGGAAAATGTGTCGATGCCGGACCGTCGTCGGACGGCGAAGGCATCTATTCGTGATCCCAACCTTGTGAAATCTCCGTTATGAAAACCCCAATGCTTAAACCTTTGTTTGTAGGCGCTTTGGCGGCCATCTGCGCCACGACGGGCCAGGCCCAGACGACCTGGACCGGCCTGGCCGGCGACGGCCTGTGGAACACACCCGGCAACTGGGATTTCGGTGTGCCGGGACAGTTCATGACCGCATTCATCAGCGGCTCTGGCACGAACGTGAATTACGACACGCCGATGCTGGCGCCGAGCATCGGAGGACTGATCCTGAGCAATGGGGCGGCGCTCAATGTGAACGCCTCTGGGTTCACCATCGACGCTTTGGGCGGGGCGCCGCTCGAAATGAACGCCCACCTGCAAATCAATTCCGGCGGGACCGTTCTCATCACCAACTCGGGTTCGGTGAATATGTACACGCTGAGCACGATCGCGGTGGAAGGCGGGACGCTGATCGTGACCAACAACTTTGGTCCGTTCCTCATGGGGACCGGTGAGAGCAGCGGCGCGAACAACGGCGTGGGCATCACCAACAACGGCGGCACCATCATCTTCGGCGAGACGCTGGAGTGGCGAAGCCGCGACAGCCGTTTCATCATGAACGGCGGCACGCTGGAAGCCCGCGGCGGCGTCACCATCGCGGAGAACGGCAATGACGTGCGCCGGCCGTTTCTCATCAACGGTGGCACGGCGAACCTGGGTGACGTGAGCATTTCAAAGACCGACGGGAACGGCGGGCTGCTCGTCAACGCGGGCGACGTGACGGTGAACAACTTCCGCCTCGGAACATGGAACTCGCGGGCGTATTCGCGCGTGAACGGCGGCACGCTGACGGTGACGGGTGATTTCCTGATCAATGACCGGTCAAACGGGGCGACGGGCGACCGGCGCATCCGGTTCTTCGTGAGCGGCGGCGACGTGATTGCGACGTCGCCCAACGGGATCATCGTTGTCAACCAGACCGGGGAAGGCGCAGGCACGACGTACGATCACCACGGCGCCCTGTTGGAAGTGACCGCGGGCTCGCTCACCACGGAGAAGATCACGCTGGTGCGGGACGAGACGCTGACCAACGCCCATGCGCGGTTGAATCTGGCGGGCGGAACGATCTACCTCGGCAGCGGCGGCATTGTGGCCCATGGGATCCCGGAGAACAACTCAACCTATTCCCTTGAGCTGAACGGGGGAGCCCTCGTAGCGACGGCTCCGCTGTCGATCGCGGCCAATGTGACCCTGGGCGGCGGGACGATTCAGACGGAGGACACCAACGGGACTCCGGCGGACGTGACGGTGACGGGCGGTTTCCTTGGAACGGGTTCTCTGACGAAGACCGGCAGCGGCAGACTGGCGTTGCAGGGCCCCAGCACGCACACCGGCACTCTGACGGTTGAGGAAGGCACGTTCGCGCTGGAAGGCGGCACCATTCCGACGACGACCGTGATCACGATTGCGAGCGGCGCGACGTTCGACGTGTCGTTCGGCGGGTTCGCTCTCGCTGCGGGCCAGTCGCTGCGAGGCGGCGGGTTGGTGACGGGCGGTTTCACGGCGCAGGCGGGATCCAATATTCGGCCGGGCGACAGCGCCGGGACGCTGACGTTTGGATCGGGTCTGACGCTCGCAGGCGGGGCGGTGCTCGAGTTCGAGCTTTCGGACGATCCGAGCGGAACGGTCAAGGCCAACGATCAGATTGTTGTGAACGGCGACCTGAACCTGAGCGGTGTGAACACGCTTCTGATCAGCGCGCTGGACGCCTCGATTTCGGAAGGAAGCTACACGTTGTTCACCTACACCGGGAATCTGATTGGCAGCGTGGCGAACCTTGAGGTCAGCGGCGTGTCCGGCGATCTGGTGCATGACGCGGTCAACAAGGCGATCGTTCTCAACACGAGTTCGGTACGCGGCCCGACGGATCTGACGTGGGTGGGCAATGCCGTGAACAACGTGTGGGACGTGCTGGGTGCGACCAACTGGTTGAACAACGGCGCGCTGGATTTCTTCATTCCGGGTGACGACGTGCGGTTCGACGACACCGGCGGGGCGAATCCGGTGGTGGACATTACCGACATTGTGCAGCCGGCTTCGGTGACGGTGGATTCGGCAGCCAACTACGTGTTTACCGGCCAGGGCGAGATTGGCGGGAGCGCCAGCCTGGTGAAATCGGGTCCGGGCACGCTGGTGATTCAGACGACCAACACCTACTCGGGCGCGACGATTCTGAACGGCGGCGCGGTTGAGGTTGCGGAGCTGGCTCCGGCCGGATCGCCGAGCGCGATTGGCGCCGCCGGGGCGAACCCGACCAACCTGGTGTTCAACGGCGGCGCGCTCCGCTACACGGGGCCGAGCGTCTCGGTGGATCGCAACGCCACGGTGGGAGAAGGCGGCGGCGCGCTGGATGTGACTGCGAGCACGCTGACCCTGAATGGTGTATTGGAAGGGCCGGGCACGCTCACCAAGGCCGGTGCGGGGACGCTGACCCTGCAGTCGGCGAATCAGCATGCCGGCGGCTTCGTGGTGGCGGAGGGCACGCTTCGGACGATGATTCCGGCCTCGGCGGGGCCGGGCACGATCACGCTGTCCGGAGGCACGCTGTTGTTGGGCCTTCCGTCGGACAATGATCTGCCGAACGACATCGAAGTGGCAGAGGAGAGCACGCTGGCGATGGGGTCGAGCAACAACCGGGTAAACGGAGACCTGTCGGGCAGCGCCACGTTGCATGTGGATATTTCCGCGGCCGCCAGCAGCGTTCTGACGTTCAACGGGAATCTGACGAACTTCAACGGAACGTTCGACCTGGGCAGCAGCGTCGGTGTGTTCCGCCTGAACAGCGGCGGCGGCAACAGCACGTTCGGGTTCCCCAATGCCGCGATCGATCTCGGCACCGCAACCGCGGCGCTGCAGGCGCGAAATGCGGGCACGATGCACGTAGGCGCGCTGTTTGGCGGGCCGGACACGCAATTGCGCGGCCAGGGCTCGGGCAGCGGCACGCTCATCTGGCAGATCGGCTCGAGCACGAACAGCCCGGACAGTCTGTTCGAGGGCACGATCGTGGATGCCACGGCCTCGCGCATCGTGGGCATCACCAAGGTGGGCCCGGGCACGCTCACGCTGAACAATCCGAACAACACGTACACCGGTCCGACGCGGATTGAAGGCGGCGTGCTGGCACTGGCGGCGGGACCGCTTGGCGACGGCACACTGGGTCTGAGCTCGGAGATTTTCGTGGCCGAGGGCGCGGCGCTCGACCTGTCCGGGCGCATCGATCCTACCCTGATTCTGGACGGCAGCCAGACGCTGCGCGGCGGCGGGACGATTCGTGGCAGTGTGATCAGCGCCGGCATTGTCGCCCCGGGCACGCTGACGACGCTGGGCACGCTGACCATCACCAATGACGTCCAGCTTCTCGTGCAGACCACGATGAAGTTGAACCGCGGCAGCGCGGCGAGGAACGACAAGGTGGTGGCGCAGACCATCACGCTTGGAGGCATTCTGGAGATCATCAATATCGGAGGGAACCTCCAGGTGGGCGACACATTCGATCTGTTCGACGGGAACATCACCGACGGAGGCGTCTTCGTGCAGGGGCCCGAGGGCGTCACCTTCGACACGTCCATGCTGGCGGTCAACGGCACGATCACTGTCACCGGAGCGCCTGCTCCGCTGCAGTTCGGCGTTGTCAGCCGCGACGGGGACAACCTCGTGGTGACCGGCAGCGGCGGCGTTCCGTTCGGAACCTATCATGTGCTGTCGACGACAAACCTCGCCAATCCGGTCGCGCTCTGGACACAGGTGGCGACGGATTTCTTCGACGAGAACGGCGGGTTCACCCTTACGATTGCAATCGATCCGGACCTGCCGCAGCAGTTCTTCCGCATTGAGCGACAGTAGGCGAGCGGGTTGACCATGGCGACGTGTGGAGAACGGCTTCACACGTCGCCTCTTTGTTTCAAGATACTGTATGCGAGCCGAACGGGCGCCTGACGGCGAATCGGCCCGGCTGGCACAGACGAGCAAACAACACATGAGCGGACTTCGACACAGTGCCTCGATCCTCGCCGTGGCGCTTTTCGTTCTCATCGCCATTCCTGCCGGCGCTCAGACGCCGGCCTTCCCCGGCGCGGAAGGTTTCGGCCGCTTCGCCACCGGCGGGCGCGGCGGCGACGTGTACCATGTCACCACTCTCGAGGACAGCGGGCCCGGGTCGTTTCGCGACGCGGTCAGCAAACCCAATCGCATCGTGGTCTTTGATGTCGGGGGCGTGATCCGGATCCGGAGCCGGATCAGTGTTGCGCCCAACATCACGATCGCGGGGCAGACGGCGCCGGGGCCGGGGATCACCGTGTATGGGAACGGCCTGTCGTTCTCGGGCGCCAACAACAGCATCACACGGCATATCCGCTTCCGGATGGGCGTGGGCGGCGATTCCGGCAAGGACGCGATCACGATAGCGCACGGGCACGACATGATTTTCGACCATGTGTCGGTGGCGTGGGGACGGGACGAGAACTTTTCGATCAGCGGGCCGGTGACGAACGTGACGATCCAGAACTGCATTATCGCGCAGGGGCTTCAGCCGCATTCGTGCGGCGGGCTGATCCAGACGGACGGCGGCGTGAGCATTCTGCGGACGCTTTACATCGACAATCACACGCGCAATCCGAAGGTGAAGGGCGTGAACCAGTTCGTGAACAACGTCGTTTACAACTGGGGCGGTGGCGGCGGGTACATCCTCGGCGACTCGGCGGGCGCGTCCTTCGCCAATGTGATCGGCAATTACTTCATCAACGGCCCGAGCACTTCCGTCAGCGCGTTCAGCCGGGGCAACCTGAACTTCCGGATCTATGCCGAAGGCAATTTCCAGGACAGCAACCGGAACGGCGCTCTCGACGGGCGCGCCCTCAAGCGGAAGGAATTCGGGACGGTGAATTGGCAGGAGACACCGTACCCTTATCCGTCCGTGAGCGCGGTGGACGCGAGCGTCGCGGTGAAGCTTGCGGCGCGGCGGGCAGGGGCGTGGCTTCACCGGGATAGCGCGGACCTGCGGCTGATTGAAGAGTTGCTCTCCTACGGTACGCGCGGGGCGACGATTCGGAGCGAGGAAGAGCTGTCGATTTCACCGGAGACGGCGAGCGAAGTTGCGCCTCCGGACCGGGATCGCGACGGCATGCCGGATTTCTGGGAAGAGGCGCTTGGCCTTGATGCGGCGAATCCGGCGGATGCCCGCGCTCCGCTGAGCGACGGCCGGACGCGGCTGGAGGAATACCTCGACTGGCTGGCTGAACCTCATCGGGTAGCGACCGCCGGAGAGTCTTTTGAGATCCATCTCGCCATGAACCCGGGATTCGATGGTGCGGAAGGGGCGACGATTGTCAGAACTGTCGGCTGCCGGGTGGAGTCCCAGTCCGGGTTGTCGTTCCGGGTGATTTGCGAGAAGCCGGGGATTGGCGGTTTTGAGTACATGCTGTCCGACGAGCCCGGATTTACCAATCGAGTGAACCTTCTTGTCCGGCCGAATTGAGCAGTGCAGAAAAGACGGATGGTTTTGCAGAAACTCAAGAAGCGATCCGGCCGGGTTCCTGCTGGTTTCCAACGACTGCGTATGTTGTTGCGTACTGTTCAGTTATGACGTTGCCGAGCTTTAAACTTCCACTTTCCGCGCTGGTGTTGATGGCAGGTGTGGTTGCCATGAACGCGCAGGTGCCGGCGTTCCCGGGGGCGCAGGGCTTCGGCCGGTTCGCCACCGGCGGCCGGGGCGGGTCCGTGTATTACGTGACCACCACCAACGATTCCGGCCCCGGCTCATTCCGCGATGCCGTCAGCCAGCCGAACCGGACGGTGGTCTTCGCCGTGTCCGGAGTGATCGACTATAAGCCCCCGCGATACAACGTGAAGAACAACATCACCATCGCGGGACAGACCGCTCCCGGCGACGGCGTGGTGCTGTACGGAGACGGCATCGGATACACGGACGCGGACAACACGATCACGCGCTTCATCCGTTTTCGAATGGGGAAGAATGGAACGGGCGAGGATACGGTGACGGTGGCGCGCGGCAGCAACATGATCTTCGATCACATTTCGGCGACGTGGTCACTCGACGAAGTGTTTTCGGTGAGCGGCAGTCCCGATCCTTCCGGCATCACGATCCAGTCGAGCATCATCGGACAGGGGCTGGAGGAGCATTCGGCCGGCGGGCTGA
Source organism: Verrucomicrobia subdivision 3 bacterium UBA3939 (assembly GCA_002385705.1). Classification (GTDB taxonomy): domain Bacteria; phylum Verrucomicrobiota; class Verrucomicrobiia; order Limisphaerales; family UBA3939; genus UBA3939. Next base: position 32,634 of record DGDZ01000095.1, read on the forward strand.
TTCAAACGGCCGGCGGGGTGAGCATCGTGGGCAGCCTTTACATCGACAACGGCACGCGCAATCCGAAGGTCAAAGGCGTCAACGAGTTCGTCAACAACGTGGTCTACAACTGGAAAACCGACGCCTACATCCTCGGCGATTCCGCCGGCGACTCGTATGCCAATGTCATCGGCAACTATTTCATCAACGGCCCCAACTCCGGAAGCAGCGGCGCGTTCAGCCGGGGCAACCTGAACTTCCATCTGTTCGCAGCCGACAACTGGCAGGACAAGAACCGGAACGGCGTGTTGGACGGCGTGCTGCTGATGCAGAGCGATTACGACGTGAACGACTGGCAGGCGTCACCGTATCCGTATCCCGTGGCGCCGGAGGCGGCGCTGCCGGCGTTGACGGCGCTGAAGGTGGTGGTGAGCGAGGTGGGTCCTTCCTGGCGGCGGGACGAGGTGGACAACCGATTGATCGAGGAGCTGACGTCGTGGGGGTTGCTTGGCCAGACGATCTTCAGCGAGTTCGATCCGCCGATGAACGGACCGGGCCGGTTCAGGGCCGGCGTGGTTCCGACGGACACGGACCTGGACGGGATGCCGGATTATTGGGAGAGCGGGCTGGGGATGGATATTCATGTTCCGAACAACAACGCGCCGAGCCCGACCGCCCGCGGCTACACGCAGTTGGAGGATTACCTGAACTGGCTTGCGGGACCGCACGGAGTGGCAATGACCAACACGCCTGTGGAAGTGGACCTGAGGCAGTTCACGCGCGGATTCACGAACTTCAATCCCGTGTATTCGATCGCCAATGTGACGGCTGGAACCGCGACGTTGAACGGGCACAGAGTCCGATTCGAGCCCGCCCTCGATCACGTCGGGCTGGCGGGTTTCCAATTCACGGTGGTGGACGCGCACGGCAGCACGATCACGCGGTTAATGAGGTTGTTCTTCACGCCGCAACCGCCGCCGTACCGGCGCGTGTGGCGCGGGGACGCCCTGGCGAACAACTGGGAGGTCAATGGCGACGCCAACTGGTCGGATGAGGAATCACTGCTGTATCCGTTCCACAACGGCGATGCCGTGGCGTTCGACGAGCGGGGGTATTCGGTGCCGGCGGTGAACCTGTCCGGTTCGCTTCAGCCCGCGTCGGTGCTCGTGGACAGTTCGACGGACTACACGTTTGCGGGAACCGGTTCGCTGGACGGGGCGATGGCGTTGACCAAGCTCGGCGGCGGCAGGTTGATCATTGAAACGACAAACACGTTTTCCGGGCCGACGGTGGTGAGCAACGGCACGCTGACGGTGCAGGGCGCGCTCAAGCAGAGCGCGGTCAGCGTGTATGCCGGGGCGACGGTTGCGGGCGACGGATTGCTCGGGGCCGGACTGGTCGCGCATCCGGGTTCGACCGTGTCGCCGGGGAAAGGGATTGGCTTTCCCGGAACACTGACGATTGACGGCGGGTTCACCGGCCATGCGGGGACCATTTTGCGTTTCGATCTGAGCGATGATCCCACGGGTGTTGTGAAGACGAACGATCGGATCGACGTGGCCGGCAATCTGACCCTGGCGGCAACGAACACGATCCAGGTGAACCTGCTGGATGGCGTGCCGGGGGATGGGATGTATGTGTTGTTCACCTACACCGGTTCCTTCATCGGGAGCCTCGGGAATATCAAGGTGGTGGGCGCGCACGGCACATTGACGAACCTCCCGGGAACGATTGCGTTGATCGTGAGCAGCGAACGCCCGCCGGCGGACCTGGTCTGGGCCGGGGACGGAGTCAACAACATCTGGGACCATGGCACGAACGGGAACTGGCGGTTGGACGGCGTGCCCGACCGGTTCTACTTCCTCGATCGTGTGCGGTTTGACGACAGCGGTTCGCAGACGCCCGCGGTGCAGTTGATCGGCGTGCTGGAACCGGCGTCGGTGGTCGTGGACGCGGTCGGCAATTACACCTTCGCCGGCCCGGGCCGGATCAGCGGGACCACCGGATTGCTGAAGACCAATTCGGGTTCACTCACGGTTTCCAACGCGAACGATTTCACCGGTCCGACGATTGTGGCTGGCGGCGTTCTGGCCGTGTCGCAGTTGGCGAACGGTGGCACGCCCAGCGGCATTGGCGCAGCGTCGAGCAATCCCTCCAACCTCGTGCTGAATGGAGGCGCGCTGCGGTACTTGAGCGGGAACACCGGCACCGATCGTGGCCTCACACTGGCAACGGGCGGCGGCACGATCGACGTCGTGGCAGCGAACACGGTCCTGACGTGGAGCGGTGTGTTGGCCGGCAACGGCACGCTGATCAAGAGCGGCGCCGGCCAGCTGAATTTGAACGGGGCGAACACCTTCACTGGCGGCACGATCGTGAACGCGGGCACGGTGCGGTTGGTGAATATGAACGGGTTCGGGTCCGGGCCGGTGACGTTGAACGGCCATGCGAGCCCGGTGGTGTTCCGGTTCGGGGAGGACCAGCAGACGCTGGACAATCCCCTGGTGGTGGAAGGCACGAACAATTTCGTGATGCTGAACGGGAACAACATACTGTCGCAGGTCTCCGGCAACGGCACGTTGGAAGGGTTGGTCAGCTCGGGAACCACGCTGTCCTTTGGCGGTAACATGTCCGGTTTCAGCGGGACGATCCGGGCGGGAGCAATTCCCAATCTGCGCTTCAATCCGAGCACGGGCAGCGGCAGCGCGACGTTCGACTTGGGCGACGGGTCGTGCAAATTGAACAATCGAAACGGCAACCTGACGATCCATCTCGGCGCGCTGATGGGCGGCCCGAACACGATCCTCGAAGGTGCCTCCAACGCGAACAACCCCACGACTTATGTCATCGGCGCGAAGAACCTGGACACGACGTTCGCGGGGCGGATCCAGGAGGTGACGCCGGTCCGCAGCGTGGCGATCACGAAGGTGGGCACGGGCACGCTGACCTTGACAGGCGTGAATCGCTACAACGGGCCGACGATTGTGAACGGCGGGACGTTGCTGGTGAACAACACCGGCGGCACCGGGACGGGAACCAATTCCGTGACCGTGAACGACGGGGGCACGCTTGGGGGAACGGGTTTCATTCATGGACCCGTTGTGGTGAACAGCGGAGGAATCCTGGCTCCGGGCAACGGCGGGCCCGGCACGCTGACATTGCGCAGCAACCTGACGTTGAACCCCGGGAGCCGGTTGCGCTTCGACGTCGGGAACGTGGCGACGACCGATCGAATCGTCGTGAATGGGAATCTCGTGCTGGGCGGCACGCTGCATGTGACGCCGCTGCCGGGGCTCGGCGAAGGGGCGCTCATCCTGATGACGTACAGCGGGACCGTGAGCGGGACATTGCAGGTGGCCGAGCCGCCGGCAGGGTTTGACATGAGCGTGGATACCATCGTTCCGAGCCAGGTGCGGTTGAATATCACGAGAAAGGCGCAGCCGGTTTTCAGGAATTGGATGCATGCGGACGGCGCGCTGGTGCTCAGCGGCGACGGTGGGTACGCCCATGGAAGCTATTTTATTCTCAGTACCACCAACCTTGCGCTGCCTGCCGCGCTATGGGAGCGAGTATCGACCAACAATTTTGATTCCGAAGGCCGGTTCTCATTCACCAACACTATCGATGGCGTTTGGCCGGCGCGTTTTTATCGCCTTGCGTTGCCCTGAGTCGCGAACGTTTGGATTCTCATGACCCGAACCAGAACAATCCTGCAGGTTCTCGCACTGACATTGCCCGGAGCGGCGGCGATGGCGCAGGTGCCGGCGTTTCCCGGCGCGCTCGGCTTCGGGGCAAACGCGACCGGCGGTCGCGGCGGCACGGTGTACCACGTGACGACGCTGGCGGACAGCGGGCCGGGCTCGTTCCGCGATGCCGTCAGCCAGCCGAACCGGATCGTGGTGTTCGACGTCAGCGGCTACATCACGCTGAACAGCGAAGTGTCCGTGAAGAGTCACATCACCATCGCGGGCCAGACGGCGCCGGGCGGCGGGATCGCGATCCGCGGACGCGAGGTGTCCTTCGGCAGCCAGCAGAACATCATCTGCCGCTTCGTCCGCTTCCGCCCGGGCGCCGGCTCGCCGAACAACGACAATGGGGTGAACCTGTATCGCGCCAGGAACATCATCCTGGACCACGTTTCCATCGAGTGAAATGGACCCCAAAATTTA
>DGDZ01000027.1 GCA_002385705.1 Verrucomicrobia subdivision 3 bacterium UBA3939
CATTTGGGAGAATTCTCTCCCCGCCCAGGCGGGGAGAGGGATTGTTTCCAATAATCAAACACAATAATCAAACATCCGCCTCCTCCAACTCCTCTCACTCCCAAGGAGGAGAGCGAAAGTACAAGAACTGCGCCAAATACTCGCCACCCCCCTCATTGACTTGCCACCAGTGCTCTTCTTACAGTTCCCGAAACAATTGCCAGAGAAACACCGTGCTGTTTCCGTTTCACTACGCCGACACTCCCCCGCGCGTCGCCATCACGGGCGCCGGCATCGTAACGTCACTCGGACTCGGCTGGGCCGCCAACGCGCTGGGTTTTCGCTCCGGCCGCGTCGCGATCGGCCCGGTCAGTCTTTTCGACGTTTCGCGCCAGCGCGTGAAGGTCGCCGGCGAAGTGCGCCTCCCCCCCGCCCCCACCCGCGAAGACCAACGCCTGGATCGCGCGGCGCGCATGCTTCTCCTCGCCGCAACCGAAGCGTGGCAACAAGCAGGCTGGACAGCGTCCGAGAACCTGCCGCTCGTGCTCGGCACGACCAGCGGAGGAATGTCACAGGGCGAAGCCTACTACCGGCAGGCGATTCAGACGCCGCACGACCATCGCCGCCAGGCCAGCCGCGTCGTCCAATACCGGGCGCAACAACAGGCATTGACACTCGCCGAACGGCTCGGTTTCCGAGGGCCCATCACCATCATCGCCAATGCCTGCGCCTCCGGCGCCAACGCGGTCGGCCACGCATGGGAACTCATCCGGCGCGGACACGCCGAACGCGTCTTCACCGGCGGCTACGATGCGCTCAGCCAGCTCGTTTTCGCCGGGTTCGATTCGCTCCAGGCGCTCTCGCCCACGCAATGCCGGCCGTTTGACGCGAACCGCGACGGTCTGGCATTGGGCGAAGGCGCCGCCATGCTGACTCTCGAGACCTTCGACTCCGCCAGGCGGCGCGGTGCCGAGATCCTGGGCGAGATCGTCGGATACGGCGCCGCCACGGACGCGCACCATCTCACCCAGCCGCACCCGGAGGGCGACGCAGCGCTGCAATCCATGACCGCCGCGTGCGCCGCGGCCGGAATCGCGCCGGAACAGATCGGCTACGTGAACGCTCACGGAACCGGCACGCCGCTGAACGACAGCGCCGAAGCCGCGGCCATCAATCGCTGCTTCGGCGCCGCAGTGGGCCAGGTTCGCGTGAGCAGCACGAAATCGAGCATCGGCCATCTCCTGGGCGGCGCCGGCGCGGTCGAAACGGTCATCTGCCTCATGGCCCTGCGCGAGCAATGGCTCCCGCCCACCTCGACGTTGAACGAAGTGGACCCGCTCTGCCGCTTTCCTGTGGTTCGCGAACCGGTCGATGCGAAACTGGACTTCGCGCTGACCAATTCCTTCGGGTTCGGCGGCGCCAACGCCACGCTCATCCTCCGGAGGTGCCGTTGAACGATCGCCCGGGGATTTTCGTTCACGGCATCGGCGCCGTTTCACCCGCCGGATGGGGAATGGACGCGTTCCGAAATGCCCTGGCCGCCGGAGTTCCCATCCCGGCAAAGGACCTGCCGCGCCCCGGCTGGGATAAACCGCTGACTGTGCGTTCCTCCCCGGCGCCGACGCCGAGACCCGCGTTCCTTGCTCACCCGCGTCTGCGCCGCACCAGTCCCATCGCGCAATACGTCGTCGCCACCGCGCTGGAAGCGCTGGGACATGACGCAGAACAGGCCGGTCGCAACCGGCGCCTCGGCATTGTGTTCTGCGCGATGAGCGGTTGCGTGAACTACTCCCGGCGGTTCTACGATGAAACACTCAAGGATCCGTCAACCGCCAGCCCGCTGGTTTTTCCCGAAACCGTTTACAACGCCCCAGCCAGCCACCTCGCCGCTGTTCTCGGCACCACCGCCATCAACTACACGGTGGTCGGCGATCCCGGCGAATTCCTCGTCGGCATCAGCATCGCCGCGGATTGGCTCGCGACCGGGCGCGTGGACGGGTGCCTGGTGATCGGCGCGGAGGAAATCGACTGGTTAATGGCCGACGCGATGAGATTGTTCGATCGGAAAACCATCGTCAGCGACGGCGCGGGCGCGCTGTATCTCAAGCGCGAACGCCCGGCCGGCGCGGCGGTTCAACTCGAGGCGATCACCAACGCCGAAGTGTTTTATCGGGGACGCCCGCGCTCCGCAGCCGCCCGTTCCATGCGGCTGGCACTGCCTTCCAACAGTCAGAGCCGCGAACTCCTCTGCGACGGCACCATCGGACTGCCCCGCGCGGACCGGGACGAGGAAGAGGCATGGGCGGATTGGCCTCATGCGCGGCTTTCGGTGAAGAAAGTCTTCGGCGAAGGTTTCATGGCTGCTGCGGCGTGGCAATGCATTGCCGCGGTGGACGCATTGCAGCGCCCCGGCTATGCTGCGGCCAATGTCAGCATCGTCGGTTGCAACCAGCAAGCCATCGGAGCCCGCTTTATCGCGCGGCAGTGAGTAACGGATGAGAACCATTCTTGTCACGGGCGCCAACGGCGGCCTCGGACGCGCCATCGCGCGCGCTTTCCTGGATGAATCACCGGACAACTTCGTCTGGCTCGGCGTCCATTCCCGGCGGGACCATGCCGACCAGCTCGTCGCCGCCTTCCCGGGCCGTTGCCAGTGCCTTTCGCTCGACGTCACCCAACCGGCTTCCTGGAAGGAAGCTGTCGCACAGATCCTGTGCCACACACGAGCGCATCGACGTGCTGGTCAACAACGCGGGCCGGCACGAGGACGCGCTGCTCGCTCACATGCCGGTGAAATCATGGCAGAACGTCCTCGATACCAACTTGAACGCCACGTTCCACGGGTGCCAGGCCGTCCTGCATGCGATGATCCATCAGCGCAGCGGACGCATCGTAAACGTGGCGTCCCTGAGCGCGCTGCTCGCTCCCGCCGGCCAGACCAATTACGCTGCCGCCAAGGCCGGCGTCGTGGCCCTCACCCAGTCCCTCGCCAAGGAAGTCGCCCGCATGAACATCACCGTGAACGCCGTCTGCCCCGGGTTCATCGAAACCGAGGCGCTTTCGAGCCTCGGCGACGACGAGCGGAAGGCAGCGCGCTCCCGGATCCCGATGCGCCGGTTCGGCAAACCGGAAGAGGTCGCCGCGACCGTCCGATTTCTGGCTTGTGCCGAAGCCGGTTACATCACAGGCTCAGTCGTGAAAATTGACGGCGGAATATTGTGACATGGAAGACGCACCCGCTTTGAAGGAACGGATCAAGAATCTGATGGTGGAGAATCTGATGCTCCAGGTGACCCCGGCGGAGATCGGCGATGATCTGCCCTTGTTCGGCCCCGGCGGCCTGGGCCTCGATTCCGTGGACGCGCTTCAACTGGTTGTCGCCCTGGACAAGAATTTCGGCCTGAAGATCGCCGACCCCGCCACGGCGAAAGTCGTGCTGCAAAGCGTCAACACCATCGCCGACGCCGTGCAGAAGAAACTGGCGGCGTAAGGACGGAGCGGATCGGACATTCAATACCCGACGCTCAAAATTCAATTGAACGGCTCAACTCTGCCACCGGTGGGGCGAGCGTCCCCGCGAGCCGTTGTGCGATCACCCTGGTCACCCGAGTCCATCCGCTCACGCGGGATACGCACTGCTCCCAGGATCCTTCATCATTCCCCATCTCTTGTGCATTCGAAAGCGCCCTAGGTCAGGCGCACTCCACGACGCTTCGCGACACTTCAGCCTCATCGTGCAACCCGCTGAACAGGGGCACGGCATTCATGCCGCTTCAGGGTACGCTTGCATGCCTGACGATCGAATCGCGGTTCTGCCATCCTCTCGCTATCGCGCGTGAAGCGACCTGTAGGTCGCGCTCCGAGAAATCCGAGTGCATTCGCGTCAGACCCTCGACACTGTGCGAGTCGCGAGCCCGTGCCGACGATGCCGGTCGTCGCATATCCCCAAAAACCACTCCTCACGGGAACAGGTCCGGCGGTATCAATACACCCAGTTCCGCACCCGAATCAGAACCCGATCTTCCAGCTTCAAGTCTTCGCCTGACCTCGAGATGCAAAAGACGTAGCGCTCCCAGCTTCCGCTGTAGTCGGATGTGAGAAACGTCGCCTGAACGCGCCAATACTCTTCGTGCTCCTCAGCCAGGAACCTGTAGTCCGCATAGCTGGCGGGCGGCCGCTCGTCCGGGGCTCTCGTCCTGCCTTCCGCAGCAATGTGGCTGTCGCAAATTCTTCTCCGCGCAACCCCGATTGCCGGCGCTGGCGATCATGGCGGCGCCTCAAAACTCGCGCGACTCTCCCGGTTTCAACAGGTGCAATTGTTTCCCCACGGCCTTGAACTTCGCCACCGCGTCCGCGTGATCAATCCTGATCGGCGGAAAAGTGTCGTAATGCACCCCAAGCACCTCGCTGCATCCCACCATGTCCGCCGCACGGATCGCGTCCTCCACGCCCATCGTGAACGTGTCGCCAACGCACAGCACCGCGAACTTCAACCGGAACAACTCCCCGATCAGCTTCATGTCCATCGTCAGCGCCGTGTCGCCCGAGTAATAGAAGTTCCCCGCGCTGCTCTCGATCACAAACCCGCCGGGATTTCCGCCGTAACTGCCGTCCGGAAGGCTGCTCGAGTGAATCGCGTTCACATACTTCACCCTTCCGAAATCGAACCGCGCCGTGCCGCCATGGTTCATCGGATGCGTCTTCGCCACGCCCTGCCGATTGAACCAGTTGGCCACTTCGAAGTTCGCCACCACCGTCGCGCCGGTCCGCTTCGCAATGTTCACCCCGTCCGCGAGGTGATCCGCGTGCCCGTGCGACACCAGGATGAAGTCCGCCTTCACCGCGTTCACATCCACCGCCCTGGCCAGATCGTTGGGCGTGATGAACGGGTCGAACAACAACGTCGTGGAACCGATTTCCACCGCGAAACACGAATGTCCGTAATAGGTCAGTTTCATAATCTCACCTTCACTCGAAAGTGGCTTGCCGCGCTCATTTTTTCCATGTCCCCGTTGTAGAACGTCTCCCGAAATTCATCCGTCTCCAGCAGGTGCTGGTGCGCTTCTTTCTGATCGTGCTGGATAATGAACTTCAGCTCGCTCAGGTTGTTCGACCAGCGGAACCCGTTGAAGAATTCCGCGCCCGCGAACTGAGTCTTGTACAGGGCCGTCTTCGAATAGCACGTTCCCAGATACAGATACCGGATCCCCTGCGACGCAAACAACGCCACCGCCGACGTCATCATAAACATCCCCAGGTTCCGGGAGTAATAGTTCAGGTCGTAGAACGCGTAATAGTAATACACCAGCTCTTTGCCCTCGATGTACAGCGTCGCCACACCCACTTCGCCGCCAGTCTTTGTGTCCGTGAACACCAGCAGATGCGAAATCATCGGCGACGCGAACAGCGAATCCAGCCGGTCATACGTCATCACGTCCTTGCCGAACCGAATGTCGGCGTAGGTTTTGAAGAACTTCCGGCGCTCGGGCGTGTAATCAAACCTGCCCCGCGGCACCAGCCGGCACTCAATGTTCGCCCCTTTGCGCAGAATCCGCCGGTTCTCCGACGACGCCTTGAACCGCGCCAGGTTCACCCGCACCTGCCGGCACAGGTAGAAGCGATCCAGGTTCCTTGAGGACGGCAGAAACCCCGCGTGGAAGATCTCGGCCGGCGTCTCTCCGCTCTCCGGTATCGCCCACACGGCATACGGGAACTGGTAATGCTCGTAATCCGATTTCTGCTCGGAGAACAACAACTTCATCGACGGAGCCCCCCCACCGAACATTCAACCCTCAACATCCAACCTTCAACATTCAACGAACGGCCAACCCGTTGGGCGTTGGATGTTGGATGTTGGATGTTGGATGTTCTCAATTTCACTTCACCGCCACTTCCGCCAGCTCCGCTTCCTTCCTCACAAACTGCGTGTCCCCGTTCACGCACCGGCGCCGCAATCGTAGCCGCCAGCTCGTCAACACATCGTAGCTCACCGAGTTCTTCAGCTTCGCCATGTCGTGCACCGTGATCTCCTCCGCCCCCTGGCGCCCCATGATCACCGCTTCATCCCACATCTGCGCCTCGGGAATGTCCGTGATGTCCACCATCAACGCGTCCATCGCGATGCCTCCCACCAGCGGCGCCCGTTTCCCGTGAATCAGCACCGCCCCCTGGTTCCGCACCCGCGGAAACCCGTCCCCATACCCGACCGGCAACACGGCAATCCGCCGTTCCGACGCCGCCGTGTACCGCATCCCGTAACCCACCACCTCGCCGGGCTTGAGCTTCTGGATCGACGCAATCCGCGCGCGCACCGACATCACCGGCTCGATCCCGGGGATCCGCCGGCACACCGTCGATGGGAAGATGCCGTACATGAGAATCCCCACCCGCACCATGTCGCGGTGCGCGTGCGGCAGGTCCAGGAACCCGCCGCTGTTGCACAAATGCTGGAGCGGCCGCGCGCGTCCCCGGCTCGAAAAACCTCGCATCACCTCGTCGAACCGCGAAATCTGCAGGTTCGCGAAACTCTTGTCCGCCTCATCCGACTGCGCAAAATGCGTCATCACTCCCTCGAGCAGGAGCGACTTTTCGGCAGTGATCAACTCGATCAGCGGGAGCGCTTCGTCCCATCGAACGCCGTAGCGGCTCATGCCGGTGTTGACCTTCACGTGCACGGGCACGCGTTTGCCCGCCTCGGCCGCCAGGCGGGCGAGCTTGCGCACCGTTGTCGCCTCGTTCACACAAACCGTCAGATCATACTCGATGCACCACGGCAGTTCCGCCTCCTGCCGTTCCCCCAGCAACAACATCGGCGCGGTAATCCCCGCCGCCCGCAGCGTCAACGCCTCCTCGAGCGTGCTCAGCCCCAGATACGACGCGCCCTCCTCGATCGCGATGCGCGCCACGTCCACCGCCCCGTGTCCGTACGCCTCGTCCTTCACCACGGCCAGCAGCCGGACCGAAGACGGCAGATCCGCGCGGATGAGTTGCAGGTTCCGACGAAGTCGCGCGAGGTCGATTTCCACCCAGGCCGGTCGCAGCGGAAAGTCTGTCGATCCAAATTCCATATTTCTATGGCTGCTGTTAAATCATGAACACGCGACAGAGCAAAGCGGAAAAAAATTTTTCGATTCATCCTCGTGCGCTTTCGGTTGAGGTGGTTTGAAATCTCAAATCTCGAATTCCAAATCCCGGGTTCCAGGAAGGCCTTGGTGGGGCGAGCGTACCGCGCGTCCCTGAGCCGTTCTCCTTGGATGTTGGATGTTGGATGTTTCCACGCGGTGGGGCGAGCGTCCCCGCGAGCCGTCGTCCGACAACCCAGCCCGCCCGATCTCACCTTCTTACCCCCTTCTTACCCCGTCGCCTGTAGGAAAGTTTCAGTTTTCAGCACTTCAGCTTTTCATATTGAGCAAAGCTTGACTTTATCCCCACAACCCTGCACAACGACCCGCGAGGTGTTGGCCGTTCCAAACAGTGCATACGCCCAATGGCGTCTGGACTGCGGCGTCGTTCCCCTGCTGCACGAGGAGCGCGACACGCCGCCCGAATACCTCTTGCAAGCCATCTGGCAACACCAGCGCCTCCGCCGCAACCGGCTCACCCTCGCCAACGGCCAGACCATCCGCGTCCTCCACCCCGGTTTCCTCAACCGCGAAGGCGGCCCCGATTTTCGCGGCGCCGTCATTCAGTTCGGCGACGCCCCGCCCGTCAGCGGCGACGTCGAAGTGGACATCCACGCCTCCGGCTGGCGCGCCCATGGGCATCATCGCAATCCCGCTTTCGAAAAAGTCGTCCTCCATGCCATCTGGGACGCCGAACCGGCATCGGGCGCGAAAGGTGACAACGCTCATACTCCGTCCGCTCGCCCGGCAGTCGAGGGTCAAGCAGCCCATTTGCTGAAACGCGCTGCGCATCTTTCTCGCGTGATCCAACCCCGGCGGCCGCAGCAGCAGGTGTTCGACGAACTCCCCGAACCCGCCGTTCTCCTGTTGAAACCGTTCCTCGACGCCTCGATCGGCGAGCTCACCTTCTGGTTGAATACCGAGCCGGCCTCCGAATGGGAGGAGGAATTGCGCGGACGCTGCTGCAGGATCTGGCGCACCCGCTCTGCCGACGCCATCCGCGACATCCTCCGGCAGGCTGCGGAAATCAGATTCCGATCGAAGGCCGCCCAGTTCCAGGCCCGCGCGCGGGAAGCCGGCTGGGAACAGGCGCTCTGGGAAGGACTCTTCCGCGCGCTCGGATACAAGCACAACGCGTGGCCGATGCAGTGCATTGCCGAGACCCGCCGGCGCTGGCTCACGCCCGGTCTCGCTCCCGGCGAACTCCAGGCGCGATTGCTCGGGCTCAGCGGCCTCCTGCCGTCTGAACTCACCCGCTCCCGCCGCACTGCGGATCGTTACCTGCGCGAGCTCTGGGATCAATGGTGGCGCGAACGTGATGCGTTTGCGGATTGCTCGCTGCCTCCCGGACTGTGGCGATTCCACGGCCAGCGCCCGGCCAATCACCCGCAACGCCGGCTCGTCCTCGCGGCACACTGGGCCGCCGCCGATGAACTCCCGGACAAACTGGAACACTGGTGCACACGCGAACTGCAACCCGCTCAACTGCTGGATTCCCTCGCCGACGTTCTCAAGGTCGAACGCGATCCCTTCTGGTCGTGGCACTGGACCATTCGATCGTCGCGCTTGCCCAAAGCCAGTCCCCTGCTCGGCGCCTCACGGGTGAGCGATCTCGCCGTCAACGCGATTCTGCCCTGGCTCTGGATTCGCGCGGCGGAAGGAAAGAACGAGGCGCTGCAGGCGGAGATTGAGAAACGGTTCAACGAATGGCCGCCGTCACAGGACAATTCCCTCCTGCGTTTCGCACGACAACGCATGCTGAACGGCGCCCCGCATCGTACCCTCCGCACCGCTGCGGAGCAGCAGGGTCTGATTCAGATCGTGCGCGACTTCTGCGACCACTCGAACGCCATCTGCGAGAACTGCCGGTTCCCGGAACTGCTGAATGGAAACGATCTCCGCATGAACACTGCCGATTGACCTTGCCCGGCATCGGCCATTTGCCATTTGCCATTCATTCCTCCTCTGTGGATCTCGTTCAATGCGGGATCACCACACATGACGTCACCTTGTTTCCTTCGAGAGCAACGTTCACGAATCTCCGGGAGCCGCCTGCATCTCGCACCGTAAGCCAACCCTGGTTTGGGTTTATGGTATTTCGCACCAAATACAGGTCTGCTCTGCCATCCGGCGCTGTAGAGCGATTGTCCGGAACAAGCGCCCAGGCATTCGTATCAAACCCGCTTCGTGCCGTGTCTCCATTGCCATCGCAATGGCCGGCTCCTCCGTAAGATACTGCGGCGTCTCCGAGAGCTCATAAACATGCTCCGGACCAACAAAGATCGCCTTCAAAGCACGGTCGAACGCACCGGCAAGGATCACGAGCCCAATGCCCAACAGTACAACGATGCCAATAACACTCCAGATCAGAACTGCGCGCTTACGAGCCATGGTCAGCCTTTCGCATCGATCCGAATACTGATCGGCCTCAGGCTACTGTCCCTCCGCCTGGATCCTTTTCTCTATCGCTTTTACCAGCTTCTCGTACCCCTCGGAAGGAAACAACGCGCGCAAAGCCGTGACGTTGGCTGCGGCTCACCGAGACCGCGCTCCGCCACGTTCGCGCGCCATTCGCGTCAAACCTTCGCCTGTTCCGTATTCATCCGTGTCCATCCGTGGTTGATCATTTCCGTTGCAACTTGCCGCGCCGGGCCTTCGTAGTGTTGCCTTGCCCCGACCCCGGGACAATTCTGCGCGCATATGCGCGCGGAATTGTCCTGCTGAAGGCGGGACTCCGCGCTCGGTGGGGCGAGCAGCTTGCCACGCCGAAGCTCAGCGAAGGCGGGTCCTCGCGAGCCGTCGTACGATCACCCTGGTCGTACAGAACGGCAAGGCTGTCCTACCACAGAGACACGGAGGCATGCAACGCCGTGGCCGTCCCTTGGATGTTGGATGTTCGATGTTGATGTTGGATGTTTTCTCCCCGGAGCTACTCAATCCTCAGAATCAAGTAAAACCTCTGCGCCCGGTTCTCCGAGTCCGTCCACACCGTGTTCGTGCCGGAGGCGCTCACCACGCCGTAATCGGTCCATGCCGGGTCGGACAGATCGTCCTTGTACCAGATTCGGTACGACGCCCCTGCCGCGCTCGGCCAGGAAAGCCTGGGACCTGAAGGGCTCATCGTCAGCGCCGACGGCCGCACGCTGTTGCCCGCCAGCACTGCCGTCGCCCGGCCCGGCTCGACCACCGAGTACGTCGCGTTCGACTCCAGCGTCAGCACAACCGTTTTCGAATCCACCAGCGTGGGCGCCGTGACCGGCTCGACCGTCAGCGTGGCGCTGGTCTCGCCCGCCGGGATCGTGATCGACGGCAGCCCCGCGGCATTGCCTGCAGCCGGGCTGGCGATCGGAAGGTAGTAATCCACGCCATTCTCTGCCGTCCCGCCCAGGGTGAACGTCAGCGTGAGCGGCGATGACGCGTCGCCTATGCGCGTGAACGTGAATCGTCCGGGAATCAATCCTGCGCGGGAACCATCCGCCGCCGTCACTGTTACCAGCGGCTTGCCGCCCGGTGTTGAGTTCGTTCCCCCCTCTTTCATCACACCCGCCGCATCCCAGAAGGCGCGGCCGCCGAACAGGGCGAACGCCATTCCGTTCACCGTCCTGCCTTCGAGCCCGACTTCACTGGCGGGGACCTGAAGCTGAACCCATTGTCCAGCCGGAGGCAACCCACCAACGCGATGCCGGCTCGCGGTGCCGTTGACGCCGTACGGGATCTCGTTGGCGCCCCAGTAAGCGCGGTGTTCCCAGGAATCGCCGGTGCGCCATTGCAACATGACCTCGCTCGGCGGGCTGGCCGGATCCAGATACACGTAAGCATACAGAACCGCGCCGGTATCCACTTTCATCGTCGCCGTGGCATCCCGGAAGAAATGCTGGTGTACACCCGGGGCGAGCGCCGATGCATGCGCTTTCGTGCCCGACTGGGGCGACGGATTGCTGCTGATCCAGTTCCAGGAATCGCCACCGTCCGACGCGGGTTTCGCGCCCGCCGGCAACGCGTCGTCCACCCAAACCACATTCGGTGTGTCGGCGGTGAAATCGCTCACGGCGAACACGCGGCGGCCGTCGGGCAACACCGCCTCCGCCTCGATCCACTGCTCGCCGTTGATCGTTGGCGTGAACGTGTAAGCCGGGCCCGTCAGCGCGGGGCCGCCATCCCGCGTTTCCCAGACCACGCGCGCCTGCGACAGGTCCAGCCCGTCCGCTTGGAGCGACACCGTGGTTTCTCCGCTCACGGTTCCCTCGATACCCGCGATTCGCGCAGTAGCCGATCTCCACGGTTGCGATTTCAACGGCGTCTGCGCCGCGAGAAACGCATACGTCGCCAGGCTGCGCGCCTGCTGAAACGCGACGAATTCCGTCGAGACGTTCCAACTGTCGCCCCAGCGATCGTAGAACGGATACGGCGCCGTGGGCGCGTCATCCCACGGGAAGCACAGTGCGCCGAGCGATCCCTTGTAATGCTCGAGATGGCTGAAGCCGGATTGAATGTTGCCGATCGGCATGCCGGTGGACGGCACCAGTCGGCGATCGTTCGCGGAATACTGGCTGACGGCGTCGAGCTGGCGTTTCCAGCCAAGGCCGGTCACGTAGGAAACGTTGACCGGATTGCAGCCGCCTTCGTAGTTCATGTTCGCGAGGATCGCGGTCATGTAATCAGGTTTGGGATCGATCTGGTATGCCACGGCAAGATCAAACGCCTGGTCGCCGGAGAAATACCAGCCGGCGCCGCGCACGCGCTTCGTCGCTTCGGGAAAGCTCGTGCCGTAGGCGTTCTGTCTCGACCATTTCACAAGGTCGTCCCCGCACGCCAGAATCGTGGCTTCGCACTTCGCGAGGTACTCCGCATTCAACTGGCCCGGCTGCAGCCGGCCCGAGCGCGCCGCAAAGGCATAGCTGCGCACCGCGTTCCCGTAGGAAAGGAACAGGCGCCACCATCCCCAGCGGAACGTCGCCGGATCGGTCGGATCCGGAAACCACTGCATCAGCGTCTCGTGATACTGCGGGTCGCCCGTCGCCAGATACATCTCGCACGCAGCCCACGCCAGCTCGTCCTGGTCGGCGAAGTTGTCGCCGTAATGCGTGATCTTCTGGTAGATGCCGCCCTTGCCATAACGCGCGATCGCGTTCATGAGGAACTGCCAGCCCAATTGCGCCTTTTGCAGATACATCGCCGCCTCGGCAGGGTAAGCCCGACGGAACGCCGGCGACGACGCGCACTGCGCCAGCGCCGCCACCGCGGACGCCGTCGCGCTGGACGTCTTCGGCCAGACCACCTGCGGATCGCCGTTCTCGGGAAGAGCGTCGATCTCGTACTCGCGATTCACCGGGTAAACGAGGAAGTAGAACCCGCCGTCTCTGTCCTGCATCTTTGCAAGGAAATCCGCTTCCCACTTCGCTTCCTGGAGAATGTCGCTGATGCCGTCGCCGCTCTCGGGCAAACCGAGGTTGTCCAGCTCGGCCACGCCCGGCATCGAATCCACCGCCCAGATCAGGTAGTGAATCAGCGCCACGCTGTTGAGCGTGTACTTGCTGTAATCACCCGCGTCATGATGCCCGCCGGACACGTCGATCGTGCCCTCCCTGACGAAGGGAAACAGTTGCGCTTCCGGACTCGTGAGCCGCGGCGCAATCTGCGCGGGATTGTCCGGGTTCGTCGATTGCGCGTATTCGGCGATCCTGTTCCACGTGAAGGGGAATTGCCCGGCCGAGGACGGGATCGCGGCGGGGGCATGATGACACTTCTCGTGCGTGTAGCGCGTGAACGGCATCGCGTTGTCGGTTCCGCAACGCTGGTGATACAACCCCAGTGCATAGGTCCGGGCGAAGTTCATCGCAATGCCCGCGTCAATGCGAAACGGCAACGAGGCGCCCAGCCCGGGCACAACGAGCTGGTACTCGCCCGGCGTGTTGAAGTCCGTGAAATCGGCCTCGAACACCTCCTGGTACGGCGTCGGCGTATAGGAATAGCCGACGTCGGGCCGGCGCACGAGCGATCCCTGGTACACCGTGGCGCCGCTCTTCGCGTCCACGATCCTGAAACCGGATGACGCGTTCACCGGCATCTCGCCCAGGCTGCCGAGGTAATAGCCCACCATCGCTTTCTTCGAGAAGTTCGGCATGTACCCTTCCTGGTTCACGTGAATGGCCGGGCTGTAGCGCAGGGGATCCACGACCGTTTTGAACTGCAGGCTCGAGTCCCACAGCGTGCCGTCCGGATTCTTCACTTCCACCGTCTGGTGGTCGGCCACCGGCGCGCCCAACTGCAGGTACAGCGTGTTGTCGATCCGCAGGTCGTATCGGGCCAGCGGCGCATACATCGGACGCCGCTTGAAACCCACCGCCTGCACGGGCACGCGCTGCCCGTTGACCGTCGCTTCAAACGCGTTGAGCGGCGGCGCGCTGAACTGATGGTTGTCCACCCAGTCCCACTGCGTCACGCGCGCCGCGGCAGGATCCTTCGTGTTGATCAGCTTCAACTCGAGCAGCGTCGGATGGACAAGGCGCAACGCGTGGTCGCCCGGTCCGGGCATGCGAAACGCAATGTTGTCCACCAGAAGCGTGCCGGGCAACAGCCCGTTCGTTCCGGAATCAGAAGCCGCCGGTGGTGGATTCGTTGTCGGCGGTGGGTTGGTGCCCACCACCGGCGGCGGATTGGTGCCGACAACCGAATCATTCGTCCCGGATCCCGGTCCGGGAAAACTGAAACTCGCGGACGTCTTGCCGGCGTTGTCCCACGCGGCGCGTCCGTCAAACAGTGTGAAGGCCATGCCACTGACGGCTTTGCCCTCAAGTCCCACGGCATGGGCAGGAACCAACAGGCGAACCCATTGGCCGGCCGGCGGCAACGGCCCCATCCGCCGGCATTCGGCCGTGCCCTCTCTTCCCCACCAGAGCTGATTGACCCCCCAATACGCGCGGTGATCCCACGTCGCGCCGTCATACCACTGCAGCATCACCTGGCTCGGCAGATTCTGCGGGTCCAGGTAAACGTAGGCATACAGCCAGTCGCCGGCGTTCACCATCATCGGTGTCCCGACCGAGAAATAGTGTTGATGCAAACCCGGGCGGGCGGCGGATCGATGCGCGCGCGTCCCCGACTGTGGCGCCGGGTTGCTCGTCACCCACTCCCAGACATCGCCTCCGGTCGTTTCAGCCACCGCGCCCGCAGGCAGCGCGTCATCCACCCAGGAGAAATCCCCGGAACCGGAACCGCCGTCCGAGGACGACGAGGAGCTCTTCTTTCCAACGCAATCCCACGTGGCGCGCCCGCCGAACAGGGTGAATGCCACGCCCGTGACACTCCTGCCCTCGAGCCCGACCTGCGCAGCGGGGACCTCCAGCCGCACCCACTGGCCCGCCGCCGGAAGATCGCCCATGCGACGCTTGCTTTCCGTGTTCTCCGTTCCCCACCAGATCTGGTTCGCGCCCCAATACGCGCGATGTTCCCACGTGCCGTCGTTCCATTGCAGCATGATCTCAGAAGGCGGGTTCGCCGGGTCCAGATACACATACGCGAACAACGTGTCTCCCGGGTTGATCGGCAGCGGAGTGCCGGCACTGTGAAAATACAACTGGTGCAGTTCCGGCGCGGCGCTCGATTGAACCGCGCGGGCGCCGGACAACGGCGCCGGATTGCTCGTTACCCAGTTCCACGCATCGCCGCCCAACGAGTCGGTCACCGCCCCCGCCGGAACGGAGTCGTCCATCCAGATGATGTCGCCCGGCAAACCCGTCGCGGAAAGGCGTTCACCCTCGGGCGATACCGGCTCGGCTTCCTTTTCCGCGCTCGCGTCCGCCGGTTTGGTTGCGGCGGAGGCCGGCGGTGCCGTCACAGAACCGGCAATACCGTGCGCCAGACCTTCCGGCTGCGCGAAACCGCCCTGGCTCAAATTGACGTACGTGCCGCTGGCCGACGCCTGGCGCTTCACTGCGCGAACCATGTAAACGGAATTCCCGGGAGCGCCCGCGTCCGTGAACTGCGTTTCAATCACGGGCTCCGCATTCAGTCGCGTGAACCGCTCGTCCAGACTCGCCGCGCGATAAACGTTGTAACCCAGAACATCATCGGCGGATGCCGTCCACGTGAGCACGGCGTCGTCACCGGCGCGCCGGACCTGAACGGCGGAGGGCGGCGCGACCACATGCATGCGCAAGGTCGGATCGCCCATCAACGCCACGTGCACCCAGTTCGCGCAGTTGTTCCGCTCGTTTCGGTAGAGGCGGGTGAAGCCGTTGTTCTGCGTAACCAGCGTGCTGAACCCGATGGGTTCGCCCATGGCCATGTGGTGCAGGAACCAGTGCGGCCGCCCCGACCACGAACACGTCAGCCCGTAATCGCTCGTCGCCAACACGGCCCGCTGCAGGTTGTCCTCCGAATCCCAATCACCGAGCCAACTGCCGTACAGCATGGTGAACACCGCCTTCAGATTGTTCCCCACGATGTCCGTCGTCAGCCCGTCGTGGTACTCGCCCACACCGCCGATCCCGCCAATGCTCGTGTAACTGCCCGACCCGCAGCCGTACGCCCACAGGCAGGCGTTGGTCTTCAAGGTCGGAATCCATGTGCCCTCGTCCGTCAACGCCCTCACCTTCTCCGGCCCGAAAAACGCCGAGAAATTCCTCCAGCCGCTCGCCGCAAAGGCTTCCCCGTCGCGAACGCCGAAGTAGTCGCCCACCACGGCGCGTTCCTCGACGGCCAGCAGCCCGTTCCGGAACCGGTGATTCTTGTTCAAATAATTGCGGAGCAGTTCCACCTCGCTCGGGAAGGTCCCTTCCCCACCGCGCACCAGGCGCCCGGGCATGTTCGCCAGATCCACCCGACCAATCATCAGCTCCAGCGGCGACGGAAACGACGACTGATCGAACTTCCCGTCGCCGGGGACATTATGGTTGCGGAGATCATTGGCGCGGGTGGCGGTCACCGTCGCGTCCGTCCACTCGCCGTCCATGTCCGCGTAATATCCGTCGGCCGGCCACGCGCCCTCGTGTTCGCGATAATGCCCGTCGGGAACGATGTCCCCCGAGTACGGCACCGGCACGCGCCCGAAGAGGAACACGGCTTTCACGTTCTCCGGGTCCGCGTCGTATTCCGCCTTGATGAGGCTTTTCACGCGCGTGACCGGATCGTCGCGCGAAACGTCGATCCGCGTCACGCTCCAGCCGTCGCCCGCCAGGTCCTGCCGGAGACGCGCGAGCTCAAACGCAAGGCTCGCCGCATGCGTGTTGTCCACCACCAGCAACAGGCGCCCGCGATATTCCGGGATCGGCAGGTCGATGCCCGCATAGAGATATCCATAGCCGGTGTGCGTCCTCGCCTGTTTGACGATCTGGTATTCGTAAGGCGTTCCCGGCTGCACATCGGCATCCACGTAGGACGTGGTGGAACCCGGAAGGATAATTCCTTCGCCCCACGAGCTCTCGCCAGGGGAACGGCGGAAAACCATGTAGCTCTCCACGTCGCTTTCCGGACTCTGCACCCAGCGCAGGGTGATCTGCGCGGGCCTCGCCTGGACCTCGGCGCTGGCCTGCACAGAATAGTCCATGGTGCTCACGCGACCGCCGAACACGGCCGTCACGCTCACGAACACCACGGCCAGAATGGCACTAAGTCTATTCCACATAGTGCCGCTACACTGGCCGTTCGCGCAGAGTGAAAAAATCGGTGTGGGGCGAAATCTCCTGTCCGTTTCAGGAGAGGGTTTGGTGTCCGTGTTTGACTGACAAACTCAGTGGCGACCACAGCGGCAAATCATGCACGGACCGCTACCTTCGGGTCGCTTCACCGCACCTTGCTTCACGGCGATCGGTGCGTAGCTCTATCGTCCAATTCGGTTCGCACGTTGAAGCGGCATGAACGCTCCAGATGCGGCTTTTACCCAAAAAGAACGCGGCCGGGACGGCTGCGTTGCGCGCAACCTCCCGGCCGCTAATCAAACCCCGTTGATCCTTTACTTCTTCTTCGCCGATTTGCCCTTCACGGGTGCGTCCTCGAGCGCCGCCTGCGCCGCCGCCAGACGCGCCACCGGCACGCGGAACGGCGAGCAGCTCACGTAGGTCAGCCCGATCCTGTGGCAGAACTTCACCGAGGCCGGGTCGCCGCCGTGTTCGCCACAGATGCCCAGCTTGATGTCGGGCCGGGTCGCCCTCCCCTTCTCCACGGCGATCTTCATCAACTGGCCCACGCCGTTCTGGTCAATCGACGCAAACGGATTGGTCGCGGTGATCTCCAGTTCTGTATAGGTGGGCAGGAACGTGCCCGCATCGTCGCGGCTCATTCCGAGGCAGGTTTGCGTCAGGTCGTTCGTACCGAAGCTGAAGAACTCTGCCGTCTGCGCGATTTCATCCGCCGTCAGCGCGCCCCGAGGCACCTCGATCATCGTGCCCACGAGGTAGTTCAGCTTCACCTTCTGCTCGGCCATGACTTCCTTCGCCACCCGATGCACCACCTCGACCTGGAGATCGAGCTCCTTCTTGAACCCGACAAGCGGGATCATGATCTCCGGGCGCACTTTGATGCCGGATTTCTGGACCTCGGCGGCGGCTTCGAACACCGCGCGCGCCTGCATCTCAGAGATCTCGCTGTACACGATTCCCAGGCGGCAGCCGCGGAACCCCAGCATCGGATTGAACTCGTGCAGTTCCTTCACGCGCTGTCTGATCTTCTGCACCGGCACGCCCATCTTCTTCGCCAGATCCTCCTGGGCGCTCTCTTCGTGCGGCAGGAACTCGTGCAGCGGGGGATCCAGGAACCGGATCGTTGCCGGGTATCCCTTCAATGCCTTGAAGATGCCCACGAAGTCCTCACGCTGATACGGCAGCAGCTTCGCCAGCGCCTTCTTCCGGTCTTCGAGGTTGTCCGCCAGAATCATTTCGCGCATCGCGTCGATGCGGCTCCCCTCGAAGAACATGTGCTCGGTGCGGGTCAGGCCAATGCCCGTCGCGCCGAACGCAACCGCGTTCTCCACCTGCTCCGGCGTGTCCGCATTCGTGCGCACCTGCAGCCGCGTCACCTTCGAACACCAGTTCATCAACTTCTGGAACATCTGGAAGGTCCGGCTCTCCTTCGGATCGAGCGACTTCTCAATCAGCACCTGGACCACCTCCGACGGTGCCGTCTTGATTTCGCCCGGATACACTTCGCCGGCGGTGCCGTTGATCGAAAGGAAATCGCCTTCCTTGAACGTGCTGCCGTTGACCGTAACCGTGCGGGAACCGTAATCGATCTGCAACGCGCCCGCGCCGCAGACGCATACCTTGCCCATCTGCCGGGCCACCAGCGCCGCGTGCGAACTGACGCCCCCCTTGGCCGTCAGAATGCCTTCCGCCGCAATCATGCCCCGCAGATCCTCCGGCGTCGTCTCGTTGCGAACCAGCAACACCGGCTCGCCCTTCGCCGCCGCCGCCGCCGCGCGGTCCGCGTTCAGATATATCTTGCCCGACGCCGCGCCCGGGCCGGCCGGCAACCCGCGCGCAATGCACTTCGCCGCCTGCACGGCCTTGCGATCGAATACCGGCGCCAGCACCTGGTCGAGCTGCTCCGCCGGAACGCGCTTGATCGCCGTCTTCCAGTCGATCAACCCTTCCTTCTCCATCTCGACGGCGAACCGCACCGCCGCCAGGCCCGTGCGCTTGCCGTTGCGCGTCTGGAGCATGAACACCTTGCCGTCCTGGATCGTAAACTCGAAGTCCTGAACGTCCTTGAAGTGCCGCTCGAGCGTCTTGCGGATGTTCTCCAGTTCCGCGAACGCCTTCGGCATGTGCGTCTTCAACTGCGCCACCGGCTCCGGCGTGCGAATGCCCGCCACCACGTCCTCGCCCTGCGCGTTGATCAGGAACTCCCCGTAAAACACCTTCTCGCCCGTCGCCGGGTCGCGCGTGAACGCCACGCCCGAGCCGGAGTTGTCGCCCGTGTTGCCATACACCATCGCCTGCACGTTCACGGCGGTGCCCCAGTCGTGCGGAATGCCGTACTTGCGGCGATACACAATCGCGCGATCGTTCATCCATGAGCCGAACACCGCGCCGATCGCGCCCTGCAGTTGCTTCCACGGATCCTGCGGAAATTCCTTGCCGCCCGTGCGCTCCTTGATCAGCGCCTTGAACCGTTTCACCAGTTCCTTCAGGTCATCGACCGTCAGCTTCGTGTCGTCGATGTCCTCGTGATAACGCTCGTGCTTGAGGTTATGGATGACGACTTCAAACGGCTCGTGATCTTCGCCCGCTCTCTTCTGCACGCCCATCACCACGTCGCCGTACATCTGGACGAACCGGCGATAGCAGTCCCACGCGAAACGCTCGTTCTTCGTCGCCGCGACCAACGCCAGAACGGTCTCGTCGTTCAACCCGAGATTCAGAATCGTGTCCATCATGCCCGGCATCGAATCGCGCGCGCCTGACCGCACCGACACCAGCAAGGGCATGGCGTTCTTGTCGCCGAACTTCGTGCCCATGATGCTCTCGATGAACGCGACGCCCTTTTCGACCTGCGGCTGGAGAGCCTTTGGATACGTCCGCTTGTTGGCGTAGTAATACGTGCAGACTTCGGTGGTGATGGTAAATCCAGGAGGGACCGGCAACCCGATGCGGCTCATCTCGGCCAGGTTCGCACCCTTGCCGCCCAGCAAGGCCTTCATGCTGCCGTCGCCGTCCGCCTTCTTGTTGCCGAACAGATAGACGTACTTTTTCGATTTCGTTGCTTTAGCCATACAATTCGATATCCAGAGTTTCGTGGTCGCGTTTCGTGATTTCGTCGGAAGAAACTCCGCAGAAACGGGTGCGACTCTAACAAAGGCCCCGGGGGTGTCAACGGACGAGTGGCTCGAAATCAATCCGCAAGGCCACTTTTCACAAAAGACGGTGTGTGATTCGCAAATTCAGCTAAATCGCCCGGACCCCGAACCGCGGAATCCGGAACCCGCAGCAGCGCTCCACCGCTCCGCACCCGCAGGATTCCACAGCCCGATCTCTCCGCTCTCATCGCAGGAACCCTTATCGTTGTGGAAATACGCTCCACACGCCGAGCTCCGCATTGACACTGCCCTCAGCGACTCTCAGACGAATGCGCCCACCGTTCCCAGAACCTCGCGCGGTCAGATTTTCCGGGCGACTGAGCGGGATGTCATTTTGAAGTGCGACGACATGCCCACCCATTCCGTTTTGAGGAGCGGAACCTGACGTTTGGACAGTCCGGGGCTTGCCTTCTTCCGCTAAGAATCCCAAAGGGATTCCAGGCGAAAGTCAGAACATCAAATGCCCGGACTCCAGCGTCCCGAAGGAACGTGTGGGAAACGCTGTAACTTGTTCCGCCCAACGGCGTCCATTGCAGGTGTAAGACCGAAACCATTACCCATGAAACGCGTTTCTTTGTTCCTTCTGGCCCTCACCGGTTCGCTTTCCCTTCACGCTGCCAGCTCCGGTCTCGTCAACGGCCACCCGCCCGATCTCAACACGCTGAAAATCGGCGATACCGCCCCGGACTTCGAATTGATCGGTATCCACGACAAAATACACAAGCTCGACGAATACAAAGGCGGCAAGGTGCTGGTCGTCCTCTTCACGTCCAATCACTGCCCCACGTCCCACGGAATGGAACCCCGGCTCCGCCGGTTCTACGACGAATACAGTAAGAAAGGCGTCAAACTCGTCGCCATCAACCCGAACCACCCCGACGGCCTCAGCAAGGACGAACTCGGCTACGGCGAATTCAACGATTCCTTCGAGGAAATGAAACTCTACGCCGCGAAGAACCAGTGGCCGTTCGATTATCTGTACGACGGCGAAAAGCAGACCACCGCCCGTGCCTACGGCTGCCTCGCCACACCACACGCCTTCGTCTTCGACGAAAACCTCAAACTGCGATACGCCGGACGGTTCGACGACTCCCGGTTCGCCGACGAATCCACCGTCAAATCCAGGGACCTTCAAAACGCCGTGGACGCCATCCTCGCGGGCAAACCGGTCCCGGTCGAAATCACGCGCCCCCACGGTTGCTCGACCAAGTGGCGCGAGAAAAAGGCCATGGCCGAGGCCAAACACGAGTCATGGGCGAAAACACCCGTCACCATCGAAACCATCGATGCCGCCGGAATCGCCCAACTGCGCGCGAACCCGACAAGGAAATACCGCCTCTTCAACGTCTGGGCCACCTGGTGCGCGCCGTGCGTCGAGGAGTTCCCCGCCCTGGTCGAGATGTCCCGCCGATTCGACATGCGCGACTTCGAGCTGATCACCATTTCGCTCGATCAACCCTCCGACAAGGCCAAAGCGGAAGAGTTCCTCTTCAAACAAGCTGCCGGCATGAGCCGCAACGTCGCGAATTCCGTCCGGCGCGAAGGGCGCACGACCAATCATTACCTGTTCACCGGCAGCGCCGATGAACTCGCCGCCGCGCTGGACAAGGAAATGCCCGGACCGATCCCGCACACCGTGTTCGTCGCGCCCGGCGGCGAAATCGTGTTCCGACACAACGGCGTGATCGACCCCGCCGAAACGTTGAAGGCAATCCTCGACCGGATGAACCGTTTCTACTCCGACGCGCCCGGCGCGCCGCGGTGACCCCGGCATGACCTCGCGAACATATCTTCGAATCACGATACGTTGATTTTTTCCTTGGCGCTTCGCCGCCTCCGGCGTAAATTGCGCCCGTGATTCACGTCGATATCGCCAGCGGCAAGATTGCGTCCCTGCTCCGCCTCCTGCGCGAGCGGATCGTCATTCTGGACGGTGCCATGGGCACCACCATCCGCAGCTACGAACTCACCGAAGCCGACGTTCGGGGCGAGCGTTTCAAGAACGCAAAGAAGGATCTCAAGAACAACGGCGACCTGTTCACCCTCACGCGGCCGGACGTCATCACCGACATCCACCGGCGCTTCCTCGAAGCCGGCGCGCATATCATCGAGACCAATACCTTTTCCGCAACGAACATCGGCCAAAGCGAATTCTTCATCGACGATCCCCGCGAACACGGCGGGCGCAAAGATCCCGAATTCTACCAGCGGGTGATCGAAGACAGTTTCCTGAACGACCTCGCGTGGGAAATCAACGAGCAATCGGCAAAGCAATGCCGCGAATGGGCGGATCGCATCGCCAACCAGACCGGCACGCCCCGCTTCGTCGCCGGCGCCATCGGTCCGCTCACCGTCTCGTTGTCCAACTCGCCGGATCCCGACGACGCGGCCTTCCGGGTGGTGACTTTCGACCAGGTGAAAGCCGCCTACGCGCGACAGGTCCGCGCGCTCCTGTCCGGCGGCGTGGACCTTCTGCTGGTCGAAACCGTATTCGATTCGCTGAACGCCAAGGCCGCGCTGCTGGCGATCCAGGAAGTGTTCGACGAGCAAGGCAAACAACTGCCCATTATCATCTCCGCAGCAGTCGGCCGCGGCGGCGAAACCATGATCTCGGCCCAGACCGTCGAGGCATTCTGGATCGCAGTGAAGCATGTCCGGCCCCTTGCAGTCGGTTTGAACTGTTCACTCGGGCCGGATCTCATGCGCCCGTTCCTGGCCGAGCTGGCTGAGAAGGCCGACACGTTTGTCGCGTGTTATCCCAATGCCGGCCTCCCCAATCCGCTCTCGCCAACGGGCTTCGACCTGGAACCCGCGGACATGGCGCGATACCTCGGCGACTTCGCCCGGAGCGGGCTGGTGAACATCGCCGGCGGCTGCTGCGGCAACACGCCCGAACACATCGCCGCCATCGCCAAAGCACTCGATGGCGTGCCGCCGCGGAAACGGAACGTCGCGTGGCTCGACGCTCTCAGCCCGCTCGCAACCACACCGGCCGAACACGCTGTTCCAACCCCCCTCTCCTCCGTTCGCAGAATGGAGGACAGGGCCGGGGGGAGGAGGCCCTCTCTTCACGACCAGTCCACTACCACACTCTCGCCTTCGCCGGACAATCCGGAAGCGTCTCCCGCATCCGGCTCTTTCCGCCCCTTGCGCCTGAGCGGTTCGCAGCCGTTCACTCAGCAACCCGGCACCTTCATCATGATCGGCGAACGCACCAACGTCGCCGGTTCGCCGAAGTTCGCGAAACTCATCAAGGAAGGCAAATTCGAGGAAGCCGTCGCCATCGCCCGCCAGCAGGTCGAGAACGGCGCCAACCTCATCGACATCTGCATGGACGAAGGCATGATCGACGGCGTCGCCGCGATGACCCGCTTCCTCCACCTGCTCGCCGGCGAACCCGAGGTGGCGAAGGTCCCGTTCATGATCGATTCCTCCAGGTGGGAGGTCATCGAAGCCGGCCTCAAATGCCTCCAGGGAAAAGGCATCGTCAATTCGATCTCGCTCAAGGAAGGCGAAGCAAAGTTCCGCGAACAGGCGCGCAAGGTCCTGCAATACGGCACCGCCGTCGTCGTCATGGCATTCGACGAACGCGGCCAGGCCGACACGTTCGAACGCCGCATCGAAGTCTGCCGGCGCGCTTACAACATTCTCGTCAATGAACTCGGCTTCCCGCCCGAGGACATCATCTTCGATCCGAACGTTCTCACGGTGGGCACGGGCATCGAGGAACACGCGAATTACGCGCTCGATTTCATCAATGCCACGCGCTGGATCAAGCAGCACCTCCCGCACGCCAAGGTCAGCGGCGGCATCAGCAATGTCAGCTTCAGCTTCCGCGGCAACAACGTCGTCCGCGAAGCCATGCACGCCGCCTTCCTTTACCACGCCATCAACGCCGGGCTCGACATGGGCATCGTCAACGCCGGCATGCTCGAGGTTTACGACGAGATCCAACCGGAACTGAAGGAACTCGTCGAGGACGTCCTGCTCAACCGGCGCCCCGACGCCACCGAACGCCTCGTCACGTTCGGCGAGGAACTCAAGAAGAAGACCGCTGGAACGCAAGCAGGCGAAGACGAAGACGCCACCGAAGCCGAGTGGCGCAAAGGCACAGTCGAGGAACGCCTCTCACACGCGCTCGTCAAGGGCATCGATACCTACATCGAACAGGACACCGAGGAAGCGCGGCTCAAGTACGGCAAACCCCTCGCCGTCATCGAAGGCCCTCTCATGGCGGGCATGGGCATCGTTGGCGACCTCTTCGGCGCCGGCAAAATGTTCCTTCCCCAGGTCGTGAAATCCGCGCGCGTCATGAAGAAGGCCGTCGCCTATCTCACCCCGTTCATGGAAGCGGAGAAAGCGGCGCTTGCGGCCGCGGGCGAAACCGTTCGCCCCCAGGGCAAAATCGTGCTCGCCACCGTCAAGGGCGACGTCCATGACATCGGCAAAAACATCGTCGGCGTCGTGCTCGCGTGCAACAACTACGAAGTCATCGACCTCGGCGTCATGGTGCCTTCGGAGAAAATCCTGGAAACGGCCCGGCGCGAGAATGCCGACCTCATCGGTCTGAGCGGATTGATCACGCCGAGCCTCGACGAGATGGTCCATGTCGCGCGCGAAATGGAACGCACGGGCGTGCGCCTTCCGCTGCTCATCGGCGGCGCCACCACCAGCAAGGCGCACACCGCCGTCAAAATCGCGCCCAACTACAGCCAGCCCGTCGTTCATGTGCTCGATGCCAGCCGCGCCGTGCCCGTCGCCAGCGCCCTGCTCAACCCGGAATCAAAAGCGGATTTCACAGCCCGCATCCGCGACGAATACGAGCGGCTGCGATCGCAACATTCCAGCCGAAAAGAAAAACTGCTGTCCATTGAGGAAGCGCGCGCCCGCGGCCCCCGGCTCGTTCACGACACTCCGCCCAAACCCGAGTTCACGGGCATTCGCATCCTGACCTCGGAGGAAATTCCGCCCGGGCACTGCCCTTGCGGTTCCACCCACGGGCATGCCGGAATCTTCCGCGTGACGCTCGAGGACCTTGTCCCATTCATTGATTGGACACCGTTCTTTCACACGTGGGAACTGCGCGGGGTTTACCCGAAAATCTTCCAGCACGAAAAACACGGCGAACAGGCCCGCCAACTGTTCGCCGACGCCCAGGCGTTGCTCGCTGAAATCGTCTCCAAAAAGCTGCTGCGGCCGCGCGCCGTCTATGGACTGTTCCCCGCCAATGCCGTCGGCGACGACGTCGAAGTGTACACGAACCAATCTCGACGGCATGTGCGAACGACTTTCCACTTCCTCCGCCAGCAAATGGAGAAGAACGATGGCTCACCGAACTGGTGCCTCGCCGACTTCGTCGCTCCGAAACCGAATGCTTCGAGCTCCCATCCTCAACCTGCGCCTGTGGCGGATCACATCGGCGCTTTCGCCGTGACCGCGGGTCACGGAGTGAAGGAGCTGGTGGAGGCGTTCAAGGCAAAGCATGACGACTACAACGCCATCATGGCCGAGGCGCTGGCCGACCGGCTGGCCGAGGCGTTCGCCGAATACCTCCACAAGCGCGTCCGCGAGGAGTGGGGATACGGACGCGGCGAAAACCTCACCAACCAGGACCTGATTGCCGAAAAATACCGTGGTATTCGGCCTGCCGCGGGATACCCGGCCTGCCCGGATCACACTGAGAAGGCGCTGATCTGGGATCTGCTGGACGTGGAACAGCACACGGGCATCCGGCTCACGGAAAGCTTTGCGATGTGGCCCGGAGCCAGCGTCAGCGGACTCTACTTCGCGCATCCCGAGTCCAAGTACTTTGCCGTCGGGAAACTCGGCCGCGACCAGGTTGAAGACCTCGCCCGCCGCAAAGGCAAAACCCTTGCCGAAATGGAGCGCTGGCTCAATCCCTGGCTGAACTACACCCCCGCCTGACCCCGGGACAATTCCGCGCGCATATGCGACGAAAATTGTCCCGACCAAATCGGCAAGTCGCTCAATAGTTGATTGTTACAAAAATCGACCTCCCTGGACCCGGGACAATTCCGCGCGCATATGCGACAAGAATTGTCCCGATAATCCAGGCAAGAACGAGCTCATCCGCCTCGAAACCAGGTCCGCTTATCGCCGGGTCAGGACAGTTTCCGACAGAGCGCATCTGTCAGGTTTGTCCCACGCGTCCATAAGCTCGAAGGTTTGAAGCTGAGCTGCCGCCTTCTGGAACACCTGCACACGCTTAAGCCAGGCTTGCCGGCCCAGATAATTCGGCGGGAGCAGGCGAACCGGAAGCAGGGGATCCTTGCTCAGCGCTTCTGCCCAGGCTTCGCGCTCCGCAGCTGCCCAACGCGCAAGGGCGTTCGATGCCGCCCTCGTCCGCAACGGCCCTTCAGGCCGCCTGTCCAGGATTTCAAGATGGCGCTCATAGCACCGGTTGATCTCGTCAAACTCCCACGCACCTTGCACGATGCTCGCATCCGACTCGCCCGCACAGCCGCGCGCTTCGAGCAGGACCAGGGATTCAACGTTGATCTTGCCTTTCCCGAGGATGGCCACCTCGTCTTCAAGCGGATCCGGCGTGATCCAAACACTCTTCTGAAGGTAACCAAACCATTTGCTCCGCAAGTAGCGTCTCAAACGGTCCCGCTCGATATCCCTCTCGCATGGCACATCAAAGATGACAAGTCGCCACGATCCATCCCATGCGCGCGCCCACCGCTCCTCCGGATCACGTCCACCGAGCGCGTGCAAGCGCCCTGCCGCCGTGAGTCGGTAGAGCCGATCTTCGGAATGCCTTGCATCACGTTCAAGCAACCGCTGCTTTTCAAGACGATGCAACTGTTTAAGCAGCCCTTTGCGATAGGCCCAGCTCTCGAACGAGTCGGTAAGATTTCGAAACGTCGGTCGCATGGCCATATCCGCTGACCAGAGAAACAGGTACAAAAACTCCTCCGTTTTTGCTTTCACACGCGCAGCATGAACAATCCCGGGACGGGCACGCGACAAAAAACAGTCTCCTCAGCACAGCGGCGAGAGAGTCTTTCTATCTTCCAGGTCCGACCACGCACTGGAGATGCCCGAGTCTCCCCTTTGCTCTCAGGACAATTCTGCGCGCATATGCGACAAAAATTGTCCGCTCACTTTTCTCAAAAACCTGATTTCCAGCCTCTTGCGAAAACAGGCCTTTTTGGATTCAGGACAATTCCGCGCGCATATGCGACAAGAATTGTCCCGGTGGCAGGCATCGGTTCTGCCCGTTCAGGCTGACTTGCGATACGGTCTCAAGCCGGGATACGGCGTGCGGTTTTTCCACACGATCCAGAAGCCCACCGCCAGCAATCCGGCGCCGGCAAGGTAGTATCCCGGGTGCAGGTCCGACATGGGGATTTCGTTGCGCGCGGCGATGACACCGAGGGCGTTGTTGGCCGCGTGCCACACCACGGCGGGAAGGAGAGAACCGGTCAGCAGCGTGACGGCCGCCAGCAGCGCTCCGAGGAACGCGGTGCCGACGAAGCGGAAGAGCGCAAAGTGGAAGATGCCGAACACCAGACCGACCACAACGGCCAGCGCCACCGGGCGCAAACGCCGGTGCAACCCGTGCAGCAGCAGTCCGCGGAAGGCGATCTCCTCAAAGATCGCCGGCATGACAGCGAGGAAGAACAGCAACTGGAACAGGTCCATTCCTTCCGGGATCACGCTGCGCGTGAATTCGTCCAGCGCTTCCGAAGGAACCGGGATGATGCGGGTGGAAAGCCGCGCCAGCCCGTTCGCGGTCAACGCGCCTCCGGGTATGGCGCACAGCAGGGCGGGCCACACCGCGAGTCTCGGCATCCGCAGCGCCAGCGCCTCGCGCGGATTCAATCGATACCGCCACATCATCAGCAGCGAAGCGCCGAAGAACAGAACCACGAGATTCACGAACAACTGAACGCGGATATCGGCCGAGGAGATGTAACTGTTGACGATCCACAGCACGGCCCACAGCGCGGCAAACCAGCTCGCTGCGTGCCGGCTGAACCTGGCAGGCCCGCCGGCGAACTCCGCGGCATCGCCCGCCGCCGGCATCACGAGCCGTTCCTCCGAGAGGAACGCCACGCTCCAGCGCATCACAGCCGCCGCCGCTCCGCCCGTCACCAGCCACGCCAGAACGATCATCGGCCAATCGAACACGCCGGAGAGCGCATCCTTGACGGCGATGGCGATATTGCTCACAGGGACCAGCACCAGAATGGAACGCAGCGGCAGGTCCGGGAAGAAAGGCGCCAGCGCGGGAACCACGCCGAGCAACACAACGGGCAGGAAGTAGAGTTGCGCTTCCTTGTAGGTCCGGGCGTAACCGGACGTAAGCAGCAACATTCCCGCAGCCAGCGCCGCCACCGGCAACAGCAGGAACAGCAACAGCAGAATCTGGCGAACCGGCAGCGCCGCCGCAAGATCCGCCGGCACCGGGATCAATCGAAACCCGACACAGACGAGGAGGTTCGCTCCCTGAAGCAGCGTAATGAACAACGCCATGGACAGGGTCACCAGGTGTTTGGCGGCAATCACCTCCGTCCGGCCGGCGCAGGTGGTCAGCAATGTCTCCAGGGTGCCGCGCTCCTTCTCGCCGGCCAGGAGGTCGCTCGCCACCACTGCGCCGCCGCTGAAGATCAGGACGAGCACCAGCAGCGTGATGATCCGTCCCAGAGCGAGGCCGGCCGCCTGGCCTTTGGAGGCCAGATCGGTGCTGGAAACTGCCGCAACCTGCTCGGGCGGCACCGGGAAGGCATGCGCTTCCAGAAGCACCCGGCGTTGCGCACGCGCCGCCTGCGCCAGCAGCGCCTGCATTGCGCTCGCGCCCGAACCCGAATCATCGCGGTCGCCACGATAGACAATCCGGAGCACGTCGCGCCCGTCGTGGTCGTCGGCCCCGGCCGACTCCTCCGGATCGATTCCTTCGACGAAGAAATGAATTTCCCGCCGATCGAGCGCTTCCATGACGTTGGTGACGCTCTTTTCCTCGAAGTGCAGCCGTCGCACGTTGGCGTTGGTCGACGTCAACGCGACTTCACGCGCCCGCGCGACGATTGCCCGCGCCTGTTCCTCGTTGGCGCCGGCAACCGCGTACCGGTACACGGTCCTGGCCAGCGCGGCTTCCCGGCGTTCCCGGGTCCAGCTCGAGGCGAACAGCACGACCGGCAGGACCACCATCGGGAGGACGACCGCCATGATGATCGTGCGCCGATCGCGCAGGATCATGCGCATCTCGTTCAGGTAAAGCGTGCGGAGCGCCGGCAGGTTCAGCTTCATGACGCCGGCGTGCGCGACAGGTTTTCCGCCTCGGCCCGTCCGATCACCTCGACGAAAATGTCTTCGAGATAGTGCTTCCCGGTGGCGGCGCGCAGGTTTTCAAGGGTGTCGCACGCGTGAATTCGCCCGCGATGGATGATGGCGATGCGATCGCAGAGCTTTTCCGCTTCGCTCATGATGTGGGTGGAGAACAGGATGGTCTTCCCTTCGTCGCGGAATCCGCGGATGACCTTCTGCATTTCAAGAGCGTTGAGCACGTCGAGGCCCACGGTGGGTTCGTCGAAGATCAGCACCGGCGGATCGTGGACGACCGTCCGCGCGATGGACACTTTCTGTTTCATTCCCTGGGACAGCCGGTCCACCCGCGCGTTCTGGTATTCGCCGATACCGAATCGCTGGATGAGGAAGTCCACCCGCCCGGGCACGCGCTCTTCGGGGTAGCCGTTGACGCGGGCGAAGAACTCGAGCGTTTCGCGCGCGGTCAATCGCGGGTAAAGGGCCGTGGTGGCGGAGTAAAAGCCAAGATGGCGCCGGACCTCCTCCGGCTGCGTGACGATATCGAAGCCCATCAGATGCGCGGTTCCGGAGGTGGGCTTGAGGATGGTGGCGAGCATCCGCAAGGTGGTCGTCTTGCCGGCGCCGTTGGCGCCGAGCAGGCCGAAGATCTCGCCGGAACGGCATTCGAAGCTGACACCGTCAACGGCTCGAACCTCGCCGCGGAGATCGTCCGCATAAAGCTTCTGCAACGCGTTGACACGGACAGGCAGGTCATTCATGAGGAGAGAATGGCTTGTTGGGCGGCTGATTCAGGAGGCGCTCGCGGATGAACCGGTTCAGGTTGCCGTTGTACGAGCCGACCATCACGTCTTCGAACCGCAGGACCACCGAAGCGAGCCGGATGCAGGCCGCGATCATTGCCACCGACATCACCAGTGTGATGGCGATGGGGAGCAGCGGGAACTGGTTGGAGAGCGCGGAGCGGACCATCATGGTGACATTCACGACCGGGATAAACGCGAGCGGCACGGAAAACGCCAGGCCGGGAATCTGGAGGAACATGGGCGGCATGATCACCAGCAGGTAGAACGGCATGATCATGGTCTGCCCTTCACGGAACGTGCGCGCAAACGCAGCGAAGATCATCATGGCCGCCGCCACAAACCCCGCAAGCAACGCGGCCGCCGCAAACACGAACGGAACCGCCGCCGGCGACAGCGTGAAGCTGATGTGAATGCCCGCCTCCTTCAGCATCGGCGCGAAGATGGGCTTCACCGTCAGGGCCATCGCCGCAACGTTCAGGATGCCCGCAACCCCGCCGAAGGTGGCGACGTAGAGGTACTTTGCGGTCACGATGCTGGTTCGGCTCGCCGCGGAGGACATCAAAGTCTCCCACGTATGGCGTTCCCGCTCGCCCGCCGTCGAGTCCACGGCGGGGTAGAAGCAACCGACGGCAACCATGACGCCGAAGAGCACCGGCAGGACAAGACCCAGCAGGAAGCCGCCCATCTCCTTTTCGGAGGCGACATTCTTCAGTTCGACAACGGGTCCTTCCCAATCGGCGGTCGAGATTCCGCGCCGGCCCGCCTCGCGGGTGAGCCACTCGGCGCGATATTCGTTCAACAGATCGGCTGCCCGTTCCTGGGCGGCGCTGCTGCGTTCGATCGACCGGCTGAATGTAATCCGCGCGTGGAAGTTCCTGTCCAGGGCGGCCGCGCTGTCGTCGGGCGGCAGGAACTCGATGAGCGCGTCCACCGACCCCGTCTTGATGTCGTTGGTGCCGGTGGCGGGGGTCCAGGGGACAAGCTGGATCTGCCTGTCGCGCTCGAATTTGAGGCGGAGATCCGGGTGCTGGTCGGGCCAGTCCTGCACCGCGACTCTCGAAACGGCCTTTTCCTTGATGCCTTCGAGAAACATGAGGCCGGTAAAGGCGACCCACATGATCGCGGGATAGAGGAGAATGGGGATCAGGATGCTGTTGATGACAATGATGCGCTCGCGCAAAGCCGATCGCAGTTCGCAGAGATACAATGTGCGGACCTGCCGCCAATTGAGGCGGCCGCCGGCCTTTCCCGAATCCAGGTTGCGCACGCGCCCACATTAGCGGTTCACCGATAGGGCGGCAATCGGCGAGACGCCGGACCGGGGTTTTCGCTCGACGCCGCGTCCGCGCCTGGCCTATAACGGCCCCAACGGAAGGAGTCTTATGCAACCAGGAGTGAAGATGCTGCGCGTGGATACCGACCTGCTCGAATCGGTGGGTTACGTTGCCGCCGCTCGCCGGCTCTATGTGAAGTTCCGCAATGCCACGTCCATGTGCTACGAGGGCGTACCCAACTTCCGCTACCAGGGGCTCCTGTCGGCACCCCGCAAGGACGCCTATTTCAAGACCTACATCCAGAACCAGTTTCTGGCCAAAGAGGTTCCGCCGGCGACGGCATGACACCCGGCGGCCGATGACCTTCTACGTGCTACTGCGTATCGGTCGAGGACTTGTCTTTTGTTCATTGCGCAATACACTCTCTCTATGAAGAACGACGTCGTGCAGGTTCAGATTCGAGGGATTCTGCCTGCCAACAGTGGCTGCGCGTTATTTGTCGGCAATGACGAGAAGGTGTTCGTCATCAACGTCGAGCCCCAGATGGGGCTGGTCATCAGCAATTTTCTGCGGGAGACACCGAAGGAACGCCCGCTCACACACGACCTGATTCAAAGCATTTTCAAAGGGTTCGACATCACGGTCGAACGCATCGTCATTACCGAGCTGAGAAATTCCACCTACTTCGCGCGCCTGATTCTTCGGCAGCAGAACGAGGTTGCCCGCAAGCTGGTCGAAATTGACGCGCGCCCCAGCGATTGCCTGGCGCTGGCCACGGCGCAAAAGCGGCCCATCTACGTCGCCACCTCGCTCTTCGAACAGGTGGAGGACATGAGCGAAGTGCTCGACCGCATCAACGAGACCGGCGGCGAGACCGAGTCCGACTAGTAATGCCCGCCGCTCCGAAGCCCGCGCCTTCCGTCCTGCTCGTTTTCGGTGAGGACGAGTTCGCCGTCCGACAGCGCGCGCGCGAGGTGTACCAGCAGTGGACCGCCGAAGCCGGGGGCATGGACCACGAGATCATCGACGCCGGCGTCGCGAACAGCGGCGAGGCGCTCAAGGCGATCGGCCGGCTGCGCGAGGCTCTGCAGACCCTTCCCTTTTTCGGCGGCGCGAAGGTGGTCTGGCTGAAGGACTGCAATTTCCTCGGAGACGAACGGGCCGCAAGCTCGGCGGACGTCACCGAAGCCCTGGCTTCCCTGGCGCAGGATCTGAAGGAGTTTGACTGGAAAGACGTCCGCCTGCTCGTCAGCGCCGGGAAGGTGGACAAGCGGAAGGTCTTCTACAAGACGCTGGACAGGATCGGCTCGGTGGAAAGTTTCGCCGGCTGGTCGGCCGACGACCGCCACTGGGCGGATGAAGCCGAGACCATGGCGGCCCGCGCGCTGCGGGCACGGCAGAAGAGCATTTCGGACGAAGCCCTGGCCGAACTGGTCAGCCGGATTGGACCCAACCCGCGCCAACTGGCCAACGAGGTTGAGAAGCTTTCGCTTTACGTCGGCGACCGCGCCGAGATCGGATTGGAGGATGTCGATGCGGTTTGCAGCCGGAACAAGACGGCGCGCGCGTTCGCGCTGGGCGACGCGTTGGGCGATCGCGATCTGCCGCGGCTGCTGCGGCGGCTGGACGAGGAGTTCTGGGAGATGCAGTTCGATTCCGACAAATCCGAGATCGGGTTGTTGTACGGCCTGATTTCGAAAGTGCGCGCGCTGCTGATGTTGAAGGAGATGTTGCGGGAAGGATGGATCAAGCCCGAAGCGGACTATTCCCGGTTCAAAGCGCAACTGGGCCGCATTCCGGCGGACAAGCTTCCTGCGGACCGGCGCTTCAACCCGCTGGCGCTGAATCCCTACGTCCTTTACAAGGCGTTGCCCCAGGTGAAACATTACAGCGAGACCGAGCTTGTCGAGGCAATGGCCCGTTTGTTGCAGTGCAACCAGCGGCTCGTATCGAGCGGCCTGGATGAACGACTCGTTCTCCAACAGGCGCTCGTGGCCATCGTGAGCCGCCCGGAGACGGCCCCGGTCCCGGCATGACATCGCCATGAGTGCACCGTCAGCAAAAATGCTGGTTTCAACACGCGGAAAGTCCGCCTGCGTGCGGATTTGCGGCCGCGCCAACTTCACCTCCAGCATCGATTTCAAAACCCTGTTGAACGAACTGCTGAACAAAGGATTCGCGCGCTTTGTGCTGGACCTGCGGGAATGCGCTCTGATGGACAGCACCTTCCTCGGCGTGCTCGCCGGGTTCGGCCTGAGATTGAACGGGCCGCAGCCGGATTCGGTCGAGCGCCGGATCGAGTTGTATCAGCCGAACGCGCGCATCACGGACCTGCTGGAGAACCTCGGGGTGCTGCATCTCTTTCATCTCACGCAGGACATCACGGGTTTCCCGGACGGCGCTCCGGGCCAGGAACCCGTGCCGGCAGCAAATCCGAGCCGCGAAGAAGTGACGCGCAACTGCCTGGAGGCGCACCAGACATTGATGAACGTGAACCCGGACAACGTCGCCCGCTTCAAGGACGTGGCCGCGTTCCTGGCGGAGGATCTCAAGCGGATCAAAACAGCGGAAAACTGAACCGGGTTCAGGCTCCGCTTGCCTTGCCCGGCGAAGCGCGTTTATCGATACGACCGCAGGTTCCACTCCTCGAGCAGTTCAGGAGGGATTTCACCAAGGAAACGGGACGGTTGCTGAAACGACTCCCCGGAACCGCCCTGAATGCTTCGAAGCAGCGGATACGTCAGATACAGTTCGTTCCGGGCGCGCGTGATGGCGACGTAGAACAGCCGCCGTTCCTCCTCCTCTCCCTCGAGGGTTTCCAATGACCGGGCGGACGGAAACAATCCTTCGCACAGCATGATCACGAAGACCACGTCGAACTCGAGCCCCTTGGCCTGGTGCACGGTGGACAATCGCAGTGGTTCATCGTCGCGCGTGACCGCCTGCTCTTCCTCGGCATCAACGCTGGTCAGCAAGGCAAGCTGGGTGAGGAAGTCGGCCGGGGATGCAAACTGCCGGGCGAACACGGCCAGTTGTTCCAGGTCTTCAACGCGCGACCGGTAATTCGGATAGTTCTCCTTCAGATAATCCTCATACATCGCTTCGAGGACGAGGCTGATCATTCGGGAAGCATCGTTGCGGACATCCTCGGCCTCGAGCTGCGCGATAGTGGCGGCGAACTGCGCCCATGCCACCGCGGCTTTTCGGGGCACCGCACCCGCACAGGACTGCAACCCGCGCGCCAGGGCCCCCGGGCCCGTGTCCGCGCGGCTCAGTTCAGTGAACTTGCGCCAAAGCTTGTCGGCACCTTTGGCGCCGATGCCCGGCAGGAGCTGGACAATGCGCTTGAACGACAGTTCGTCGCGCGGGTTGAGCACGAGTTTGAGGCACGCGGCCACGTCCTTGATGTGCGCCTGTTCGAAGAAGCGGATGCCGCTGGTGATCGTGAACGGGATGTTCCGGCGGGTGAGTTCCAGCTGAAGTTCCAGCGCGTGAAAGTGGGACCGGTACAGCACCGCCATCCGGTCCAGCCGGTAACCCTCCTCGCGCAACGCCAGCACGTGCTGGGCGACAAACGCCGCCTGCTCCGACGCGTCGTGACAGACGACCAGCGCCGGTTTCTGGCCGGACTTGCGGGCCGCCGTCAGGTGCTTGGCAAACTGATGCACGTTCGCGCGAATCGCGGCGTTCGCCACCTCCAGAATCTCCGGCGTGCTCCGGTAGTTGGTTTCGATCCGAAACACCGCCGCCCGCGGATAGCGCTCCGGGAACTTCAAAATGTTTTCATAGTGCGCGCCGCGCCAGGCATAGATGCTTTGCGCGTCGTCGCCCACCACCATGACGTTCTGGTGCCGCGCCGCCAGCAGATCGATCAGCTCGCCCTGCAGCTTGTTGGTGTCCTGGTATTCGTCCACAAGGATGAACTGGAAACGTCGCTGGTAGCGTTCGCAGGCTTCGGTGTCGGTCTGCAACAGCTTCAACCAGAGCGCCAGCAGATCGTCGAAATCCACCGAGTTGGTCTCGCGCTTCCGCGCGGCATAACGCTTTGCCACATCCCCGATCGCCGCGGACAGTTCCGCGAAACTGTCGTATTCCTCCTGGAGAACCTGTTCGATGGTCCGGCCCGTGTTGAGCGCCATCGAAAAGATTTCCGCGAGCACGTCCCCTTTGGGAAAGCGTGTGGCCTTCACGTCGATGTCGGCTTCGCCGATGCAGGCATTGATGAGATGCTTGGCGTCCTCGCGATCCAGAATGGTGAAATCCGGCTGATAACCGAGCGCGGCGGCATGCCGGCGCAGAATCCGGTTGCCCACGGAGTGGAACGTGCCGCCCCAGAGCTCGGGCAAGTCCTGCCCCAGCAGATCCGACACCCGGCGCATCATCTCCTTCGCGGCTTTGTTGGTGAACGTAAGCAGCAGGATCCGGTCGGGAGGAATGCCCTGTTCCAGCAGATAGGCCACGCGATAGATCAGCGTGCGCGTTTTGCCCGATCCCGCGCCGGCGATGACGAGTGCGGGCCCGGGCGGCGCGGTCACGGCCGCCAGCTGTTGCTCGTTCAGCTCGCGCGCGTAGTCGATCTGAAGCCGGACGGCGGGCCGAAACGGCTGCAACACGTACTCGCGTGACATGCCGCCAATCTAGGCGCCCGGGTCAAAAATGAAAAACAAAAGGCGCCGTCACGCGCCATTATCACCAGCTGTCTGGGTGAAGATCCGCGGATTCAACGGCCCACACCGGCGGTGGTGCGCTGCCGCAGGCGCCGCATGTTCGCCTCGATCCGCTCCAGATACTCGTTGGGTCCGTCCGGATACGGTTGGTTCAGAAACCGGAACAATCCGCCGAAATCGCGATTGAGCTTTACGCTCACGAACGTTTCCCAGAAAACCGGCGTCCGGCTCATCAGATCCTCCGCGCTCGAGTAGC
The DNA here is from genome assembly GCA_002385705.1 of Verrucomicrobia subdivision 3 bacterium UBA3939. Lineage (GTDB taxonomy): Bacteria > Verrucomicrobiota > Verrucomicrobiia > Limisphaerales > UBA3939 > UBA3939. The sequence continues at coordinate 36,188 of DGDZ01000027.1, forward strand.
TCGACACAAAATGCGTGCGGTCTCCCGAGTATCGCGCGGCTTCGGCAAATTCCTCGTAGAGCGCGGGCAGTTTCTGGACATAATCGTCCGCGGCCATCTGCCCCAGCAGATCGGCGGTGCCCAGCGCGCACCCGACGATTCGTTCCTCGTCGCTCTGGAAGCCGATCGCGTCGATCACCGCATGCACGCCCGTGCAATGGATCATGTTCTGCACGGTCCGGATGTCCGGCGCCGCATAACCCTTTTCCGCGAGCAGGCGCGCGGCGAAATCGGCGCTGCGTTCCACGTGCGTGATGGTGTATTTCGCCCCCGTGCCCTCGGGATCATCGCGCTTCTTGAGGTAGCCGGTATCGTGGAGCAGGATTGCCAGCAGCCCGAGCTCGAACAGTTTCCGGCTCACGACCGGCTGCGCTCCGGCCCGGTGCCGCCCCTGCAGCAGGCGCGCCATGCACAAGGTGCCTTGCAAAGTATGCTCGAAATCGTGATACAGCGCGTCCACCGGCCGGTAGTCCGCGTAGTTCCCTGAAAAACAGTCCGATACCCAGCCGAAGACCCGTGAAACGAAACGAGGATCGCCGTCGGGAAAACTACCGAGATAAATCGAATGCACCTCCGCCGCTACGGCCGCCGGGTCTTTCGTGGCAACGGATGGATACATTTCGCGCGGCCAATCTAAAACGGTGCCCGGTCATTTGCACGCAGTTTATGCAGCGCCGCGCAGGCTCAAGGGCCGGTAACGACCTGAGGCCGGGCCGCAACCACCACGGGCCGGTTCGTTGAAAGACTTGTTCCCGCGGCAGTTTTGGCCGATATCTTCTGCATGCCAGACAAAGGAAACTTCAAGGGGGACGGCGCGGGCGGGAAGCGCCCGGCTGCCATGGGGAACAACTGATGCTTCGGGGTTCGAATGGCTTCCCATCCAGGCTACGGCTCGCACACGGATCCCACGTTCCGCTCGGCGCCGCGTTCTGTCGGTGAAGTGGTCCGCCGCGTGGGCGTGTATCTGAAGCCCTATTTGTGGATGGCCGTGGCCACCGTGGGCTGCGCGATTCTCTCGCTTGCGTTCGGCTTTCTTTATCCCCGGCTGACCCGCGTGATCATTGACGACGTGATCACTCAGGGACGGCGAGACCTGCTCACGCCGGTCGCCATCGGCCTGCTCGGGGCGTTCTTTCTCCGGGAACTGTTCAACAGCATCCGCATCCGGATCAACAACGCGCTCGAGCAGAATGTGATCTTCGACATGCGCCGGCATGTCTATGCCCGGCTGCAACGGCTGCCGGTGGCCTGGTTCGACCAGCGCGCCTCGGGAGACCTGATGACCCGGGTGATTGAAGACGTGAACAACGTGGAACGGCTGTTGATCGACGGCGTCGAGCAGGGAACCGTGGCGCTGTTGAGCATTGCCGGCGCGCTGGTGTTCATGTTCATGTCCAGTCCGTTGCTGGGCGGCATTGCTTTGATTCCCCTGCCCTTTCTGGTGGGCGGTGCCCTTTGGTACACGTTGACGGCGCACAAGCGTTACCGTCTCCAGCGCGAGGCGGCGAGCGCGATGAACGCCCTGCTGATGGACAACCTCCAGGGCATTCGGCAGATCAAGGCGTTCGGGCGCCAGTCGCACGAGGATGAACGCTTCGCGCAACGCGCCGATGATCTCCGCCGGAGCACGCTGGTGGTCATGCGGGCCTGGGCGAACTACGGGCCCGGCATGCAGTTCATCGGCGCCGCAGGAATCGGTCTGGTGCTCTGGGTGGGCGGCGTGCAGGTGCTGAACGGGCGCATGGAGGTGGGCGAGCTCGTGGCGTTCATGCTCTACGCGGGCATCTTCTTCTACGAACCGGTCGGACGGTTGCATGGGTTGAACCAGATGCTCCAGTCGGCCCGCGCCGCCGCAGCGCGCGTGTTCGACATCCTCGACATGCCGGAGGAACGGCCCGACCGGCGCGGTGTCTTCACGAAGCCCATCCGGGGAGAAGTCCAATACGAGAATGTCAGCTTCAGCTACGGCGAACGCCCGATCCTGCGCCACATCAACCTGCACGCGCGCCCGGGCGAAGTGGTGGCGCTGGTGGGCCCGACCGGCGCCGGGAAATCCACTCTCGTCAACCTGCTCCCGGCCTTCTACGAACCCACCGCGGGCCGCATCCTGATCGACGGCGTGGATATCAGCGGCGTGTCTCTCAAGGCGCTGCGCGACAACATCAGCGTTGTAAGCCAGGAAGCCTTCCTGTTCAACGGAACGATTCGCGAGAACATCCTGTACGGCCGGACCGACGCCACCGAGGAGGAACTGATTGCGGCGTCGCGCGCGGCCAATTGCCACGAGTTCATCACGCGGCTCCCGCACGGTTACGACTCCCGCGTCGGCGAACGCGGCGTCAAGCTGAGCGTCGGAGAAAAACAGCGGGTGAGCATCGCGCGGGCGCTGTTGAAGAATGCGCCGATCCTGATCCTGGACGAGGCGACGGCGAGCGTGGACACGGCCACTGAGAAGCTCATTCAGGAGGCACTCGAGCGATTGATGGCCAACCGCACGAGCTTTGTGATCGCGCACCGGCTGAGCACGATTCGCAATGCCGACCAGATCCTGGTGATTCGCCAGGGACAGATCGTCGAGCGCGGCCGGCACGACGAGCTGCTGGCGGCGAACGGTCTTTACTCAAAACTGGCCCGGATCCAAGGAACGACGTTCATTGAAGAGAGTTTCCAGAAACTGGCGGATGTGGAATAAAAGGAAGGGATGAACGAGATCGGAAAGATTCTGGTCATTGCAGGCCTCGCCCTGGCCGCGTTCGGCGCGCTGCTGTGGGCGGGGTTTGGGAAAGGCTGGCTCGGCCGGCTGCCGGGCGATATCCACTACACACGCGGCGATTTCAGCTTCCATTTCCCCATCATCACCTGCCTGTTGATCAGCGTTATTCTCACCCTGGTGCTGTGGTTGTTCCGCAGATGACGATATCGGAGAAACCACAACGCAGCCGTCCGATGCGCTGCCTTCTCCGGATCTCGAGTATCGCGTCCCGCGATGGAGACTTCGCCCGATGCGGGACCCTTTCCGTTGTCAAGGGCGCACGATTGCCATAATCCGGGCTGGAATACTTCCCGCTGTGTGATACGGTGCCGCACTCGTGACCCGCCTGACAAAGCGGGCGGAACGACGAGCTTGTCCCAAACAGGGACAAGGCGCGTCCTGAGCGTCTCAGGCAGCGCCGCGCGAAGTGTTGTTTCAGCAGTGTCGAAACCGACGTTTGGTCTTGAGGTGATCCGGGGGGCGACTCTGTTCGTGGCCGTTTCGGCCACGATCGCAGCGGCGCAACCCGCAGGTCCCGTTCGCCAGTTCGCCCCGGGCGCGTTCAATTGGCCGGACCAACTGCCGCCCGGGCGTTTCCGCTCGCAGATCGAGCGCCTTCCCCAACCCGCGCGCGACCGCGCGATCCAATGGCTCCGCTCGTTCCACTTTACCGATGCCGACACCGAAATGCTCAACACGGACCCGGAAGGCGGCGTGTTCTATGCGGACACGTTTGAGACGCCTGCGGAAACGCAGGAAGCCGAGCCGGAGACCGGCGGGGCGCCAGTGCCGGTAAGTCCATTCCCCGAACACCTGATCTTCCACAGCAAACCCGGCGCGCCGAACGTTCTCTATTTGAATTTCTGCGGAGAAAACGTCACCGGAACGGCCTGGAACAACACGCTGAATCGGACCGTCATTCCCGCGCTGCCGTTCAGCACGGATACGGACTACTCAGCATTCAGCGACAGCGAACAGCTTGCGATCAAGCGCATCTGGCTGCGCGTCGCGGAGGATTTCGCCCCGTTCGACATCGACGTGACCACCGAACGGCCCGCCGTATTCAATTCTCGCACCGCGCATGTGTTGATCACGCGAAACACCGACGCCAACGGCGCGGACAACCCGTCGTCGAGCGCGGGCGGGGTCGCCTATGTGAACGTCTTCGCCGGCGGCAACTACGCCTACTACCGTCCCGCATGGGTCTATCACAACAAGCTCAGCAACAGTGAGGCGAACATCGCCGAGGCGGCCTCGCACGAAGCCGGGCACAACCTCGGATTGAGTCACGACGGGAAGACAGACGGCGCGCAGTACTATGGCGGACACGGCAGCGGCGAGATCTCGTGGGGCCCGATCATGGGCACCGGTTACGGGCGCAACGTGAGCCAATGGTCGAAGGGCGAGTATTATCTTGCCAACAATACCCAGGACGACCTGGCGATCATCGCAGGCAAAATCGCGTATCGCGCCGACGACCACGGCAACACCGCGTTTACCGCCACGCCGCTGGTTCTCACGGGCGGAACGAATATCGTCTCCACAACGCCGGACAACGATCCCTGGAACACAAATCCGGCGAACAAAGGAGTCCTGGAATCTGGAAGCGACACGGACGTATTCTCGTTCATCTCGGGCAACGGCCCGGTTCGCCTGGCAGTCACCCCGTGGGTCATGCCGTCGGGTACACGCGGCGGGAACCTCGACCTTCTTCTCCAACTTCGGGATCAAAGCGGCGCTTTGCTGCTGGCGGCGGATCCTCCGACACAAACGGGCGCCACCCTTCAGACCAACCTGTCCGAGGGCGTTTACTATCTGTATGTCCGCAACACCTCCGCAGGCTCTCCGATGACATCGCCTCCGAGCGGCTACACCGCCTACGGGAGCCTCGGACAGTATTTCATCAACGGGTACGTCACGGCCACCGGCTTTGTGCCGCCTCCGGCAGCTCAATTCAGCCCGGCCAATCTTTCCGAAGCAGGCGCGAAGGTCCACCTGCTGACGGTCGTTTACTCCGGCAGCAGGCCGATCGACGTCTCAACCATCGACGACGCGGACATTCGGGTGACCGGGCCAAACGGATACGATCGGATGGCACGCCTGGTTTCCGTCGATTCGTCGTCCAATGGATCGCCCCGAACGGCCACCTATGCCGTGGATCCGCCCGACTCGATTTCCTGGCGACTGGAGGACAATGGCGTTTACACCGTTCGAGTTGAATCCGGCGCGGTCGCGGACATCGGCGGCGAGTTTGTGCCGGAAGGCGAACTGGGTCAGTTTGCGGTCAGCGTTCCCGCGATTCTGTACGCCGCGGACATGGAAACGGATCCCGGCTGGACGCTGGAACCGCTCTGGCAATACGGCGTTCCATCGTACTCCGGACCGGGCCCCACCGGTGGTTTCACAGGAAGCCGCATCGTCGCGTACAACCTTTCCGGCAATTACGAGAATCGCCTGTCAGTGAAATACGCCACCACTCCCATCGTGGACTGCTCGGGCGCGCAGAATCTCAGCCTTCGATTCCGCCGCTGGCTGCGCGTTCGAAACGACGACATCGCGAGCATCCAGATCTCTGTCAACGGCGCGGACTGGACCACCATCTGGAGCGGCCATTCCATATCGGATACAGGCTGGCAGGCCGTGGAGCTCCCGCTCCCGGCATGGGCTTCCGGCAGCGCCTCGCTCCAGATCCGCTGGGGGCTCTCGTCCAGCGTGGCCCAAAGCGAAATCGGATGGAACATCGACGACGTGCAGCTTGTGGCGGGGCAAATGAGCACAGCTCCAACCGTGCAGCTCGTCACTGGCGTGAATCGTCCTGACTGGGGCGACGTCACGCCGGCCAGCGCCAGCTTTACCGCCGGCTCCACGGTGCAGTTGCTGGCGAGGCCCAACACGCATTTCCGCTTCCTGAACTGGAGCGGCGATCTTTCGGGAACGAACAACCCCGTCACGCTCACACTCACCTCGAATGTCACCGTCCAGGCCAACTTCGCGGAACTGCTGACGACGAATCACCCGACGCCGTATTGGTGGTTGGCGTCGTACGGCCCCACGAACGATTTCGAAGCGCTGGCCGAAAGCTTCGGCGCCAACGGCATCCCGCTCTGGCAATCCTATGTCGCCGGACTGGATCCTTCCGATCCCGAGAGCCGCTTCACCACGACACTCGAACGTTCGGGGGACGATCTGGTGCTGCGCTGGAACACCGTTACCGGGCGGGTTTACACCGTGTGGAGCAGCACCAATGCACTCACGGGATTCGCGCCCGTCGATGGCGCGATCCGTCTGCCCCCCGGCATGGGGAGCTTCACCAACCCGCCGGACGCTCCCGCGACGTTCTTCCGCGTGCAGGTGGAGAAGCCCTGAGAAGGGCAGGCAAGACCTGTATCAGACGCCGCCTTCATCGGCGGTATTCAACTCAATTTGCGCAAAAAGTTTCGCGCACGAATGAAGACACCATGAGGTCGTTCGTCAGATTTGTTGTATGAAAAAACTGTTATTGGCAGCAGCGATCATCGCCGGCACCGCGGGCGCAGCCCAGGCCGGGGTGAGCGTGAGCATCGGGATCGGCGTTCCCGTACCGCCGGTCGTCATCGCCCGGCCCGCGCCTGTCTATGCGCCTCCGGTGTACGTGCCCGTTTATCCGCCTCCGCCCGTGGTTGTGGCGCCGCCCGTGTATCACCGGCCCCGTGTGATCATCTCGTACCCTCCCGTGCACCGGCACGGACATCATCACCACGGCTGGAAACCCCATCCGCGCGGCCATCACAGGCACTGAATCAATCCGTCCAAACATCCCGGGAGCCGAAACGTTCTCTGTTTCGGCTCTTTTTCTTTCATCACGACACGCCGGGAGTGTGAACAGGAACGAGGATCCTCCGCCCGGATCGGGTTCGACCCGGATCCGCGCTTGCAGATCGCCAGACCCATGCCGTTCCTGGATACTTGTTGCGTGTAATGGCCAGAAAGACGCCGTGCGTGCAGAGCTCGGCGTTGCTGTTCCAAATTCACGGGGACGAGGCCGTCCCTGCCCCTGTTCCGCTCAGGCGGAAGGCGAACTGGCGTTCAACCACACTGAATTGATGCTGCGGGCAAGATCCACCAGGGCCTCAAATCCAAGCGGTTTGATCAGATAGGAGTTCGCCCCGTCCGCATACGCTTTCCGGATGTCCTCCTGCAACTCGGATCCGGACAGGACAACGACCGGGAGATCGTCCCATTCGGGATGATGACGAATCCAGCGCAGGATATCAAAGCCGGTGGCCCGGGGCATTTTCAGATCCAGCAGAACCAACGCCGGCGGAGGGTACTGCTGCCGGTCGGAGTATCCTCCCGACCCGTTCAGGTACGCCATCGCCTGTTCCCCGTCCTCGACATTCTGAAGGGCGAAATTCACTCCCGCTTTCCGGCTCGCCGCCTGCAACAACGCAGTGTCGTTCGGATCATCATCCACATGCAGGACCGTGACGCGGTTATCGAATCCGCCTTCGCCGTCCATGTTCGCTTGCGCTTTCATGTTCACTCAGCCGCGGGCCATCGCGAAGAAGGCCGGAGTGGGACGGCTAACGCGGAAAACCCTACTCGCTCGAACAACTGAGTCAAAAATATTTTTCCAGAATTTTAGACGCCCGGCACCGTGACAAATTCAAGTTCCTGCCGATGCGGAAGGAGACCGCGCTCAAATGCGCGCCCGAGAAAGCGCCGGATCGATTCACGCCCGCGCTCGCCGTAGTCGAGCGTCCAATCGTTCACGTACATGCCCACGAACCGGTCCGCAAGCTCCCGGCCCATGTCCCGCGCGTACTGCAGCGCGTGCTCCACTGCTTCCGCCCGATGGTCCAGGCTGAACCGGATGCTGGCGGTCAGGATCTGCGCGATGCGGCTCCGCGTCTCTGGATCGAAACGCTTGTGAATCACATTCCCTCCCAGCGGCAACGGCAACCCTCCGTTCTCGCGAGACCACCATTTGCCCAGGTCTTCACACACCTCCAGACCTTCGTTCCGATACGTCAATTGCCCCTCATGTATGATCAGTCCCACCTCCGCCCTGCCCGTCCGCACCGCCTCGAAAATCCGGTCAAACGGAACCACCACGAAATCAAATTCCTTCGCCGGCTTCTCCAGCCAGAGTTGCAGCGCCAGAAACGCGCTCGTCATCGTGCCGGGAACCGCAATGCGTTTGGTCGCCACCTGCTCCCTTGTCCATTTCTCCTTCGCAACCAGCATCGGTCCGTAACCGTCGCCCATGCTCGCCCCGCTCGGCAGCAACGCGTATTGATCGCTCACGAACGCATACGCATGGATGCTGATGGCGGAGATGTCCAGCTCGCCGCGCGTGGCGCGCTCGTTCAACGTCTGGATGTCCTGCAAAATGTGCTCAAACTCAAAGCCGTCCGTCGGAATCAGGCCCCTGGCCAGACCATAAAACATGAACGCATCGTCCGGGTCCGGCGAGTGACCGAGTGTCAATTTGCGCCGTTGCATGCGCGAAGTTTCGAAAGCACCGCATAGTCTGTCGAACAAAAACATCCAACACGGACAACATCGAACACCCACTGAGCGACCTGCAATCGATGACGCGCGAGGCGCCCGGACCGCGTCCCTGCGAGTCGCAGCAACGTCGGACAGCTCTTCACGGTCGGAATCGGCAACGTCCCTGTTAATCTGATTTCAGCGTTCCAGCGCTTCGCGAAACCCTGGAACCCTGGAATTGGAGCGTCCGGGGCTCCGCTTATTCGATGTTCAATGTTGGATGTTCGAACACCACCCGCACACGCATGAAACGCCACGGATCGTCGAACAGACCGGCGTTCAGCCGGACGATGGTTTCCCCTCCCGACAACACCTGGGACGCAATCGCGTTGGACGGCATCGAGTCGAAGTCTCCATACCACGGCCCTGGCTGCCAGTGGATGAGATCCGCCGAAACCTCGACCACGTACGTCAGTTCGGACGGCAACGGGCGCCGATGGAACGCAATGGCAAAATGCGCCTCGCCGTTGGCGACCATCCGCGCGGACGGCAATCCGGCCGTGGAGAACACGCTCGGGTCGAGTTCAAACGCGTACTCCAGCAGGTTCACCACGCCGTCTCCATCCGGGTCGGCTCCTTCGGACGCCGCGGCGTCGTCCATGCCCGCGCCGAACATCGCGTTCTGCCACGCCGCGAAGGGCGAGAACTCAAACGCGCCCAGATCGGGCGCGAGATCGTTCGCGCGCGACGCCGATTTCCGGTGCTTCACGTAATGCCACGCCGGAAGGTGGGCCGGCAGCGCCTCCGGCGGCAGGTTTGTGCCGGCATTGATGCACGCCGAGTTCGTGTTCAATCGGAACTCCTGCCTCGAGAGCGCCAGGAACCCCGGCGCCGCGCCGCTCAGGTTCGTCCCGTCATTCGTAATCGAACCCGTCACGCCGCTGTGCGAATTCACATAACCGGTCTTCAGCCAGTTGTGCGTCAGGAAGAGCCGCCCCGCCCCGTCCACCAGCGCCAGGCGATTCCCGTTCGCCGTGACATAAAAGATGTTGTTCCGCGCGTCGCAGTATTCGTCATTCGTGGACAATCGAAACAACGTCGTGTTCCCGCTGCGCGTCGAGACGACGGTGTTGTGGTGGAAGAACAGCGTGCCCTTGCGATAAATTTTCTCGTCGGTGCTGTCTCCGCCGTAATGGACAATCTGGCTGTTGCCGGCGTTGTCCGGCTCGATGAGCACGTTCCCGTAAACGAACGTCGAGCGATACAACGGGCTTTGTTGCAGGGCCACGCTGTCCTCGGCATCAACCAGATCCAACTGCCGGTTGCCGCCCTCGATCCAGTTGTATCGAACCACGAGCCCCGCAGACCGGTCCTTCAAGGCGTTTCCGGGGCAATTGGTTCGCAACGGGCCGAAGCGATTGAACTGGAACACGATTCCTTCGGCCGCTGTGTAGCTGTTGTGCTCGAGGATGCTGCCTTCGTTTCCGTTGCTGTGAATGTAGTTGCCTTCGATCAGCACGTTCCGGGTCGCGGCCGCAACGAACAGTCCATTGCCGCAATCGCTCAGGACGCAGTTGCGGATCACGATGTTGGTTCCTTTTTCGACGTAGATCGCGGAAGCATTGGCGACGTAGGAGGCCGTGTTGCCGGACGGGTTCCTGTACGTGTACGGCGGGCGCGCGCTGCGGATGTCGAGGTTCTCGACCACCACGTGGGCCGGCGTGGTGTCCGGCGGCACGGACGCGCCGCCGATCTTGATCACGGCGCGTTGCTGGTTCCAGAAGTCCAGTTGCGCGCGCGTGGTCGCGCCGTTCCCGTTGATGACAGGCAATTCTCCGCCCGGACCGGGCACGCCGCGCACAACAATGGGCGACTCGGGAGTGCCCTGCCGGCAGATCACCCACTTTTCATGATAGGCGTTCGTGCGCCAATGAATCAGAACGATATCGCCGGGCGCCAACGATTCCCAGGGAACCTGCCCGATGGAAGAGAAAGCCTTGCCCTCGCCGACTTCGTAAGTCGCGCCGGTGGCGGAGCTCAGGGCAAGGAATGACGACAGGAGTAACGTTGGCGTTAACGCGCGTTGCGGCGCTGGTTTCCGGCGAGTTCCGGGCGAAGACGAACTCATGCCGGGACGTCAGCACGTTCCCTGCCGGAGAACCCGGGTCCGCCGAAGGGCGCGGCGTGACTTGACGCGCGCCTCAACCATCGTTTCCACTCACCGGCACGTTGCCGCAACTCGCCTGGACGCCGTTGCGGCGGGCACGCAGGACCGGAATCGGCGGGATCCGCAGGAATGTCGGCAGGAAACGATAGTAAGGCGGCGCCACCCCGAGCCAATGCAGCGAACGGTTGAACAGCCGTTCCAGCCCCGACCCGTTCTCCTCCGCGCCATGCACAATCGTCGGACACCGCGCAATCGCGCGGTTGATCCGCTCGATCACCCATTGCTCGTCCAACTCGCGCGAAATGTAGAACCGCGGTTCGCACAGGTCCTGGTCCGCGGAAATGTAATTCTCGGACACGGCCCGGCGGGCCAGGTCGGTGCCCGGCAGGATGCGGATGCCGGTCATGAAGATGGTGAGGAAACGCTTCCAGTTCAGGTGCTGTTCGACGAAGGAGATCGTTTCCTCGGCCGTTTCCCGCGTCTCGCCCGGACCGCCGAGCAGAAAGAACCACGTGGTGCGAATCCCGGCTTCGCGCGCCCACTGCGCCGTGCGGCGCACCTGTTCGACGCCAAACCCTTTTCGAAGGTTCCGCAGCATCGTCTCACTCGCCGAGTCGGGCGTAATCACCAGCGAACAGAAACCCGCCTGCTTCATCAGCCGAAACAGCTCCTCGGAAACGGCCACCGGATTCAGCCCGACCGCCGACAGTTTCACCTTCAGGCCGCGTCGAATGATCTCTTCGCAAATGCCAATGGCGTGGCTCTCCGGCACGTTGAACGTCGAGTCGGTGAACTCGAAGGTGCGCGGTCCGACCGCCAGCAACACCCGTTCGATCTCGTCCACAACGTCCGACGCAGGCCGCCATCGGAGCGTGTGCCCTTCCATCACGGGGTAGTTGCAGTAAAGACACGCCAGCGGGCAGCCGCGCTTCGTGTGAATCGCCCATGTGCCCCCCGCCCGCTCGTAGTCGCGCCAGCGAATCCACTGCTCCATGCCGGACCAGCCGAAACTCGTCTGGCGAACCGGCGGATTCGATACAATCCGCCCGCCCTGCCGATAGCAAAGCCCGGGAACCTGGGAAAACTCCCCGGTCCCGGAAAGCGCCTCGAGCAGGATCGGAAACGCGATCTCGCCCTCGCCTACCACCGCGAAGTCCGCGTCGAACCGCTTCAACGCGGCTTCCGCGAGGATCGACACCGCCGGACCGCCCAGCACGACCCGCGCGCCGCTGTGCCGGCGAACTGTCGCGATCAGATCCACCACCTCATCGAGATGCCATGTGGTGCGCTGGGCCACGACATTGTCGATGTTGCGAACCGAAAAACCAACGACATCCGGGCGGAACCGCTCCAGCTCGGCCTCCAGCTCCGGCATCGGGTTCCCCGCAATCATCAGGTCCACAAAGCGGACCTCATGCCCCGCCCGGCGGGTCGCGGTGGCGACATAGCTCAAGCCGATCGGTGGAGCGGGCTCAAGAATCCGGGTGCGGTTTGAGTAAACGAGCAGAACTTTCATGAATCGGCGCGGCGGCACCTGCCCGGGTTGAGAGTAACCATCCCGAAGTCGCCCGGATCCTCCGCCATTGACCACGCGCACTCTGAACCTTTGCCCTTCGGGAAACAAGCCCGCTTTTTGATCAAAATAACAGTTGCCCCGGCGGCTCCGTCTGCTAGTTTCGTGCGCCCTTCGATGCGGTCGGCCACAACACCCGCCCGCCCGAACAGGTGAAACGGCCTTAATCTCCTCCGCTGGTGTAGGCGAAGGCGGCCACAACAACAACGGAATGAATCCCGTCTTTCCGCGGGATGGTTCGCCAGAACGGCGGGCTGACAACAAAAGGAAACAACGTGATCAGTATTGGCGTAAAGGAATTGCTGGAGTCCGGTGTCCACTTCGGCCACCAGACCAAACGGTGGAACCCCAAGATGAAGCCTTTCATCTTCGACGCGCGCAACGGGATCCACATCATCGACCTGAGCAAGACGCTCACCCAGCTCGAAACCGCGTGCGACTTCCTCGCAGCCACCGTCGCCAGGGGCGACCGCGTCCTCTTCGTCGGAACCAAGAAGCAGGCGCAACAGGCTGTCAAGGAAACCGCCAAAGAATGCGGCCAGTTCTATGTCACTGAACGCTGGCTCGGCGGCACCCTCACCAATTTCCAGACCATCAAGCGTTCCATCGCCCGCCTCAAGCAGATCGAAAAGATGGAAGCCGACGGGTCCATCAACAATTACGTCAAACAGGAACAGTCCGTCCTCCGCCGTGAAGCCGCCCGCCTCGTCAAATACTTCGACGGCATCCGGTCCATGGAAAAGTTCCCGGGCGCCCTGTTCGTCGTTGACATCAAGCGCGAACACAACGCCATCGCCGAGGCCCGCCGCCTCAAAATCCCCGTCGTCGCCATCGTGGACACCAATTGCGATCCGGACCTGGTGGACTACCCGATCGCCGGAAACGACGACGCGATCCGCTCGGTGAGAATGGTCCTGAGCACGATCGGCCAGGCCATCACCCGCGCCCGCGCCGAGTACGAGGCCAAGTACGCGCGACGCCGCACCGCCGAGGACTCCGGAGAAATCACCGGCCAGAAATTCGAATCGGAACAGGCCGTCGAAGCCGTTGCCGGATCCGATCCGAGCACGCCCGAAAGTTCGCCCGCCCAGGGATGAGAAACCATTCACCGGGCCCGGTCCTGATCACCTCCCGGTGACATTCAATTTTTTTCAACGAGGAAACTGATATGGCTGAAATTACTGCGGCAATGGTTGCCAAACTCCGCGAGATGACCAACGCGGGGATGATGGATTGCAAGAAGGCGCTGGTCGAGGCAAACGGAAACCTGGACGCGGCGGTGGATATTCTCCGCAAGAAGGGCGCTGCCACCGCCACCACCAAAAGCGGCAAGGAGGCGCGCGAGGGCGTCATCGCCCAATACATCGCCCCGGGCGGCCGGCTCGGCGTGCTCGTCGAAGTCAACTGCCAGACCGACTTCGTCGCGCGCAACGAAATGTTCCAGGCCTTCGCCGACAAGGTCGCCAAACGGCTCGCCACGGAAACCAACCCCGACCTCGAAGCCGATCGCGTTGATCTCGTCGGCAGGATCCGCGAGAACATCCAGATCCCGCGCCACGCGCGCATGGAGGTCACCGGAAACGGCCTGATCGCCGCCTACATCCATCCCGGCGCCAAGGTCGGCGTTCTGGTCGAAGTGGGCGCCGGCAAGGAAAGCACCGTGTCCAACGACGACTTCAAGCAATTGGTCAAGGACATCACCCTCCAGATCGCCGCGGGCCACCCCAATGCGGTTTCGCGCGATCAGGTGCCCGCCGAAGTCATCGCCAAAGAACGCGAAATCTACATGCAATCCGATCGTCTCAAGGGCAAACCCGCCCACGCGCTCGAGAAGATCGTTCAGGGCATGCTGGACAAGTTCTTCCAGACCTACTGCCTGCTCGAACAGGGTTTCGTGAAGAAGAACTCCGAGATCAGCGTCAAGGAACACGTCGGCTCGGTCGCGAAACAATTGGACGACGAAATCACTATTCGACGCTTCGTTCGATTCCAGGTGGGCGAAAGCGCCTGACCGAAAATCCGAGGGGCCGAAGTCCGAAGGGCGTGAAATCGGTGGGGCGAGCAGCCTGCCACGCCGAAGCTGGGCCGAAGGCGGGTCCTCGCGAGCCGTCGTGCGATAACCCTGATCCTCCACGCCCCGCCTCCGGACCCGCTAAACCCGTTCTCGGATTTCGCCCTTCCGATTTCCTTCGGATTTCGGATTTCGGCCTCCGGACTTGCCAAAAGGCTTTTGCCTTCCCCTGAGCTTTTCAGCATCCTGCCCGCATGGCGTCGGCGCCGATTGTGGCTGCGGTGGTGGTAGTCGTCTTCGCAGGGGCAAGCTTCTTCTTTGCGCTCGCGGAGACGGCCCTCTTTTCACTCAGCAAATGGCAGGTCCGACGTCTGGCCGAACGCGAACCCCGGGTCGGCGGCATTGTCGCGTGGCTGCTCTCCCGGCCTCAGGATCTCCTGGCCACCATGGTCCTGGGAAACACCTTCGCCGCCGCCGCCATGCTGGCGCCGGCCTTCTGGATGGCCCTCACGGGACGCTGGTCCACCGGCCTCACCATCGCCGCATTGTTTGTCCTGGCGCTGTTTGGCGGGGAAGTCCTCCCCAAGACCCTCGCCGTGCGACGGCCCGAACAGTGGGCGCTCCGCGTCGCCCGCCCGCTGCTCGTCCTTCAGAAATCCGGTTTCGTTCTCCGGCAGGCCGCCCAGAAACTGAATGCCGCCATCCTCGCCGCCATCATCCCGGCATCCGTCAAACCCCGGGCCGGGCTGACCGACGAGGAATACCGCGAACTGCTCGACATCGCCTGGCAGCAAGGCACCCTCGCCCAGTCCGAAAAGGAGATCATCGCCCAGATCATCAACCTCGACCGCCGCACCGCGCGCGAAGTCATGAAACCGCGCTCGCAAATGGCCTGCATCTCCGACGAACTGTCGATCGAGGAAATGATCGCCGCCGCCCAGCGCCACAAGCACCGCCGGCTGCCCATCTACGACGAAACGCCGGACACCATCGTCGGCGTGCTCAACACCCGCGCCCTGCTCATGGACCCCAATATCGACCTGGCGGACGCGATCGAATTCCCGTCGTTCGTGCCCGAATCCATGAACCTGCTGCAACTGCTGAAGAGCCTGCAACGGCAGCAACGCGGCATGGCCATCGTGCTGGACGAATTCGGCGGCACCGCCGGCCTCGTCACCCTCGAAGACATCCTGGAGGAAGTCGTCGGCCACATCCGGGAGGAACGCGACGCGGAGCGCTTTGTGATGGAGCACCTCGGGCCCGGGCGCTGGCGGGTCAACGGCACCATGCGCCTGGACGATTTCCGACGCGAATACCCGGCCCTCGGCGACGTGGCCGACGTGGAAACGATGGGCGGGCTGCTGTTGAAACTGCTCGACTGCGTGCCGAACCCCGGCGAAAGCGCGACGTTTCGCGGATTGAAACTCACCGCGCACGCCACGGACGAGCGACGCGTGCGGGAACTGCTGGTGGAGGTGACGCGATGAGCGGCGACCTGGCGATCTGGGTGATCTTCGCCGCGTGCCTGGCGTTGTCGTTCCTCCTTTCCGGCATGGAGTCCGGCGTGTTTGCGCTCAGCCGCATCCGCATTCGCCAGCAGATGCGCGCCGGGCGCAGTTCCGCGCGCCTGTTGCACAGCTACCTCGAGAACCCGGAGAACTTTCTCTGGACCATCGTCGTGGGCAACACGGCCGCGAACTTCTTCATACTGGGCTGGACCATCTACCTGCTCTTCGGCGCCTTCCGCACGCAACGGGTTCTCTTTGTTCTCGCCCTGGCCGCGGCGGTGTTTCTGTTCTACGCGCTGTTTGACCTGCTGCCCAAGATGCTCTTCCGCGCATACCCGACCCGGCTCTGCCTGGCGCTCGCGAAACCGTTTCGCTTCATTCACATCCTGCTCTGGCCGATGGTCGCGCTGGTGGAAGCCGTATCAGACTGGCTGCTCCGCCGCACCGGCGGCAAGGCCTTCAAGGGAAACCTGTTCGGCAACCGCGAGGAACTCCGCCTGCTCATGCAGGAAACCGCCGCCGGCTTCACCAGCGAGGAAAAACTCATGATCAACCGCGTGCTCGACCTCCAGAGCGTCACCGTCCGCCAGGTCATGCGCCCGCTCGACCAGGTCACCACCGCCCGCGCAGAGTGGCTCGTGAGCGAACTCCTCGAACGCGCCCGCCACCACCCCTTCACCCGCCTGCCCGTGATCGCAAACCGCGACGGCCAGAACCGGATCATCGGGCTCGCCAACCTGAATTCGCTGCTCTTCGATTCCAATCTCGACCCGTCGCGCCCAGTCCTCGAAATCGTGCGGCCGGCGCTGTATCTCGACGAAGACCTGCGCGTCGAAATCGCCCTCCGCCGCATGCAACGCAGCGGCCAGCGCATGGCTATCGTCCTCGGACGCGACCGCCGCGAAAGCGGCATCATCACACTGGAAGACGTGTTCCGAACCGTCTTCGGCGACGTGAAACTCTGACATGGACTGGAACGCCATCATCGGCATCGCCCTGAAGATCGTCGCCGTCCTGGTGCTCGTGATGCTGAACGGTTTCTTCGTGGCAGCGGAGTTCGCGCTGGTGAAGGTCCGCGACACGCAACTCGAATCGCTCGTCGTCAAAGGCCAGTTGCGCGCCAAAGTCGCCCGCCGCATTCTCCACAACCTCGACGCCGCCCTGAGCGCCACGCAATTGGGCATCACCCTCGCCAGCCTCGGCCTGGGTTGGATCGGCGAACCCGTCTTCGCCAGCCTCCTCGCGCCGCTGCTGAGCGGAATCGAGTCCGAGCAAACACAGCATTCCATCGCGTTCGCCGTCGGCTTCTCGGTCATCACCTTCCTGCACATCGTGGCCGGCGAACTGGCGCCCAAGTCCCTGGCCATTCGCAAGTCGCTGCCCACATCGCTCTGGGTGGCCATTCCGCTGGATTGGTTCTACAAGGTGTCGTTCCCCGCGATCTGGGCGCTGAATCACGCGGCCAACTGGCTCCTGCGCCGGTTCGGCATCGAGCCGGTCACCGAAGGCGAACTGGTTCACTCGGAAGAGGAGTTGCGCCTGATCCTCGGCGCCTCCCAAAAGCACGCCGGCAGCTCGGCGTTGCGCCGCTCCATCGTGCTCAACGCGCTCGACCTCCGGCAACGGGTCGCACGCGAAGTCATGACGCCGCGCCAGGAAATGGTCGTGCTCGACACCCAGGCCAGCATGACCGAGTGCCTCGACACCGCCGACAAAACCCGTTACTCGCGATTCCCCCTCTGCGAGGCAGGCGACCTCGACCGCACGCTCGGCGTCATCCATATCAAGGACCTCTACGCCATGCGCATCAAGGCGCGCTCCGGAGCCGATCTGCTCCCCGTCGCGCGCAAGCTGATCTATGTGCCCGAAACCGCGCGCCTGGAAAAACTCCTCCAGATGTTTCTCGAACGCCGCTCCCACATCGCCATCGTCGTGGACGAATACGGCGGCACCATGGGCATGGTCACACTCGAAGACATCCTCGAGGAACTCGTCGGCCAGATCCAGGACGAGTTCGATCAGGAAAAGCCGCCCCTGATGCGCGTCAGCGAGGACGAATGGGAGGCCGAAGGTTCCCTCCCCCTGCATGAACTTGAGGAGGTCGTGGGCGAAACCCTGCGCGAGGAAGGCGTCACAACCGCCAGCGGCTGGGTCACGCGTCGCCTCGGCGGTTTCCCGAAAGCCGGCGACGTGCTGCACGTCGGCCCGTTCGAACTGCGCGTGGAGGAAATGGACAACAAGCGCGTGGCAAGGTTGCGCATCATTCGGAAGACAAAAGCGGCCGAATCCTCCTAGCGGACGGTGACTCCACGCGTCGTAGCCCCACCGTCCGGAGCGCGACTGTGTCCCGCCCCGCGGGACCAGTCGCAGCACGTGGACGAAGCGTGTGCCTCCGAGTTCCACCCGCCCCCAAACTGAATCCCCACCGGGACAATTCCGCGCGCATATGCGACAGGAATTGTCCTGCGAAATTTGCCAAATGGCGTCGCGCCTGAGGCTTGCGAAATGAAGCCTTTTTGACCGCGGGACAATTCTGCGCGCATATGCGCGCGGAATTGTCCCGATCGGGTCGTGGGTAAATGGAGGACCAGGGACAGAATCTCTTTGGGATTCCGCGTTAACACCTCCGGCTCGGGGATTCGCAGGTGCTCAAAAGAACGCGCAGGCAAAGATCGCGTTCAGACCAATCCAGATCACCAGCGGCCTCCAGTCCGGATTCACCCTCACCGGTTTCTTCTTCAGCAGAAACGGCGTCGCCATCACCAGGACGAGCGCCGTTGCGCTTAGCCAGCCGACAAGAGCCGTCAACGGCACCCTGCCCGGGACCCCTGCTCCTTCCGGCCTCTTCCAGAGCCAATCCCCGTTCTCCCGAGCGAACACCTCGAGTCCCGCCTCCAGGACAAGCGCCATCGCCAGGGTCAGCCCCATCGCCTGCAAACCGTAATTCGGCGTCCCCCGGCGATTGCGCAGAAGGACTTCAGCGGTGCCCCGACTGGACAGAACAAGAACAACCCACACCAGCGGAATCGTCCAGGGCAACAGTCCGCCCAGCTTCGCACCCGTTGCAGCGCCATACGTGAATGAACCGAACGGCAACCTCGTGAGTGCGCCCACCGCATGCAGCCATCCGCCAACCGTCGCAATCAGGATCGCTGCGAGCAGAGCGGTCTGAAGAGACCGGCTCCGCGCCGTGGACAATGTCAATGACACGCAAAGCGCCACGAGCAGCATTGCTTCCGCCCACGAAACGCCTGGAAGGAAATTCGCGAACACCGCCCGCGCGAGAACCAGCGCGAACGCGAGGAGACAAGCGAGATCGACAAGCCGTTCCAGAACGACTGACGCGCTTTCATTGGATCCAGAGTCTGCCCGAAGCGTCATGCGCCTTGAATATGCCGCTCCCGCGGAGCCGGGAAATCAAATTGTTCGCGTCAGGCTGAAACAAGTATCCTGCCGGTGCGGCGAGCAGCCTGCCACGCCGAAGCTCAGCAAAAGCGGGTCCTCGCGCCTGTCCGCCGGAGCGTTGGCGAAGGCGGAAGCCGTCGTGCGATTACCCTCGCAGTACGAAAGACATTGAAAACCGCGACCTTGCGATCGGGGAGGCTGGAACGACACCCACCGCTGTGAAGCAACGTGCGTTGAAGCGACCTGAAGCGCCGAAAGGCGAGTGCGGCTCACCGCTGTCGCTGTCCGCGCGTTCACGCCACGCCGCGTCAATCGCCAATCGTCAATCGTCAATCGTAAATCCGCTGGGCGTTGCGTGTTGAATGTTCAACGCCACCGCCGCCTAACCGCTGATCGTATCCACGTTGTTCCCCAGATTCCGATAATCGATGTACTCCTTCGGATTCGTTCCGTTCAGGAACTCCTCCACATTCGTGTAACCGTCCTTGTCGGCGTCCTGCGCTCCGTCGGATGCGTCGTGCGGATTCAGGCCGTATTTCGTCTCCCACGCATCCGGCATTCCGTCGTTGTCCGAATCGAGCGGCACCTCTTCCGGCGAGAAGGTGTATTCCGGATAGCCGCCGACCTCGTTCGGATCATTGATGATGCCGTTGCCGACGGTGACCTTGCCGGTGCGGACCATTTCAACAACGCGGCGATCGACCGCATCCCGGCGCGGCAACGTGGCGCCGGCCCTGGCGAGCACGGCGTTGAAGGCTTCGAGAGCGGTCTGCTGGTTCACAGGCCAGCCTTCGAACGGAGTATTGACGCGCGCAAGCTGTTCCGGCCCGCGCATGCCTCTCCAGTTGTTCGCCGTCACCTCAGGGAAGCCATGGACAATATTGCCCGCCACGTACCACTTGCCCGGACGGCCGGGCGTCGGCGGATACCAGCCGCCCGCGGTCCATCGGTTGCCCGGGGAATACATGTTGCGCTGCTCGATCCGCGCGATCGTGCTCATCATGTCGGGCTGCGTCGCCGGCCCGGGCCTGTAGTAGTTGTTGATGACATTGATCAACGAGGTCTCGTCGCCGCCGTCCATCGTGCGATGGCGCCAGTTGAAAATGACGTTGTTGCGGAAATCGAACTCGCCCGACATGCCGATGGACGGATTTCGACCCGTGTTACACGCGAACAGATTGTGATGGAACGTGGAATCCTGCCCGCCCCAGGTTCCGCCGAACGCGTGGTTCCCGGCGTTCAACGCCTCGCTCGAAATGCACCATTGCACCGTCACGTTCGTGGTCGGCAGCTTTACCTCCCCGCCGCCCGGCAGCGGCTTCATATACCGATACAACGAGAGATTCTCGTCCATGCCCCAGCTCGTGGAGCAGTGATCCACAATCACCTGCCCCGCAGGATTGCCGCCAATGTTGTCCGAACCCTGGCCGCCTTCGGGCTTGCCGCGGCGCACGCGCAGATGCCGCAGAATGACGTTGTACGTGTTGATGTTCAACGAATCGCCGGCGATGCAAATGCCGTCGCCCGGCGCCGACTGGCCCGCAATGGTGATGTCGGGATTGCGGATCGTGAGCGGCCTCTGGAGATGAATGATCCCTGCCACGCGGAATACCACGATGCGAGGGCCCTCGGCTTCGATCGCGGCGCGCAGGCTTCCGGGGCCGCTGTCGTTCAGGTTGGTGACGGCAATGACTTTGCCGCCCCGGCCGCCCGTGGTGAACATGCCGCCGCCCCACGCACCCGGGAACGCCGGGATGCCGTCGGGCAACCGCGGCGGCAAGGGCGGTGCCTGACCGGGCTCCGGTTCGACCAGCTCCGGTTCAGCAGCCATCAGGCCCATGGGCAACGCCGCCAGAATGCATGTGAGAGTCAACAGTCGCTTTACCTGGTGCTTCATATCGTAGTGCATCATTGGACGCTGAAAGTGCTTGCGCAGATACAATGCGCTTCACGGCCGGAGGTTGAAAAGTTTGAAGGCTGAAGCTTTCTGCCAGTTGTCATTTGGAATCTGCCATTGGGCCGGCCTTGACAGCCGGCCAACCGCTGAGATCAGAACAGCAACCGGCCGCGCCTTCGTTATCAGGCTTGCTGCAGGGCATCACGCGGATCATCACGCTGTTCTCTTGAAATAGCTCCCGCTGCACTCCATTCTGTGCCTGCCGTGCGTGCCGCGTTCAGAACGTGAACCGGCAGGAGAGATGAAGCAATGTCATATCGAGCGTGGTTCCAGTGCATCAATCCCGCCTGCGGAAAAACCTTTCCGCTGAACTCCGTCGTGTACCAATGCACCGGGTGTCATTCGTTGCTCGAAGTGCAGCACGACCTCAACGCGCTCAAGGCGCGCACCCCGGCCCAGTGGAAGGAGCTCTTCGAACGCCGCTACAAGAGCAACGAATGGCCCTACGGCTCCGGCGTCTGGGGCAAAAAAGAATGGGTCCTGCCCGAAATCGCCGCCGAAAATGTCGTGTCGCTCTATGAGGGCGGAACCAACCTCTTCTGGGCCGAGCGCTTCGGAAAAGTCATCGGCGTCAGCGACCTCTGGATCAAACTGTGCGGCAACACCCACAGCGGATCCTTCAAGGACCTCGGCATGACCGTGCTGGTGTCGCAGGTCAAACAAATGATCTCCGAAGGCGCGCCGATCAAAGCCGTCGCCTGCGCCTCCACCGGTGACACTTCCGCCGCGCTCGCCACCTACTGCGCCGCCGCCGGCATTCCGTCGATCGTCCTGCTCCCGCGCGGAAAGATCTCGCTTGCCCAGCTCATCCAGCCCGTGTCGAACGCCGCGCTTGTGCTGTACCTCGACACCGACTTCGACGGCTGCATGAAGCTGGTCCAGGAAATCACCCGCGATGAAACGCTGTATCTCGCGAACTCGATGAATTCCCTGCGCGTGGAAGGGCAGAAGACGGTGGGAATCGAGATCGTGCAACAGTTCGACTGGGAGGTCCCGGACGTGATGATCATCCCCGGCGGCAACCTCGGGAACGTCTCCGCGCTGGGCAAGGGATTGTCCATGATGAAGGATCTGGGTGTGATCTCGAAACTGCCGCGCATTGTCGTCGCACAGGCGGAGCGCGCCAACCCGCTTTACCGTTCCTATCTCAGGAACTTCGAAACCTTCGAACCCATCCAGGCGCAGAAGACCCTCGCCAGCGCCATCCAGATCGGAAACCCGGTCAGCGTGGAAAAAGCCATCCGCACGTTGAAACAGTTCAACGGCATCGTCGAGCAGGCGACCGAGGAGGAACTGGCCGACGCCGCCGCATTGGGCGATCGCACCGGCATGTTCAACTGCCCGCATACCGGCGTCGCGCTGGCGGTGCTGATGAAGCTCCTCAAGTCGGGCAAGGTGGACAGGTCGGAGAAAGTGGTCGTCATCTCCACCGCCCACGGCCTGAAGTTCGTCGAGATGAAGGTGAAATACCACCAGAAGGAACTCGATTTCCCGTGTCGCTACGCGAATGAGCCGATCGAGCTGCCCGCGCGACTGGATGCCGTAAAGGAAGCGCTGAAGCAGGCCCTCGCCGATCAAAAGCGTTTCGAACTCTAGAGCGCAACGCATCCCCATCGCACTCACCCGGCGTCTTCCCGCAATGCCGGGAATCCATAAAGGTGTGATGCTTGCGCGCCTTCTTTTGTTCCACGCCGGCCGGGTCGGTACTCACCCCGTTGCAACACGGGGATCCGACGGTCACGTTCCACGATCTATGCCCGACAAATCGTATTGGCAGGATTCGGCGGCGCTGCCGGAGTTTCCTCCGCTCAACACCCATCTCGATGTGGACGCAGTGGTGCTCGGAGGCGGATTGACCGGCATCACCACGGCGTGGTTGCTCAAGAACGAAGGCGTCCGTGTCGCGCTGGTCGAGCGGACGCGCTGCGCCGGTGCCGACACCGGCCATACCACGGCGCACCTGACCTTTGTCACGGATCGTCGGCTGAGCGAACTCGTGAAGCATTTCGGGCGCGACGCCGCAAAAGCATTCTGGGAAGCGGGCGTGGCAGCGATCGATCAGATCTTCGACATCGACCGGCGGTGCGGCGGCAACGGGCGGTTCGCGTGGGTGCCGGGTTACCTTCACGGACGCCTGGACGGCAGCGATGCCGATGATCGAGCGGCACTGGAAGCGGACGCGCAACTGGCGCGCGAACTCGGCTTTGATGCCGAGTTCATCGAAAGCGTCCCGCTGGTCCGGCGTCCGGGAATCCGATTTGCCAACCAGGCCCGCTTTCATCCGATCGGCTACGTCGCGCCGGTTCTGGCCGCCATCCATGGGAACGGAAGCCATGTCCTGGAGAACACAGAGATGTCCGAAGTCGAGGAGAACCCCCTGACGGTGCACGCGGGGCGATACCGGATCCGCTGCGACTACCTCGTGATCGCCACGCACGCGCCGCTCTCCGCCAAGACGGGGTTCCTCAAAACGGCCATGCTGCAAAGCAAGCTTTCCCCTACCACCAGCTTCGTCGTCGAAGCGCGCCTGCCATCGGGATCCGTGCCCGACGCGCTCTACTGGGATACCTCCGACTCCTACTACTACCTTCGTTTCGACCGGCACGCCGACCACGACCACGTGATCCTGGGCGGCGAGGATTGCAAGACCGGCCAGGTCACTGGCGTCCGCGCCCGGTTCGAGCGCCTCGAAAACCGATTGAAAGCGCTGCTCCCGAACGCAGAACTCCGGCATCGCTGGCAGGGTCAGGTGATGGAAACCGACGACGGCCTGCCCTTCATTGGCGAGAACGCATCGCGACAATTCATCGCCACCGGCTTCTCCGGAAACGGCATGACACTTGGAACGCTCGGCGCAATGATGGCGCGGGACAGTTACCTCGGCCGAAAGAACCCATGGTCCGAACTCTTCGCTGTCGATCGCAAACCGCATCACGCCGGCGCGTGGCGCTACATCGCCGAGAACCTCGATTACCCGTTCTACATGCTGCGCGACCGGCTGGCCCGCGCCCAACGCGGCTCACCAGACGAACTGCCACTCGGTCAGGGCAAAATCCTGCATCTGAACGGGAGAAAAACAGCCGCCTACCGGGCTCCGGACGGCCGGATCACGCTGCTTTCACCCGTGTGCACGCATATGAAATGCATCGTGCGATGGAACGACGCGGACAAGACCTGGGACTGCCCCTGTCACGGTTCGCGGTTCAACGCCGATGGCACCGTCCTGGCCGGCCCGGCCGAGACGCCTTTGGAAAAGCTGCGCGACGAGTGAGTTTCAGCATTTCAGCGTTTCAGCACTTTCCAGGACTCCCGTTTCGCCCTCGCTGCGCGCGATGATCACGGCGCCGCAGGTGTCGCCGAACACATTCACACTCGTGCGGCACATGTCGAGGATCCGATCCACGGCAAGGATCAGTCCCAGGCCTTCCTGGGGCACGCCGACGGCATTCATGATGATGACGATGGCGACGAGGCTGGCCGCCGGCACGCCGGCCACGCCGATCGAGGTCAGCAACGCCAGGACCACCACAGTGAACTGGGCGGCAAACCCGAGGTGAATTCCATAGGCCTGCGCAATGAACAGCACCGCCACGCATTCGTACAGCGCCGTTCCGTTCATGTTCACCGTCGCGCCCAGCGGGACGACGAAACTGGCGATCCGGTTTGAAACGCCCGCGCGCTTTTCCACGCATTCCATCGTCACGGGCAGAGTCGCCGAGGACGACGCGGTGGAAAACGCCGTGAGCAACACCGGGCTCATCGCGCGGAAATGCCGCACGGGATTGATCCCGGCCAGCAGCCGCATCAGCAAAGGCAATATGACGAAGGTCTGGATCACAAGTCCGAGCAGGACGGTGACGAAGAAGAGCGCGACGTTGCGAATCGCGTCCACGCCGGTGGTGGCCGCCACTTTGGCCACCAGAGCGAAGACGCCGATCGGCGCCACGAGCATCACCAGTTCGGTGATCAACAGCATGACCTCGTAGAGGCCGCGCAAAACGCTCAGCACCGGCGCCTGCCGGTCCGGCGCGAGCCGGCTCAGGCAACAACCAAACAGGATGCTGAAGAAGATCAGACCCAGCATGTCGTCCCGGGCCGCCGCCTCGAACACGTTCTCCGGAATGAACCTCTGTATGACGCCGACAATATCGCCAAAGCCGCGATCCCCGATCGTCGACAGTTGCGCCGCGGCGGCGTCGGACAGTTCCTCAGCCCGCAAGCCTCCGCCCGCCCCGGGCCGTATCAAGGTCACCAGAAACATGCCCAGCAGAACCGCGATGAGCGTGGTGACGACATAATAGGCAAGCGTCTTGAGCCCCAGCCTCCCGAATCCCTGGATCGAGCCAATCCCGGCCACGCCCGTCGCAATGGAGGCCACCACCAGCGGCACCACGATCATCCGCAGCGCCCGCAGAAACAGCTCGCCGAAGAACGCGTACACATCCACAGCGGCCACGCCGGCGATCTCCGCCGTGGTTCCGGTCATCGCGCCGCACAGGACGCCCAGTGCGATGGCAACGAGGATCTGAACGTGGGCCGGGACGCGTTTGGAGCTCATGGGCGCGACGCGTCCAGGCTCGCAATCGCCTGGCGCAACCTGCGTTCAATCTGCTTCTGCCGCTCACCCGTCACCTGTCGGCCGTCCCGCTCTCTCACGTAGAAACTGTCAATGGCCGCTCCTTTTTCGGTCAGAATTTTCGCCGAGGAAATGTCGAGATCGAGTACCGCCAGCGTCTGGCAAATGGCATATAGCAGACCCACACGGTCCTCCGTCTCGATCTCGATCAATGTGCGGGATTCGGACGATTCATTGTCGAAACGGATCTGCGTGGGCAATCGCTCGCCGGCATAAGCCTGCCACAACGGCCGGGCCGACTGATGCCGCGCAATCAGCACCGGCAGGTCCGCTTCGCCTTCAATCAACACCGTGCCCAGCAGCCGCTCGAACTCCTCGCGCCGTTCCCGCCCGATCAGACTCCCCGTCTTCGCGTCCACGGCAAAAAAGGTGTCCAGCACGATGCCGTCCTGGCGGGTGAAAATGCGCGCGCTGAGAATGCTCAGGCCGGCGGCGCTGAACGAGCCGGCAATCTTGCTGAACAATCCGGCCCGGTCCCACGTGCAGATCTTCACCACGCTGTAACCGCGGTCAGGTTCGTTGCGCCAGTGAACGACCGGTTGCAGCGGGTTCTCGCTGTCGGCCACCTGCAGCCGCATAAAGCGGTTGGCCAGCAGCACGTCCTCCGCGATCTCCCGCGGCGGATGAATCTGAAAGTAACGCGCCGGCAACGCCTCGAAATGCCCGTCAATCTCGTCCACCCCAAGCTGGCCGTCCAGCAGGCGCCGGACTTCATCCAGCAACGCCTCGCGCTGTTTCTCTTCCGCCCGCAGAAACTCCGTCCCGCCGGAAAGCAGCATCGACGCCTTGCCGTGCAGCGTCCAGAGCAGCGCGTCCTTGAACCCGTTCCACAGCTTGTCGCTGGTGGCCATGGAATCGGCAAACGTCAGTATCGTCAGCAACGCCAGCGTTTCCTGGCTTTCAATCTGTTTCGCAAACGTCCGGATCACCATCGGATCGTCGAGGTCCCGCCGCTGCGACGTGCTCGCCATGAGCAGGTGGTTCTCGATCAGCACGCGCAACGTGTGCGTGGTCGCCGCATCGAGATGCAGTCGCCGCGCCACGCGCGTGGCGATCACCCCGCCCGTCTCCGAATGCTTGCCGCGGCTGTGCGCCTTGCCGGTATCATGCAGCAGCAGCGCCAGATACAGGAGGAACGGCTTCTCGAGCGACTGAAACAGCGGCTGATACAGGCTGTGCGGCGGGGCCTTCGCCTCCCAGATCCGGTCGAGCTGCTCGATGCACATCAGCGTGTGCTCGTCGGCCGTGTATTGATGATAGAATTCATGCTGCACCAGGCAGGTCAGCTTGCCGAACTCCGGGATGTATTTGCCCAACAACCCGACCTCGTGCATGGCGCGCAGGACCGGCGCCACGTTGCCGCGCTGGTTCAGAATCTCCAGGAAGGTCTCGCGAACGTGCTGATCGTTGAGGAAACTGCGGTCGGCCAGCGACAACTGGTTGCGAATGAGCTGCGCCAGATCCGGGTGCAGCCTCAACCCCCGCTGCTGCGCGTGGAGAAACACGCGCATCAGCCGCCGCGGCTGATCGCGGAAGACACGGTTCGACGTCGCATGAATCTCCTCCCCCGAAAACCGGAAGCCGTCCACCGGCTCAGGCTGCGGGGGGCGCTTGCGTTTTCCCGGCAACAGGGCGCCGAGCGAGGAAAGGCCCGGAAGGCGCCGCGCCGACTGCGGCACCAGCGCCATCCGCTGTTCCAGCGTCCGCGTGATCAGGTAGATGTTCCGCGAATGCGTGTACAGCTCCCGCATGAAACGCTCAATGCGCTTGCTCGGCGAACGTTCCAGGTACCCGAGATTGTGCGCCACCGCGGGTTGCAGATTCTTGCTCAACACGTCCGTCGCGCGGTTCGTGTGATAGTGCATCTCCGTCCGCACCCGCAGCAGAAAATCGTACGCCGACTCCAGTTGCTTGCGCTCCGCTTCGCTCACGAATTCCTGCTCCTGGAGGTCTTTCAACGAGCGCGTCCGGTACTTGAAAAACGTCATCCACAGCAGGTTCTGGTAATCACGCAACCCGCCGCACCCGTTCTTCAGGTTCGGTTCCTGCATCGACGCCGAATTGCCGAACTTGGCGCGCCGCATCGCCTGGTCCTCCAGCCGCATCGCGATGTACTTGTCCACGTAACCCTCGACGCACTTCGCAATCAGCGCCTTCTGAAACCTGCTGAACAGGCGGTCGTCGCCGATGATCAGCCGGGCTTCGATCAGCGACGTCTTGGATTGCATGTCGCTGTTCGCCACCTTCACGCAATCGTCGATGCTGCGAACCGAATGGCCCACCTTCAACCCGAGGTCCCAAAGCGGGTAGAGAATCCCATCCACAATGCGCGCCAGGTGCGGCAGCGGTTTGCTCCCCCCCACCACCTGGCCGTCATGCAGAAACATGAAATCGATGTCGCTGAACGGATTCAGCTCCGACCGTCCGTACCCGCCGATGGCCACCAGCGCCAGCGGCGGGAACTCGCGCTGCGCCTGGGCCGACAAACTCTGCCGCGCCGCGTTCCACAGGTACCGCAGGAGCACGTCCAGAATGACCGCGCGCCCATGGCAGACCTCGCGCCCTCGCCCGCCGGAGCGATGCAGCAGCTTGAGACGATGCGTTTCGACCTTGAGAAACGCCTTGTAGCGGGCGAGCTCCTGGGCCGGGGTGCGTCCGGGAGGCAACTCCAGCCGGGCAGCGGCATTCGTCTCAATCTTCTGCTGAAGGGCGTGCATCTGCGCGTAACTGTGTGTGGAAACCATTCCAAACGCAAGCAGCGCGGCAATGCAGCGGCTTCGCCCTGCGAAGATCGCGCAACCTTGTCGCCGCAACGGTGTTTGCTACATTGCAGCGGAGCTTGAACCCGTGTCCATGCCCGCCGATCTGGATCCCGATGCCGCCCTGATGCTGCGAGTGAAGCAGGGCGACACCGCCGCTTTCACTGAATTGGTGGAGAAATACAAGCAACCGGTGATCAACCTCGTCTATCGGACCCTGCACGACGCAACCGAGGCCGAGGACATCGCCCAGAACGTATTCGTCCAGGTCTATAAATCCGCCCATCGTTACCGCATCACGGCGCGCTTCTCCACCTGGCTCTTCACCATCGCGCGCAATCTCTGCCTGAACGAAATCCGCCGGCGCTCGCGCCACCCGGCCGAGTCCATTGACGCGCCAACTCCCGGCCAGCAGGACCAGCCGCCGCACCAGTTCGAGGACCGGCACACGTTTTCTCCACCCGACGATCTGCTCCACGGCGAGCTGGAACAAAAGATCGAAGAGGCGCTCAATGCGCTGCCCGAAAACCAGCGCACCGCCATTCTCCTGTGCCGCCAGGACGAACTCAGCTACGAGGAAATCGCCGAAATCCTGGGCTGCTCCCTCGCCGCCACGAAATCCCTGATCCATCGCGGCCGCACCACGCTCAAGGAAAAACTCAAACCCTATCTGCGCAGCGGCACATGGAGCCCATAACCATGAAACTTTTGCCCATCCCCGGTTTTTGAAAAGAAAGGATCCTATGAGCGACCCAAACCCTGACAGGCTGCGCGAGACCGCATGGCGCCGGAAACTGACCCCCGCGGAAGAAGCCGAATTGCGCGCATGGCTGGCCGCGCATCCGGAGGAACAGTCGGATTGGGAACTGGAACGCACCCTGACGGATCGCCTCTTCCAATTGCCCGACGCCCCCGTCCCGAGCAACTTCACGGCACGGGTGTTGCAGGCGGTCGAACGCGAACAAACCGTCCCCACCCGCGCGCGCGCGTGGTCCTGGCGCTATCTCCTGCCGCGCGCCGCAATCGCCGGCTTCCTGCTGACGCTCGGCATCGTCGCCTACAACCAGCGGCAACAGGCCCTCTGGGCCTCCTTCGGCACCGACGTCGCCATGGCCTCCGAAGTGGTCGCCACCCTGCCACCCGAAGTCGTGCGTGACTTCGACGTGATTCGCCGGCTCGACGGATCGCCCGCGCCGGACGAGGAGCTCATCGCGCTGTTCCAATGAAAGGCAAGGCGCACAGACGAATGCTGCGGGCGGCCGTATCGCTCCTGTGGCTCGTCACTGCCAACAGCCACGGCGCGGAGAACGCCGCCGTCGCGCCCGGCGCCACCAACGCGCCGCAGATCGTGTCCGACCGCCTGGCCGGCCCGTCGCCCGTGGCCACATTCCGCCGGCTGCTGGCCATGACGCCGGAAGAACGCGAAAGGCACCTGGCGATCTACCCGGAGCCCGCTCGGGAACGCATGCGGGCAAAACTCGACGAATATGCCATCTTCCCCGAACCGTATCGCGAGCTCCGGCTGCAAGTGACGGAGCTGGGCTGGTATCTGGTACCGCTGTTGAAAGCGCCAATCGATCAGCGCGCGCAATTGCTCGAACGCGTCCCTCCCGAGTACCGCGAACTGATCGAGAAACGGCTGCAGGAATGGGACATCTGGCCGCCCCCTCTCAAGGAAGAAGTGCTCGAGTACGAAACCACACGGCACTACCTCGTCGGCCGGGATATGGTCCAACCACCCATTCCGGGAGCGCCCCCGCCGCCGCCACTGCCGCCCGGCATGCAGGAAAAGCTCGAACGCTGGCGCGCCCTGCCCCAGGAACAGCGTCAGCAGATCTTCGTTCGCTTCCAGCGATACTTTGAGTTCAGCGAAGAGGAAAAGCAGAAGGTCCTCCAGGCGCTCTCCGACCCACAGCGACAGGTCGCCGAGAAGATCCTGGAACCCATGGACAACTGGCCGAAAACCTTGCAGGAACAGTACCTCGCCGCGTTCAGGCAGTTCGCCGAAATGTCACCCGCAGAACGACAGCAATTCATGCGCAACGCCAGTCGCTGGCAGAAGATGTCCGAGGCCGAACGCCAGGCATGGCGCGATCTCACCCGGCAGATCGCCAGCGCACCTC
Source organism: Verrucomicrobia subdivision 3 bacterium UBA3939 (assembly GCA_002385705.1). GTDB lineage: Bacteria > Verrucomicrobiota > Verrucomicrobiia > Limisphaerales > UBA3939 > UBA3939. Next base: position 66,590 of record DGDZ01000027.1, read on the forward strand.
CATTGCCTCCAGGAACATCGGTCCCGCCTCCACCACCGCCCCAGGCCGGTGCCTCGGACCGCACCAACCCGCTCGCCGCTCCCAGCCGGTGACGTTGGATGTTGGATGTTGGATGTTTTCCCCTCACCCCGTAGTATTCCAGCCGCATGCATCCGGTAGCCTTTCATATCAGGTCGTTCAGCATCTACTGGTACGGCGTCATGATCGCCGTCGCCTTTCTGGTGGGACTCTGGACGGCCAGCCGGCGGGGATTGTTGCACGGTGTTCCCCCCGAAAAGGTGCTCGACTCGGGACCATGGCTGATCATCGGCACGCTCGTGGGCGCGCGCGCTCTGCACGTGATCACCTACTGGCAGGAAGGCTTCGCCGGCAAACCGTGGTGGGAAGTCTTCATGATCCGGCACGGCGGCATGGTGTATTACGGCGGGCTCATCGGCGCTTCCCTCGCATTCATCCTGTACGCCCGCTTCAAGAAGGTGCCCCTCTGGAGAATGGCGGACGTCCTCGCGCCCAGCATCGCCCTGGGCTATGTGTTTGGACGCATCGGTTGCCTCCTCAACGGCTGTTGCTTCGGCAAAGCCTGCGACCTGCCCTGGGCCATCACCTACCCCGTCGGACATGAAACGCACCCGCCCGGCCAACCCGCCGTGCCGGTCCACCCCAGCCAGGTCTATGACTCGCTGCTCAACCTCGTGTTGTACGCCGCGCTCGCGTGGCTGTATCGCCGCAAGAAATTCGACGGTCAGATCTTCGCCGCCTACCTGCTCGGCTTCGCCGTCACCCGCACCATCGCGGAAACGTTCCGCGGTGATTACTCCGACCTGCATATCCACAAGGGACTGACGCCGGCTCAATGGATCAGCATCGGCATCTTCACCGCCGGCGCCGTCCTCTACGCGTGGCATCGCCGGTCCGCCCAACAACGCGCCTGAACCCTGCTACGTGCGCCCGCCTCCCATCCTCATCGCCGGGCAGACGGCAATCGGAAAATCGGACGTCGCCCTCGCGCTCGCCGAACAGATCGGCGGAGAAATCATCTCCGTCGATTCCATGCAGGTGTACCGCGGACTCGACATCGGGACGGCAAAACCCTCGCGCGCAGAACGCGAGCGCGTCCCGCATCATTTGATCGATGTCGTCGGGCTGGAGGAAACGTTCGATGCCGCGCGGTTCGCCGACCTGGCCGGGAAGGCCGAAGCCGAAATTCGCGCGCGGGAAAAGGTTCCCATCCTCTGCGGCGGCACAGGACTTTACTTCAAGGCGTTCCTCGAAGGGCTGGGCGAAGCCCCGGCGGCCGACCCCGGACTGCGGGCGGCACTCGAACAGGTGCCGATGGAAGATCTCCTGCGGGAACTCGAGGAGCGCGATCCCCTGACGTTCCAGCGGATCGATCGCAAGAATCCGCGACGCGTCGTTCGGGCGGTTGAAGTGATCCGCCTGACCGGTCGGCCGTTCTCCGAACAGCGGTCCGTCTGGGGCTCCGGAGAGTCGGGCTCGCCCTGCACGGCTTTTGGTTTGCGCCGCAGCGCGTCAGACCTGCGGACGAGGATCGACGTCCGCGTGGACGCAATGTTCCGCAACGGCCTTGTCGAGGAGACGCGCACGCTGCTGAAACGCGGGCTCGAGACAAATCGCACAGCGATGCAGGCGCTGGGCTACCGCCAGGTCGTGGAGCACCTGCGCGGCCAACGTTCACTGGAGGAAACCATCGAGCTGGTGAAAATCCGCACGCGGCAATTCGCCAAACGCCAGATGACCTGGTTCCGCCGCCAACTGGACCTGCGGTGGATCGACGTGCCGGCCGGTGAACCGCCCGCTGAGACAGCACGAAGGCTGGAAGCATTGCTGAAAAGCAAGCAGACGTAGCCGGACGCATCGCAGGCCCGCTGGAATTGAACATCCAACCCGCCACGGGACAATTCCGCGCGCATATGCGACGAGAATTGTCCTGCCAGAATTGCCAAACCCCTTATGGGCTGATGCTTACCAAACCCCGCCTCTCTGAGCGCGGGACAATTCTGCGCGCATATGCGACAAAAATTGTCCCGGACGCTGGGGGGGGCGAGGTCTCTCCTCAAGCCTTCAGTTTTGATACGTACCGCTCGATGCGGTTCGCGGCTTCGATCAAGTGCTCGTAACTCGTCGCAAAGCAGGCGCGGCAGAAGCCCGCGCCGTTCGCGCCAAACGCCGAGCCCGGCACCATCGCCACCCGCTCCGCCTTCAGCAGGCCCACAGCGAAGTCCTTTTCGTTCATGCCCGTCACCTCCACCGAGGGGAAAGCGTAGAAGGAACCGCGCGGCACGTGGCACTTCAATCCGATCTCGTTCAGGCGCCGCACGATGAAATCGCGCCGGCGATGGTATTGATCGCGCATGGCTTTCATCCCGTCGCTCCCGCGCTCCAGCGCTTCAATCGCCGCTTCCTGGCTGATGATCGAGGCGCACATCATCGAATACTGATGCACCTTCATCATCGCCTCCACCAGCGCCGCCGGCCCGCACGCATACCCGATGCGCCAGCCCGTCATCGCAAACGCCTTCGAAAACCCGTGCAGAAAAATCGTCCGATCCTTCATCCCCGGCAGGCTGGCGATGCTCACATGCTCGCCATCAAACGTCAGTTCCGCGTAGATCTCATCGCTCAGCACCAGCAGATCCTTTTCGATGGCGAACTTCGCGATCGCCTCGAGTTGCGCGCGCGTGCACGTGCCGCCGGTCGGGTTGCAGGGCAGGTTCAGCACCAGCAGTTTGCAGCCGGGTTCCCACGCCTTCTCCAGCGCCTCGGCCGTCAGGGCGAAGTTGTCCTTCGCGAACGTCGGCACCGGCACCGCCTTCCCATGCGTCAAGGTGATGCTCGGATGATAACTGACATAACAGGGCTGGTGGAACATCACCTTGTCACCCGGATTCACCAGCGCGCGAAACGCGATATCCAGCGCTTCGGAAACACCCACCGTCACCAGGATTTCGTCCTCGGGCCGATAGCTGATGCCGAAGTGCCGCTCGAGATACCGATGAATTGACCGGCGCAGTTCGATCAGGCCAAGGTTCGACGTGTAATGCGTCTTCCCCTTTTCCAGCGCGTAGATCGCGGCCTCGCGGATGTGCCAGGGCGTGTCAAAGTCCGGCTCGCCAATGCCGAGCGAAATAACGTCCTGCATCTTCGAGACGATCTCGAAGAAATCGCGAATGCCCGAACGGGGCAGGTCCACAACATGCCGCGCAATGTAACGAGTGGTATCCATCAGGAGTGCGGGAACGGGAGATCAACCCGTCACGGGCTGACCTTCAACCGCTCGTTGTCCTCGGCCCTGGTATCCATGAGAAAACCCTGCTCCTTGTACGTTCGCAGGAGGAAATGCGTTGCGGTCGAAAGCACACCCTCCAGCGTGGACAGCTTTTCCGAAACAAAAGCGGCGACCTTTTGCAGACTGGATCCGCTGACGAACACCAGCAGATCGTAGCCGCCGGACATGAGATAGCAGGACTCGACTTCGTCGAATCGGCTGATGCGCTCGGCCAGGCGGTTGAAGCCGCCGCCCCGCTCCGGGGTCAGGCGCACCTCGATCACCGCGCGGACCGCGCCATCCTCTTCGGGAATGTTGAGCACGGGGCGCCATCCCAGAAGGACACCGTCCTTCCTGAGCTGGTCGAGGTGGCGGTTCACTTCGGCTTCGGACAGGTTGAGCACCTGCGCCATTTCCGCCGTGCTCAGCCCGCCGCTTTCGAGCAGGAGTTTCAATACCGGGTTCATCGGTGGCCGCCAGTGTGGCAAATGACGGCAGGAAATCCATCCCGATTTGCGCAAAACCGCCCTTTTCAGCGGCCCGGGACGTGCTATTGTGAGCGCGAAGACAGACACAACGTAACCGTTGAAAGCTTTAATCGAGACAAGGAACACAAGAACCGAACGGGTCTTCCTCGTCGGTGTTGAACTCAAGAACCGAACCCACCGCGAATCGTCCGAATCGCTGGACGAACTTTCCGAACTGGCCGCCACGGCCGGAGGCCAGGTCGTCGGCGTCGGCGTCCAGAAGCTGGATCGCCCCAACGCTGCCACCTTCATCGGCAAGGGAAAAGCCGAGGAGTTCGCCGGCTATTGCCGGCAACACCAGGTGGACACCGTGATCTTCGACGACGAGTTGTCTCCGGCGCAAAGCCGGAACCTGGAGAAGGTGTTCAACTGCAAGGTGCTTGACCGCACTTCGCTGATTCTGGACATCTTCGCCCAGCGCGCCCGCACGCGGGAAGGCAAGCTGCAGATCGAGCTGGCCCAGTTGCAGCACCTGCTGCCGCGCCTGACCCGGTTCTGGGGCCACTTGTCCCGGCAAAAGGGCGGCATCGGCATGCGCGGCGGCGAAGGCGAATCGCAGCTCGAAGCCGACCGCCGCAAAGTGCAGGAACGGATCGACCGCATCTCCGAAGATCTGGAGACCGTGCGCAAGCAACGCACGATTCAGCGCACCGCGCGGCAGCGGAATCGGTGGCCCCTCGCGTCCATCGTCGGTTACACCAACGCCGGGAAATCCACTTTGTTGAATCGCCTGACCGGCGCCTGCGTGACCGCGGAAGACAAGTTGTTCGCCACGCTGGATCCAACAACCCGCCGGTTGCGGCTGCCCACGAATCAGAACGTGCTTCTGACCGACACGGTGGGATTCATCCGCAAACTGCCGCACGGCCTTGTCGAAGCGTTCAAGGCCACCCTCGAGGAAGTCGTCCAGGCCGACCTGCTCCTGCATGTCGTGGATGTGAGCCATCCCCAGGCGGAGGAACAGATCCAGGCGGTGGAAGCCGTGCTGAAGGAACTCGGCGCGGACGGCAAACCGACCGTCATGGTGTTCAACAAGACCGACCTGCTGAACGGAAGCCGGGAGCGGCTGAACCGTCTGCTCGATCACTACCCACAGAGCGTCTCCATGTCGGCCGCAACCGGCGAAGGCGTCCCCACTCTGCTGTCCGAACTGGGAAGCCGGATCCGCCCTGTTCGCGAGTTTGTCGAGCTGGCGATTCCGCACGAGAAAGCCCATGTTATCGCCCGATTGCACGACGTGGGACAGGTGGTCGAGCGGCGCTACGACGACGATCACGCGCATTTCAAGGTCCGCATCCCGCCCCACTTCCACCACGAGTTCGAGCCTTTCCGGATTCGCGACCTTCAGGTGGTGTAAGGCGCCTGTTCTCAACGTTTTCTCCCCGCAGCAGGAGGGGAGCATTCTCTTGCGGCACAACGTCGGCCCTTCGCTCCTCCCTCAGGGAAACAATGTTTCGCCTTCGGCGTCCTCCGAATTTTCTGCGTGCGTTCCTAACGGGATTCGTTACAGTTCGCACCCATGAGCGAGGTTCTGAGGATCAAGGACCTGCCGTTGACCGAGCGTCCGCGCGAGCGTCTTGCCCAGTTTGGCGCCGATGCACTCCGAAACTCCGAGCTGATCGCCATCCTCCTCCGCACCGGCATGCGCGGCCTTTCCGCCGTCCAGGTGGCCGAACAGCTCCTCGCCAGATTTGAAACGCTCGACAAGCTCTCGCGCGCCAGCATTGATGACCTGCGGCAGGTCAAGGCTGTCGGCCGCGACAAGGCAATCGCTCTCAAGAGCGCGTTCACCCTCGCGCGGCGCATGGCGCTCGAAATCCACAGCGAGTCCCCCACCCTCGACACCCCGGAACGCATTGCCGACCTGTTGCGCGAGGAAAACCGCGCATACGAAGTGGAGAGTTTCCAGGTCGTCCTGCTCAACACCCGGCGCCGGCTCATTCGCGTCGAGAAAATCTCGCAAGGCACGCTCGACACCATCCTTGTGCATCCGCGCGAGGTCTTCCGGCACGCCATTGCCGCCAACGCCGCCGCACTGGTGCTCGCCCACAACCACCCGAGCGGCGATCCCACCCCTTCCGAAGCAGACATCAAGGTCACGCGCGACCTCATTCGCGCCGGGCAACTGCTCAAGATCGACGTGCTCGATCACATCATCCTGGGCCGCGCCACGGACCAGCGCCCGAAGGATTACGTCAGCCTCCGCGAGCTGGGATACTTCTACTGAGCGCGGAGCGCTGAGTTTCAACTTTGTCGAAAACTTCGTCGGTCAAGGGCGCCGTCACCTCAAGACCGACAGAGTTTGCGACGAAGTTTCCACAAAGGAGATGGCAGAGAAGAAACCACCGGCAGTTCGGCAAGGATGCGGTGAAACCAACCGCCACCCCCTCGCCACAGACCACAGAACGCCCGCGTCAATCGTGAATCGTAATTCGCAATGGATGTTCAACGCACCACCTCGGTGCCGACGCCTGCGTCCGTGAAGATTTCGAGCAACACGGCGTGCGGCACACGCCCATCGACGAACGACACCTTTTCCACCCCCGCCCGGATGGCCGCGACGGCGCTGTCCACCTTCGGGATCATGCCCTTGTCCACCACGCCCTGGCGTTTCAACTCGTCCACCTCCCCCGTTTTCAAATGCGAAATAACGGAATCGGGATCCTTCGGATCGCGCAGCAGGCCCGGGACGTCGCTCATGAAGACCAGCCGCTTCGCTTTGAGCGCAATCGCCACCTGTGCCGCCGCCACATCGGCATTGCAATTGTAAACGTGCCCGTCCTCGCCTCGCGCCGTCGGGCTGATCACCGGCGTCACCCCTTGCTCAATGCATTCCAGCAGCGGCGCCGTGTTCACTTCTGTCACTTCCCCCACGTAACCGGGATCCAGCTTTTCCCCCGGGCGTTCCTTGTCTTCCAGCCAGAGCTTCCGGCAACGGAAGATGTCCGGCCCCGCAAACCCTTTTGCAGCCCCGCCAAACGAGCGTATGGCTGCCACAACTTCGGGATTGATCTCGCGCGACAGCACCTCGTCCACAATCCGCACCGTCGCCTCGTCCGTGACGCGGTGTCCCTGGACGAACGCCGGCTTCAAACCCGCCTTCTCCATGGCGCGCGTGATCGCCTTGCCGCCGCCATGCACCACCACCGGGTTGATCTCGACCGCCTCAAGAAAAACCACATCGCGCGCCACGCCGTTCCGCACCGCGGGGTCGGGCGAATCCATGAACGACCCGCCGTATTTCACGACGAACGTGGCACCGCTGAAACGCTGAATGTAGGGCAGCGCTTCCAGCAGTGTGTTGGCTTTGGCAATCAGATCCTGCATGGCGCTTAGTTATCAGGAAGCCGAGTGGCCGTCGAGGGTTGAACCGATTTCGACCCGCGCGCGCCCGGACAAGCGGCGCGGACATTGGGGCCATTCCCCCAGTGGCTCGAACCGCGGACCAGTGCCCACAGTACGCAAACATTCCACAAAGGAGATTATGAACCAGGAACTGAATGGAAAACGCGTGGCCATCCTCGTAACAAACGGCTTCGAGCAAGTCGAACTCACCGAACCCAGGAGAGCGCTCGAACAAGCCGGCGCGCAAACCTCGATCGTCTCACCAGCGCAAGGCAAGGTGCGCGGCTGGAAGGAGATGAACTGGGGCGACGAATTCAAGGTGGACGTCCCGCTCTCGGAAGCCAACGCCCGCAACTACGACGCGCTGTTGCTGCCCGGCGGCGTCATGAATCCGGACAAACTGCGCCTGGAACCAAAGGCCATCGATTTCATCCGCGCCTTCGCGGAATCGGGTAAACCCATCGCCGCCATCTGCCACGGGCCGTGGCCGCTGATCGACGCGGGCGCCGCCCGGGGCCGGCGCATGACCTCGTACCCGTCGCTGAGAACGGATCTCCAAAATGCCGGCGCCACGTGGGTGGACGAGGAAGTGGTGGTGGACAACGGCATCGTGACCAGCCGCAAACCGGACGATCTGCCGGCGTTCAACCGAAAGACGATCGAGGAGTTCGCCGAAGGCATCCACGCGAAACGCACAGGACGCGAGCGGGCAGTGGCCGAGTAACCCGTTGCCGGCACGTTTCGAATGCTCCCCAGGGAGTCATCGAGACTCGTTGACCTTCAAGGTGTTCGGCGGGGACGAGGTCTTCGATGCCGGCGATGTCGGCGGCGAAGGATCGGTCGCCGTCCTGCCGGAGCCGGAAACCGCCTGCAACACCAGAACAACGACCAGCGCCGCAAACGCCAGCTCGCCGGTTTCCTCAACGAAGAGAAAGCGCGGGGAAAGCACCTTTTCCGCGGTTGTGGCGACAATCATCAGGATCACCGCCGCACCGATGGGATACCGCCATGTCCATAGCACGCCCGGTCTGGATCGCAGATGCCGGGCGGTCGTCAGCAACAGATGCAACGCGGCGATGCCGAACGGCAGGAGCGCCGCTATGGCAGCCAGCTTCCATTGCAGCGGCACCTGGGGATTCGAATAAAAACCGATCGACTCGATGGAACGAGGCGTGAACAGCTTCTGGTAGTCCAGTTCCCGGAGAAACATCCAGAACAGCATGACGGTGACCGCCGCCCACAGCCGGGTCCGCGCGCGCCAGAGACGCAGCCCTGCCGCGACAGTGCCAAACGCCAGCACAACGAGCGACAGGTTTTCGATGGGACCGCCCTCGGCCGCGATCGCCTTCATTCGATCGACAGGAACAAACGAGAGGATCAGAACGGCAAGGAGCGCCGCGCCCAGCACAAGCATGGCCGCCTTCTTCGAGCTTTCCGGTGTCAGCATACCGCCAACTTCAGGCGCGTCATCGCCATCCCGCTTCAGCACAGCGCGCGGAGGGGGCGTCGAGTCGACACACTATGCTTGTGAACAGCGCCGGGAAGTCAACACCCGTTTGAGAAGCGCAAAATCCGGTTGCGAATCCGCGATGTTTTCCGCCATGTTCGCCACCGATACAGCGAACGTGTTTGTTTTTCTGCACATACCCAAGACTGGCGGCAGCTCCTTTCGATTCATTCTCGAAAACAGCTTCGGCGCGGCGCATTGCCACACCAATCACACGCGCAAGCCCGTGTTTTCAAAGAGTGATCTTGCCTTTGTCATGCGCTTCTTCCCGCGCCTGCGCAGCATCGCCGGCCACAACCTTGTGGATCCGCCTGGCCTCGAGGCGCCCGACCCGTTCTACATGACCTTTCTCCGGGAACCCGTTTCCCGGGTCATCTCGCATTACCAGGACAGCGTCCTTCGTGGGAACAACCGGCTGTCCTTCGAGGAATCACTCATGAAGATCGGCACCATGGAGAACCTCGCGGTCAAGCTGATGGCGGGTAGCCGGGACCTCGAGAAGGCGAAACGGTTCCTCGCCCAGTGCGGATTCGTCGGGCTGACCGAGAAATTCGACCTGTCGCTTCACGTGCTTCGGCGTCTCAGCCCGTACCGGCTGAATCTGAACTACCGGCGAAAGGTCGTCGCCCGCGATTACCGGATCCGAGATGCGATCCTTGCCGACGACCGCCTGATCCGGCTGGCGCGTGAACGCAATCAACTGGACCTGGAGCTGTATGAGTACGGAATCAAGGAAGTCTTCCCGCGCCTGTGCCGGAAGGCGGGTCTCGATCCCGACGCGCCGGCAGAATCCTTCGACCGTTATCGTCACGAGTTGAAACCGCGATACCTGTTGAACCGGCTCTACAACCAGGTCTTCCGCCAGGTGTACCGTCGGCGGAACCGGACGGCCGGCTAGGCGCGTTTCACGCTCGCCTGGAGCCGCCCGGCAACCGCCGGCTTGCGCGCGACAAAGGCGTATCGGGCGTGAGTCAGGCCGTTGCGAGCTTGTTGACCAGGTAACGCACGCCGCGCGCGAGATTCACGCTCTTGATCTCAACAGGGAATCCCGCGTGCAAAAAGAACTCGCGGTAATCCGCCAGGGTGTAGGAGGGCTGTGCCCGGCGCGGCCGGGAAACCAGCGGCGAGACCGGCTCCCGGATGGCCACGAAGTGGCCGCCGGGTTTGAGCACTCGTTTGGCCTCGCGCAGCGGCTGGAGAATGTTCGCCGCCTGATGCAGAACCCCGGAGCAGACGACGAAATCAAAGTGGTTTGCCGGAAAATCCAGCCGGTGAAAATCGCCAGGCGTGCGGGTGATCTTGGCCGTGTTGGCCTTGAGCAACCGGAACACCCGCGGCGCATGCTCCTTCAACAGCCGGGGCGAAAGGTCGGTCATCACCACTTCCACGACGTTTGGAAGTTTGGACAACTCGGCGCCAAACCAGGCCGATCCCGCGCCGATCTCGAGGATGCGCCCGCGGAACTCAATGCCGCATTCCCGGGTCAGAAACGGGATGAACCGCGGCAGCTCCTCCCTCACGGAACGCAGCCATTTGTCGGTGAATTCGGCCTCCAGGCGCGCCTCCGCCTCGCGCTTCAGCACGGCATGGCCGGGCGTGTAGCGCGAAAGGTAGTTCGCTCGCTCGATATACTTCGATTCCACCACGACTGGATTTCAGCAGAGCCCGGGCCAACCGCCCGCTCCACGGCGACCGCGTTCCGTCAGTTACGCTCGTTTTTCGGGTTGGCCCTCTGCCGGGCAAAAAAATCCTGCAACAACGCGCGGCACTCCGGCTCCCGCACCCCGCCAGTGATCTCGCACCGGTGGTTCAGCGTCGGGAACTGCAGCAGATTCATCGCGCTGCCGGCCGCTCCGGCTTTGGCATCCCAGGCGCCGAACACCACGCGCGCGACTCGAACATGGACAATCGCCCCGGCGCACATCGGGCAGGGCTCTTTCGTCACATACAGCGTGCAGTCCGTCAGTCGCCAGTCGCCCATCGCCTCCTCCGCCTGCGTCAGCGCCAGCATCTCCGCATGCGCCGTCGCGTCCTTCAACATCTCCACCTGGTTGAACGCACGCGCGATGATGCGGCCGTTGCGGACCACCACCGCGCCCACGGGAACCTCCTCGGCCTCGAAAGCCCGCGCCGCCTGCCGCAGCGCCTCGCCCATGAAGTAGTGATCGCTCTGGAGGTCAATGATCGGCTCACTCATGCTCGCGCCTCCTCCAGCGTCCAATCGTTGCGCCCGTCCGGATGGCAATGGCAGTGGGCGGCAAAAAATCCGCCCCGATACTTCCAGAACCACGGCCAGATCCGTTCGCGGTCCGTGGCCGGCAGGTTCAGCGAGTCCAGCGCCGACCGTGGAAAAAAACCGAACCTTCCTTCATTGCAGGGAGGCGGCAGGGAGGACAACCGCCGGGTCACCTCGAACAGGAACATCAGCCAGTGCGTCTGTCCCTGGTAACCGTGTTCGCTGACCAGGCCGGTGAGATGCAGGTCCGACGGCGTCAGCCTCAGGCACAACTCCTCTTCCGCCTCGCGGCAGGCGCCGGCATAGGGAGACTCGCCCACTTCCATGCGCACCTTGCCGCCGCACGGGCTCCACAAACCGCGATTCGGCTCATGCACGCGCTCGATCAAAAGCACCTCGTCCCGCTCGTTGAAGCAGTAGAGCAACGTCGCAACCTTGTATGGCAATAACCTGTGCACGCGCAGGCAGGCTGCGGGAACAAAGTCCCGATTTCAACCCGGAACCGCGAAAGGAAACCCGAAAACCGAAATCCGAAATCCGAGTGAAGCCCGAAATCCGAGTTCGGATGCGGAGCAAACCTGGCGCTTCATCCCTGAGTGGAGCGTCGAAAGCAGAGTGTTGCATCTCCGGCACGGTCCCCTTTTCGCGGGTCTTTCAGAAACAGATTTGCTTTTGACCGCCGCGCTCGCTATAGACTGGCGTCTTGGAACCACTCCGCACCGAGGTGCAGAATCCACCGCGGAAGACAACGAAAGTATTTCTGTCGAATGTTGAAGTTGAACTGGAAACGGGCGTTGCTGACAGCCGGTCTGTTCATCATCCAGGATCCGGCGCCGGCACAGATAATCACGGATTTCTTCCCGAAAGCGGGCACGACGAATGACATGATCGACGTGATCGGCTCCGGCTTCGCGGCATCCCCGCAGCCGGTGGTTCAGTTCTGGAACCGGAAAACGGCCCCGATCGTTCAGATCAGCAGCGATGAACTGATCCGCGTGCGCGTCCCGGCCGGCGCAACAACCGGCGAAATCAGCATTTATCGCGGTTCAGGGCCCACCAACTTCAGCTCGGAGCCGTTCATTGTCATCGGACTCGAGCCCTACGTCACCGATTATTCGCCCACGATCGGCTCCGTCGGGGAATGGGTGACGTTCCAGGGTGTTCACCTGGCAAACGCGACGGTGCGGTTCGGCAGCGTCAGAGCCAACGAGACAACGGGCAACGTTGAAGGCACCGAACTGTCCGCGCGGATTCCTGCCGGCGCCACCAACGGGCTGATCACCGTGAGCAACGCATTCGGCGTGTTCACCAGTTCAGCCCCCTTTACCGTGATCGGTTCCGGGCCGTACATCGCGAGCCTGGAACCGCAGAGCGGCGGCGGCGGCAGCCAGTTCTTCATCAAAGGCGCCCACTTCACCGGCGTCGACGAGGTCAAAGTCAACAATACCGAAGTCGCCTGGTTCTTCGTTCAGTCCGACCAGCAGATCCTGGCCATCAATCAGCCCGATGTGACGACCGGGTTTGTCAGCGTTGCCGGTTCCGGCGGCAGCTATACGAGCAGCTTCTACTTCTACGTGCCCCCGGTGATCAGCAGCTTTTCTCCAACCAACGGCGTCGCCGGCACACCGGTGACGGTCACCGGCCAGAATTTCCTCGGCATCACAAATGTTCGCGTGGGAGGCATCAACGCCTCATTCACCCCGCCGACGAACAACACCCGGCTGGAACTGGTGGTGCCGGAGGGCGCGCCGACCGGACCGATCCGCGTTGCCACGCCCGCCGGAGCGCAGTTCTCCGCCGCCAACTTCCGGATCCCTCCGACGCTGACCGGCTTTGCCCCCGCATTTGGCGCACAGGGGACCAATGTGACCATTACCGGCGCCAACCTGAACGAAGGCCTCGCCTTCGTGCGCTTCAACGGCGTCAACGCGACCATCGTCGGCAGCCCCGCATTCAACCAGGTCACTGTCACGGTGCCTCCAGGCGCTTTCACCGGTCCCATCACGCTTCAGACCACCAACGGATCGGTTTCCAGCGTCACCAACTTTTTCCTTCCTGCCAGCATCACTTCCTTTTCACCGACCAACAGTCCGCCGGGGACCACCGTGACGATCCAGGGCCAGAACCTCCTTGGAGCCACAGCCGTCCTTTTCAACGGTCTCCCCGCCAACTTCGTGGACCCCACTACGAACACCGTGATCCAGGCGACCGTGCCCGCAGGGGTGACAACGGGCCCGATCAGTGTCGTGACGCCGGCGGGCACAGCGGTGAATACGAACCTGGTCTTCTACGCGCTTCCGGTGATCACCAGCTTCAATCCCACGCACGGGTTCCCGGGCAGCTCCGTCAGCATCCTCGGCACGAACTTCTTCGGCGTCACCGCCGTTCAGTTCAACGGGGCGAATGCGTCGTTCACAGTCGTCAACGACAACCGGATTGATGCGATCGTGCCGACGAACGCGCTCACGGGCCCGATCAGCGTCACCGGCCCGGCCGGCACTGCCGTCAGCGCCGGCCCGTTCACTGTGGACTTTGTAAGCGATCTCAAGCTGAGCGTGACCGCGGCGCCGGATCCGGTGTTTGTGGGCAGCAACCTCGTTTACACCATCAGCATCACCAACGCCGGCCCGCACAACGCCTTGAATGCCGCCGTGACCAACCTGTTGCCGGCTTCGGCAACCCTGGTTTCCGCTTCGACCACCCTGGGCACGTTGAACACCAATGGCAACCCGGTGCTCGGCGCATTGGGAACCCTGGACGCCGCCGGAACGGCGACCATCACGCTCGTCGTGACACCTCAGGAAAAAGGCACGATCGTGAACACCACCGCGGTCGGCAGCGCGTACGGCGATCCCACCCTGTCGGACAACAGCGCCGTTGTGACCACGACGGTTCTGCCGTTGCCATTACTGTCCATCCGACTTTACTCGCCCGGCCAAATGCAGGTTTCATGGCCTTCGGCTCTGACCGACTTTCAGTTGCAGTACAACACGACGCTTTCGAACAACAGTCCGTGGTCGAACGTCCTTGCCCCGCCGATCACCATCGGGGAGGAGACGTTTGTGATCGATCCCATGGACTCGCAGGGGAAGTTTTACAGGCTCAAGAAGTAGCACAGTGCTGCGCATCCGGATCGCGTGCCGCTGAGGAGCATGCTCGCCTCACTGCGACCACGGCCCTGGGCACTGCTTTGCGGCACGCTCAGCGCCCCGTAATCGCTCGCGCCATCCGTTCGTAGGCCGCCTTGGCCTGAGGATCATCCAGCCTCTGCAGGAGCTCCTGCGTCGTGGTCATCACCTGCTGCCGGTACTTGGCGCGCTCGTCATCGCTGAGCCGCTGCACAGCCGGCTGGGTTTCACTGAGAAGATTCGCTGCTTGAACAAAATTCTTCTGTTCCAACGCCTGTTGCACCAGATCCAGATTTGCCGCCTCCGGCGTCTGGACGGCAGGGGCCGCCGTGGCGTTCTCGGGTGAAGCAACCGCGCCCGCGTCCACGGAGTCCTCGCGCGAGCAACCGCCCGCAACCAGGAGCAACGACATCCCGACCAGACAAACAAGCCGCATCATTGGCTTAACGAGGCGCGTTGGTAAATCGAAGATCATTGTTGGGTCCTCGCGCAATATTGGGCTGCCCCGGGAAGGCAATGCCGGCCAGCTGCCGGAACCGCGCATACTTCATGAACCGCGCACTGCCTCCCGCTTCGCCGATAATGGCGCCGCCGTTCACGTTCACATTGACATTCATGGGGTTGCCGCCCGCGTGCCGTTGCGACAGCCCCTCATCCGGGTAATTGCTGGCGTCATTGAAATAAAACGGTTCCATCTCGTTCGTTTCCCAGACAAGAATCCGCGTCGCCTTCATGAGCCGATGAGTCGTCTTGTACGGTCTGGCAAGGCGGCCACCCTCAATAATCTCGCTGGTGAACGTATAGCTGGAGAGTTTGCACCTTCGCGCGCGCCATTGCGTGCTCCTCAACCCCGACGACTCGGTCACGTCCTTCGGACAAAAGGTCGCCTGCGTCGTTTTCAAAATCGGCCCCAATTGCCCCGCCAGAAACCAGGCGTTCTGGTTGGTATAAGCAATCGGCGGGGTGCTTACGCCTTCCGCATTCGGAATGGCCACCCCGTTTATCCGCGTCGCATACAACCACCCGTTAGGCCCGTCCGGAATCGTGCCCCACGTCGGGTGCGGAAAATAATCCTGATTGTCCGTGGCGTACAGCAATGCCGCCAGGACCACCTGCTTCATATTGCCCAGGTCCGTGGCGCTCTGCGCTTTATCCTTCGCCTTGCTTAATGCGGGAAGCAGCATCGCCGCGAGAATCGCTATCACTGCGATGACCACAAGGAGTTCGACCAGAGTGAAGGCACATCTCACCCGACCCGGACGTGAGCCTCGAGCTTTCATAAGGGCGTCTGACTGAATTGCTCCATACCGTAACGAGAAACATCGAAGCCGGCAAGTAGCAAAGTCGTTGACGCCGGCTTGACGAAACCAACAGAACCGCGTTCTGTATTCGGACGCCTGTCGCGGGCTTTCCGCGTCAGTCCCCGGGCCAGCTTAGCTCAGCGGTAGAGCAACGGTTTTGTAAACCGTCGGTCGTCGGTTCAAATCCGACAGCTGGCTCCAGTTCCCGGCTCATTGCATCCAATTCAACATCTGCTGCAGGAACTGAAATGGTCGAGGCCCTCCTTCCCATTGCGGCTCGCAACAGCCGTCATCAAAGTGAACTTTCTTCCTCGACATACTCGGGCTGCACAGAGTCCGGCTCCATCTTCCTGCCATTCATTTTTGGGCCTGAATGAGAGCGACACGCGTGGCTTCGCGAATGGAGCGTCCCCTGCCGTCCTGGCGCAACGCGCTGTCAGGGAGCAGGATAGATGGCCCACGCCCGTCATCCTCCACTACAAGGCTTTTTGCTTCTCAAACACACGCCCCTTCGGCAAGGTTCCCGCCCATGAGGGTTTTGATTGCCACTGTCACCGCCGGCGGAGGGCATCTGGCGGCCGCCGCCGCACTCCACGAGGCCTGGCAGGTTTCCCGCCCCAACGACGTGATCGAACGGCTCGATGTGCTCACGTTCTTCTCGCCACTCCACCGGAAGATGCATTCCAACGGCTATGTTCAACTGGTGGAACACGCGCCGGAACTCTGGGGATTGCTCTTCAAAACCACCGATAACTTGAAAACAGCGCGCTTGCTGAATCGCCTGAAACGCGCGATCCCCGGCAGCTCGCGCCTGCGCTTCAAGCGCTACCTCCGGAAGTTCTCTCCCGACATCGTCCTCTGCACCCACTACATGCCCCTCGAAATACTCGGACGCCTGCGACGCGACGCAAAATCCCCGCAACCCGCCGTCGTCAGTGTCGTCACCGACTTCGAAGCGCACGCCCTCTGGATGGATCCTTGTGTGGACCTCTATTGCGTCGCCGCGGAAGAGACCGGGGTTCGCCTGGTCGCTCGCGGCGCCCCTGCTGAATCGGTCCTCGCCACCGGCATTCCCGTTTCCACGCGCTTCTCCTCGCCACCGGCCCCCGCGCGGGTGCGCAAAGCCATGGGACTGCGCGACGACCTCCCCACCCTGCTGGTCCTGAGCGGCGGCTTCGGCATGGGACCGGTCCAGGAAATCGTCGCGGCGCTCGACAAAGTGACCAAACCATTCCAGACCGTGGTGGTCGCCGGCCGCAACGAGGACCTTCGACGCGAGCTCGCAACGCAGGACCGCAAGCATCCGACCCACGTCCTCGGCTTCGTCTCGAACATGCATGAACTCATGAGCATTGCCGACCTGGTGATCTCGAAACCGGGCGGTTTAACCTGCGGCCCTTGCCATGGGCAAACCCTTGTTCATCCTGAGCCCGATTCCCGGGCAGGAAGCGGCCAACAGCGATTTCCTCCTCGAACGCGGCGCCGCTGCCAGGGTGAATCGCGTCGAAGACCTGCCTTACAGGATCCAACCATTGCTCGGGTCGAAGAAGCTCGCCGACATGGCGAAGGCAACGCGGGCTCTGGGCCGGCCGCGGGCCGCCTTCGACATCTGCGCCGCCTGTTGCGAACGTTTCGGGGCGCTCGCGACACGTTGACCGTGAACGCGCGTTTCACTGGACTCTACTGGTTCATGCGCTGGCTCGTCGGGCTGGCGCTCGGCTTCTATTTCCGCCGCATCGACCGGTTCAACGCCGACCGTGTTCCACATGCCGGTCCTGTCCTGTTCACCTCGAATCATCCAGGCTCGCTCACCGATTCCTTCGTCATCGGCGCGTCCGTTCCCCGCAAGGTCAACTTCGTCGCCACCGTCCAGTTGTTCCGGATCCCGCCGCTGCGCTGGATCCTTTCCCGCTGCGGCGTGATCCCCATCAACCGCGTCCGCGACAACGCCCGCGCGATGCGCACCGTTGCCGACACGTTCGAAGCCTGCTTTCGCGTGCTCGAGCGCGGCGAAGCCATCGGCATCTTTCCCGAAGGCATCACCTACGACGACTCCCGCCTGAAGGAGGTCAAGACCGGCGCGGCGCGCATGGCGCTCGAAATTGAGCAGCGGCACGGCGGAAAGCTCGGATTGCAGATCGTGCCGGTCGGGCTCACGTATTCGGCCAAGGAACGCTATCGCAGCGACGTGCTGGCGAGCTTCGGCGAGCCCATCCGCGCGGGGGACTTCCTCGAGGGCTACGAGGACCGCCGCAAGGAATGCATCCAGAGGCTCACTGCCGAAATCGAGAAACGCATCCAGTCTCTCATCCTCCACATTCCCGAATTGGAACAGACGCGCGTGGTGGAAGGCGTAAAGCGGCTGTACTTCGACCGCCTGGTCATTGCAAACCGCATCCCTCGGGAAGCGGTGTCGCCCGCGATGGAGGAACTCCTGATCACCCGGCAGATCTCCGCCGCAGTGGACCACGTGTATCGCACCCAACCGGAACGCGCGGCGGCATTCGCGGCGAGACTCGACTTCTACGAACGCCGGCTCGCCCGGCTTCAACTGTCGGACGAGTGGCTCGCCCGCGCACCGGGCCGCCGCGATCTCGTGGCCCGCTCGATCGGGTCAGCGCTGCTGGCGTTGCTGGGAGCGCCGGTCGCGCTCTACGGCTGGGCGCATCGCCTCCTGCCCTACATGCTGATCGCATGGGCAAAGGAGAAATTCGCCGAACCCGGCAGGCGCAAGGCGCAGGCGGCGACTACGGCCATTCTCGTCGGAATTACCGCCTTCACATTCTGGTATGCCGTTTTTGTCGCCATCGTGCACAGCCTTTTCGGCTGGCCGGTGAGCCTGTGGTATGCGCTGTCGCTTCCGCCCGCCGGTCTGCTGGCGCACTACTATCTGCGCGAACTGCGCCGCCTCGCCGAAGGCGTGCGCAACACCCTCGTCCTCCTGCGCGCCCCCATCGCCGCGCGCCGGCTGCTGGCATTGCGCAATCAGCTCATCTCTGAAATCCAGCAGGCGCACGCCGAAATAGCGCCGGAGACAACAAACCGCGCTCCATAGGAGCGCGAACCCGGGCCTCGCAGGAGCAGGAACCTGAGCTCCGTAGGAGCGGCATAAGGGTATTCTCACGCGTCCCGGGATTTGCTGCCCGTTCCCAATTCACCCCAGTGATTCAGCAGCAAGGCTCTTCCGAAAGGACACCACACAATTCACAACAAACTCATTCGTCATGCAATGCAACTGCACAGGATGGTCTCGCACTTCAAACGAATGCACTCACCGCCAAAGCCCAAACACATGGAGAGACACAGGTTCGATCCCACCGCACAGATGAAAAGTTGAGGCTTCACATTGTGAACGGTTTCGGGTTCTCGGGACGGTCAATCCTGGGATTCTGCTGCAAACGCGTCAACGGCGAAGGTCGCACAAAACACCTTGTTTCGCCCGCCATCCGGGCCATAACTTGCGCCCATGCAAATCCGCGTCCCGCCTGTCGCGATCCTCTGCGCCCTGGCCTTCGCCCTGCCGGCGGCTTCGGCCCAGATTTCCGATGTGTCTTCGGACGAGGAAATCCTGTTCTTCCCCGCGGTGGCCTCCGAGCTCGCCAACAACAAAGGCTGGCAGATCGAAATCACCGGCTGCATCTTCGAACCCGAACAAGGACGGCTCGGCATCGCCCTGCTTCGGCGGACACTCGATCTCGCCGACGTCGAACTCTCCGAGACCGAATCCGCCCTCTTCGCCGAGCGCGCGCGGTTGTTCCTGGTCGATAACGAACGCGGCAAACGCATCATCGTTCAACTCGGCGAACATCGGCTGCACCTCGATCGATCCCAGCCCAACGGCCATTTCAAGGGAACATTCCGGTTCTCCACCAGGGATTTCGAGCGCCTGCTGCGAAGCGAAACCAATGCGCTCGGACAACTTCGGTTCCACGCTGTCCTCCCCGAACGCGACACCCGCGAATTCAACGGCGTGATTTCCGTTTTCAATCGCTCCGGCTGGATCGTCGTGTCCGACATCGACGACACGATCAAGGTCACGGAGGTGCGCAATCGCCGCGCCCTGTTGCGCAACACATTCCTTGCCCCCTTCCGGCCCGTGGACGGCATGGCGGCCGTCTATCGCGCCTGGTCGGAGAAGGCGCAGCCGCAGTTCTTCTACCTCTCCGCCAGCCCATGGCAACTCTATCGGCCCCTGGCTGCCTTCGTCGAAACCAACAACTTCCCGCCGGGCGTGTTTGTCCTGAAGAACTTTCGATTCAAGGACGACGATTTCTTCAACCTGTTTCAGAACCCGCAGAAGTACAAGACAGCGGAAGTCGAACGGCTGATTGAGCAATTCCCGGACAGGGAGTTCGTTCTCGTGGGCGATTCAGGCGAACGCGACCCGGAAGCGTTCGCCGCGCTGGCGAAGAAGCATCCGAAGCAGGTCAAACGCATCCTGATTCGCAACGTGACCGGCGAATCCGCCGACGCGGAACGGTATCGCGCGCTGTTCCGCGGTCTGCCCGCCGCCCTGTGGCGTGTTTTCGACGATCCGTCCGAGATCGTGAACGCCGGCCCATAAACAGTGCCCGCGCCCTCCCACATCGAACTGCCCACGGGCGAGATCATCCCGATCCTGTACGAGGATCGCTCGGTGATCGCCATCGACAAGCCGCCCGGCTGGATGCTGGTTCCCTTCTCGTGGCAGAAGACCACTCGCAACCTCCAGGCGGCCCTGACCTCTTCCATCGCCGCCCGCGATTTCTGGGCGCGCTCGCGCAACCTCAAATACCTGCGCTTCGTTCACCGGCTCGACGCCGAAACCACCGGTGTCCTGTTGCTCGCGAAAAGCCCCGGCGCCGTGCGCGCCTACAGCCAACTGTTCGAAAACCGCCGGATGAACAAACTCTACCTGGCCGTGGTCGAAGGCGCTCCAGAATCGAACGAATGGACCTGCCGATCGAAACTGGGCCCGGACCCGAAACGACACGGCCTGATGAAGATCGATCCGCGCCATGGCAAACCGGCCGAGACCACCTTCCGATTGCTGCGGAAAGGACCCGGAACATGCCTGCTCGAAGCCCGCCCCTTCACCGGACGCACGCATCAGATCCGCGTCCACCTCGCAGCGAACGGACTGCCGATTGTCGGGGACGAGCTGTACGGGCGCGCGGATCCGCGCGGACTGGGACTGCGCGCCATCGAACTCAGCTACGTCGATCCGTTTTCGCGCCGGCGCATCTGCATTCGCGCCGGCTCCGGCGAGTTCCTCGATGCTTTCGGATTCAGCGATGCGTTGAAGGAATGACGTTTCCAGCTAGTCGCCGTTCCGTGACACCTTCCTTCGCTCGATCGCCTTGGGATGATCGTCCAGGTTGCGCGACAGGTACACGTGGCGCAATTCCTGCCCGAACCCGTTTTTCCGGAAGAACGCGATGGCGTCCAGGTTGTCCTCGTCGGTGTCCACGAGCATGATGCGCGCATCCGCCTCGATGAACCGCGCGGTCAGATGGTTCACCAGACGTGTTGCCACGCCATGCCGCTTGAACGCGGGATCCACACCGAGCCACTCCAGCCAGCCATAGCGCCACGCGCTGCGCCGCTTCTCCATCACGCAACCCAGCGCAAATCCAACAATCCGCCCGTCCCGCTCCGCCACCAGGCACGTCTCCTCGTCCGACGAGAAAAGCTGCATCACCTCGTCATCGTCCCATGACCGATACAACGTCGGGAGATCCTCCGCGGTGAAAAGCCTCTGTCCCAGCGCGAACACGGCCGAGAGATCCTCAAGCCGCATCCCGCGTATTTCCACCGGCTTCAGCGCATGGGAGCGCCGCCGCCGTAACAACGTTTTCGTCCTGCCATTTGTTGAACTCATAAAAAAGCCGTCTCAGAACTCAGTGAACAGTCGGAAGCCCGGTAACCGGGATTACGAAGCAAAAGATGTTGTCAGATTACTGCACTGATTTTACGAACCGCGCCCAACACCGGCCCTCGTTTCTCGAACCCGGGGTCCGCAGTTCATGGCTGAACATAGCCGCATCCCGCCCGTTGCGCGAGTTGTAAACGGCGCAGAATAAAAGTCGACGAACTGCATCACAACTGACTGACGGACAACAGGATACATCATCAGTCAACAACATCGACAACTGTAGGAATTCTGGTCCTGACCAATGGCGAGCGAAGTCGGCCCGGATCAGCCTTCCCGGCCGGGCACAGGCGAGCTGATCACAAAAATCGCGAGGTCGGCCTTGAGGTTCGGATCGTCGGTCACTTCGACGCCCCGCTCCGTGTTCAACGCGATCCGGCGATCAATTCGCACCCCCTTGTCGCGGCAGAAATCCTCGAAATCGGCGATCGAAAAGAAGCGGATGTCCCGCGTGTCGTACCATCTGTCCCTCAGCCAGCCGTACGCGCGGGGCGCACGCCCTTCCTCCGCGAGCTTCCTTCGAAGGGGGTGATACGCCAGATTCGGAAAACTCACGATGCAGGTGCGGCCGACGCGAAGCATGTCCGCAATCACTCCCTGCACGTTCTCCACAGCCTGGAGCGTCTGCGACAAAACCACGCAATCAAACTCGCGGTCTCTGAACGGGCCCAATCCCTTGTTGAGATCGGCGTGAATCACGTCCAGGTCGCGCCGCACCGCGCCCAGGACCTTCTCCTCGTCCAGTTCAATTCCGACGAGCCGGCGTGAGCCGTTTTGCTTGAGCCGCGCAAGGAGCCGGCCCGTGCCGCAGCCCAGATCGAGCACGCTCGCGCTCGGCGGAATCAGTTCCGCGATCCTGTCGTAAACCAGACGTCGCTCGGGAGGAAGCGCCTCGGCGCCGGACGAACCGGTCGGTTGCTCTCCTTTTCCCGCCGACTCGAGGTTCCTCAGGAACGCGCGCGTCATCTCGCCGTATGTCTCGAGGTCGTCCGGCAGGAGAAACGCGTCATGGCCGCACGTGCTCTGGACGTTGCAGTAGCTGACCGGAGCAGCATTCGCAACCAGGGCGTCCACAATGTCGCGCGATTGTTCCGGCGGAAACAGCCAGTCACTCGAAAAACTCAGGACCAGCCAGCGGGAACGCGTCCGCGCCAGCGTGGCGGCCAGTTGCTCCGGCGTCGCGCCCAGGTCAAACAAATCCATCGCCAGCGACAGCGTCACGTAACTGTTCGCGTCGAACCGCTCGACAAACCGCATGGCCTGATATCCGAGATACGACCCGACCGAGAACGTCTTTTCGAACTCGGTGGCCACCTCCCTCGGCTTCAGGCGATCGGCCTCGAACTTCCGGGTCATCGCCTCCCGCGACAGATACGTGATGTGTCCGATCATCCGTGCCAACGCGAGGCCCACGATCGGTCCCTCCGGCTTGTCATAATACTGGCCGCCGTGGAAATGCGGATCGCGCAGAATGGCGTTGCGCCCCACCACGTCAAACGCCAGCGCCTGGCTGTTCAACCTCGGCGACGTCGCCAGCAGAACCGTCCCCTGAACGCGTTCGGGGTAGTGCACGTTCCACGACAACGCCTGATGGCCGCCAATGGAACCGCCGACAACCGCAAGGAGCCGTTCAATGCCCAGATGATCGAGGAGCCGGCGCTGCACTTCTACCATGTCGCGGATCGTGATGGTCGGGAAATCGCTCCCGTAAGGCATGCCGGTTTCGGGATTGATGCTGCCCGGCCCGGTCGTGCCGCGGCAACCGCCCAGAATGTTCGGGCAGATCACATAATACCGGTTCGTGTCCACCGGTTTGCCCGGGCCCACCATGATATCCCACCACCCGGGCTCGTCGTTCGCATCGTGCCGCGCCACATGCGAATCGCCGCTGATCGCGTGGCAGATCAGAACAACGTTGTCCCGCGCATCCGCGAGGGTCCCATAGGTCTCGTACGCCACCGTCACCCGGGGCAGAACGCCGCCCAGCTCCAGCTCGAGCGGCTCGTCCAGCGTGACGTACTGCGCGTGACGCAACGGCCCATTCGTTCGCACGCTGTCGCTGCTCGCGAACGCGTCCCGATTCATGTCCTCCGATGCAGGCATCCGTTCCGATCCAGGGAAACCTACCCCTGCGACGCCGCCAGCGCCTGATCGATGTCCGCCTTGATGTCCTCAACGTCCTCAAGCCCGATCGAGAGGCGAATGTAATCGGGCGTCACCCCCGTTTCCTTCTGCTCCGCTTCCGTCAACTGCTGGTGCGTGGTGGACGCCGGATGGATGACCAGGCTCTTGGCATCGCCTATGTTGGCGAGGTGTGACAGGAGTTTGACCGAGTTGATGAACTTCTCCCCGGCTTTGAGCCCGCCTTTGATGCCAAAGCCGATGAGGCCGCCGAACCCGTTCTTGAGGTATTTGGCGGCGACCGCATGGCCGGGATCAGAAGGCAGACCGGGATACGTCACCCAGGTGACGAGCGGATGGGCTTCGAGCCATCGCGCGATCTCGAGCGCATTCGCCGAATGCCGCTGCTGGCGCAAGGGCAGCGTCTCGATCCCGAGCAGCAGTTCATGCGCGTTGAACGGGCTCAGCGCGGCACCCGTGTCGCGCAGCCATGTCACCCGGATCTTCAAAATAAACGCCACGTTCCCCATCCCCGGCACGTTGCTCAGCGCGTCCCAGTAAACGATCCCGTGATAGCTCGGGTCCGGCTCCGTGAACTCCGGGAACTTGCCGTTGTTCCACCGGAACCGGCCGGAATCCACGATCACCCCGCCCAGGCTGGTGCCGTGGCCGCCAATATACTTGGTCGCGGAACCAACGATGATGTCCGCGCCGTAATCAATCGGACGAACGAGCCCCACACCGACCGTGTTGTCCACCACCAGCGGAATGCCCGCCTCGTGCGCAATCGCTGCCAGCGCCTCGAAGTCCGGAACGTCGAGTTTCGGATTGCCGATCGTCTCCACATACAGCGCGCGCGTCGCCGGCGTGATGGCCTGACGGAATGCCTCCGGGTTCCGCGATTCCACAAATTTCACCCTCCTGCCCAGCTTCGGGAACGTGTGGTTGAAAAGCTGATAGGTGCCCCCATAAAGATTGTTCCCGGCGACAATCTCGTCGCCCAGCCGCGTGATCCCCAGCAACGCGTATGTGATCGCCGCCTGGCCCGAAGCCACCGCCAGCGCGCCCGTCCCGCCTTCAATCGCCGCCACCCGCTGCTCCAGCACGTCCGTCGTCGGGTTCATCAACCGCGTGTAGATGTTCCCAAACTCTTTCAGGGCGAACAGATTCGCCGCGTGTTCCGTGCTCCTGAACACGTAGGAGGTCGTTTGATAGATCGGCACCGCGCGCGATCCGGTCGTCGGATCCGGCTTCTGCCCCGCATGCAACGCGAGTGTGCTGAGTTTTCCGTTCATTGATGGTCCTGTGGTGATCTCTCTAGTCGCCCCTCCCGCCACCGCGGAACAGGGTCCATTCATGGTGTCGCCATTTTCAGGAATTCCCAGCGCGTCCCTTACGCATTTTTTGCCGGAAACTCGCCGTTTCTTGTCGCCGCCCTGCCCCGAAAAGGGGTGGATAAATCGAATGGAACCGGGCAGTTTGAATGCGCACCGGCCCGCGACTCGAGCTGCCCCTCGACACCCGAACGGCCGCCGCAACACAAAGTTCGATGAACGCAACTCAAACCTCAGCCACCGGCTCGACAACGCTGGCCAGCCGCCAGCGATTCGTGAACGCGTGCCGTTGCCAACCCGTGGACCGGCCCCCCGTCTGGCTCATGCGCCAGGCCGGACGCGCGCTGCCTGAATACCGCAAGCTCAAGGAGAAATACTCCTTCATCGAACTCGTCCAGAACCCCGATCTCGCCGTCGAAGTCACCCTTCAA
The DNA here is from genome assembly GCA_002385705.1 of Verrucomicrobia subdivision 3 bacterium UBA3939. Classification (GTDB taxonomy): domain Bacteria; phylum Verrucomicrobiota; class Verrucomicrobiia; order Limisphaerales; family UBA3939; genus UBA3939. The sequence continues at coordinate 91,717 of DGDZ01000027.1, forward strand.
CCGGTGCACCGTTTCGGCTTCGACGCGGCCATCCTGTTCAGCGACATCCTTGTCATCCCGGAAGCCATGGGCCAGGCCTATCGCTTTCGCGACACCGGCGGCGGCGTGGTCATGGATTTCGCCATCGGGAACCGCAGCGATATCGACAAGCTCCAGGTCGAACGCGTCTGCGAGCGGTTGGCGTATGTCGATGCAGCGTTGAAAAGACTGCGCGCGGAACTGGGTGAGCACACTGCGCTGATCGGATTCTCCGGCTCACCCTGGACCCTGGCCACCTTCATGATGGAAGGCGGCAGCGCGGCGAACTGCACGCGCGCACTTGCGCTGTTCCGGGAGGATCGCAAGGCGTATCACGCCCTGGCCGAGAAACTGACACGCGCGATCACCGACTACCTGCGGATGCAGGCGCGCGCCGGCGTGGACGCTCTGCAACTCTTCGACAGCCACGGCGGTCATCTGCCGCCGGCCGAATTTCAGGAGGCGTCCGGCCGATGGATGCGCGACATCATCGCGGAACTCCGGACAACCGACGACGCGCGATCCACGCCGGTCATCGTCTTCTCCCTGGGAACTCACGGCAATTGGAACGACCTTGCCGCGACCGGCGCCGACGTGCTGGGTGTCGATTGGCAGGTGACGCTGAGCGACGTTCGCAAGCGGGTTCCGGAACGCATCGCCCTCCAGGGAAACCTCGCGCCGGCCCTGTTGAGCGACAGCTCACCGGACATCGTGCGGCGCGAGACGGCCGCCGTGCTCGAAGCCATGCGCGGCCGGCCCGGCCATATCTTCAACCTGGGCCACGGTTTGACGCCGCAGGCGAAGCTGGAGAATATTTCCGCCATGATCGAAACGGTCCGGAACTTCAAATGAAAACGTTGGAAGTCGATCTCAACCTGGTTCGGAAGTACAACGTTCCCGGACCGCGGTACACCAGCTATCCCCCGGCGACGAAATTCACCGAGGGCGTCACCTGGGAGCAACTGTCCGAGCGCATCGAAGCCAACAACCGCTCGCCGCGCGACCTCTCGCTCTACTTTCACATCCCTTTCTGCGAAACGCTCTGCTGGTTCTGCGGCTGCACCACCGTCATCACCCTCAACCACGACAAAGGACGCGAATACGTGGAGTACCTCGGGCGTGAAGTCGCGCTCATGGCGCATCGCCTCAACCCCGACCGCAAAGTCGTGCAACTGCACTTCGGCGGCGGCTCACCCACCTTCCTCCGCCCGGACGAAATCCGCCGGCTCGGCGCCATCATTCACGAGCACTTCGACTTCTCGCCCGACATCGAAGCCGGCGTCGAAGTGGACCCGCGCCGCCTCACCCGCGATCACATGGCGGCGTTGCGCGAGATCGGCTTCAACCGCGCGTCCATGGGCGTGCAGGACTTCAACCCCGAGGTCCAGCGGGCCGTTCACCGCATCCAGCCGCGCGAGATCACCCAACAGGCCATCGACTGGATGCGCGAGCTGGGGTTCAAGTCGATCAACCTCGACCTCATCTACGGGCTTCCCCACCAGACACCCGAGTCGTTCAACGAAACGCTCGATATCGTGCTCGAAATGAACCCCGATCGCCTGGCCGTCTTCAGCTACGCCCACGTGCCCTGGATCAAACCCGCGCAGAGAATTCTCGAAGACAAGGTCCTGCCCGCGCCGGAAACCAAACTCCAGGTCCTCAAGCTCGTCATCGAAAAACTCACCGCCAACGACCGCTACGTGTACATCGGCATGGACCACTTCGCGCGGCCCGAGGACGAGCTGGCGGTGGCCCAGCGAAACAAACAGTTGCAGCGGAATTTCCAGGGCTACAGCACCCGCGCCGGCGCCGATATCTACGCCTTCGGCATGTCCAGCATCTCGCAGATCCCCGAGGCCTACTGGCAGAACGAAAAGGAACTGCCGAAATACCAGGCGGCCCTCGATGAAGGCCGCGTGCCCCTCCACCGCGCTTACTTCGTCACCGAAGACGACCGCATCCGGCGCGAAACCATCATGCGCGTCATGTGCGATCTGTCGCTGGATTACCAGGCCATGTCGCAAAAACTCGGCGTCACCTTCGAAGAGTACTTCGCGAAGGAACTGGCGGCGCTCGAACCCATGGAACAGGACGGCCTCGTGCGGTTCGTTCCCGGCGGACTCGAAGTCACCGACGCCGGCCGGCTGTTCATCCGGAACGTCGCCATGTGTTTCGACAACACGCTCGCGCCCATGAGCGAACGCAGGCATTCGAAAACCATTTGAAAGGAGTGCTGCTTTGCACTGCGCGAAACGTTCAACATCCAACATCCAACACCAGACATTCAACGAGGGCGGACAGGCATGAAACCGGTTGCTGTCATCGGAGCCGGGATCACCGGATTGACCGCCGCGTTCTATCTCAAACGCAAAGGCATCCCGGTCATCGTGTACGAAGCGAGCAATCGCGCCGGCGGCGTCATTCGCTCCATCCGCCAGAACGGGTATCTCGCCGAGTTCGGCCCGAACACACTCCTGGAAACCTCCCCGAAAGTCCGGCAACTCGTCATCGATGCCGGACTCCAGAGCCGCCGGATGGATCCCCATCCGCGCGCGGAAGCGCGTTACGTCGTCCGCTGTAAACGCCCCATCGCGATGCCCGGTTCGCCTCTGGGCTTCTTCACTACCGAACTGTTTTCCGTCAAAGCCAAGCTCGCCGTCCTCCGCGAACCCTTCGTGCCCCGCCGACGGGACGGCGTCGAGGAAAGCATCGCCCAGTTCGTCGTCCGCCGCTTCAACCAGGAGTTCCTCGATCACGCCATCGACGCGTTGGTGGCGGGGATTTACGCCGGAGACCCCTGCAAACTCTCCGTCACGCACGCCTTTCCCAAACTCAAGGCGCTCGAGGATCGCTACGGCTCGATGATCAAGGGCCAGATCTTCGGCGCGCGAGAACGGAAACGCCGCGGCGAAGTTGCCAAGGACCGCGCGCCGAAGTTCTCGTTCGACGAAGGCCTCCAGGTTCTGCCGGACGGATTGGCCGCCGCCCTCGGCGACGCGCTGCAGTTCAACACAACCGTAACGGAACTCACGCAAACGGCCGACGGCTGGCGGGTGGCGACTGCCGACAGCCCGCCCGCCATGCACTCCAGCGTCATCTTCTGCGGCACGGCACCGCGCCTGGCCAAATTAACCGTGCGCCTTGCCGGCGGAGAACGAATCGAACTGACCACGCTCGGAGAAATCCGCTACCCGCCCGTGGCCAGCGTCGTGCTCGGGTTCCGGCGCGAGGACGTGACCCATCCGTGCGAGGGATTCGGCATGCTGATTCCGAAAATCGAAGGCTTCAACATCCTGGGCACGATCTTTTCATCGTCGCTCTTTCCGAATCGCGCGCCCGAGGGACACATCACCCTGACCAGCTACGTCGGCGGCGAACGTCACCCGGACCTGGCGTTGTTGCCGCCCGAAAAGCTCTACGACCTCACCTGCGAGGACCTCCGCGTGCTCCTGGGCGTGCGGGGCAAACCCACCTTCCGGCACAGCGTCCTCTATCGGCAGGCCATTCCTCAATACAACGTCGGCTACGGCAAATTCCGCGACCTGATGAACGCCATTGAAACGAAAGCGCGCGGATTCTTCCTCGCCGGACACTATCGCGACGGCATTTCGCTGAGCGATTCCATCGTCTCCGGCTGTAACGTCGCCGACCGCGTCGAAGCATTTCTGAAATCCACATCCGCACAGACCGTCCACGCATGAGCAAAGCCGTTCTCCTGGTCAACCTCGGTTCGCCCGATTCGCCGTCCGTCCCCGACGTGCGGCGTTATCTCAATGAGTTCCTCATGGACGGCCGGGTCATGGACGTTTCCTGGCCGATGCGGCGGTTCATCGTCGGCATGATCCTGATCAAACGCCCGAAGGAATCGGCCCATGCCTACCAGTCCATCTGGACGAAGGAAGGTTCCCCGCTGATCATCACGAGCCGCAACGTGCAGGCCCTCCTCCAGAAACGCGTGACGGTTCCCGTCGAACTCGCCATGCGGTATCAGAACCCGAGCATCCCGGACGTGATCCGCCGCCTCGCCCGGCGCGGAGTGGACGATCTGCTCCTGATTCCGCTGTTCCCGCACTACGCGATGTCGAGCTACGAAACGGCGGTCGTGCGCGTCCAGGAAGTCGCGCCGAAGATCGCCCCGCAGATGCGCGTCACCGTGCAGCCGCCCTACGGCGACGCGCCGGATTACCTGAACGCGCTCGTCGCCAGCGCAAGCGAGTACCTCGCCCGACCCTACGATCATCTCCTCTTCAGCTTCCATGGCGTGCCGGAACGGCAGATCTGCAAGTCGGACCCGACCGGCTCACATTGCCTCAAGGTGAACGACTGCTGCCATGTCCCGAGCAAGGCTCATCAGTTCTGTTACCGGCACCAGTGCTTCCGCACGGCGGAGGAATTCGTGAGGATCGCGGGCGTGCCCGCCGCCAAATGGTCGGTCTCGTTTCAATCGCGTCTGGGCAAGGATCCCTGGCTCACGCCCTACACCGACCGGGAACTCGAACGGCTCGCCAAAGCCGGCATCAAACGCATGCTCGTCATCTGCCCCGCCTTCGTCTCCGATTGCCTGGAAACCCTCGAAGAAATCGGCATGCGCGGGAAGGAAACGTTCCTCTCTTCAGGCGGACAGGAGTTCACGCAGATCCCCTGCCTGAACGAGCATCCGCTGTGGATTGACACGCTGGAAAAAATGGTGCGGGCGTTTCTGGCGAAGGACCGCCCGGCGAAGCTGGCGAGTTCCAGTTGAGGTTGCGCCCCTATACTCAAATCCGAACGGGCTGCAACACCGGTTCGACCAGGATCATCTGCGCGATTTGCTCGCTGAGAGCCAGACGCGCATTGCACACCTGGCAGATGAAATTGTTGCGGCTGGTGATGAGCTTCACGACCTGGTCCTCACGCAAACCGATCTCCCGAAGCCGGCACTGCACCTCAGGGCTGGCGCACAATTGCCGGATCCGCACGGCCACACCCTCCTGGACCCGGCTCAGCGGACAGACGTCGCACTGAACATTGCTCTGGTCGTTCATGCTCACGGCCAGACTCTGGCCCATCCTGCCCTCCGGCGACTAACCCTCCCTTGTCATTTCCTTGCGGTGAATTGCACAGTCGAGGCAGGGAAGCACTCCGGGACAATTCTTGTCGCATATGCGCGCAGAATTGTCCCGAGGTCAGAAAGGCGGAATTTTGCAAGCATCAGACCATGAGGCACTTGGCAATTCCGGCAGGACAATTCCTGTCGCATATGCGCGCGGAATTGTCCCGGAGCCGGGGAAGAGCGGGCGCGCAAAGCGGTGGGAAAACGGCTGGTTGACAGCCAATAGATGAGGGTTAAGACCCGGCGCCGAAAGCGGAGTTCCCTGTAAACAGCCCTTGCTTACTCCTCGAAGCAGGATCTCGACGGATTGCAGAGCTGCACGCTCACCTGACGGTCGTCAAACCCCACTTCGCTGCAGGTCTTGTTGCACCAGCAATGACCGCTGTGCGTGAAATGGCCGTCCTCGACCGAGAACACCTGGTCCGCCTCGGCGGGGATGAACATCTTCTTCGTGCGGAGATGGCGGCAGACATTGTCGGGCTTCATAATCACGCAATGAGTTGCAGCAGGGTCCGGCGGATCAGCGCCCGCGCCATCGGGATCTTGTAACCGTTGTGCCGCTGCGGTCGGGCCCGTTGCAGCATCAGCTCGGCCGCCTGCCCCGCCGTTTCCTCGTTCAATTCCTTTCCTTCCAGGAAATCGTTGGCCGCCTTCACCAGGTGCGGCACGGGCGAAATCGAGCCCAGCGCAATGCGCGCCTGGGTCACTTTGCCGCCTTCCACTCGCGCCGACGCCGCGCAACTGACCAGCGCCCAGTCAAATGACGCTTTCTCGCTGATCTGTTGATACGCGCTCCGGCGGTTCTGCACCGGGATTTCCACGCGAAGAATGAGATCCCCCGGGCTTAGCGAATTGTGCGCCATGGGGTTGTCCCACGCTTTCGCGTAGAACTCCGGGATGGTCATCCGCATTTCCTTGCCCTCGCGATCCACCACGACTGTCGCGTCCAGAACCGCCAGCGCCACGGCGAGGTTCGACACCACCGGGCTGATGCACGTGTTGCCGGTGAACAACGAATGATACTTGTTCTCGCCGTGCCGCGCATAACAGGTGTCCCCGCCCTTCTTCAGGCACAGGGTGTCGCGATGCCGGAAGTACCAGCAGCGGGAGTGCTGGGCCAGGTTGCCGCCCAGCGTCGCCACGTTCCGGATCTGCCGCGACGCCGCTTCGGCCGCCGCCTGCTGCAACCCCGGGAACGTCTTCTTCAGTTCCGCGTGGTCCTCGATCTCGGCAACCGTGACCAGCGCGCCCAGCGTCCAGGTCTGAGGGCCGGGCTGGATGCGATTGAGCCCGGGAAGCGACTTGATGTTCACCAGCCGCGTCGGTTCGACGAGGTGGTCCTTCATCATGTTGAGCAGGTCGTTGCCGCCGGCGAGATACGCGCCGCCGTCGGCCACGAGTTCGCGCGCGCTCGCGGGTGTCAGGGCTGTGGCGTATTCGAAGGCTTTCATGCGGTTGTCACTTTGCCCAGCGCGGCAAGCACTTTCTCCGGCGTGATCGGCAGGCTGTTCACCCGCACGCCGATGGCGTTCGCCACGGCGTTGGCAATCGCCGCCGCTGTCGGAATCGTGACCGGTTCGCCGATCCCGATCACGCCGCGCTCGGGCATGTCGAGCAGAATGATTTCAATCTCCGGGATGTCGGCGATGCCGGGGAGTTTGTAGGTCTCGAAATTGGGATTGAGCACGACGCCGGTGTTGCGGTCCATGACGCGGCCTTCGTAAAGGGCGTAACCGATGCCCATGATGATGCCGCCGTTCACCTGGCTTTCGGCGGTGAGCTTGCTGACAACGAGGCCGCAATCCTGAACGCAAAGGATCTTCTTGAGTCTGACGAACCCGGTCTCGGTGTCCACCTCCACCTCGGCGAACTGCACCCCGGCGGCGCCGCTGGACGAAAGCCCCTGTTGCCACTGACCCTGGACCACCAGCGGATCCACGCCCAGTTTCTTGCACGCCGCGGCCCAGTTCGCGCCGCGCGCGTCCGCCACGCCGGTCTGTTGCTGCAATTGCCCGAGCGCCTTCGTGCACACGTCGTAGATGGCCGGCGATACCGACGCCGCGGTCGTGCTTCCGCCGCTGCCGCCCGAAGGCGGGAAGTTCGTGTCGCCCACGCGCACCTGGATCTGTTCCGGTTTCAGGCCGAAGATATCCGCCGCAATGACGGCGATAACCGTTTTCGTTCCGGTTCCCAGGTCCTGCGTGCCGCAGCGGATTTCGACCGTTCCATCCGGATTGATCTGGGCTTCGGCGCGCGTGCCGCGCCCGCCGCCGCCCCATGTGGCCGCCGCGCATCCGACGCCGGTCTTGATCGGTCCGGGCGAACTGCCCGGTTTCTTATACTTCTGTTTCCAGCCAAACCGTTCGGCGCCCAGCAGGAATTCCTTCTCGCGGATCTGGCGGACCAGTGCATCGCCCGCGTTCGGCGATGTGGGTTTGTTGTTCAGGATCCTGAGCTCCAGCGGATCCATGTTCAGCTTCACCGCCAGCTCGTCCATGATCGATTCCATCCCGAACGAAGCCGGCGGGTGCGATGGAGCGCGAAACGCGCGCGCCGACCCGGCGTTGACGGCAACCGAAGCCTGCCGCGCCCGCACGTTCGGCACCTGGTAAATGTACGGCGCGGGAATCCGCACATCGCCGCTGCCGCCTTCGGTCGCGCCGCCCGCGCCAATTCCCGCCGTGCCGTAGTTGTCCAGTTCATAGGCGAGCAGCGTGCCGTCGGAAGCCGCGCCCAGCCGGATCTTCTGGAACGTGGACGGACGATTGCCCACCGCCAGCGACTGGTCGAACCGCGTCAGCATGAGCTTCACCGGCGCTTTCGCCTCGCGCGACAGCCGCGCCGCCAGCGCCCCTTCCACCCCGAAACCGAGTTTCGCGCCGAAACCGCCGCCCATGTATTCGCAGATCACGCGCACCTGGCTTTGCGGAACGCTCAGCGCGCCCGCAAGGCCGTTGCGCACGCTGGTGATGCCCTGGGTCGAGGCCCAGCACGTAATTCCGTCATCCGCCCACAACACCGTGTTCCCGTGCGTCTCGAGCGGATGATGAATCTGCACCGAGGTCGAAAAATTCCCTTCCACCACAACCGCCGCTTCCGAGAACGCCTTGTCCACGTCGCCCCGCGATTCGTCGCGCGCCCGCGACAGGTTGGGTGATTCATCCCAGACGCGCGGCGAATCCTCCTCGCGCGCGTCCTCTTCATTCACGACGAAGGGCAGTTCCCTGGCCCGGACCTCGATTGCACGCAATGCATCCAAACACGCCTGCTTCGTTGTGCCGGCCACGGCCGCGAGTTCTTCCCCGTAATACCGCACAATCCGCTCGCCTTCCCGCACCAGGATCACCGCCTTGATCCCCGGAACCTGCTTCGCTTTCTCGATGTTGATGGAAAGGATCCGCGCTTTGGGCCATCTCGACCGAAGGATCATCCCGTAAAGCCAGCCTTCGGGTTGAACGTCGGACGCATACTTCGCCGCGCCGGTCACCTTGGCCGGCCCGTCCACACGCCGGGCGTGCGACCCGATATGGGTTCTGTTCTCAGGCCAGCCTGGCATAGGAAATCACCTCCGTCTTGCTCGCGGTCTGGACGCCGGCTGCCTTGAGGGCCGCCTGCAAAATGCGCGGCTGCGTGCCGCACCGGCAAAGATTCCCCGCGCAGGCATGTTTGACATCCTCTGCGGTCGGTTTCGGATTCCGTTTCAACAGCGCCGTCACGCTCATCACAAAGCCCGGCGTGCAATAGCCGCACATCAGGGCGTCCTGATCCACAAACGCTTCCTGCACCGGGCTCAACCTGCCGTTCTCGGCGAGGCCTTCCACCGTCGTGATCGCCTTGCCCTGCGCCTCGATCGCCAGCATCGAGCAGGCATACACGGGTTGATCGTCCACCAGCACCGTGCAGGCCCCGCAGGTCGCGCGATCGCAGACTTCCTTGGCGCCGGTATAACTCAGGTGATTGCGCAGCGCGTCCAGCAACGTCACCCGGGGCTCGAGTTCCAGCTTCACAGCCTTCCCATTGATCTGCAGCGTGATCGGCACCGCTCCCGGGCCGACCACACGCTCCGCATTGGCCTGTTGCAGCTCGGCGGCAATGGTTTCAACCTGCGCGGTCGCCGCCGCAGCCGCCGTGGTCCCGAATGTCTTGAGGAAAGAACGCCGTGATACGGCAAAGCCTTCTTTCGAAGAGGACTCACTCATAAAGAATTGAACTGAGTTATCCCTTGGACGATTCGCGCACCGGTGCGGTTACGACCGCGTCCACGCAACCCAGGGCGGGGCGAGCGTCCTCGCGAGCCGTTGTGCGAAGGATCCAATCGCCGGATTACTCCTGCTGCGTCGCATGGGCTGTTTCTGATCGGTGCTTTTCTTCCATTTCGCCGATTCAGTAATCGCACGACGGCTCGCGAGGACGCTCGCCCCGCGTGTCAGAAAACGTTGCCGCGAACCCCGCAGAACTCGTTCATGGTCACATAGACATCCCGCGCCGAACCCGGTTCGCCGAAACGCCCGAGAAACACGCTGCGCCGGCCCCGGTCCGCCCAATCCAGCTTCAAATACGGTTCGTGGATCCGCGCCTCGCGATTCACTGCCACCGTGAACAACGTGGTGCTCGTGCGGGGCTCATACCACAGCGCCTCGCCGCATGCGGTCGTTTCACACGACATCGGCCCCGTGACGACATTGATCCAATCGCCCGCCTGGAACCGGTAAACCTCACCGTCGCGCTTGAAATCAAGCGATCCAATTCGCGTCTCGAGACGTTCGGGCCGGAAGTCTTTGTGGCTCGACAGGAGCCACGCCAGCAACGCCCTGCGCTGCGTCTCATCCGCCGACTCGGGCAGGTACACAACCGCGTCCCCGCTCCGCGAACCCGGCACTGCGAGGTTGTCCTCCGACATCTGCAGGACGGCGAGCCGCTGTCCCTTGAGATCCGTCCCGTTGAACTCACCACCGGAGAAGTCCCAGACCCGCAGCATGTAACGCCCCGCGTACGATTCTTCGCTTCCCACGACGCATCCGCCTGCGTACACCTCGCACGAATGCAGTTCCAGCAACGTGCCGCGCGGCGCTTCGTCCGCCGCAACCGCAAAAGCCAGAGAAAAAACTCCTGTCAACGTGAACAATGCCTTCATAGTGCCATGCATGACCTGGTCAAGGTGGTTACCGCCTTTACTTACATCAGGGTCGGGCCCGGTGCCAGTCGGATTTCGGACTGAATTCTGAAGCGCCTCACCAGCAGCGGAGCCATGCTCCGCGCTCCGCGTCATTTCTCGATCCGGCTCAGGAACTCCTGCGCCAGCACCTCGTAGGCCGCCGATCCGCTGCTGTACTTGTCGTAGTGCAGAATCGGTTTGCCGAAGCTCGGCGCCTCCGCCAGACGCGTGCTCCGCGGGATCATCGTCTCGAACACCCGATCCCCGAAATGCTCCCGCACCTCGCTCACCACCTGGTTCGCCAGCTTCGTCCGGCTGTCGAACATCGTCATCACCACACCCAGCAGTTCGAGCCGCGGATTGACGCCGTTCTCGCGCAGTTGCGCCAGGATCCGGTTCAGCATCGAGATCCCCTCGAGCGCGTAATACTCGCACTGCAGCGGCACCAGAAGCCCGTCCGCCGCGGCAAACGCGTTCAAGGTCAGGACGCCCAGCGACGGCGGACAATCGATCAACACGACGTCGAACTGGCCGCTGTCGAGCACCGGCTGCAGCGCCTGCGCCACGCGCAACAGGTGATTCTCCGAACGCGCGAGCTCGATGTCGGCGGCGCACAGGTCTACTTCGCCGGGGATGATGCTGAGACGCTCGAACGCCGTGCTCTGGATCTTTTCGGCGAGCGTGCCTTCGCCGAGCAGGGGGCGATACGCGCTGGCGCCTTCGACCTTCTCGAGCCCGACGCCGCTGGTCGCATTGGCCTGCGGATCGAGATCGAACAGCAGAACGCGTCTGCCTACCGCCGCCACGCATGCCGCCAGGTTCACGGCGGTGGTGGTTTTCCCCACCCCGCCCTTCTGGTTCGCAACGGCGACGACTTTGGTTGGCACGCAGGAGATGTAATGAAACCGTTGCGGCGATTCAAGCATTGTGAGCCGCAGGGAACGTCTGCCCAAAACCCGACTGGATTTTGCCCCACCGCGATTGCATGATTGGGGCATGAAACTGATCCTCTCGACGCACAATGTGACGCTCACCAAGGCCATTGAAGATCACATCATGGCCAAACTCGACAAGGTGGAGCATCTGTACCAGCGCGTTGTCGATGCCCGCGTCACAATCGAGCACGATCACACCCGCGTTCCCGAACGGCAGTTCTCCTGCTCCGTGCGTCTGAGCGTCCGCGGCCCCGACCTGTTCGCCGCGGACCAGGAAAGCGACCTCTACGCCGCGATTGACCGGGTGTTCAAGAAGATCGAGCAGCAGATCCGGAAACGGCAGAGCAAACTCAAAGCGCGCAAGCAGCGCGTCGCCTCGCGCTCCAAACGCAGCCGCCAGGAAGCCGCCATTTGAACCAGGAGGTCACCGCCTCGTGCCGATCCTCCCCCAAGCGCCCCCTGCCGGCCGTCTCCTCATTCGCTCGCGCATCGTCCTGCCCGTCTCCCAGCCTCCCATCGAAGACGGCGCAGTCCTGATCGCCGGCAGCCACTTCGCCGCCGTCGGTCCCTGGAAGGACCTCGCCACGTCCGACGCCGACACGCTCGACCTCGGCGACAGCATTGTCATGCCCGGGCTCGTCAACGCGCATTGCCACCTCGACTACACCCGCATGGCTGGACTGCTCCCGCCGCAAAAGCTGTTCACCGACTGGATCAAACTGATGCTGGCGGCGAAGGCGGAATGGGCGTACTCGGACTTCGCCGAGTCCTGGCTGACCGGGGCCAAAATGCTTCTGCGCACCGGAACCACCACCGTGGCCGACATCGAGGCCGTCCCCGAACTGCTGCCCGAGGTGTGGACGGCGACTCCGCTCCGCGTGATTTCGTTGATCGAAATGACCGGCGTGCGCTGCCGGCGCAACCCGCACCTGGTGCTCGAGGAGGCGCTGCGCTGCATCGAAGCGCTGCCGAACGGCCGTTGCCGCGCCGGCCTTTCGCCGCATGCGCCCTACTCCACCATGCCCGAACTCGTCCGGCTCAGCGCCCGCACCGCGCGCGAACGCCAGTGGCCTCTCGCCATTCACGTCAGCGAATCGGACCTTGAATTCGAAATGTTCACGCGCGCCCGCGGCGAAATGTTTCACTGGCTGCGGAGGAACGAACGGGATATGAGCGATTGCGGACTGGGCTCTCCGGTCCGGCACCTCGAACGCTGCGACGGGTTGACCGAAAACCTCCTGGCTGTGCACGTCAATTACCTCGCCCGCGGCGACGCTCAGATCCTCGCGAAACATCATGTCAGCGTCGTCCACTGCCCGCGCAGTCACGCCTACTTCCGTCATCGGGCGTTTCCCTACGAACGCCTCGCCCGCGCCGGAGTGAATGTGTGCCTCGGCAGCGACAGCCTGGCCACCGTGCTGCGGCCCCGCCGGGAGGACATCCGGCTCAACATGTTCGACGAAATGCGCGCGTTCGCCAAAGCGCACCCGCGCGTCGCCGCGTCCCGCATTCTTAACATGGCCACGCGCCACGGCGCGCGCGCCCTCGGCCTCGCCGGCAAAATCGGCGAACTCTCGCCCGGCGCGCACGCGGACCTGATCGCCATCCCGTTCCGCGACGGGAAATCCGAAGCCGTCCGCGCGGTGATCGAACACGAAGGCGACGTTTCGGCCAGCATGATCGACGGCGAATGGGCCATTGCGCCCGGCACCCGATGAATCCCTTCGATCGCGAACTGACGCAGCGCCTGGACGAATGGCGCGACCAAAGTCTCTTGCGCGAACTGCGTGCCGTGCAGTCGCCTCAGGGCGCGCGAATCCAGGTGAACGGGCGCGAACTCCTGAACTTCTCCTCCAACGACTATCTCGGGCTCGCATCCCACCCTGCCCTCAAGGAAGCCGCCGTGCGCGCGATCGAACGCTTCGGCGCCGGAGCCGGCGCGTCGCGGCTCATTTCCGGTTCACTGTCGCCCCATCACGAACTTGACGAAACGCTGGCCGCCTTCAAAGGCACCGAAGCCGCCCTCAGTTTCTCCAGCGGATACACCACCGCCGTCGGCACGATCTGCGCCCTGCTGGGCAGGGATGACTGGGTCCTCATCGACCGGCTTGTTCACGCGTCGATTGTGGACGCCGCTCGCCTGAGCAGCGCCCGCCTTCGTGTCTTCAGGCACAATGACCTCGATGACCTCCAACGGATCCTCCGCCAGGTGAATCGGCGCCGTGCAAACAGCATTTCAGGCTCACCGCGGCCCCGCGTCCTCATTGTCACCGAATCCGTCTTCAGCATGACCGGCACCCTCGCGCCCTTGAAGGAACTGGTGCAGATCAAAGATGCGGCCGGCGCATGGCTGATGGTGGACGAAGCACATGCCACGGGGCTTTATGGTCCGAATCGACGCGGTCTCGCGGATGAACTCGGCGTCGGCGACCGGATCGAAATCCAGATGGGTACATTGGGCAAAGCGGTGGGAGCAGCCGGCGGGTTCATCTGCGGTTCGCGCCCCCTGATCCATCTTCTCGTCAATCGCGCGCGCAGTTTTGTCTTCAGCACGGCGCCGCCTCCCGCCGCCGCAGCCGCCGCAACCGCCGGCATTTGCGTGATCCAATCCGACGAAGGCGCGAGACGGGTGACGCGCCTTTGGAATTCTGTTTCCTCACTCGAGGCCCAACTGCGCGCTCACGCGCCTTCCCTTGCGCGGCACGCCTCGCGCAGCGCGATCCTGCCGGTCGTCGTCGGCCTGGAAAGCAAGGCGCTCGACGCGGCGAGCGTGCTCCAGGAACGCGGTCTCTTTGTCCCCGCCATTCGATATCCCAGCGTGCGCCGCGGCGCCGCCCAATTGCGCGTCAGCATCACCGCCATGCATTCAGACGCGGACATCTCGGCGCTTGCCTCGGCGCTGGCGTCGAGTGTAAACCCCCTCTGACCCAAACGGCTGATGCATCGGCTCGCTCAACTGGACCACGCATACGTCTGGCATCCCTTCACCCAGATGCGCGACTGGCTGCGCTCCGAACCCATCACCATCGTGTTCGGCAAGGGCGCAGTGCTCCGGGACGCGCGCGGGCGCGAGTTCCTCGACGGCAACGCTTCCATCTGGACCAACCTGCACGGGCACAACCACCCCGCGATCAACGCGGCCATTCGCCGGCAGTTGAAGAAGATCGCGCATTCCTCCGCCCTCGGGCTTGCCAACGAACCGGCGTCGTTGTTCGCGGCGGAGCTCGTGAAGGCGGCTGAGGCGACAGATGCCGGGAGGGCGATTGCAGGGAGGAAGGCGAAGGACACGGGGCCTGTGCTCACGAAGGTGTTTTTCAGCGACGATGGATCCACGGCGCTCGAGGTCGCGCTCAAACTCGCTTACGAATTCACGCGACGAACACGCAAGCGCCGCGCCGAGCCGCGCTTCCTTTCGCTTGGCGGCGCCTACCACGGCGACACCATCGGGGCGGTGGCTCTGGGGCACATCGATCTGTTTCACAAGACCTGGTCCAGGCTGCTGTTCAAGACCGACCAGATCCCGGCGCCGTACTGCTACCGATGCCCGTTCAATCAAGCCAGGCCGGAACGACGGGACGCGCGCGAGTATCGCAAGTGTCATCACGAATGCCTTGAACTCGCACGGCGCGCTTTCCGGAAGCAGGCCGCGCGCGGAAATCCGTACGCCGCTTTCGTGTTCGAGCCGTTGATCCAGGGCGCCGCCGGAATGATCGCCCAGCCGGAGGGATGGCTTCGCCAGGTCACCGACATGGCACGCCGCCACGGCGCGCTGCTGATCGCCGACGAAGTCATGACCGGGTTCGGCCGCACCGGTGTGGGTGGGGCGAGTGTCCCCGCGCTTGCCGCGCCGAAGCGTAGCGAAGGCTGGAGCCGTCGTATGAACGCCATTGTCGCGCGGACCGAGCGGGGAAGTCGCGCGAGCAGCGGCGCAAGCGGTGGATTTCCGATTTCCGATTTCCGATTTCACAGATTGTTTGCCTGCCAGCATGAGGGTGTGCGGCCCGACCTGCTCTGCCTGGCGAAAGGCATGACGGGCGGTTACCTGCCCATGGCCGCCACGCTCACCACGCAACCGATCTTCGACGCGTTTCTCGGACGTTACGACCAATTCAAAACGTTCTTTCACGGCCACAGCTACACCGCCAACCAGCTTGGCGCCGCAGCGTCCCTTGCGAGCCTGCAATTGCTGCAACAGCCGTCCAACATCCGCGCCCGCGCCCGGCTCCAACAAACCCTCCGGGAGGAACTGCAACGGCTCTGGGCGCTGCCTCACGTCGGCGATATCCGGCAGGTCGGCCTCATTGCGGGCATCGAACTCGTCCGCAACTGGACGACGCGCGAACGTTTCCCCGTCCGCCGGCGCGTCGGCGCGCGCGTGTGCGAAGCCATGACGCACCGCGGCGTCATCACGCGCCCGATTGGAGATGTCATCGTCCTGATGCCGCCATATTGCACAACCGCCGGCCAGGTGAGAAAGATGGTGACCGCATTGTATGAGGCTTGCGAAGAAGTTTTGGGCTGACCGGCTCGCGCCGCTCTGCATCGCCACGGCGCTGTGGACGTTCAGCCCATGGAGCGCGGCTGTCCCGGACAGCAGCACAGCGATGGCAAGCGTGCCTCCCGAGTCCGCACAAGAGCCGACAAGACGCCCCGCGACTCTGCGACTCGCAGCAACGCCCGACAACTCCTCCCTCTCAGGGATCCGCACAGAGTCCCAGGCTCCTACGACCGCGTACGCCGCGGCGGGTCACAGACCCGCGGTCCGCACCGCAGCAGACACCGTCGCCCCAAGCCGGTTCCGAAGCCTGTTTCAACCATTCCGTTCCCGGCGCGAACAGCTCCTCAAGGGCGACACGCCCGCGCAACAATTCGCCGACCTGCTCCGGGCCGCGTCGAAACCGAAAACCGACCTGCTCTGGCTGGCGGACCGCGCCGAAGCGCTGGCGGATTTCGCCGCCGAACAGGCGGAGATGGCAGACGCCACAAACAACATTCCAAAGAAGCAGCTGGCCGGATTGCCGGCCGACCAGCTCCGCGCCTACTTCACCGATTCACCGGACCTGCTCGCCGGGCGCGAAATCCGCGGGTTACGCCAGATGGCGCGCCTGGCGCGCTCCGTTCACAACGCCCGCTCCGAAGCCGAGCGCGCACGCGACCACGCCCTCCTTCAGGAAGTCATCGAGGCGCTCCGCAACAATCGCCGGTCACCCGTGCCCGCAACCGTCGGCATGCTGTCGCCATTCAAAATCCTCTTCCGCGGCTGGGCCAGGTCCGTCGGACACGGAACCCGGCCAGCGGCCAATGTGCCTGCCGCCACAAACGGCGTCGATCCAGGCGCACTCGATCCATTTCCCTCCACCTTCTGGACGCGGCCCCCGTCCATCAGCAATCAGGACCTTCGAATCGGCTTCGGCCGAACCGCGTTGCCCGACTTCACACGGGAGATCTGCGAATACGACGGGCCCAAAACCAGTTCGGGCACGAAAGCGGGTTTCGACGTCGAATACGAAGGCGTCGATTACCAGGTGAAATTCAGCGAGGTCGGGTCGGAACCGTTTACAGCCCGGATTTTCCACGCGCTCGGATATCATGTCGACCCCACCGACTACGCACCCTTTCTGAAGATCCGATACAACCGCCGTCTGTTCCGCGAATTCAACCTGCGGCAGCCGCTGACCATGCGGATCCGGCCGTTTGGGATTCCCGTCGCCGAGATGAACTTTCAACCGCACTACGACCCGTTCGATTTTATCCAGGAGGCGGTGTTCAAGGACGGGCGCAGAGTTTCCGGCGCGGAACTGAAACAACTCCTGCTGCATCGGCCGCATGGGGAGAATGCAACGGACGATCCGAACAACTTCCGGACCGAGATCGAAAGCGCTCTGGATTACCTGGTCACCGTGCCGGCCAACATCCAGCCCGAGGATCATCCCGCAAAGACGATCGGCTGCTGGGACTTCGTAGGCCTTGGCCACGAAGACCTGCGCGAACTGCGGGCGGTGGCGTTGCTGGGGGCATGGCTCGCGTGGTTCGACGCGCGCTTCGACAACACCCGGCTCCGTGTCCTGGTCAAAGGGGACGACGTGGAATTCCAGCACTTCTTCACCGACCTGGGCGCGGGTTTGGGCAAAGGCACCGGCCGGTTCTTCCGCAAAGGCGAACGCGTGGATCTCTTCGAATGGACGTTCACCGAACCGGAGATTGTTCGAGGCCCCGGCCGGATGACCACGCCGTTCCGGGTGGTGAACTATCAGACCCTGGTTCCCTGCCCCGCCTTTCGCGCGATGACAGTGGATGACGCGCGCTGGATGGCGCGATTGATCGGGCAACTCACTGAGACGCAACTGCGCGACGCGCTGGAGGCATCAGGCTACACCGGCGATGAAGCAAGGCTGTACCTCGACAAACTCGTGCACCGTCGCGATCGCATGATCCGCGATCTGAAGCTGGACAACGAAATCCCGCTGCTTCGGCCAGGGACGATGCGCGATGAAAAGTCCCCGTAGCGCAGGCGTCCTCGCCTGCGGGTTCTGGCGGCGTCCCCGCCGCCAGATGCAAAAGTCTCGCCGTTGGACTTCAGGATCCGACCAAAGACAATTCTGCGCGCATATGGCCCGCCTTCAGGCGGTGCCTTTTGACTTTCGACGCTTTGCAGTTCTACGCTTAACTTCGTCGCACGACGGCTCGCGAGGATTCGCCTTCGCTGGGCTTCGGCGTGGCAGGCTGCTCACCCACCGAGCCTCTTTGGAATTTGAAGCCTGGAACTTTCCCCTTTCAGGCGCGCTTCGGGAAAATTTCCTTGAACGCCGCCAGAAAGCGTTCCATCTCCTCGTCCGTCCCGATCGACACGCGCAGATGCTCGAGCATGGGCGGAAACGGGCGGCCCACGAGAATCCCGCGTTCGCGGAATTGTCCGATCGCCGTCGTGACGGGCGCGTGGATGTGCACCATGAAGAAGTTCCCCTGCGACGGAATCACCGAATACCCGTGGCGCTCCAGTTCGGCGGGAATCTTCTTCCGGAGCTCGATCGTCTTCGTGCGGACCCGTTCCTGACCCGCGCGATCCGCCAGCGCCGCCACGCCGCCGAACTTCGCCAGCGCGCTCACGTTCAATCCGTTCGTGTGCGGCCGCATCCGCTGGATCAGATTGGCCGGCGCCAGGGCATATCCGAGTCGCATGCCCGCCAGCCCGAAGACCTTCGAAAAGGTGCGCGACACGATCACCGGGCGCCCCTCGTTCACATGCGGCACCGACGTCGCGTAATCCGGGTCCTCCACAAATTCATGATAGGCTTCGTCGATCAATACCGGGATGTGACGCGGGATCCCGTCCAGCAATTGCCGGATCTCCTGCTTCGGCACGATCAGCCCGGTCGGATTGTTCGGGTTGCAGACATACACCAGGCCGATCTCATCGGCGGAGGCGTTGACCGCCTTGATCAACGCGGGGACGTCCTGGCGATAATCGCTGCGCAATGGCAGCCGAATGGCGTTGGTCCTGAGGCCGGTGGCGAATTCGTAAACCGAACTGAACGTGGGTTCGACGCCAATCACCTTCTTCCCGTTCTGCAAAAAGGCAGTGGCGGCAACGTGCAAAATCTCGGTGGATCCCGCGCCCAACAGCACGTTCTCGGATTGAACGCCGTTCGACTCGGCAATGGCCCGCACGATACCCGGATCCGGATAGCGATAGCGATTGGCGTACTTGAACGCTTCAGTCATCGCCTTCAACACGGGTTCGCCAGGGCCGTAGGGATTCTCGTTGCTCGCCAGCCGCGCCATGCCGTCGTAATCATCGAGCGCGCGCCCGATCCCGGCGCGGTTCTGCGCGTGAAGTGCGGGAGGAAAGCTGACGCACGCCATGGCAGCCGCCATGTGGCCGACGAAACGCCGGCGGGAAACGATGGTCTTCATGAGTGTCTCCGGTTCAACGCCACCGCCGATGCTCGAATGGAAGCACCGCCGCGGCTGATGCCGGGATCATACTGCGAAACACCGGCTTGTCACGAAAACAAGAGAGGAAGACTGGGCCGGATGCCGGCTCCAGGAAGAGTTGGTTGCGGGGCTGGGATTTGAACCCAGGACCTTCAGGTTATGAGCCTGACGAGCTACCGGACTGCTCCACCCCGCGATCCGAAAGCGCGTAAATAATGCCCCAAGTTCTCCGAAGCGCAAGTGGTTTTCCGCTTTTCCTGCTTCTCTCAGAGATTTTCGCGGTAGCGTGGCCTTCCACGGCTCTTCACAGCCACTAGGAACTCCATACTGAATACGGCGACGCCACCCGCTTCATTTCCTCCTCGATCTCTCGGTGGATCTTCTCCCTGAGCGCAGCCTTCTCCGAACTGCTGGCGCAGGCGGCCAATTCCTTCTGATGCTTCTGTCGCACCCGGGCTTCGATGGCGCGCCGCAGGCGGTGCTCCCCGCCCATTGCGATGCCGAGGCGATCGATTCTCATGTGAAACTCCTGCGGGATCATACGCGGCTGCACGCCGATTCACAATGCCGATGGCGTCGATCGTCAATCGTAAATCCGAAGCTTGCGACGGCTCTCCGCCTCCTTATGCTCTCCGCGTGCGTAGCGTTGATGTTCCACTCGGGGATCGCAGTTACCGGATCCAGATTGCTCCCGGTCTCCTCGAACGTCTCGGAAAGGAATGCTCCCGGCTCAAGCACGGCCGCCGGTGCGCCGTCATCTCCGATCGCAACGTGACGCCCCTCTACGCCAAAGCCGCGCACGAGAGCCTTTCGCGCGCAGGCTTCGAACCCGCTCTCATCACGGTGCCCGCCGGGGAAACCGCGAAAAGCCTCGACACCGTCCGGCGCTGCTACGACGCGCTGGCCACCCACCGCCTCGAACGACGATCGTTCATTGTCGCGCTCGGGGGCGGCGTCGTCGGCGACCTCGCCGGATTTGTCGCCGCCACTTATCTGCGCGGCATCGCCTTCGTCCAGGCGCCCACCACGCTGCTCGCGCAGGTGGACAGTTCGGTCGGCGGCAAAGTAGGCGTGAATCTCAAGGCGGGCAAAAACCTCGTCGGCGCGTTCCACCAGCCGCGGCTGGTGCTCTGCGACCTGGACACGCTGAGAACGCTGCCGGAACGCGAGTTCCGCGCGGGGCTCGCCGAAGTCATCAAGTACGGCATCATCTACGACGCGTCGTTCTTCCGGAAGCTCGAGCGCAGCCTCGACCGGATCCTGGACCGTGACCCGCGCGTGCTCGCCGATGTGGTGGCGCGCTGCTGCGAGATCAAGGCCGACGTGGTCGGGAAGGACGAAAAGGAAAGCGGCCTGCGCGCGATCCTGAACTTCGGCCACACCGTGGGCCATGCGTTGGAAGCGATATCGCGCTACGGAAAATATCTGCACGGCGAAGCCATCTCGATCGGACAGGTGATCGCCGCCGAACTGTCGTCCAGGGTTCTCGGTCTTCCGGCCGGCGAAGCGGCGCGAATCCGTGAATTGTTCGCCCGGGCCGGCCTGCCCACGAGCCTGCGGCTCAACGCGCGCAACCGCGGCCGCCTCGTGGCCGCCATGCACCTCGACAAGAAAGTGAGCGCGGGCGAGATCAAGTTCGTCCTTGCCCGGCGCATCGGCGAGGTTGAGTTCGGCTGCCGCGTTTCACCAGAGATTCTCGACCGGGCGCTCGACTCTTCCGCGCCCGCCGCTTCAGTTGAAAGTCCTGAACCGCGCCGGCAACACTCCACACCCAACCGCCGTTCCGTCCCTGCAGACTGATTTCAGCACTTCCATCAACCTTTAACTCTCAACCCTCATCTGAGCCGTGGCTGCCGTCAGCGAAACCATCACGCGCGAGTATTTCGAACTGAACGGATTCCTCGTGCGACAGCACCGCAAGCACATCCCCCGCACGCGCACCGGGGAGGACGACATCGACTTCTTTGTGTTCAACCCCCAGGCGGAGACGCGCGAGGGCGTGCCGCCGTTTGTGCTCGAAACGAGGGACCTGCGCTTCATCGAACGGGCCATTGTCGTGGTCAAGGGCTGGCACACGGAGACGTTCGGATCCGGCCTTCTGGCGGCGACGCCAAAGATCTTCCGGTTTGTCGAACCGAAAGTGTTTCTGCGCGCGGCGCGCGCCTTCGGTCAGGACGGCATGCCGTTGAAAGTCCTGGTGGTACCGGCGCTGCCGCAAAGCCAGGAAGCCCGCGACCAGAGTGTGGCGCTTCTGCGCTCAAAAGGCGTGGACGCGGTGATCCTGTTCCGATCGATCCTGGCCAATCTGATCGAGCGCACCGAGGTGAACCGGAATTATCAGCAATCGGATCTCCTGCAGGTGATCCGGATTTTCAAGAACTACGATTTCTTCAAGGAACCGCAGCTGGAATTGTTCAAGACACGAGCCAGGCGAAGGTAAGGCGCGGGACAATTTTTGTCGCATATGCGCGCAGAATTGTCCCGCGGTCAAAGAGGCGGGATTCTGCAAGCATCAGCCGGCAAAGGGCTTGGCAATTTTCGAAGGACAATTCCTGTCGCATATGCGCGCGGAATTGTCCTGCGATCGATGCGACGCGCGCGATGGATGGCGGCCGGTGGGCAATGGCTGGCTGGCAGGAAAGGCGCCGCCTGAGGCGGGACTCCATGCGCTTTCAAGCGTTCACGGGCTGCAGTGAACTTTCCGCGGCGCCGGCCGGCTGCTGGAGTTCGATCCAGAAACGGCAGCCGCGGCCGGGCTCCGATTCGACGCCGACGCGGCCGCCGAGGCGTTCGACGCCCTTGCTGACGAGAGCGAGTCCGATGCCGGTGCCGGGATAGGTTTCGGAGGAATGCAGGCGCTGGAAGACGCCGAAGATCTTCTGATGGTATTCGGGCGAGATGCCGATGCCGTTGTCGATCACCCACACCCGCACGGTCCCGGGTGCGTTGTCGCAGCGCACCAGCACCTCGGGGTTGGTGCCCGGCGCGACAAACTTCATCGCATTCGAGAGCAGGTTGCCGAGAACCACCCGCAGCACCACCATGTTGCCGCAAACAGACGGCAGGACGCCTTCCTTCCGAATCCGGGCCCCGCGCGCCTGAATTTCGTTGTCCATCTCCATCAGCACGTCTGCGAACAGCATGTCGAGATCGACCGTCGAGCGCTCCAGCCGGATGGTGTTCAGCCGCCCGTAATCGAGCAGATCGCGGATCAGCATGTCCATGCGCTCGGCGCTGCCTTCGATGCGTTTGACATAGTTGAGCGCCTCCGCCCCGATGACATCGCCGAACTGGTCGGACAGGATCCGGCTGAACCCGGCCATGGCGCGCAACGGCGCGCGCAGGTCGTGAGCGATGGAGTAGCAGAAGGCCTCCATCTGCTCGTAGCTCTTCTGGAGCGCTTCGGTGCGTGCGGCCACGCGTTGCTCGAGCTGCTCGTTCAGCAGGCGCACCTCCTCGCGCGCAATCTCGCGTTCGGTGATGTCCTCCAGGGCGACCAGCGCGAGCGCCGGGCCTTCGGCATGTTGATGCAGGCGGCGGGCGCTCAAGAGGACGATGCGTTCGCCGACGTCAGACGGATTGATACGCAATTTCAAGTCCTCGATCCGCTCATTCCTGAACAGGGCTTTTTCGAGTTCGACGCGCAATTGGTTGCCGCTCCACCAGAGGTTCAGAACGGAATCGAGAGCGCGCCCCTGGACGTGAGAGGCCGAGCGTTTGAAATACTCGGTGAACGCGAGATTCACCCGGACGATTTTCAGCTGGTGGTCCACCACCGCCAGCGGATGGCGCACCGTCTCGATGATGCGCTCGGAGGATTCCCGGGCGCGGACCAGTTCCTCGTTGCGCAGCTCGCGTTCAGAAAGGTCCACCAGCGCCGTGAGGAACACGAGCTCGCCCGTTTTGTCGAGAAAACGCCCGCTGATCATCTCCACCTGCGCAAAATGGGTCTCGTTCCGGCCGCGCTTCGTCTTCATGCGCAATTCGGTCCTGACCCGGACGGCGCCCCGGCGCTGGCACCGGCTGAGATGCTCGTCGAGGCGGGACCGGTCTTCGGGGTGGACCAGCAGGTTGAACGGGAGCTGAAGGAGGCGCTCGCGGCGCATTCCGAGAAGCCGGGCCGCCGACGCGTTCGCGTTGCGGACGTGCCCGCGCGCGTCCAGTGTCATGTATCCCACGGGCGATTGCTCATACAAGGCAATCATGCTGTCGCGGGAACGCTCCAGCTCGTCCCGCACGCGGGAAAGGTCCGCAATCTTCCTGGCCGCTATGCTGAGCCGCAGTTCCAGGTCGGACAACAGCGGATCCTTGAGTACTGGCCGCTCAGATTCGCTCGTCGAAACCGGCGGATGTCTGGTTTTCGCCCGCGTCGCCATAACTTGAATGCCCGGCTGGGTTGTTTTCCCCAATTAGTCCCACGGTAAACCGGCATGTAGCGCCATCGTCCCTTTGGTGGCGGAATGCGGGAAGTGGGTTGTTGACCCTATGGACATCTGTGCACATAGCACCGGATGACGGAGGAAGCCTAGGCCACGCATTTCAAAGTTCCAAGAGCAAAAGCGGGAAAAATGGCGGCGCCGCAAAGGCGGAATAATTCAATGCCCAACATTGAAGCGATCGGTGTGGCGAGCGTCCTCGCGAGCCGTCGTGCGACAGCCCTGGCACATCCCTCCGCCCAACCCTCTCGCCAATATCAGCACTCCCCACTTGCCTCCTCCATCGGTCTGCGATCAACGCGGGCGCGGTGTGATTCGTCGGCGGAGATTGGTTTTGAGCCGCTGGCTACATCGGACGACGGCTCGCGAGGACGCTCGCCACACCGGCATAACCGTCAAAGGCTCCGCGCCCGCGACAATCGCAAATCGTAATTCGTAAATCCCCGGGATGTTCTACTGCGCTCTCGGTTTGCAGTCCGTCGGCGGCACTTTGCCCAGATGCACCTCCAACAATCGGTTGTGCGTCTGTTTCGCCGCTTCCACCATCTCCAGGTAAGGCTGATCCGTCACGTCCACGAACCCGATGTTGTAGTTCTCGCCGTCGTTGCGGCCGGTTGCCGGCTGGTCCAGCCACTGAAACCAGTGCGTCCCGACCACAGCCGGGTGCGAGGCACATTGCTCGACATAATAGCGATAGCCCTGTGCCCGCTCCTCCTGGTTCGCGGCCTGCACCAGTCCGGCTGCCAGCCCGCGGTTCGGCACGCCGATGTGAAATTCACCGATCAGGATCGGGCGCTTCATCAGGTGGTACACGCGATCCAGCAATTCGCGCCGCGGCGCGTAGCTGTAGATGTTCAGGCTGAACACATCGAATCCCCCCGCCATCTTCATCACGTCCTCGTCAGGATCGCCGCCGAAGCGGATCCCGAGATTCAGGTGATTTGTGTCGTGCCGCCGCACAGCCGCGTTGATCGTGTCGATGTAACGCCGGAACGCTTCCAGCACGAACGCCTTTCGCCGCTCCGGCGTGTCCCCCTCCGCAAGGTGCGCCTTCAATCGCTTCTGGATCTCGCTCTCGGGCCCCGCGAGGATAGCGTCGCACAGTTGGCTTTCGCGCCCGGGCCACGGCGGTTCATTTCCGATGAAGTAACCGAGCATGTAAGGATCATCCCGGCGCGGTGCCAGTTGAGCGGCGGCCGCTTCATCGACGCGTTTCTCGAAATCCGGCGCATACACGTCCGGCATGCCCATGATCGTGCGCCCCGTCTGCCACCCGCGCATCATCATCGCGTACGGCACCTTCGGCTCGGGCTGCGTTCGGCTGGGCGCACCCCAGTTGTGCACCGAGTTGAATCCCCACGCCGCGAGACGCTTCGTGGTCAGGTCCGCCCACTTCGCCCGCCAATCCTCTCCATACCGCCGCTGCAGGTTCCAGGTGTAGAACGAGCTGGACGGACCGCGCCCGCGTCCCAAGTCCGCGCCGGCTGGAGGAAACGCGGCGAACAGATCTTCCCTGCCCTGCACTCGCGTGCCGCTCGAAGTTCCGACGCCGTTCACGCCTGCCGAGTAGAACAGGTGCCCGTCCGGACACACAAACCACCATCGGCCGTCCACCTGTTCGACCCGGAAAAAGCCCGTCGCCCGCGCGCTGGTTCCGAGAAAACCGCCAAACTCGCAGCGGTTCGTCGGAGCGTTCTTCAAGGACGCTTCCTCCGCCGCCCATGCCGCACGCAACTGTTCGAGCGAACGCGCCTTGCCCGCCCAGTCCACGCGCGTGTACTGGCCGAACTCATCAATCAACGGCTTCCCCTCGAGCACCTCATCGCCCGGGTCGTCCTTCGCCAGAGTCACTGAACGGATTTCGAGCGTTGGCGAACCGACGGGCTCGTGCATGGTCACGGTAAGCCCAATAACATTGGTCGTCGGCCCCACGGCGCCGCGATGGATGTTGATCCAATACGATCCGCGCGGCTGATTGAAGGTTGCGGCGAGATCAACTCCGTCGCCGGCAGGCTCGCGGTAGTAACGCAGCGGAATCGAGGCGCGCACCCGGACGCCCGGAAACGGGTGAATGGTCTTCGCCAGCCGTCCGCCGGCGGTGTCAATTCCAAGATCAAATCGTTGCGACGACGACGCCCTGAATTCGAGAACGAGAAAGTTGTAATCCGACCAGTCGGACGGCAAATCAGGATTCAATTCCTTGAGCGACCAGGAATGGTCCGACCGAGTTCCTTTGAACTCGGCCCGGACAGGCGTTGCGGCACGGGTGAGATCAGCCAGCAAACAAGCGGCTGCGAGCAACGGAACGAAGCGTTTCATAGAATGGCGTCTCTCCTGATACCGTGTCCGCGCACGGCAGCGCTGATACAACCACGCCGGGAGTCTCGGCGCAAGCTCCCCGCCCGGGGAGGTTGAGCGCTTCAGTCCCCGGGAATGAGCTTCACCCGAAAGAACTCATGCGGCGCGGACCGCGTGAGGACCCGTGTCATGATCGCGTCCATTCCCGGCAATTCACCGGTCACCTCCGTCCAATTCAAAAGGTCTGTGGAGGACTCGACCACATAAGTGGCATTGGCGTATCCCTGCCAGGTCAATTCGACCTCATCTGGTGCGCTTCCTTGCTGTGCGCTCAAACGGGGATTCAGGAACGGGGCGTCCACCGACAAAACGCTTCCGGGCAGGATCTGCCATTGTGTGTCGCTGTTGAACGTTGGCGGGATGGAATGAAAATTCTCGCCCGAATAGGGAAGCACCGAAGGCGCCGCGGACGGCACCAGCCACCAGACTTCGATGCCGCTGAATGTTTGCGCCTCGTAAAAGGTGATCTCGATGGTGTGATAACCGGCGCCCAGATAGCAGTAACCCTCCTGCCAGTCGTACCATTGCTCCTCGTTGTTATCCACCACCATCTCGCCGTTGATCCAGATCTCCGAGCCGTCATCCGAAATGGTTCCGAATCCGTACACACCCGGCTCGTCCACGCGCAGGAAGCCGGTCCACCGCACGGAATAGTTGATGGGGCCAATCGGGTCCCAGTTGTACCCCGAAGTGCCGTCCCAGAGATCGAACACGGTGTTGGTCTGGGTACTGACGAGAGTGAGGCCGTCGAAGGTTATCCGATTGCTCACGACGCTATACCCGCTGTAATAGCGTCCCAGCAGGCCTTGCGCGCCGAGCAGAGGCGAGGTTGAGAGACACACTGCGATCGCGAGCAGGTGAAACTGGATTCGCATAGGACGCCAACAAGCCCAGCAGACCGCGCGCAGGTTGTCAATGAGCCCGTGACGGCAATGTCGTGACTCTTTGAGAATGTC
>DGDZ01000006.1:0-44345 GCA_002385705.1 Verrucomicrobia subdivision 3 bacterium UBA3939
GCACAACACCGCCCACCCAGTTGGCGCCCGAAGACCACGAGCCGGTGCCGTCCCACACGCGTCCCGATTGAAGAACGAGCGGGAACGTTCCCGTCGCGCCGCCGCTGGCATTGAGACTGATGACGTGCTCGCCCTGGGCGATATTCGTCGTGTTCAACGTCAATTCCGTTCCGCCGTCCCCTTCAAACGACGTCACGCTGAACGAAGCACCGGCCCCGGCAGGCAAGCCCGAAATGCTCAATTCCACCGGGTCGGTGTCCTCACCCAGATCAACGAAGTTGGTCAACACGAACTGGTTTACCACGTCCGCATCCGGAACCGTCACGCGGAGCGGCTGAGACCGGATGGCCACGGATTGGGCCAATGCCGGCATAGCCAGAACGCAGACTGATCCACAGAGGAAACGTCGCAAGGCGCTGACGAACGCCCGTTTCCGATCCTGTACCATTGGGGGGAGGTTGGTCTTCATTGGGTTCTGCTTTTTCTGTTGGGGGTTCTCTGTTCTTAAAGCGTTCGTCGCATCCTGCCTGACGCCCGTCAGGCCGGCATCATACCATCACCGTCACTCTGCACCTGCAATAACCCATACACGATCGAGAGTGGAAGAGCCACCATTACGGGCTCGCGTGCTGGTACGGCATTCGATCGTTCACCCAGGGATAATCACGACTGTTGCGCACGATCGTCGTAGGCCAGTCGGTTCCCGTCACCGGGCGCTCGGTGGCCACATCCGAACCTTTCCGCTCCAGCCACTTCTTGATTTCCGAATGACCGTCCGCAAAAGAGAAGCCGCAAGCTCCATTGTGGTAGCTGGCCGGAAGATCGCGCCACTGATACTGCGTCCTGGGAAAACCTGCGTTGAAGTGAAAGACCGCGTCGTTGATGCTGTCCGGGTGTTCATCCACCATAACCCACACCATGGCGTAGCCCGGAGTGTTGAGTTGGGACATCCGCGATACTCCCCTGTCGTAATACTTCCTTCCAAGCGTCGGATCATTGCCGACCGTCATCCCTCCGCCTAGCAGACTCGCGTTCATCGCCAGACTGCGCACGCGCACTCCGTTTGCAGCAGGGTAATTGTCGGCAGGACATTTCCACACAGCGGCGCTCTTCACGTAATTGGCCAGCGGCGAAACAGTCGGGTCAACCAGTTGTGCGGCATTGGTGTTGTCCGGCACCATCCCCCAGCCCATCGTCCCCGCCACGGGCGAGCCTCGCAGCAGGAGGTCGTTGTTGTCGTGAACATACATCAGCCAGCCCAGCGTGATCTGCTTCGTGTTGTTGATACACGCGATGCCATGCGCCTTCTGCTTCGCCTTGTTCAACGCGGGCAACAGCATCGCCGCGAGAATTGCGATAATCCCGATTACGACGAGTAGCTCAATCAAAGTGAATCCCGAAGAAGCCGCACGCGATCGGCCTGGCGTCAAGGACAGAGGCGTTTGTCTCGAAGACCGTGTTCTGTTGGTTGCCAGCACGTTCATCTCAATATCAGAGGATTGTCCTACTCATATCGCATCTGAATTTGGCCTGTAATGTAAAAAGTGGCAAATAGTTTACGAAAAATGCCATCGATTAACTTTTCCTCCCGCCCCTCGCGTCTCCCCGTTATACACATCACACGCATGTTGGACCAATACCCGAGCACGCCAGAATGAACCGAGCCAGTTCGCAACCCGACGCCACTCCGCCCTCCGTTCAACACCGGAACGCCGTGAGCCGCCGCGCCGCGCTCAAGACCATCTCCGCCGCCCTCCCCGCCCTCGCCGGTCTCCGGGCCCCGTTCCAGATCCGCGCCGCCGCCCCCGCCGCTTCCTCGCCCTTCTCCGGCACCCGCGACTCCCTGCGGGCCTATCGCTGCCCCGATTGGTTCCGCGACGCCAAGTTCGGCATCTGGGCGCACTGGGGACCCCAGTCCGCCGCCGAATGCGGCGACTGGTACGCCCGCAATATCTATATCGAAGGTTCCCGCCAGTACCGCTACCACGTCCAACACTACGGCCATCCGTCCCGCGTCGGTTACAAGGACGTCATTCCCACCTGGCACGGTCGGGATTTCGATCCCGATTACCTCGTGCGGCTCTATCGTAAAGCCGGCGCGAAGTACTTCATGAGCATGGGCGTCCACGTCGATAACTTCGACCTCTGGAACTCGAAACACACCCGCTGGAACGCGGCACGCATGGGCATCCGGAAGGATGTCGTCGCGCTCTTCCGCCGCGCCGCCCTTCGCGAAGGATTGCGCTTCGGCGTCAGCGATCACCTCTGGATGGCATACAAATGGATGTCCGTCTCGCGCGGATGCGACCGCGAAGGCCCCCGCGCCGGCGTGCCCTACGACGGTGTGGACCCGCGATATCAGGATCTCTACGGCGATTGCCCGCGCGTGTACCGCAACCTGCCCTGGGATGAGGACGACATCCCGGAACACTGGAAACGACACTGGTTCGAGCGCATCCGCGATCTCCTGGAGCAGAGCCGCCCGGACATTGTGTATTGCGACGGCCAGATTCCCTTCGGCAAATGGGGGCTCGACCTGGTCGCCCACTATTACAACCAGAACCTGCGGGACCACGACGGCCGACTGGAAGCTGTTTATACCAGCAAACGCGAGGAGGACTCGGCCGACGGCGTCTGTGTTTTCGACAAGGAACGCGGCGTGGTCGAGAGCATCTGGCCGGAACCGTGGCAGACCTGCACCTGCATCGGCCGGTGGCATTACGATCGCGAGGCGGAGTACAAAACGCCCAAGCGCGTCATTGACATGCTCGTGGACATCGTCAGCCGCAACGGCAACCTTCTGCTGAATTTTCCGCTGCCCAACAGCGGAGCGCTGGACAGCCGCGCCATGACCATTCTCGACGAGATCACGCACTGGATGCGCGTCAACGGAGAGGCCATCTATGGCACCCGGCCCTGGAAAACGTTCGGCGCAGGGCCGAACATCGTGAAACCGGACCCGAACGTCCGCTACAATGAAAGCGCCCGCAAGGATTTCACTCATGAAGACGTGCGGTTCACCACCAAAGGCTCGACGCTCTACGCGTTCTTCATGGGCTGGCCCGGACGCGAACTGACGATCGCTCCGCTGGCGCAGGGCGCCCCGCACGTCGCGGGCACCGTGCGCCGCGTGCGGCTCGTCGGACAGCGGCAGAATCTGAAATGGACGCACGACACGCGCGGGCTCACGGTTCAACTGCCGTCCGAGCCGCCGTGCAAACATGCATGCGCACTCGAAATTGAAGGACTGGAAACGTGAAGGGAACGCCTTTGAACATTCAACATTCAACTTTCAACATCGAACGCCCAATCACAGGACCGTCCAGTGAGCGTCGCCGCCGTCATCATTGGATGTTGGATGTTCGATGGTGGAGGTTGGATGTTTTCCTCCTGCTCCTCCTGTTCACCACAGCCCGCCCCTCCTCCGCCATCGAACTCTGGGTCGCTCCCGGCGGCTCCGACACCAACGCCGCCACGCGCGAACAGCCTCTGGCCACGTTGGACATGGCGCTGCGCAAAGCGCGCGAGCTGCGGCGCCTCAACCATCCGTCCATCTCCAACGGCATTCACATCATCCTCCGCGGCGGCCGTTACTCTCTCGACACCGCCATCCTTGTCCGATCCGAAGACTCCGGCACCGAAAGCAGTCCGACGGTCATTCGCGCCGCCGACGGCGAACGGCCCGTTCTGAGCAGCGGCGTGAAGGTTGGCAATTGGCAGCGCGCGCCACGCCGCGCTCCAGGGCTCCCGTCCGCTGCGCGCGGTCATGTCTGGGTCGCACCCTCTCCCGTAATCGGCGGACGCGCAACCGAATTCCGCCAGTTGTGGGTCAACAACCAAAAGGCTGTCCGCGCGCGAAATCCCAACGGCAAAGCCATGAATCGCCTGCTCGCGTGGGATCGCAGAAACGAAGAAGCCTGGATCCCGTCCCCGACGCTCGCCGGCGTCCGCATGCCCGGCCGGCTCGAGATGGTTTTCCACCAACAATGGGAGATCGCCATCTGCCGCGTGAAATCGATCGAGGTCGAAGGCGCGCGCGCGCGCCTCAAATTCCATTCACCCGAGGGCAGGATCCAGTTCGAGCACCCATGGCCGCAACCGGTCATGTCCACCAACGGCAACGCCCCGTTCTGCCTCGTGAACGCAATCGAGTTCCTGGACGAGCCCGGCGAATGGTGGCAGGACCCGCAGAACGGACAGATCTACTATTGGCCGCGCCCGGGTGAGAATCTCGATACAGCCGACGTCATCGTGCCGCACCTCGAAACGCTCGTCGAAGTGCGTGGCACGGTGGATCGGCCCGTGGAGAACATCCATTTCCGCGGCATCGGTTTCGCGCACACATCATGGATGCGGCCATCGCGCGCAGGCCACGTTCCCCTTCAGGCCGGCATGTTCCTTCTCGATGCCTATCGCCTCAACCCGAAAGGCACCGACTACCATTCGCCGGGCCTCGACAACCAGGCCTGGATCGGCCGCCCGCCCGCCGCGGTCACCGTCCGGGGTGCCCGCCGCCTGCGATTCGAAGGCTGCCGTTTCGAGCACACCGGTTTTTCAGGGCTCGACCTGGTCATGGCCACGCAGGACAACGTTGTCGAAGGCTGCCTCTTCCGCGACATCGGCGGCAATGGAATCCAGTTAGGCACCTTCTCCGATCCCGGCGTCGAAACCCATCGCCCCTACAATCCATCAGACGATCGCGAACTGGTCATGCGCGAACGCATCGCCAACAACCTCATCACCGACTGCGCCAACGAGGACTGGGGTTGCGTCGGCATCCTTGCCGGGTTCGTGCGCGACGTGACGATCGCCCACAACGAAATCAGCAACACCTCCTACACCGGCATCAGCGTCGGCTGGGGCTGGAACAAAGGCACCAACTGCATGCGGGACAACCGCATCGTCGCCAATCACATCCATCACGTCGCCACCCGCATGTGCGACACCGCGGGCATCTACACGCTGTCGGTCCAGCCCGGAACGATCATCTCCAGCAACGCGGTTCACAGCATCACAATGAACCCCTACGTGTTCAACCCGGAACACTGGTTCTACCTGTATCTGGATGAAGGCTCCTCCTTCATCACCGTGAAAGACAACTGGTGTCCTGAAGAACGGTTCCTCAGGAATGCCAACGGACCGGGCAACGTCTGGGAAAACAACGGTCCGGCGGTCTCCCGCGCCATCCGCGAGTCCGCCGGCCTGCAACCCGACTTTCGACATCTGCTGAGGGAAATCGATCACTGACATGAAAACGCGTTTGTTCAGCTTCTTTTGTTTCGCTTGCCTCCTCGCCTTCGCGGCGCCGATCGAAGCCGCGCTCACCCCGGCGCGTCTCCGCTGCGAATACGCCGTCAACCCGACGGGCATCGACACTCCCCGCCCGCGCCTGTACTGGACCGTCGAAAGCTCCGAGCGCGGCCAGCGCCAGTCCGCCTATCAGGTGCTGGTCGCTTCCAGCGAGGAATTGCTGACCAAAGACGCCGGCGATCTCTGGGACAGCGGCAAGGTGAATTCCGACGAGACCGCGCACGTTCGCTACACCGGCAAGGATCTGCGGTCTTCCCAGCAGGTTTTCTGGAAAGTGCGCGTCTGGGACAAGGACGACCAGCCCTCCGCCTGGAGCGCCGTCGCCAACTGGACCATGGGCATCGTGCGCTCGAATGATTGGCACGCCCGCTGGATTGTCGCGCCCGCAGCCACGGAAGCCCTCCTCCTCCGCAAGGAATTCAACGTCAAACCCAACCTCGTCCGCGCCATCGCCCACGTCACCGGACTCGGCCACTACGAAATGACCATCAACGGCGTCAAAGCCGGCGACGATCTGCTCTCGCCCGGATGGACCGATTACAACGACACCATTCTGTACGACACCCGGGACATCACCGCGCTGCTCAAGCCCGGCGCCAACGCGGTCGGGCTCGCGCTCGGCAACGGAATGTACAACGTGGTCCGGCGGCATCGTTTCGTGAAGTTCACAGGCTCCTTCGGCGCCCTCCGCGCCATCTGCCAGATCGAACTCACCTACGCCGACGGATCGCGCGAGTTCGTCGGCACCGACGATACCTGGCGCACCCACGCCGGCCCTATCGTTTTCTCGAGCATCTACGGGGGCGAAGACTTCGACGCCCGCCTGGCGCAACGGGACTGCGACCAGCCGGGCTTTGACGACACCGCCTGGCGCCCGGCGGTCCATCTCGTTCGCCCGCCGGGGACCTTGCGCGGACACAGCTATGCTTCGGAGCCGCTCCGGGTTATCCAGGTCCACAAACCGGTCCGGCAATACACGCTCGCCAACGGCGACATCACCTTCGATTTCGGACAGAACGCCTCTCACATGCCGCGCATCCGGGTCACCGGCCCGGCGGGAAGCGTCATTCGCCTGATCCCGAGCGAAATCATCAACCCGGACGGCGCCGCCAACCAGCGAACCATGGGCGGCGGCAGCCGCGGCAGTTCATGGTGGGAATACACCAAAGGCACCGACGGCGAGGAAACATGGACCCCGAAATTCTGCTACATCGGCTGCCGCTACATGCAGGCCCGCCTGACGCCGCCGCCCGACGGTGGCGAAGCGCCAAAGATCACTTCCATCGAAGCGCTCGTCGTCCATTCCATCGCCGAGCCGGTCGGCGAATTCGAATGTTCAAACGAATTGTTGAACCGCATCCGCAGCCTCGTCCGGTGGGCCCAGCGCGCGAACATGGTTTCCGTCCTGACCGATTGCCCCCACCGCGAGAAACTCGGCTGGCTCGAACAGTATCACCTCAACGGACCGTCCATCCGATACGAGTTCGACATGGCCCGCATGTTCACCAAGGGCATGAACGACATGGCCAATTCCCAGCTCCGCAACGGACTCGTTCCCAACATCGCGCCCGAATACACCGTCTTCGACGGAACGTTCCGCGCCGCCGCGGAATGGGGCAGCGCCTTCATCGTCGTTCCCTGGCAACAATACCTCTTCAATGCCGATCTGGATCTCATTCGGGAACGTTACGACGCGATGAAGCGGTACCTGGGCTACCTCGAATCCATTTCCACCAACGACATCGTCTCGGAAGGGCTCGGCGACTGGTATGACCTGGTTCCCGGCGAACGGCCCGGCGCGGCCAAACTCACACTCCCGCCGGTCACCGCCACCGCGTTCTACTACTACGATGCATTCCTGCTGTCGCAGATGGCCAAACTCCTGGGCAGGACCGAAGACGCCGCGGAATTCGCCGCGAAAGCGGAACGCATCCGCGCGAGTTTCAACCGGGAATTCTACAACGAAGACAAGGGCTGGTACGGAAGCGGATCGCAAACCGCCAACGCACTGCCGCTCGTGATGGGCATCGCCAGACCCGAACACAGAGCCGGCGCGCTCCAGACCATCCTCCGTGATCTCGAATCCCGCGAGTACGGCCCCAGCGCGGGCGACGTCGGCTTCCGCTACCTCCTCCAGGCGCTCGCGCAAAGCGATCGCTCGGACGCCATCTACCGCATGATCAATCAGGACAGCCGGCCGGGATACGGCTACCAGTTGGCCCGCGGCGCCACCAGCCTCACCGAAGCCTGGGACGCGAACGCGAACTCCTCTCACAACCACTTCATGCTCGGTCAGGTCATCGAATGGTTCTACAAAGACCTCGCCGGCATCGACTGCGACCCCGAGGGACCGGGCTTCAAGAAGATCATCATCAAACCCACGCTCGTCGGCGATCTCGAATGGGCGCGCGCGAGTTATTTGTCGATGCGCGGACGCATCTCCAGCGAGTGGCGCAGGGACGGCGGCAAGGTCCTGCTGAAGGTGACCATCCCCGCAAACACTACAGCCACGGTGTTCGTGCCAACGAGGTCGGCCGCCGACGTGAAAGAAAGCGGACGCGCGGCTTCGGAAAGCCCGGGTGTGAAATTCCTCCGCCAGGAAGGCAATCGCGCTGTGTTCCGGATCGAGTCCGGCGATTACGCATTCGAATGTCCCGACGCGCGCGGCTGACGGCACTGTTTCCCTCCCCCGCGCCGTTTGCGGGGGGAGGGCAAGGGAGAAGGGCATTTTAGAAATCCAACCCCCAGGTTCCAGGCTTCCAAAGCCTTTCACGCCATTCAGAACTCGTCGTTCACGACTCCGCTATCAACTATTGGCCATTCCCCTGGGCGTTGGATGTCGAATGTTCCTTCCACCGTTCCCTGGCCGTTGGATGTTGATGTGTTCCACCAAACTTGGATCTTTCACCCCAACCTCCTATTCTCCGCCCATTATGGACTGGATAACGCAGCCTGAAATCTGGATCAGCCTGGCAACGTTGACGTTCCTGGAGATCATCCTGGGAATCGACAATCTCGTCTTCATCTCGATCCTGAGCGGCAAGCTGCCGCCGGCACAGCAGCCGCGCGCCCGGCGTCTCGGCCTCAGTCTCGCCCTCATCACGCGCGTGCTCCTGCTCTGCGGACTCGCGTGGGTGATCAGACTCGATAATCCCTTCTGGAAACCCAGTCTGTTCGGATGGCAACTGGAAATATCCGCCAAAGACCTCATCCTGATCGCCGGCGGACTGTTCCTTCTGGGCAAAAGCACCTACGAAATCCACGAAAAACTCGAAGGTGAAGACGGCGCCGTCACCAAACGCATTCCCCCCACCTTCACCAGCGTCGTCGTCCAGATCCTCCTCCTCGACATCGTGTTCTCCCTCGACTCGGTCATCACCGCCGTGGGCATGGTCAGGCAGATCGGCGTCATGATCGCCGCCGTCATCATCGCCATGATCGTCATGCTCGTCTTCGTCAACGCCATCAGCCGCTTCGTCGAACGCCACCCCAGCATCAAAATGCTGGCGCTCAGCTTCCTGATCCTGATCGGCACGATGCTCGTGGCCGAAGGCCTCGGACAGCATATCAACAAAGGCTACATCTACTTCGCCATGGCCTTCTCCCTCGCTGTCGAACTGCTCAACATCCGCCTCCGGATCAACACCGAGAAAGTCGCACTTCGCCAGCCTTATAGATGACATCAGAAGACGCGAACAATCCTGCTCGACACTGCCTTCCCCATTGTGAATAATCAGCCCCGTCCTGCAACAACAGCGGCGCTATGGCCAGACTGGTGATTATATCCAGCACGCTCGAAAGCCGCTCTTTCGAGCTCAAGCTCGGCGTCAATCGCATCGGGCGCAGCTCGGACAATGATTTCCAGATTCCGCATCCCACCATCTCCAACCGGCATTGTGAAGTGGCCGTCAGCGAAAGCGGAGTTCTCCTTCGGGACCTGGGCTCCACCAACGGCACGTTCGTGAACGGCCAACGCGTCAGCGAGGTCGCTCTGGCCGCCGGCCAGATCGTCCGCCTCGGCGATATCGAACTGCTCGTCGATAGCGTCGAAATCACGGTCGCCATCCCGAAGTTCGTCGACGCCGACCTGCCGGCGCCGCCGGTCGTGTTGACCGACGGTTCGATGCTCTGCCCGCGGCACCAGCAGAGTCAGGCGGCATTCAAGTGCACCGTCTGCAGGGAAATCATGTGCGACGCTTGCGTCCATCGCCTCCGCCGCCGCGGCAGCAAACGCACGCTTCTGCTCTGCCCCGTCTGCTCCTCGCCCGTCGAACCCATTGACCGACGAACGAAACCGAAGAAGAAGTCGATCTTCACCCGCACCGGGGAAACCGTGAAGATGAAGCTTGCCCGCGCATTCCATCTCTCGAAGTGAGGTCTCGCGCGTCCGCCGGCGGCTTCGCGCCGTTTCGCCGTGTGAAACATCACACCGGCGGGAACATTGGAACGGCTGAAAGCTCTTACCATTGATGATTCTGTATGGCATCAGGGCTGGATTTTGAAAGCGTGGTGGCCTCCTATTACGAGCCGCTCTACCAGTTCGCTTTCAGCCTGACGCGGACAGAAGCCGATGCGTGTGATCTCACACAACAGACGTTTTATATCTGGGCAACCAAAGGGCATCAATTGCGCGATCTCTCCAAGGTGAAGACATGGCTGTTCACAACACTGCACCGCGCGTATCTCGAAACCCGGCGCCGCCAGACGCGCTTCCCTCACGTCGAACTCACCGAAGTGCCGCAGGAACTGCCCTCGCTCACACCCGCTCTCGCCCGGCAGATCGATTCCGCAGAAGTCCTGAAAGCCCTCGGCCAGGTCGATGAGGTGTACCAGGCACCCGTCGCCCTCTTCTACCTCGAAGACTGTTCCTACAAGGAAATCGCCGAAATCCTCGGAGTGCCCATCGGCACTGTCAAATCCCGGCTGGCCCGCGGCATTGCCCGTCTCCAGCAGATCCTCGCCAGCGGCGACGCACCCCGGCAACCGAAATGACCCCTCGCGAAGCACAACAAATCCTCTCGCTGTATCGACCCGGAACGGCCGATGCCAACGATCCGGATTTCGCAGAGGCTCTCGAACTGTGCCGGCGCGACCCTGAACTCAAAGCCTGGTTCGACAACCATTGCGCGCTCTACATGGAGGTGCGCGCCCGGTTCAAGGCCATCCAGCCTCCGGAAGGGCTCAAGGAACAGATCCTGGCCGAACGCCGCATCCATGAGACGCCGGCTCGCCGGCCCGCCTGGCCCCTGGTCGCCGCCATCCTCGTGCTGTTTCTCGGCCTCGCCGCCCTCTGGACACACCTGCGCACCACCAACACCCTCGACACCTACCGCAATCGCATGGTCAACCAGGCCTTCCAGCTCTACGCCATGGAGATCGAAACGGGGAACCTCGACGCCCTCCGCGAACACTTCGCGAACAAAGGCGCTCCGGCCGACTTCGCCCTTCCCCAGGGCCTCTCGGCCGCCCAACTCACCGGCGGCGTCGCCGTCACCTGGGAAAATCACCCGGTTGCCATGGTCTGCTTCCTCTCCGGCCGACCCGCACCCGCCCATCCCAAAGCCGACCTTTGGCTCTTCGTCACCGACCAGTCCGTCCTGCCCAAGGCGCCCCCGCTGGCATCGCCTCGATTCGTCGAGAACAACGGCGTCGTCAGCGCCCTCTGGCACCAGGGCAACCGCACCTACCTGCTCGTCATGGAAGGCACCCGCGACGATCTCCGGAAGTACTTGTAAGCGGACCGAATTCTATTGCTGGCCTAAGAGCGCCTCCAGGGTTAGCTTCTGGACCAACGGCGGCCCTGCAAGCCGTCGAAAACAATGACCGAAACCGGAAAGGAATCGTATGGCGCAGGCAACAATGGATCCTGAGAAGGTGCGGCGCTTCGCGGACGACCTGCAGCGATTCAACACAGACCTCGAAAACCGGCTGTTGCTGTTGCAGGCGCGCTTCGCCGCCCTCGGCGACACCTGGCAGGACCAGGAGCACGAAAAGTTCTCCGAAGAGTTCCGCCAGACCATGAAAGCCCTGAAGAAGTTCATCGAACTGTCCAAACAACACGCGCCCTATCTCCTCCGCAAAGCCCAGCGCATCGAGGAGTACCTCAACCAGCGTTGACGAATGGCCGAACAAGCCCGCGTCACTTCCATCGAGGCCATCGAGGCCTTCAGGTCCAGTCTCATCGTCTTCCTCAGCAAAGCCCGCCCCACGCTGGAGGAAGTCTCCGCCGAACTCGCCCGCACCCGCCAGTGGCTCCAGAACGACCAGCGGCGCTACTGGCAGAAGGAACTGGCCCTCCGCACCAGGAAACTCGAACGCGCACAAAGCGAGCTGTTCAGCGCCACCATGGCCACGGTCGGTGAGCCCGCCTCCGACCGCCAGATGGCCGTGCGCCGCGCCCGCGAAGCCGTCCGCGAAGCGGAGGAAAAACTCAAGGCCGTCAAGAAGTGGGACCGCGAACTCGAGAACCGCGCCGACCCTCTCATCAAGCAGGTGGACCAATTGCACCATTACCTCACCACGCGCATGACTAAGGCCGTTGCCCAGCTCGCCAACGTCGTCAAAACGCTCGAGTCCTACGCCGACATCCAAAGCCCCGCAGCATCCGAACCGCCCCCGGCCCCGCCGGCCACCACGCCGGATTCCACGGGAAAGGACGCACCATGAGCCTGGCCGACAACAAAGGCCGCCTCGCCGCTCTGGCCCGCGAATTGTCCCTCCAGTGGAACACCACCCGGGAATACTGGAAGGACGCCAAGAGCCTTGAGTTCCAGCGCGATTACCTCGAAGAATTGTTTATCGACATCGACCGCACGATCACCGTGATCGAAAAGCTCGACGAACTGTTGAAAAAAGTGAAAAGCGATTGTGAGTAGCCCGCCTCCAGCCAGGGAAGTGCTCGCGCTGGTCTCCCGACTCAGGGAGCTCGCGCTGGATTTCAAATCGCGCGAGGAACGCCTGAACGCCGACCTGCGCGCCCGGCTCGCTGCGGAAACGCGAGCCTACGAAACCGCAAAGGAACGCCAGGCCGCCGCCGCCGCCGAAGCCATCGAACAGATCGAAACCGAGTATCAGCGCGGCAAAGAACGCATCCAGGCCCGGTTCGAACAACGCAAGAAACGCATCAACCAGGCGCATATCACCAGTCGGACCCGCGCCATGGACGCCATCCGCGCCCAGGAAGCCCGCAGCAAATACAAACTCCAACAGGGAACGCTCAACGCCGAACGCCGGCGCGACGCGGAACGCGCCGCCGCCGCTGAACGGCTCGCGCAGTTCAATGAGCAGCTCGTCCAGAGCCAGGAATCCTTCCGCCAGATCGAACAGCGCGCCTCCCGCTCATTCCGCGGCTACGGCGCCTGGCGCCGCAGTCTCCTCGAGCAACGGGACACGGCGGTCGATCTTTCCCCCGACGAAACCACGCTGTTCGCCAGAATCCAGGAACTGCACCAGGACGTCGAAACCCAGCTCCGGCAATTCCGGAAGTTCAACGTTGCGTCCATCGCGCGCCACTTCCCCTTCTGGCTCGCCGCCCTGCTCCTCGCCGCCGGAGCTGCTCTCCTGACACCTCAGGCCAGAGAACTCGCTTCCGGCATCCCATGGAAGGAAACCGCCATCGGCCTCATCGTCGCCGGAATCCTCCTGGCCGCCCTGCGCGTCGCCGGTTCTCAACGCGCCCGCGCCGCCGCCCTTCCCCTCGCGGACACGCTCTCGCGCATTCGCCGGATGTACGACGCCTGTTTTGACAAGGCGCAACGGCGCCACGACGACGACCAGCAGCGCATCCTCGCCGAATACGAGGCCGCGCGCCGCCAACTGGACCAGGAATGGAAACAGGCGGTAAAAGAGTCCATCAACCTCCTGGACCAGCGTCCGAAGCAAATCGACGAACAGGCCCAACGAGCCGCCCAGCGCCTCGAGCGACTGCACCGCCAACAGCTCGAACGCATCGAACGCGAATACCCCGCGGCGCAGGCGCGCGTCCGGAACGAAAACGAAACGGCCGCCCGCGAGGTCGAGGAAACGCACGCCCGCAACGTGGCGCAGATCCGGTCCGAAGCGCAGGCCAGATCGGACGCCCTCGTCGCGGAATGGACCGCGCAGGTCGAGCCGATTTGCAGAACACTCAACGACGCCGGCACAGCCGCCCGCGAACTCTTCCCCGAATGGACGCCGGAATTCCTCCGGCGCTGGACGCCGCCGGCCGAATTCCACAACGCCGCGCAGTTCGGGCGCCTGGAAATCGATTTCGCCCGGCTCGCGGAGCTGTCCTCCCCGGAAACACGTCTCACGCTGCCCTGCTCCGACCGGTTCACCGCTCCGCTCGCGCTGGGCTATCCCAACGACGGATCCATCCTCTTCGAAACGTCCGGGCCGCGCGCCGACGAGGCGCTCGCCGCCATCAACAACATCATTTTTCGTCTGCTCTCCGTCACGCCTCCCGGCAAAATCGCCTTCACGATCTTTGATCCCGTCGGGCTCGGGCAGAATTTCGCCGGCCTCATGCACCTGGCCGACTACGAGGAAAGCCACATCAACAGCCGCATCTGGACGCAAACGGGCCAGCTCGAAGAAAAACTCGCCGAACTCAACGAGCACATGGAGAAGGTCATCCAGATGTACCTCCGCAATGAATACGCCACCATCGCCGAATACAACGCCCGCGCCGGCGCCATCGCGGAAAAATACCACGTTCTCGTCATCGCCGATTTCCCGGCCAACTTCAGCGACACCGCCCTGCGGCGCCTGATCAACATCGCCACCAGCGGCGCCCGTTGCGGCGTGTACACGCTCATCCACTGGGACCGCCGGCAAGCCCTGCCGGCCGGGTTCGTGCCGGATGACCTCCGCAAGAACAGCCTCTGCCTCGTTCAAAAAGAGAACGGATCCTGGTCCGCCGCCGGCCAGCCGCGCGGAACCCGTCTGCTCCTCGAAATGCCGCCCCCGCCCGACCTCGTCACGGAGTTCCTCCGCGAAATCGGCAAACACGGGAAAGACACCCAACGCGTCGAAGTCCCCTTCTCGCACGTCGCGCCGCCTCCCGAAAAGATCTGGAGCGAGGAAACCACCGACGAACTCCGAGTGCCCATCGGCCGGTCGGGCGCCACCCGCCTGCAATACCTCGCCATCGGAAAAGGCACACGCCAGCACGCGCTCATCGCCGGCAAAACAGGGTCCGGCAAGTCCACGCTCTTCCACGTCATCATCACCAATCTCGCGCTCTGGTGCAGACCGGAGGAAGTCGAGTTCTACCTCGTGGACTTCAAGAAAGGCGTCGAGTTCAAGTGCTACGCCACACGCCGCCTGCCCCACGCCCGCGTCGTCGCCATTGAAAGCGACCGCCAGTTCGGCCTGAGCGTCCTTCAGCGCGTGGACGAGGAACTGCGCCGCCGCGGCGATCTGTTCCGCCGCCTCGGCGTGCAGGACCTCGCCGGTTACCGCCGCGCCGGAGGCACCGAACCGCTCCCGCGCTCGCTGCTCATGATCGACGAGTTCCAGGAGTTCTTCACCGAGGAAGACCGCGTTTCCCAGGGCGCAGCCGTTCTGCTCGATCGCATCGTCCGGCAGGGCCGCGCCTTCGGCATCCATGTCATCCTCGGCTCGCAAACACTCGGCGGCGCCTACACCCTCGCGCGGGCCACGCTCGGGCAAATGGTCATCCGCATCGCTCTCCAGTGCAACGAAGCCGACGCCTATCTGATCATGGATCAGGACAACCCCGCACCGCGCCTGCTCTCGCGCCCGGGCGAAGGCATCTACAACGACGCCGCCGGCTCCCTGGAAGGCAACAGCCCGTTCCAGGCAGTGTGGCTTCCCGAGGACGCCCGCGATGAATACCTCGCTCAAGTCCGCGAACACGCCGACCGTTCCAACAAATCCTATCCGGGGCCATTCGTGTTTGAAGGCAATGCACCCGCCGATGTTCGCGACAATGTTGAACTGCGCGACGCGCTCCAAACCGAACCCACCGTCGTCCCCTCCCGGCCCCGCATCTGGCTCGGCGCGCCCAACTCGGTCAAAGGCCACACCGAAGCCTCGTTCCAGCGCCAGAGCGGCAGCAACCTGCTCATCGTCGGCCAGTCCGAGGAACCCGCGCTCAGCCTTGTCTCCGTCGCTCTGGTCTCTCTCGCCGCCGCCTACCCCGCCGTCGCCGCGAGATTCATCGTGCTCGACAGCACCCCGCCCGGCCTGCCCCAGCGCGAATTTCTCGATCGCCTCATCCGCGCGCTCCCTCACGAAGTCATCTCCGTAAAACCCGGGGACGTTCCCGAGCAGATGAACGCGCTTGGCGCCGATTTGAAAGCCCGCAGTGGCGATGAACCCGCCGCCGATGGACCCGAGACGTTCGTCCTCATCCACGGGCTTCAGAACTACAAGAAGCTGAAACAGGAGGATGACTTCAGCTTCTCCGACACCAGCACCGAAACACCCGCCGGCACGTTGCTCAGCCTGATCAACGAAGGCCCGGTCCACGGGTTCCACGTCATCGCCAC
The DNA here is from genome assembly GCA_002385705.1 of Verrucomicrobia subdivision 3 bacterium UBA3939. Taxonomy (GTDB): domain Bacteria; phylum Verrucomicrobiota; class Verrucomicrobiia; order Limisphaerales; family UBA3939; genus UBA3939. Next base: position 15,804 of record DGDZ01000006.1, read on the forward strand.
GTGCGACACCTACAACAACGTCGCGCGCTATCTCGGGCGAAAGGTTCTCAGCGAGTTCGAAATGCGCGTGCTGTTCCAGATGAGCGCCAGCGATTCCGCGAGCCTGATCGACGATCCCGGCGCCAGCACCCTCGGATTGCATCGGGCCCTCTTCTACAACGATCGCGAAGGTTACCAGGAATTGTTCCGGCCCTACGCCCTGCCCGACAGCGCATGGGTCGAAGAAGTCGCCCGCTGCCTCGGCCGGCGCACACGCCAAACCGCCCCCCAGGGCCCCCAGCCGTCCAGCGGCATCACTCATTAATTCTTCGCCCTGGACGTTTTTCCTCGCCCCGCGCCGTTTGCGGGGCAAGAACACTTCAGCGCTTCGGCTTTTCCCACGCTCCGCCCTTGTTTTCGCCTCTTTTGTCAGTTACTAATCTGCGGGCCTCAAACGCATGAACAACACGCTGGTCGTCATCCCAACCTACAACGAGCGCGAGAACCTTCCCCCGCTCATCCAGAGGCTCCTTGCACTCCCCGTGCAGGTCGATGTGCTCATCGTTGACGACAATTCACCCGACGGCACCGGCAAACTGGCCGACGAAATCGCCGCCAAACATCCCGGCATTCACGTCCTCCATCGTTCCGTCAAAAACGGGCTCGGCCGCGCCTACATCGACGGCTTCAAGTGGGCGCTCGAACGCGGTTACGAATTCATCTTCGAGATGGACGGCGACTTCTCGCACAACCCGGACGACATCCCTGCCTTCCTGGACGCCGCCAAAGAAGCCGACCTCGTCCTGGGCTCGCGCTACGTGAACGGCATCCGGGTGATCAACTGGCCGCTGCGCCGGCTCATGCTCAGCACCACCGCGGCCAAATACGTGAAGTGGATCACGGGCATGCCGTTCAGCGACCCGACCGGCGGCTACAAATGCTTTCGCCGTCGCGCCCTGCTCGCCATCCCGCTCGACCAGATTCAATCCAACGGCTACAGCTTCCAGATCGAGATGACACACATGATCTGGCGGCAGGGATTGCGCGTCGCCGAGGTACCCATCGTTTTCACCGACCGTTTCCAGGGACACTCGAAGATGTCCCGCGCCATCATCTTCGAAGCGCTCTGGATGGTCTGGAAACTCTGGTTCCAGAACGGCCTTCGACGCCGCCCTCGCTTCTCTCCCGCCAGCCGCCGTTCCGCCGTCCCTTCCCAGGCCCTCTGACCGCCGGCAGGTTCCGGACTTCTCTGCCGCCAGCAAAAGGCCATCGAGCAGCCGTTCATCCGCAGCGCCGTTTGACAGATCCACCTTCCTGCGTTATCCAATGCCCGATCCAGCACACAGCCTATGAAGACCCTTGTTTTTCCGGTCCTTGCTGCCGTCGCCATCGCCTGCATGCCCGCCAGTGGCCTCGCACAAACGGGTTCGACACCGAAAGTCGGCGACAAAGCCCCGCTGGTGGAGGGCAAAGACCAGGACGGCAAAACGTGGAAACTGGCCGATGAAATCGGCAAGAACGTCGTTCTGCTCTACTTCTATCCCAAAGACGACACCCCCGGCTGCACCAGGGAAGCCTGCGGCTTCCGCGACAGCATGAGCGACCTCCAGAGCAAAGGCGTCAAGGTCGTCGGCGTGAGCTTCGACACCGCCGACAGCCACAAGGCCTTCATCGCAAAACACAATCTGAACTTCCCCCTTCTCGCGGACACCGACGGAAAGATCGCCGACGCCTACGGCGCCCGCATGCCGGACCGGCAGATGGCCCGCCGCGTGAGTTTCCTGATAGGCAAGGACGGCCGGATCCTGCACGTGACCGACGCGCCTTCCGCCGACACGCACCTCGGCGAAATGAAAACCGCGGTGGAAAAGCTGGAAAAACAGCCCGCGGCCTGACTCGCGATCACTGCTGAACCAGAGACGCCATCAGCCGGTCGTACCACTGCAACGTCCGCGGCCCGGCGAAGATCCAGATCACGGCCGCCGCCGCGATATAGGGCCCATAGGGAATCTGTGAAGCGCGCTCGCGCTTCCTCAGCAGGATCATCGTGCTGCCGATGACGGCGCCCAGGAACGAACTCACCACGAGCGAAAACAAGACCGCTTTCCAGCCGAGAAACGCCCCGATGGCCGCCATGAATTTCACGTCGCCAAAACCCATCGCCTCCCGCGGCAGCGTGATCTCGGAGCTCACCGCCTCGAGATGCGGCACCTGCTCCGGATCCATCACGTCGTCCCCGATCATCAGCTTCTCCGGCGACAGCCGCACCACGACATCCCGGTAACAGCGATCCGGCAATTCCACCGTGCGCGCCTGCAGCACAATCACGTCGGAACGCCGATAAAACAGCTCCTCATACGGGATGTCCCGGTCCGGCAGATGCACGCACGTCTCGCCGAAGACGATTTTTGTTTCCTCCGGCAGGGACACGCGCTGCCGGCCGAAGAGCATCTTTCCAAGGCGCAGGATGAGATAGATCACTCCGCCGCCCACGGCCATCCCGATGAAACTCTGCGCCATTCCCCTCAGCAAAGTCTGCTCCCCGTGCAACGCCGGCACCAGCAGCGAGCAAACCACCCCCGCCGCCATTCCGCCAATCGTAATCTCATCCGGAATGATGTAGTGCTCCAGATCGATGAACGTCGCCGCAATCAGGCCGGACAACACAACGCAGATCACGATCGCCACCGCTGCCGACTGGCGTCCGAACCCCAGCCAGCTCATCAAAAACATCGCGCCGGTCAACAGTTCCACGAGGAAATACCGGAGGGAAATGGGCGCCCCGCAGTTCCGGCAGCGGCCCCGCAACACCACCCACGTCACCAACGGAATATTCAGATACCACGGGATCGAATAGCGGCAGTGCGGGCAATGCGACGGCGGGGAAATAACGCTCTGATCGAGCGGCAGCCGGTGGATCACCACATTCAGAAAACTCCCCACCATGCACCCGAACACGAAGAAAACCACCGACCAGAAATGAAACGGGACGGCGCCCCAGTTTCGCGCATCGAAGATCGGTTCAACTCCCATAAACGTTTCGCTGCAAGGCCTCGCGCATCACGTCAACCGGCGCCGGCCGACCCGTCCAGATCTCGAGTGCCTTCACGCCCTGGTACAGCAGCATCCCGAGTCCATTCGCCACCCGGCTGCCTCCGGCCCGTGCCGAACGCATCAACGCCGTCTCCGCCGGCCGGTAGATCATGTCAAACACCGCATGCGCCTGCCGCAGCGAGAACTGGCGGCCATCCACCGGCAACGGATCGTCCGGCAACAGTCCCAGCGACGTCGCGTTAATGGCCAGGTCCACCTCACCCCGCGGATACCCGAGCTGCACCTTCACGTTCAGATGTCGCCGGCGAATCTCCGCAGCCACCGATCCCGCCTTGGACAGCGTGCGGTTGACCAGGAACAATTCGCTCACGTTCTCCGCAGCCAGCCGGAGCGCCGCCACGCGGCCCGCTCCGCCCGCGCCCAGAATCACCACCCGCGCGCCCTCCAGCTCGACCTGCAGATCCTCGCGCAACGCCCGCACAATCGCGTCGGCGTCCGTGTTGAAACCGTGCATGCGGACTTTCTCCGGCGGCGTCTCTTCAAACTCATACAACGGCCGCCAGGCGCCCGACCTGTCCCGGCCTTCAAACCGGACGGTGTTGACGGCGCCCCACGTCTTCGCCGATTCGTCCAGGACATCCATCATTTCGAGAGCGAGCAGTTTGTGAGGAACGGTCAGGTTGAGCCCGACGAACTGCATGGACCGGGCGCCCGCAAGCGCCGTGCGCAATTCCTCAGGACGCACGTCGAAGGCAAGATACCGCCAGTTCAGTCCGAGCCTGGCAATGCCCGCATTCTGCATGGCAGGCGAGGCCGAATGCCGGACCGGATGCCCCAGCACCGCGCAATACCGCGTGCCGGCGTCGATGGGTCTCTCAAATCCGCTTTGGGACACCCGGTGTTTATAGTCGGCGGCCCCGCAAGTTCAAAGTGCAAAAAAACCGGGAACAGAACCTTCCCCTTGATTTACGATTTACGATTGACGATTGACGCGGGTGCTGCGCCAGCAACTTTCCACTAGTGGGGGGGGGGCGAGCAGCCTGTCACCCCGAAACTGAGCGAAGGCGGGTCCTCGCTGTCGGTGGGGCGAGCATCCCCGCGAGCCGTCGTCCGATTACCCCGGTCATCCGAATCCACTTCACTCCCGGCAAACACACTGGTTTCCGAAATCCCACATCATTCGTGCACCTCCCCTGCATTCGAGAGCGCCAGAGGTCTGGCGTACTCCAGAACGCTTCGCGACGCACCAGCCTCACACTGCAACCCGAAGGATCTCGGAGTGCGGCGCCCCCTGCCGCTTTTGAATACACGCGGACTCTCCAACCTCCCACACCATCCGCCAACAATATCCATCGACAGGGCGAGCATTCTTCTCTCCGTTCTCTCTGGTGGACGAGCGTCCCCGCGAGCCGTCGTCCCATCACTCTGATCCCACCAACAACCCCTCACGCCGCGACCAGCAGCCCCCTTGACCTCATCGCCGTCCCTTCCCCACTCACCCGCCGTTCTTCCGTGCCCTCCGCGTTCCTTTACGGCCCATTCCCCTGGACGTTGGTCAGAACGATTAGCATCCGTTCTTCGACGAATAACAACGTCCCCGCACTCTCCACATCCGCGTCGCAAGCTGCCGAAGGAAAATCGCAAACGGCAAATGGCGAACGGCTCGCACCAAACCCTACGTTTTGCCGCAACGATCAATATGAGAAGTGCTTTTTGTCTTGTCGGTGCGGTTGCCACACTGTGTTCTGCCATCGCTCCTGCCTTCGAACAACCCGTTGAAAAGGTCGCGGATTTCTTCACAACCCTTGACGGAGACGGCATGCCGTACGGCGGCGTGCTGCCGCTGGATCGCGTCACACAGGCGGGAACCAACCTCTGGTTCACCACCGAACGCGGCGGAACGTGGGACGCCGGCACGCTCAGCCGCTTCGACCTTGTCACGCGCGAAATCGTGCAGTTCCTGAGCCTCGACACACGGCCCGGCAACAATCTCGGAGCACGGCCGGAAGGCGCGGTCCTCGTCATTGGCGATGAAGCGTACTTCACCACCAAACAAGGCGGAGCGGGCGACCAGGGCTCGATCGTCCGGGTGAATCTTGTCACCGGATTCGCCACCAATCTCTACAGCTTCCCTGAGAACACCGCCGCGTTGCGCAACGCCGGGCTTCAAACCGGATCCACCCCTCGCGGCGGCCTCACGCTCATCGGCGATGATCTGTGGTGCATGACGTCCGCGGGCGGCATCTCAAACCGCGGCACCGTGGTGAAGTTCAATCTGACGACCCACATGCTGACCGTTGTGACGAACTTCGACGGCCCGCAGCTTGGCGGCCAGCCCTACGGTAGTTTCGTGAAGGTGGGCGATGCGTACTATTTCAACACCTTTACCGGCGGCAGCACCTTCGGCACAACCAGCATCACCCCTTACACGCTGCCGGACGGGTCCACCCTCTGGACCACCAACACGCTGTCGCTCGGCGCGGGAACGCTCAGCCGGATGACTTTCGACGAATCCGGCAATCCGCAGTTCGCGCGCCTGATCGATCTGCCCGGCGGTTTCTGTCAGTTCCCCAATTCGGAGCCCACGCCGGGCGGCACCAATTACCTCTTCTTTCCGACCTCCGGCCCCAATGCCACTCCCGGAGCCATCGTCCGCTACGAAATCTCAACGGGCAAATGGACCAACGTGTGGCTGTTCCCGACCAATGCCATTTACCAGACGAACTGGGGAACCCGCCCCGGCTTCAACGGCCTGACGGAATGGCAGAACGAACTCTACTTCGTGAATCGTCTCGGCGGCGTCAGCAACCTCGGCACGATTGTCAAATACTCCATCCCGTCGAACAGGCTCACGAAGCTGACCGACCTGACGGGCGTTCATCCGGACTCACTGGGCAATCCCGGCACCGGAGCCAACGTCGGTACGGTCGTGAGTGAAAACGATCGCTACTACATGTATTTCCCGCTCGCCCGCGGCGGCGCCAACGACCCGGCCGGCTTCACCACCGGACTCGGCACGCTCGTGCGAATCCCGCTGCCACCGCCGCCCATTCAGTTGAGTCTCACACCTGCCGAAAACAACGAGCTCACGCTTTCATGGACCGGTGGTTATCCGCCCTTCACCGTCGAGGCCGCAGGAGATCCAGCAAACCTGGACTGGACGAAAGTCCTCGAAGGCGTGACCAACCGTTCCGTCACCATCACCAACGTATCTGAACGGGCGTTCTTCCGCGTCGGAGGAAGGGACTGATGACAGCGTCATTTCCAGGAGCGAACACCATCCTTCGCAGACGTTTCAACACAGCCGGGGCGGCCTTCACCCTGGTTGAACTGCTCGTGGTGATCGCCATCCTGGCCATCCTCGCTGCGTTCCTGCTGCCGGTGCTCGCCAGAGCCAAAGACAAGGCGCACCACGTCGTTTGCATGTCCAATCAAAGGCAGATGGCACTGGCCTATCACCTCTACACCCATGACTGGAACGACAGGCTGCCAACGAAGCAAATGCTTGGAAATTCCTCCTATCGCGTGCTCACTGATCCGCTCAGTCTGCCCTCGTATTTCCGTTTCTACACCACCACCAACGAAATCTGGCTCTGCCCCGCAGGCCGAAAATCGCTCGCCCCCAACGGCGTCAACTACGCATGGTCCCGCGCGCAAAACCTCGTCAGCGAAGCCGGCAGCCAAAAGGCCTTCGACAAAATGCACCTGACACCCGTCATCTGGGACAATTTCACCTACCTCCTGCCTTCCGTCTTCGGCGTTGATGAAGGCTCGAGCGGCGGGCCTAACGCCGTCGCCGCGGTCTATCGCTATTACCCCCATGTCAACAAGCGCAAAGCCAATTACCTCTACCTCGATGGCCATGTCCAAACCAGGTGAGTTCCGCATTCGATTCCTCCGCCGTTTCTCCAGAACGCTCGCGGCGTTTTCCATCCTGATCGTCGTCCCCTGCCCCACGTTTTCGCAGACCAATGCCGCGCCGCCCGCCGTTCAGATCTGGGATCTTGCCGATCAGCTCCAGCTCAGCGACGAACAAGAGCAGGAACTGAACGCCATCAAAGCCGATTACGAAAAAGCAGTGGCGGATTTCCGCCGAAACATCAGCGCGTCCAACGTTTCACCCGACGTTCAGAAAGAAATCCGCCTGCTCTATTCCGACCGCGTTCGCTCAGCAAACCAGCGCATCGGCAGCCTGCTGACAGCCGAACAACGCGAGCGTTTCGAGGAACTCCGCCGCGCCGCCCGCCGGCCCATCACGAGAACCGCAAGCGCGGATAACGCGGACGAGGAATCCGCCGCCACTCCAATCGCTCCCGCGCCGCTCCTCTCACCCGAGGACTGCAAGGTCCTTGCCGCCCGGCTGCGCGCCCTCTATTCACAACCGCCCTCTAAATGGCCCGAACCCACTTTGGACGAATCGGTGAAACCCCACTACGTCGAACTGGGCCCGCTCCCGCGCGTCGAGTACCCGGAGAGCAATCCCTACACCGACGCCAGGGCCGAGCTCGGAAAGAAGTTGTTCTTCGATCCCCGCCTCAGCGGTTCGAGGCAGATCGCCTGCGCCAGTTGCCATGAACCCGAACTGGGCTGGAGCGACGGACGCACCGTTTCGTTCGGCCACGGACGGAAGGAATTGCGCCGTAACTCGCCCACGCTGCTCAATATCGCGTTCGTAAAGGACCTCTTCTGGGACGGCCGCGCCGCTTCCCTTGAAGAACAGGTCATGGAAGTCGTCAGCAATCCCGACGAAATGCACAGCGGGATGGAGCAGGTCATGGAGCGCTTCAACAAAATCCCCGAATACACCAACGAATTCGCAAAGGTGTTCGGAACCCCCGAAGTCACCCTGCCTCGCGTCGCCAGAGCCATCGCCACATTCGAACGCGGCATCGTCAGCCGCCCGAACGACTTCGACAGTTTCCTGCGCGGAAACACCAATGCGCTCAGCGACGAAGCCATCCGCGGCCTGCACCTGTTCCGCACCCGGGCGCGCTGCGCCAATTGCCATCACGGCCCCACATTGTCCGATGGCAGGTTCCACAATCTCGGCCTGACGTATTACGGACGGAAGCTGGAAGACCTCGGCCGGTACTACGTCACCAAAAAACCGGAAGACGTCGGCGCGTTCAGAACGCCGACCCTGCGCAACATCGCCCGCACCCGGCCCTATATGCATAACGGACTCTTCGACCTCGACGGCGTTCTCAACATGTACAACGCCGGAATGCCAACCGTCCGCCCGCGGCCCGGGCAGGAAAACGATCCGCTGTTTCCAAAGAAATCCAGACTCCTCCAGCCGCTCGGACTCAATCAGCAGGACCTGGCCGATCTGAAAGCGTTCCTGGAGTCTCTCACCGAAGTTCGCCACCGGATTCGCCCGCCCGAGCTCCCCGGCCTGTCCACCCCCAGCGCTCCGGCGGAACCTGATCGACTCTGACCTGGCCGCCCTTACCTTGCCCACCGACCGGGACAATTCCTGTCGCATATGCGCGTAGAATTGTCCCGCGATCAGAAAGGCTCCCTTTCGCAAACCTCAGGCGTAACGGCCCTTGGCAAATTTCGCAGGACAATTCCTGTCGCATATGCGCGCGGAATTGTCCCGGTCGGGATTCGGTTGTCCCTCGCCCGCGGGTGGAACTCGCACACTCATGTGTTCCGTCGAGCGGGACCAGACGCAGACCATGAACGGAGCGCATGGCAAATCGAGAATCGCAAATCCCCCCCCTTGGGCGTTGGATGTCGGATGTTACCCGGGCAGAGCCGTCAGGCTCTGCCCGGGTGTTGTCTCCGCCACCCCAGGCTTGCTCCTGAGCAAAAACCCTACTTGCTGATGAACAGCATCTCCTCGTAGGTGGCCAACGGCCAGCAATCGTCCGCGACCACGAACTCCAGCGCGTCCACGTGCCGACGAATCTCCTGGATCGCAGGAAAGATCACGTTGCAGTAGTACCGCGCTTCCTCGGCCAGGTTCTTCGCGTGATGCGTCCGCGCCTCCTGCAATGCGCGGCAGGCCTTGTTCAGCGCGGCAATTTCCCCGGAGACCTTGTCGAAGAGCGACGTGTCCGGCTGGCCGCCCGCGGCCTTCACGGCCGCCACGTTGCTCGCCAGTTCGGTCTGATAGCGCACCGCCGCCGGCAGGACCTTTGTGATCGACAGTTCCAGCGCCAGGTTCGCCTCCACATTCAACTGCTTGATGTACTGCTCGTAGGCGATGTTCTGCCGCGCCGCCAGCTCGCGCCGGTTCAGCACGCCATACTTCTCATACGCGGCGATCGTTTCCTTCGCCGTGATCGCGGGCAGCGCGTCCGGCGTCGTTCGCAGGTTCGGCAATCCGCGCTTTTCCGCTTCCTTGTGCCATTCCTCGGAGTAATTGTTCCCGTTGAAGATGATGGCGCTGTGCTCGCGCGCAATCTCGGTCAGCACGTTCGCCACGGCCTCGTTGAACCTGCCCTTCGGAGCCTTCTCCAGCTTCGTCGCAATGTAGTCCAGCGATTCCGCCAGGATGGTGTTCAACGCGGCGAGCGGGCCGGCGATCGACTGATTGGCGCCCACGGCCCGGAACTCGAACTTGTTCCCGGTGAACGCGAACGGGGACGTGCGATTGCGATCGCCGGCGTCCTTCGGCAGCAGCGGCAGCGTGTCCACGCCCAGATGCATTGTGCTCAGGCCCCTGGACGACTTCGCCCTGCCCTTCTTGAGTTGCTCGAACACATCGGCGAGCTGATCGCCGAGATAGATCGAGATGATGGCCGGAGGCGCTTCGTTGGCGCCCAGGCGATGGTCGTTGCCGGCGCTCGCCACCATGGCGCGCAACAGCCCGGCATGGCGATGCACCGCGCGCACCACCGCCGCGCAGAACACCAGGAACTGCATGTTCTCATGCGGCGTGTGCCCCGGGTCGAGCAGGTTGCCCTGGGTGCTGTTGCCCAGCGACCAGTTCAGGTGCTTGCCCGAGCCGTTCACGCCGGCGAACGGCTTTTCATGGAGCAGACACTCCATTCCGTACTTCCGCGCCACCTTCTTCAGCAGGATCATGATCAACTGCTGGTGATCGGCGGCAATGTTCGCGTTTTCGAAGATCGGCGCGATTTCATACTGGCTCGGCGCCACTTCGTTGTGACGGGTCTTGACCGGCACGCCCAGCTTGTACAGCTCCGCCTCCACCTCGTGCATGAACGCCAGCACGCGTTCCGGAATCACGCCGAAGTACTGATCCTCGAACTCCTGCCCTTTCGTCGGCTTCGCGCCAAATATCGTCCGGCCCGCCGTGATCAGATCCGGCCGGTTCAGGAAGAAGTTCCGGTCGATCAGGAAATATTCCTGCTCCGCGCCGGCGGTGGCCGTGATCATGGAAATATTCGTGTGCCCGAACAGCTTCAGAATGCGCCGCGCCTGCGCGTCCAGCGCGCGCATGGACCGCAGCACCGGCGTCTTGTTGTCGAGCACCTCGCCGGTCCAGGACACGAACACCGTCGGGATGCACAGGGTCGTGCCGTTGACACTCTCGATGAGGTAACACGGGCTGGTGACGTCCCATGCCGTGTACCCGCGAGCCTCAAACGTACTGCGAATGCCGCCGTTGGGGAACGACGAGGCGTCCGGCTCGCCCTGGATCAATTGCTTGCCGGTGAACTCGGCAATGGCGCCGCCGCGTCCGTCCGGCTCCAGGAAGCTGTCGTGCTTCTCCGCCGTGACACCCGTCAGCGGCTGGAATACGTGCGCGTAATGCGTCGCGCCGTGTTCCAGCGCCCAGTCCTTCAACGCCAGCGCCACCACATCCGCCGTGTCGCTCTCGAGCGGCGCGCCGGTTTCAATCGTTTTCTTCAACGACCGGAACACAGATTTCGGCAGCCGCGACTGCATGATGCGATCGCTGAACACCGCCGTTCCGTAGCATTTGGCGGTATGCGCGTCCTTGTAAGGCAGGGTTGCCGGAACACGATAATAGTTTGCTGCTTGAATGGCCGCTGCGCGGCCGGAACTTGCACTCATGGTGGTTGTGTATCTCTTTCTTCGTCAGGTTCAGGTTTTGGGACTGCGGCGCCGCGCTGTTTCCGGCGCGGCGCCGCAAAGTTTCAGTCTGCGCCGCACGCGAGCGCGTGGGGCAGCCGGGGATCAATGCATTCCGTGCGAGTGATAGCCCTCCTCTCCGTGCTCGGCGAGGTCCAGCCCCGCGTGCTCCACTTCCTCGGACACGCGCAGCCCGACCATCGCTTTCGCGATGCTCAGCGCAATGACGGACACCACGGCGCTCCAGATGATCGTCACGACGATGCTCAGGAACTGCACACCGATCTGTCCGCCGACGCTGTCCTTGCTGATGCCCGATCCGCCCATCCATTCGGCGGCGCAAAGACCCGTCAGCAACGCGCCCACGATGCCGCCCACGCCGTGCACGCCGAACACGTCCAGGCTGTCGTCATAGCCCATCGCGCGCTTGACGCTGGTGGCCGCGAAGTAGCAGATCAGGCCGGACGCAAATCCGATCAGCAGTCCGCCAATGGGACCCGCCGTGCCGGAAGCAGGCGTGATCGCCACCAGCCCCGCCACCGCTCCGGTGGCGATGCCCACCGCGGTCGGTTTGCCGCTGCGCATCCATTCCACGAACATCCACGTCGCCGCAGCCGTCGCCGTGGCCACCTGGGTCACCAGCAAGGCCATGCCCGACGTGCCGTCGGCGGCCAGCTCGCTGCCCGCGTTGAATCCAAACCAGCCCACCCACAGGATGGCCGCGCCGGCGATCGTGAAGGGAACACTGTGGGGCGGGAGCGGCTCAGACCCGAAGCCTTTGCGCTTGCCGAGCATGATGCACGCGACCAGGCCCGCGATGCCGGCATTGATGTGGACCACGGTGCCGCCCGCGAAATCGAGCACGCCCCAGTCGGCGAACATCGCCCCGTCCCCGCCCCACGCCATGTGGCAGATCGGCAGATAGGAGAACGTGAACCACAGCACGCTGAAGATCAGCATCGCGCTGAATTTCATGCGTTCGGCAAACGCGCCCACGATCAGCGCAGGTGTGATGATCGCAAACGTCATCTGGAACGTCGTGAAAACGGTTTCCGGAATGTCTCCCAGAAGGGATTCCCTCGTCACCCCGCTCAGGAACAGCTTGCCGAAGCCGCCGATAAACTTCTGCAGCCCGCCCCCCGATTCGAACGCCAGCGAATAGCCGTAAACCACCCAGAGAATGCTCATGATGGCCGCCAGCGCGAAACACTGCACGAGAATCGTCAGCACGTTCTTCGCCCGCACCAGGCCGCCGTAGAACAGCGCCAGTCCCGGCAGCGTCATGAACAACACCAGCGCCGTCGCCGTGATCATCCACGCCGTGTGCCCGGAATCCAGTGTCGGCGTTTCCTCGGCCGCCGCGGCGACTTCGACCACCGCAGCCTCCACGCCTTCGGTCGCCCCGTCCGCAAACACGCTTCCGGGCATCAGCAGCCCAAGCAAGACGACCACCATCGCAATCAACGTCATTCGTTTCATAAAATTCGGATGTTCCTTGTGTTCAGGTTTAAACCGCGTGTTCCCCGCGTTCGTCCGTCCGGATCCGAACGGCCTCCTCGATCGTCGAAACAAACACCTTCCCGTCCCCGATCTTCCCCGTTCGCGCCGCTTTCACGATGGCGGCCACCGCGCCGTCCAGCCGGTTGTCCGGCAGCACGAGCTCGATCTTGATCTTCGGCAGGAAATCCACCGTGTATTCGCTGCCGCGATAGATCTCGGTGTGGCCTTTCTGGCGGCCAAAGCCCTTGACCTCGGTAATCGTCATGCCTTCGATCCCGATCTCGCCCAGGGCATCTTTCACTTCCTCCAGCTTGAAGGGTTTGATGATGGCTTCTACTTTCTTCATGGTTTCAGGTTTGTGTTCATGGAAACGCGGTCCCGCCACAGCGGGGGATGTTTGTCATCGTTCGGTCTTTCATCGCGATCCGGGTTCCGGTTGGCCGCCTCCTCAGCAACCGTTCTGCCACGCGTCATCATGAATTTTTTTCAACACGCGAAATCGCCGTTTTTCCGAGGAAAAACGCTGAAAAATCCTCCTCAACGCAAAATGCACAGAACCCCGTTGGCGCCGTTCACCCCTGTTGCGATTTGCTCACGCTGATCAATCCGCAACGCAAATAGAATGGCTTGAACGCGACGAATGCCCGCCCATGAAGAGAAGACGAATTGAGATGGAAGAATCGAGCGCCCGAAGCAGTCGTTGCCCTTGTTGAACGCGGCGACGCCACCGTCAACCGACGCCGCGCCGCGCTCCGCATGGAGCGGCTTCAGTGTGTAGAACCCGAAAGGAACGCCGGTTATTTCTTCGCCTGCGCCAACGCCCCGTTCACCACGTCGGCCAATCGCATCGCCCCCGGATGCTCCGCTCCCGCAATTTTCCCGTCCACTCCGATCACATAACACGTCGGGATCCCCCGCACCCGATACGCCTTGATCGCCGCCGATCCCCATGCGCCCGAAACCCACGTGTTCACCGATTTGGTCCAGCCTCTCTTTTTGAGATGCTGCTTTGCGGTATTCATCTCATCATCGATGCTGACCGAAATCAGGATGACCTTGTCCTTCCATTCCGGGTGCGCATCCCCGTACGTTTGCAGTCTGGCCATGGGCTCCTGGCAGGGACCGCACCAGGTCGCCCAGACATCCACCACCACCACCTTGCCCCCGAAAGTCCGACAGTTTCTTCCTCTCGCCGCTGTCAATCACGACGAACTCGAAGTCCGGCGCCTCCATGCCCGCCGGGAGAATGCCGGTTTCCGCGATCTGGTTCTCCGCCGCAATGGCCGCGGCGACCGGTTCCGGAGCCACACCCTCCGGCAACGCCTGCCATCGAATCGAATCCGACACCGGCCAACGCCCCTTGATCCGCACCATATTGGGCACGGCAACGACATACTCGCCCGACAGCGACTTGCTTGTCTTCGATTTGCCGGGGGACTTCACTCCAAAACGAACGTGGTGTCGCTGCCTATCAGTTGTTCGCTCGACCCGCTCAAAAGCCCGATCGATGCGCTCTTGACGGCGATGTCGCTCTCCTTAAGATCCATGCCGACCGCCTCCATCGCCGACAGCATCGTCCTTGTCTCCGAAGTCAACTGGTCGCGAAGCACTGTCCATTGCTTCTCAATTTCCGAACGCGGCGGCGTCGCCTGACCATGCGCCCCGTGTCCAACCATCCAAACGACATCCTCCAATCCCGGCGTCGCCTTGCTTTCAAAGGACGCGGCATCGCGCTGTCGGATGAACTCTGCAATCCTCTCGGCCAGGTCCTTCAATGCGGGATCCTCCGCCTGCGTGATGCCCTCGGCGGCGCCCGCCTTCGCCAGGAGTTGGAATCTCAGCCGGGTCTCGTCATCCGCGACGCTCGGCGGCATGGCGGCCCATTGTATCCCTCCAAAACAACGCCACCCGGACTGAAACTTCATCAGGTTTCTCACGGTCACCCTGTACCGGCCGGCGAGCCTGTCCGCCTCGGGCTCGCCCGGGCGCGCCGCGTTCGGACAAGAGTGAACTCCAAGAAGAAAGCGCTCATCGTTGAACGATGAGCGCTGCCGGACAGAATGAAACTCAATCTCAGGCCGCCATCGCCGGCGGCGTGCTCTTGCGCTTGCGCGGTTTGCGGGCGGTCTTCGCTCGGGTCTCCGGCGCGGGCTCGGGTTGCGCCTCCTCGAGATACAGGTAACGGCCGCAGGTGTCGCACAACTGGATGTCCTCATCCCGCATCAACGTCGCCACCACTCCAATCGGCAATCGCATCTGGCACCCGGTGCAGACCTGGTTCCGCACCGGCACAATCCCTTTCTTGCCCCGCGCCATCAAACGATCATAGTGTCCCAGGATCTGGGACGGGATCTTCTCCCGCAAGGAGGCGATCTGAGCCCGGTCCGCGGGGCGCGCGCCGCCAAACTCGAGGGATTGCAGTTTCACTAGGTTCTTCAATAGGTCATTCATACGATTCACTTTCGGTTCAGCTTCCCCTGCCAACCCTTTGTAAATTCTCGTCAAGCCGGCCTAACAGCCGCAGCAGGCCGTCCAGAGTCGTCAGCGGATGCGGCGGGCAACCCGGTATGTAGAGATCCACCGGAACCACCGAGTCCGCTCCGTTCAACTGCTCCGGGCTGTCCCGATGCGGCCCGCCGGAAATCGCGCACGCGCCGACCGCAATCACAATCTTCGGTTCGGCCACCGCCGCGTAGGTCTTCCGCAGCGCCATCTCCATATTGCGCGTCACCGGCCCCGTGATCAACAGGCCGTCCGCGTGCCGCGGCGACGCCACAAACTGAATGCCAAATCGTCCAATGTCCCAACCGATCGTCCCCAGCACGTTCGTGTCCGCCTCGCACGCGTTGCAGCCGCCCGCGCTCACCTGACGCAGCCGCAGAGAGCGCCCAAACAATTTCAACAGCTTCTCCTCCAGCGCCTTTGCCAGACGCGCTTCCTCACGCCCGGGCCCGTTCAAAATCAAGTCCTCCCGCCGACGCACCGCCATCCGGTGATCCCCCGTCCTCTGGATCGCCTGCTCCGGGCACGCTTCCACGCAATCCCCGCAGAACAGGCACCGCCCGAGATCCAGCACCACCGTGCCATCGCTCGCCCTTTGAATCGCTTCCGTCGGACAGACCGGCAAACAGTCGTCGCAACCCGCCGGACATCGCGCCGCATCCAGACGCAACGCACCGCCGTGTCGATCGGGAAGAGACGGAGCAGGCCCGGCGGGATACCGAAGAGTCTGGCAACCGGTCCGAAGCCGGTGCGCTATGACTTCAGAAGCGAACATCGGAAACACACGTTACACGTCAAACCCGCAATAAGAAAGATTGAAACTTTTGTTGCAAAGCGGGAAATCCGAAATCGCCTGCCCCCGCAGCGCCAGCGCCAGCCCCGTCCAGTTGTGAAACGACGGGTCCACAACCTTGTACCGACGGAACTCGCCCCGCGCGCCGGTCAGCGCCACATGGCAGGTTTCGCCCCGCCACCCCTCCACCAGAGCCACCGCCAGGGTGTCCGGCCCCGGTTCCGGCATCGCCACCCGTTCTTCCCCTTCCGGCGCCCCCTCAATCTGCTCCTCCAGAAACGCCCCGGACCGCTGGATCTCCAGCCAGCGCACCCGCGCCCGGGCAAAAACATCCCCTCCCGGCCACACCGCCACCGGCACCTGCGCGAACCGATGCCACCCCGCCGGATGATCGTAGCGCACATCCCGAACCAGCCCGCACGCCCGCGCCGCCGGCCCAACCAGCCCGATCTCCGCCGCCTGCTCCCCGGTCACCATCCCCGTCCCCTCGAAACGCGCCCGCACGGACGCCGCGTCCCACAACCATCCCGCCGCTTCCTCCACTCCTGCCCGCGCGGCGCGCAGTTGCTCGGCAAAGCGCTTCGACCGCGCAGTGTCGACGTCGAAACGCGATCCTCCCGCCCGCACCAGCCCGCGCCCGAAGCGGTTGCCGCAGATCAACGCCGTCAGGTTCAGAAATTCCCCCCGAAACTTCCCGCACGCCGACGAGGTGGGCAGAAAAGCAACGTCGTTCGCCAGCGCGCCAAGGTCGCCCGTGTGGTTCGCCACCCGTTCCAGCTCCAGCCCGATCGCCCGCAGCCATTGCGCTTTCAATGGCGCTTCCACGTTCGCCAGTGCTTCCATCACCAGCGCATGCGCCGTCGCATGCGCCACCGTCGAATCCCCCGCAATGGTCTCCACGCGCGACCACGTGCGGCGATCAGGTCCGTTCACCAGCGCCTCCTCAATGCCACGGTGCTGGTACCCAAGCGCAATCTCGAGATGCAACACTTCCTCCCCCGCGCATTGAAAACGGAAATGCCCGGGCTCAATGATCCCGGCGTGCACCGGACCCACCGCCACTTCATGAATCTCAGAACCTTCCACCCGGTAGAAGTCCACAACGGCCGGCCCGTCACCGCGATCGCGCCGCACAGGTTTCAACCAGGGATGGCCCCTCGGCTCGATGCCGTGCTGTTCCCACAATTCGCGCTCGAACAAATGCGCCTGCGCATGACGCGGTGTCAGTGCCTCGTATCCGCCGGAAAACGGTTCGCTTCTCGCGACCAGGAGCGCGTTCTCCGCATCCTGCGCGATGACGGCAACGATGCGGACACCCGCCGGTTCATTCACGCCGAACCACGCGCACAGCCGACCGCCGTTCTCGATCTGCCCGGCCGCAAGATCCACAAGCTGTTGCACGGGAAGCTCGGGAACATCCCGCCACGCAACGGCGCTGCCATTGCCGAGCACTGCAGTTGAAGATGTGTTCGCGTTCATCCGGGGTACGTCAGTGTTCGTGCCGCTTCATCCCAGAGCCCACGCAACCATTCCGGCGTGGCCAGACCCAGCCACAACGACGCCGCAAGGAACACCAGCGGCGGCACCAGAATCCCCGCTGTCTCTCGAAAACGATCGCGGCTTGCATCCGCGCTCCTCCGCGGACGCCCGTCCAGCACTGAAAACGCCAGGCGCGTCAGCCCCAGAAACGCCAGCAACAGGCAACCGAGGAACAGAAACATCGCCCCGGTCTGTCCCGCCGCGGACGCAGCGCGAACCACCTGCAACTCGCTGAAAAAAGGACCAAACGGCGGGCACGCCGTGATCGCAAACACACCCACCGCGAAGACGCGGGCCGAGACCGGCGTGAGCCACACCATTCCCGTCGCTTCCGGAACGCGGCTCGATCCGGCCGCCCGCCGCATGTTGCCCGCGCTCAAAAACAGCGCGCCCTTGGTGATCGAATTGCTCCAGACATGGAACAGCGAAGCGACAAGCCCACCGACTCCAAGCGCCGCGCCCACGCTGAGAATGCCCATGTGCTCCACACTCGAATACGCCAGCATGCGCTTGAAGTCCGGCGTGCCTAGCAAAAACAACGCGGCCACCACCATCGAAAACAGGCCCAGCACCAACAGCGTCCGGTTTGCCACGAGCCCTTCCCCCGCCGCGTCCACCACCTGGCGCACCCGCAGAATCGCCACAAACGCCGCCGTCGTCATCCCGCCCGCCAGCAACGCGCCCACAATTCCCGGCGCCTCCCCATACGCGTCCGGCTTCCACGTGTGCATCGGCGCCAAACCCATCTTCGTGCCGTAGCCAACCAGCAACAGCACCCACGCCGCCAGCACCCACGGACGCGACAACGCCGCTCCTTCCCTTCCAAGCGCCGCAAAGGTCAGGTCGCCCCCGCCCGTCCCGACCAGCGACGCATACCCGAGGCAGAACGACCCGAGCAGCGACAAGGCAATCCCGGTGCCGCCGATGAGCAGGTACTTCCACGCCGCCTCAACCGCCCGCCCGGTCCGGTTGAAATGCAACAGCGGCACCGTGGACAACGTCGCCGCCTCGACGGACACCCAGAGCAGGCCCAGATGCTGCGCCTGCAACGAAAGGCTCAGCAGGCCCAGCAAACCACACAGCGACGCCACGAAAATGCGGTTCCCTCTTTCCGGACGCAGTCTCAGGTAGCTCAGGCCGTAGAACGAGCACACCAGGAACAACAGCGACACCGCCGGCAGCACCGCCCGCGACACCGCGTCGAATCCAATCCACGAGCCCTCTACCGCCGCCGGCGGATCGACCAGGAGCCAGCCCGTCAACACCGCGTGCGCCGCCCCGACCACCGGCAGCAACCGCCGGCGCGTCCCCTCCCTCGGCCATGCCAGAGCCGCAATCGCGCCCGCAAACGGCGCCAGTATGACCAGCAGTTCTTTCATTCGCGCAATGCCGTCAGCTTTCGCGTGTCCAGCGTGTCGAACTCGCGCTGGATCCGGTCCACAATGATCCCGATCACAAACACCGCCACCGTCAGATCCAGCAGAATCCCCGCTTCAACAATCAGCGGCGTGCTCCGGATCAACAGCAGCCCAAACAGAAAAATCCCGTTCTCGAGCAGCAGGTAACCGCAGACCTGCGAGATCGCCTTCGTCCGGCCCATCAACAGCAGAAACCCGCACACCACCGTCGCGAACGCGCCCGGCACCAGCAACACACCCGCGTGCTCCGGCCGCAGGGGCAGCGCTCCCGCAAACCCGATCGCCCCGATCGACGCCGCCGCGCCCAACAGCAGCGACGGGATGAAGCCGATCAGCGGTTCCATTTCGCGATCGATGTGCGCCGCGCGCAAGGCCCGCTGCAGCAGCGACGGAATCACGAATCCTTTCACCACAACCGTGCCCGCCGAAACCGCCGCCACCAGCCAGTGAAACTCCGAATGCATCAGCAACGGCAGAACGCCGATGACCACCCCCTGCATCGCCGCCGCGCGAATCAGGGACGGCAACCGACCGCTGGCCAGCGCGACCAGGTTCAATCCCATCGCAATCCCAATCAGGAGATTCAGGTTGCTGCTCATGGTCTCCACCCAAAGAACGGCTCGGCAGCGGGTGCGCCGCGCTCCGCCACGCTCGATTCCGTCACGCCGAACTCCGAGCCTTTCCACGCCGTCAACAACGCAAACAGGCAAAGCAGAAAGGCCGTCGTCAGCAGCAACGGCACACGGCGGAATGCAAATCGCGCCAGAAACGATTCCACCAATCCAACCCCGATCGCGATGGCAAGCACCGCGCCCGCCAACGCCGCCGCCGCAGCCCACGCCGGCATGGCGCCCAGCGGCAGAACCGCCTCCGCCAACAGCACCGAGAAGATCAGCAGCTTCAACGAAGCCCCATGCAGAACGGCCGCCAGCGGCGGCCCGCTGTGATCCAGCACCATCACCTCATGCACCATCGTGAGCTCCAAATGCGTGTTGGGATCGTCGAACGGCACCCGGCAGTTCTCCGCCAGCAGAACGATGAACAGCCCCGCCCCCAGCAGCGCCACTCCCGCCCCCGGCGACGGCGTCAGCATCGTGCTCAACGACAGACTCCCGCTTTCCACCGCCAGCGCCACCAGGCCCGTAATCACCGCCACCTCCGCCAGCACCGCATAGCTGACTTCGCGCGCGGCGCCCATGCCTTCAAACGCCGATCCCGTGTCGAGCGCCGCCAGCGCCGTGCAGAAACGCGCGACCGCCAGGAGGTACACGAACAGGATCGCGTCCCCGCGGAACGCAAGGCCGCCCTCGCCTAACGGCAACAACATCGCCGCGCCCACCAGCGCCACCCACCCCACCGCCACGCCGGCCACATGCATCGGCGACACCACATGGCTGAGCACCACGCCCTTTCGCCACAGCTTCGCAAGGTCGTAATACAACTGGAACACCGGCGGTCCCCGGCGCCCCGCCACCCAGGCTTTCACCTTGTTGATCACACCGGGAATCAGCGGCGCCAGCAACAGCCAGCCCGCCAGGCGCAATACTGTGTCGATGAAAAGGCTCATGATGCGGAGTGCCGAACACGGATCGGCCGGGGCAGCCGTGCGAAACAGGATCTTGAATCGTGCTGGTTCATCAAATTCACCTTCATCTGCTGCCGGACGAGGCCCACGCGAAAACCAACACGCTCAACACCAGCAGGCCCAGGAGGAGATACACGATGTAGGACTGGATTCGCCCGTGCTGAAGCCGGCGCACCGCCGTGGACAGCGTCATGACCACCGACCCCGCGGGTTGAACCACCTTCTCCAGCACCGTCTCCGGCGTGTGCTCGTCCTGCCGCGCCAACGCGGGGAACACACCTTCCGGCGCGCGGCGATGCCTTGCCGGCTGAAGAATCCACGCAAACCATTCGGTAATGATGCCGGCAAATGAACCGGCGGTGTACTGCATGCGGGCCGTGGGCGCCGCATACCCGCAATCCCACGTGGGCGCACGGCGAATGCCCCTGCGTGTCACATGCCACCACAGCGCCGCGCCCGCCCCCGCCGCAAGCACCGCGAAAACCACATTGCACCCGGCCAGCGCCATCAGCGGCGCTTCCACTCCCGCCTCGACCGCGCGCCATTCCACCACCGCGCGCTGAACAGCCGGCCAGAAGACGACGGGCACCAGGCCGATGGCCACGCACAGCCCGGACAACAACAGCATCGCCCCGCGCATACGCCAGCCGCATTCGTGCGCCGACTCCGCCGCGCGCGACCGCGGCACGCCCAGGAACACAATGCCGCAAACCTTGACGAAACAGGCCAGCGCCAGCGCGCCGGTCATCGCCAGCAGCACGATCGCCGGAATCGCAAGCCACGCAACGGTGTCGTGCGCGTTCACCGCGTCAAACAGACCAAGATAGACCAGCCACTCGCTCACGAACCCGTTCAACGGCGGCAGGGCCGAAATGGCCGCGGCACCCAGCCCGAAACAACCCGCCGTCCACGGCATCGCCTTCCACAACCCGCCCAACCGGCTCATCTCGCGAGTGCCCGTCGCGTGCAGCACCGAACCGGCCCCGAGGAACAGCAATCCCTTGAACAACCCGTGATTCCACACGTGCAACAACCCGCCCGCCAAAGCCAACGCGCCCCACGCCGGATGCCCGTGATGCGCGGCAATCATGGCAAATCCGAGCCCGATCAAAATGATCCCGACGTTCTCCACGCTGTGATAGGCCAGCAGCCGCTTGAGATCATGCTGCCCCAGCGCAAACGCCACGCCCAGCACCGCGCTCACCACGCCGAGCACCGCCACCACCCAGCCGCCCGCCTCCGGCACCGGCAGCCATCCGCTGAACCGGACCAGGCCGTAAACGCCCATCTTGATCGCCACGCCCGAAAGAATCGCCGATACATGGCTCGGCGCGTTCGCATGCGCCGATGGCAGCCAGATGTGCAACGGAAACAAACCCGCCTTCAGCCCGAAACCCGCCAGCGCCAGCCAGAACAACGGCGCCAGCTCCGGCCGGTCCCGCATCGGACCCAGGTCCCAACTCCCGGTCCGCACCGCGAGCATGGCAAAAAAGCCAAACAAACACAGCGAGCCCGCATGCGAAGCGCCCAGATACAGCCAGCCCGCGTCCCGCACCTCGCGCCAGCGCCGCTCCAGTGTGATCAGGAAAAACGCCGTCACCGCGAACAGTTCCCATGCAATCAGGAAATGCAGCCCGTTCGCGCACAACAGGACCATGCCCATGGACGTCAGCATCGCGCTCCACCACGCGCGCCCCGGCCCTGCCGACCGCGGGTGCGCCGCATCCGTCCAGTATTCCTGTGAGTAAACCGCTCCCGTGCCCCCAATCACCGCCAGCAATGCCAGGAAAAACGCGCTCAGCCCGTCGAGCCGGAAATGAACGCGCTCACCTCCGATGGTCCAGCCGCTCTGAAGTTCCCACACGCCGCCGCCCGCCAGTGTTCCCACCGCAGCCGCCAGCGAGGCCATAGCCGCCACCAGCACGAAGCTCAGCCACAGACGCGGCGCTTTGAATGCGCCCGCCACACTCAGAGCCGCCGCAAGGCCGGCCGTGAGCAGCAGGATCGACGTGCTCACGCCTTTTGCCCTCCGCCCTCTCCGCCCAGCGACGCGAGGATCTCCTCGTCCGATGCGCCCCGATCGGCCAGTTCCCGCAGCCGCCCGCGGCTCAACGCCGTGCTCAGCTCCGCAAGCAACTCCAGATGCGCGCGCGGCGACGGCGCAATGAAGAAGAGCAACCGCGTGATCGGCATGCCGTCCGCCGGAGGCTCCAAAACCGAAAGCGTATCCCGCAACAACAGCATCGCCACCAGACCCGCGTCGCGCCCGAGAGCCACATGCGACCGCAGATGCGGCAGCGCCCAGCCGCGATCCACCGGTGCCCACGTAATCCCGTCCGGCGCGCGCAATCGCTGAAGGAGAAGACTTCGAACGAGCCCGCTCACTCCCGGCAGTTTCGAAATGATCCTCTCAAGGCAATTCGTGACCTCGGCGGACGGCACGTCGCGCCAGATGCCGCCAACCGGCAGCAACGCCGCCAATCGCGACGAACGCGACGGCGCATGCGTCGGCGCCAGGAACCCGGCTTTCGCCGTCAGCCCGCGCCGCGCGGCCCATTCGATCACCTGGGCGCGATCAAAGAGGAACCGGCCGCGGTCTTCAATGGCGGGCAACCCCTCGTTGCGGATCCAGCCGTGCACGACCGCTTCTTCAACACCGAACGATTCGGCGAGTTGGACGACGTTCAGATACATTACCCCCTCGCTTCCACCGGCACGCTCAACGCGGTCCCGGCGAAGTTCTGCCCACTCGCTCCGGCCTGTCCCCCGGCAACGCCCGCGCTGGTTCCAGACGCCGGATCCGAAAAGAAAACCTCTGAAGTGTGCCCTTTCAACCTTTCCGCCAGCTCCGGGCGGAACGGAATCGACATGCTCATATGCCGTCAAAAAGCCTTGCATCAAACGGGTTCAACATGGCCACGATGTTGAGCCAGCCCGGCGCGAATTCAATGCTTTTCAGAAAGAATATTCGACACTCATGATTTCCATTAGCGTCGATTCAAACTTGTGCGGGAAATCGCCTTGCGCGACGCTCCTCTCATGCAACTTCTCCAGGAGCGCCGGCCTCTCCTCATCGGGCACCGCGGCTGTTCCGCCCTCGCGCCGGAGAATACCATTCCCTCGTTCGAACACGCCCTTCAGGCCGGGGTCGATCTGGTCGAGTTCGATTACCGCCATTCGGCCGACGGTGTGCCGATCGTGTTTCACGACGACACGCTCGAACGAACGACCGATGCCATCGCCCGGTGGGGTGGACGCCGGACAAGGGTATCGGACCACACAGCCGCAGAAATCCAGGAACTGGATGCGGGTGCGTGGTTCGCACCGCGCTTCGCCGGCACGCGTGTGCCCACCCTGCTCGACGCGCTGGAGTTCATCTGCGGGCGAGGCGGCACCGCGTTGATCGAGCACAAGAGCGGAGAGGCGCAGACGCTGGTCGAACTGCTTCGCTCGACAGGGTTCCTGAATCGCGTGGTGGTGATCTCCTTCGACTGGCAGTTCCTTCGCGGCGTGCACGCGCTTGAACCCGCGATCGTCATCGGCGCATTGGGCGATCCGCTCCGCCTTGCGGACGGGCGCACGCCGCAAGGGCTCGCCGTGCCGCTGCTCCAGAAGTTGAGCCCGGAGTGGCT
This sequence comes from Verrucomicrobia subdivision 3 bacterium UBA3939, assembly GCA_002385705.1. GTDB lineage: Bacteria > Verrucomicrobiota > Verrucomicrobiia > Limisphaerales > UBA3939 > UBA3939. The sequence goes on from DGDZ01000006.1 coordinate 39,816, forward strand.
CGATCTGATGAACGATACCGGCGCGCGGGTGGCCGTCTGGCATCGCGAGATCACGCCTGAAGCGGTCCGCCTGGCGCACAAGCGCGGGCTGAAGGTCTGGATCTATACCGTTGACGATGCCACCACCGCAACCGAACTGATCGCCATGGGCGTGAACGGCATCATCACGAACGATCCCTCGGACTTACGATTGACGATTGACGCGGGTGTTGTGCGAACGCACAGGTTGCCACGGTCGTAAGTTGTTCGTGCATCCAAAGCGCGACTGTGTCCCGCAACCGCAGGACCAGTCGAAGCAGGTCGACGAACGTCCAACGTAGAGCGTTCCCATTCGGGGGCGCGGCGTTCACGCCGCTTCAGGTTACGCTGGCACGAGAACGCCCAGCTCCAACCTCGGGACGACTTTAAGATCGCACTCCATTGCCAGCCCCGCGGCATTCATGCCGCTTGAGGGTGCGCATGCTGCCTGACGCCTCCATCTGAATTTCACCATCCTCTTGCCATCGCACGCGATGCGACCTGAAGGTCGCGTCCCGGATCGCACAGATCTGCGGCTCGCCCTGTCGCAACCCGCCCGTCCGCACAACACCCGCGTCAATCGTCAATCGTAAATCGAGTTACGCCGCTCCCGTCCGCAGTCGGTACAGATACCGAATCATCTCCGGCGTCAGGCTGTTCTGTCCGAGCCGCCGCTCATGCGCTTCCTCGGCTTTCTCGCGCCGGATCTGCGCAAGTTCTCCGTGGTCCAGCCAGTAACCGCCGCACCCCGGACATTCATCCACCTCGACCCGCCGTTTTGCGCTGAAGAAATGCCGTTTCAACTTGACGCCATCGCACCGCGGACATTCGCGCTTCAACGACGGGTCCACCTTCACGTTCGGATTGGGATGCAGCATCACCAGCGGTTCGCCCGCCGTCTCGTGTTCCTCGTCCACCTGCTGCAGTTCAAACCGGTCCAGCCAGATGCCCCCGCAGCCGTGCTGGCAAACGTCCACCTTCAGCGCGCCAATCTGGATTTCCCGCAACGAATGGAAACAGGCCGGACACTTCATACGCTCAATAGTCGCGCGCGCTCAACGCGAGTCGCCGCCGGATATTTTCGCGGTTCGCCGCGTCGTAGAACTCCACCGGATTGTAGTCGTCGGTCAACACCATGCCGCGCTCCGGCATTGTATCCACGATGCCCGCGTACGCCGACGCCACGTCCCACCGCACCGCCGGATGCACGTCACTCACATCGGGTTGCCGGACGAATGCGGGATCCTCGCGGTCCGTCGCCGCAAAGTAGATCTGCCCGCCGCCGTTGTGCAATCGCACCCCCGGAAAGACCTGGCGGAGCGTCTTCGCCAGCGACGCCGCGAAAAAGTCCCGCCCGCGGTCGATTTGGCAGAACGCGTTGATCACCAGCGTGCCCCCCGGCCGCAGCACCCGCCGGATCGATTCAAACGCCTCGCGCGTCATCAGGTGCGACGGCGAGGAATCGCCGAGAAACGCGTCCAGCACCACGACGTCATACTGCGCGCCCTCGCATTCGTTGAGAAAGTGCCGGCCGTCGTCGATGAAAATGTTCAATCGCTCCGGTTTCAGGTCGAAATACTCTTCCGCCACCGGAACAATCGCCGGGTTGATCTCGACCACGTCCACCCGCGCGCCCTGCTCCGCGAAATCCATCGGAACAATGCCCACGCCCAGGCCGATGCAAAGGACATCCTGGATATTGGTGGTATAGGCGCGAGCCAGGCCGGCAAGCATGTAGCTGAACGCCGACACGCTTTTCTTCATCACCGGGTCATAAGTGTTCTGGATCAGGTTGTCATTCGAGTAGAACCGGACCGTCCCGTCGGCCCGGTCGAACACCTGGATGCGGCCGAAGTGCGAGTTGCCGGAATACAGTTCCTTGATCCAGGTGTAGTCTCTCCGTTCCGCGCGCGTCGCCAGCATCGCAACCGCCACAAATGCCAGCAGCGGCGCCGCCACCGGCACGACTCCCTGGCGATGGAACAACCCGAAGTAACCCAGGCAAATCAGCGTCAATACCGCGGCGGTGATGTACATCAAAATCGAATTCGGCAACAACGGCACCATGACATAGCCGATCAGCAGCGTCCCCAGGAAACTGCCGAGCGTGCCGATCGCCGTCAGGCGCCCCACGTTTCCGCCGACGCCGGCCACGGACGAAGTGATGACCCGCACGAGGAACGGTCCGGTCATGGCCAGCAACGCCAACGGGACGAAGAACAGGAACATCGATGCCAGCAAGGAACCCGTGGCCAGTTTGAACTTGAGGCACCAATAGGCCACCGGCTCGCACGCAAGCACGGTTACCGCAAGATAAGCCGCGGCGCCGAGAATCGCCCAATACAGCGAGGCAAGCCGCTGGGATCGGTCCGCCAGTTTCCCGCCTGCGTAGTAACCGCACGCCAGAGCCACCAGCGTCACCGCAATCTGCGCCGTCCACACAAAGTGCGACGTGCCGACGTACGGCGAGAGCATCTTGGCGCCGAGGATTTCGACGATCATGATGGCCGCGCCGGTGGTAGCGGCGGTGAAATAAAGATACCGGCGCAAGCCCGGGGACACGCCTGACGGAGCGGAAGCGGGCAACGGTTTTTTCACTGGCCGTGAGTGTATGGAAGAACGCCACCCGGGCAACATTGGAAAAACGCAGCCTATGCCAGTGCTGTTCCGTTTCCAGTTGCTGGCGGCGAATAATTGGCAGCGATGAATTCCCCCGTCTCGCGATCCAGCATTACCTCGATATAGTCGTCCCGGCTATCGCTGCAGAAACAGATGAGGACCGCTTCTCGGACACGGGCTTTCTCAAAATCCGCAACTCGCGCCGGGAAGGGCACCCCGCGCTCGAACGTCGCCGCATGCTCTCGTGCTCTCGCTATCCATTCTTCCTGCGTCATACGGATGCCTTTCGCTTCGCCGGTTCAAAGCGAATCGCCCGGTTCCCGCTTGCCTGACGGGCCCGCTGCTTCCGGCCTGGTGAACCTCCGCCTGAGGTGTTCGATCACTCGCGCTTCCTCCTCGCGGAATGCTTCCACAGTGTAACCGCTCGCATCCAACGTCTCCTCCAGTCGTTTCAAGCCAACCACCGCCCAGTATCGAACGCGCTCGGATTCCGCTCCCAATCCCTCCAGCAGAACCGGCACAACGCGCGGATCTTTCAACACGCCCAGAATCTGAAGCGCCTGGCTCTGTCGCGAATCGTTCTTCGGATCCGACCGGAAGGTCTCCACCAGCCAATCGACAGGTTCCTTGCCTCGATTCCGCTCCCACCACGCAGTCCAGAACGCGTGTTGCCAGGCACCCCAATTGGTATCGGCCGGACCAAAACAACACCAGGTATGGCTATGCCCGGAGACATAGGCGAGAACTTCCCCAATCAACCAGTTTCTTCCCGTCGGGGACTCAACAGACGGATCCATGGCGCCTACCAGGACACCCGCCCTTTCGGGTTTCCTGAAAATCATGTTCTGCAGACGCTCCTGTGCATGGAACGACTGCTGCGGCACTTCCAGCAGGTCAATCAGCAGCGGAAGGATCTGGTCCTCGTGCGCCAGCGGATAACCGACGATCACTTCGGTGGTCGCTCGTCGATCCTCATGACTCCGAAGGATGGTCCTCAGAAAACCAAGCGACTCGTCATCGCCAATCCGACAAAGACAGGCCGCCAGCATCCAACGCCGGTCCGACCCGGTCTCAGCGTACGTCTCGACCAGGGGAGGGACGGCATTCGTCCCGTGTCTCGCCACCCGATCCATCCGCTCCTCCAGGTTCACTCTTTGTCCCAGCCCGGCAAGCAGGTGGTCGATATCGGCCTGAACGTTGTTCGACTCCCCTGCCAGAGAGGACACACTCGCAGCCAGCCAGGCAGCAAGGACGAAACGGCATCGCAGCGGGCATCTGGTGTACAAGAGGGTTGTGTTCGTTCTCATAACGGGGCCTGGTTGGGTCGCGGGCTTTTCTCCGGCCGAACCTAGGTTCCGGCCACCAGGCGGTCAAGGTCTTTGTGGCCGGCACCCTGCCGGGCGCATCTCAATTCTGCACGCCGCTCCCATTTTCTCCAAAGTATCGCGACCTTCGCTGCTGCGGGTCGCAGACCCCGGAGCGCGACTCTGCGAGTCGCAGCAACGGCCGATGGCTCAAAGCAGTTCGGGATTCCCCGGCAATCATGTCTGCAATGCGCGCAACTCCACCGTGAGCCTTCAATGCGTTTTCAATTCCCTTCCACCCGTGCGCCTGCAGAACTCGGAATTCCTCCCTCGTCTATGTGCTGCGGCTGATTCCGCTCTGCGGGACACAGCCGCGCTCCGAACCGAAGATCACCTGTCCCCTACCAACCGCGCTGCAACTGACAAAGTGGCAGCCCCCAACGTTCGCACGACGCCCGCGTCAATCGTAAATCGTCATTCGCAAATCCCTCATCCGCTGGGGCGAGCATCCTCGCGCTCGCCGGGCCGTAGCCTTGGCGAAGGCTGGAGCCGTCGGACGACGTAGACATTACATCGAGCGTTCAACCAG
>DGDZ01000006.1:44526-53437 GCA_002385705.1 Verrucomicrobia subdivision 3 bacterium UBA3939
CAGCCGCGCTCCGAACCGAAGATCACCTGCCCCCCTACCAACCGCGCTGCGACTGGCAAAGTCGCAGCCCCACGTTCGCACAACGCCCGCGTCAATCGTAAATCGTCATTCGCAAATCCTTCATCCGCTGGGGCGAGCGTCCTCGCGCTCGCCGGGCCGTAGCCTTGGCGAAGGCTGGAGCCGTCGGACGACGTGGCAAGTAACCCGAAAAACATTACATCGAGCGTTCAACCAGACGTTGAAGAGTGAATGATCGGCTCTCCGCCAGCACGCCTGCAGAACTCGGAGTCTCCCGCTTCGTCCACGTGCTGCGGCTGATCCCGCTCTGCGGGACACAGCCGCGCTCCGAACCGAAGATCGCCTGCCCCCCTACCAACGCGCTGCGGCTGGTTCCGCTTTCACTCAAACAGCATTTCGTAGCTGTAAACGTTGCCGTTCAGTTTGCTGCTGAGCTTCGTGTTCGCCTTGTTCAACACGGCCTGCATCGCCTTGTTGTCCGTCAGCACCTCCGCCGTGAACCCGCGAATGCCGTTCCTCCGCGCAATCCGGATCAGATGCTTCAACAGAAACGTCCCGATGCCCTGGTTCTGCCAGCGGTCGCTCACCACAAACGCCACCTCCGCAAGGTTCGTCTTCTGGTTCAGATAATAGCTGCCCACCGCAATGATCTCCTCGCCGTGCGCCTCCGGCAGTGTCCCCACGATGGTGACGTCGTTGCGATGATCGATATACACGAAGTCCTGGATCTGCTGGCGCGAGACCCGGGTCTGATGACTCATGAACCGGTAGTAGATCGTCGCCTCGGACAGTTTGTAGAACAGGTCCCGCATCCGCGGCTGGTCGGTCGGATGGATCGGACGGAAGTTCAACTGCGTTCCGTCCGCCAGCAGGTGCGTCGTTCGCAGCTCCTTCGGGCCGACCAGGATCTTGCCTTCCTTGTCCGCCATCTCGGCCGACACGTATTTCGCCTCGATCGCCTGTTTCAGGAGATCGGCCCGGAATTTCGGATGCGCGATGCTGATCAACGCCAGCGCGCGTTCCTGGATGCTCTTGCCGTGCAGATAGGCGGAACCGTATTCGGTCACGACGTAATGGACGCCGGCCCGTGTGGTGACCACTCCCGCGCCCGGGCTCAGATGAGGCACAATCCGCGAGACCGTGCCGTCCTTTGCCGTTGACGGGAGGGCGATGATGGCCTTTCCGCCGCGCGACCGGGCGGCGCCGCGATTGAAATCCACCTGCCCGCCAACTCCGGAGAAGAACTTGCCCCCCACGGAGTCGGCGCAGATCTGCCCGGTGAGATCCACTTCGAGAGCGGTATTGATGGCCACCATCTTGTGCTGCCGGCTGATCACCTCCAGGTCGTTCACGTACTCGGTCGGCTGGAACGAGAACAACGGGTTGTTGTTCACGTAATCGTACAGCCGTTTGGTGCCCAGCACGAAACTCGTCACGATCTTGCCGCGATCGAGCGTCTTGCGATTGCCCGTGATCGCGCCGCATTCGATCAGATCGATAATGCTGTCCGTCACCAGTTCCGTGTGCACCCCAAGATCCTTCTTGTCGCGCAAGAAGCCGGACAACGCCTGCGGAATCCGGCCAATGCCGAATTCAATCGTGCATCCGTCCTCCACCAGCGCCGCGATGTACTCCGCGATCTGTTTCGTCGTTTCCGTCCCTTCCGGCGGCGGCACTTCGGTGATCGGCGCGTCCACCGGCACAAGAATGTCGATGTCGTCCACGTGGATGAACGTGTTGCCGAGGGTGCGCGGCATCCTGGGATTGACCTGGGCAATCACCAATGACGCGTTCTCGACCGCGCTGCGGACGATGTCCACCGAAACGCCAAGGCTGCACATCCCGTCCCGGTCCGGCGGGGTCACATGAATCAACGCCACGTCCAGCGGCATTTGCCCGCTGTCAAACAGGCGCGGGATATCGGACAGGAACACCGGCGTGTAATCGCCCAATCCCTCCTGGATGATGTCCCGCACATTGTCGGCGATGAAGAAGCTGTTGACGCGGAAGAACTGGGCGAGCTCGCGCCGCGCGTACGGCGCCTCGCCAAACGTGAGCAGGTGAACGATCTCCGTATCGGGCAACTCAGAGGCCCGGTCGCTCAATGCCTTCACCAGTTCCATTGGCACGCCGCTGCCGGTGCCGATGAATACCCGCTGGCCGGGCCGGATCCGCTGCACCGCCTCCGCCGCGCTGCAGATCCGCGCCTTGCGCGTCTCCATCCAGTTGGGGTCGTACGTGATTTCGTTACTCATGTGACTTGCTGGGAGTTGGATTGGAAAGCGTCATGCGCGCGTCGGCCACGTAGGCCTGCATGCCCACCGGACCAACGATGAACGGGTTGATGTCGAGCTCGCGAACCTCGGGATAATCCCGGGCCAACTGGCTGATGCGTTGCAACGCACCGGCAATGGCGTCGAGATCCACCGGCGCCTGGCCGCGCGCGCCCTGCAACAGCGCATACGACCGCGTGCCTTTCAACATCTGCATCGCCTCGTCCGCCGTGATCGGCGCCAGGTGGAACGTGACGTCCTTCATCACCTCCACGAAAATGCCGCCCAGACCGAACATCAACATCGGCCCGAACTGTGGATCGCGCGTCATGCCCAGAATCACTTCCCTGCCCCGCTCGCCCATCTTCTCCACATACACCCCGCGCAGATGCGCCTTCGGCGCCTTCCGCTGAATCCTCAACATCATCAGGTCAAACGCGTCCCGCACCTGCTCGGCGTTCGCCAGGTTGATGCGCACGCCGCCAAAGTCCGACTTGTGAATGATGTCCGGCGACGAAATCTTCAGCACCACCGGATAACCGATGCGCTCGGCCACCTCGACCGCCTCGTCCGCCGTCCGGGCCAACTGCCCTTCCAGCACGTTGAAGTTGTACGCGCGCAGAATCTCTTTGGCCTCGACTTCGCCCAACTGCGGTTCGCCGCTCCGCAGGCGCAGGTTGATAATCCGATCCACCCGCCGGCGGTTGACGGGGAACCGCGTCACAATGCGCGCCGGGCGCCGCCTCCACGCCGAGTAATCGCACATCGCGCGCATCGCCGTCACCGCCCGATCCGGCGACGGATAATTCGGGATGCCCACTTCCATCAATTTCACCTTGGCCGCGGCCACCTCCGTTCCGCCCATGAAGGCGGCAAGCACCGGCTTCTTCCCCCTGTGCACAGCCGCCAGCTTTTCAGCGAGCTCCAGCGGACGCGTCATGTTCTGCGGCGTCACCACCACCACCACGCCGTCGATATTCTCGTCGTCCTGCACCACCTCGAACGCCTTCGCATACCGATCCGGATCCGCGTCCCCGATCACATCGATCGGATTCCCAAACGCCGCCGAACTCGGCAGGAATTCCCGCAGCCGCTTGTCGCTCTCCGCCGTGAGGGAAACCATCTTGAGCCCGAGACTCTCGGCCGCATCGGCGGCCATGATCCCGGGACCGCCCGCATTGGTAATCACCGCGATGCGATCGCCGTTCGGCAGGGGTTGCATGGCAAACGCGGTTGAGTAATCGAACAATGCCTCGAAGTTCTCGGCGCGGATCACGCCCGCCCGTTTGAACGCCGCGCCATACGCAATGTCCGCTCCCGCAAGGCTGCCGGTGTGCGACGACGCCGCCTTTGCGCCGGCCTGCGTGACGCCCACTTTGAGAATCACCACCGGCTTCACCCCCGCCGCCTGTTCCGCAACGCGGAGGAACTTGTCGCCTTCCTTGATGCTCTCGAGATACCCGGCGATGACATTGGTCTTCGGATCCTCGGCCAGGGCCTGGATGAAATCCACCTCGTTCAGGTCCGCCTTGTTGCCGATGCTGACGACCTTGCCGAGCCCGAGTTTCTGGTTCGCGGCCCAGTCGAGGATGGCGACGCACAACGCGCCCGACTGCGAAATCACGGAGATCTTCCCCGCGGGGGGCACCGACGGGGCGAACGTGGCGTTCATGCTGTGGTCGGTGTTCAGCACGCCGAGACAGTTCGGGCCGACCATCCGAACGCCGCTGGCTCGGCAGATCGCCACCAGCTCCTCCTCGGCCTTCGCTCCTTCGGCGCTCACTTCGCGGAACCCGGCGGTGATGACAATCACGGATTTGGCGCCGGCGGCGATCGACTTGTTGAGCGCCTCTTTCACGTACTTGCCGCCCACCACGATGATGCTCAGGTCGATCCTGCCCTTGTATTCATCCAATGAGCGGTAGCATTGGAGCCCGAGAATCTCCCTGGCCTCCGGGTTGACGGGAACGATGGTGCCCTTAAAACCGCCGTTCACCAGGTTGTGCAGGACGGCGTAGCCCACCTTCGCGGGATTTCGCGAGGCGCCAATCACGGCGATCGCGTCAGGGTATAGGAGCGTTTCTAGCATAGCGTTGTTGTCCTGAAAAAAATCGGAGCTGACGGCCCGGAATGCTCACCAGACATTGCCCAACAATCCACCTTTTTTGCAGGAACAGAAAAGAAGTCACTGCGATCCGAATCAAATCGGGGCAGGGACGGCCCGTCCCCGGGTTCCTGAACAATCAAAACCGTCGAACACAGGAGCCCGGAGAGATGTCCCTCAGTCGCCGAGGAGGTCGCATTTCAGATTTCAGATTTGAGCGCACCACTTGTCACCATCCACTGGCCTGCTACGCTCATGCGTCACATGAAACTCTTCTGGTCAGGTTTTCTGTTGTCGCTGTCGCTCTGCCTGGACCTCGGCATTGTGAATGTGGCCCTGATCCGCACCGGCATTCAGCGCGGCGCGACGCGCTCGTTCGCACTCGGCGCCGGATCGTGCTTCGGCGATCTGTTTTACGCGGCGATCGCCATGCTCGGTGTCAGCGTGTTCCTGCAATCGCCGCCGGTGCGCTGGGCATTGTGGCTGTGCGGCAGCGCGGTTCTCCTGGGATTTGCGGTGAAGATGTTTCGCGAGGGCCATTCACCGCGCTCGCTGGATACCGTGCGGGTGCCGATCGAAACGGGCGCACACTCCTCGCGCGCCTTGTTCCTGCAAGGCATCCTGTTGGCGCTCGCGTCACCTTCCGCCATTCTGTGGTTCGCTACCATTGGCGGCGCCATGATCGCGTCCACCGCCCATGGCTCGCCCGGCCCGGTCTGGCTGTTCTTCTGCGGGTTCTTCGCCGCGGGCCTCCTTTGGTCCCTGTGCGTTGCCGTCGTGAGCGCGCAAGGGAGGCGATTCGGAACCGGGTTCGTCCGGATTCTCAGCTACGCCTCGGCGCTGATTTTCGTCCTCCTGGCTCTGAAGATCCTCTGGACCGGCTATCGGGATCTGGTCAGCGCATAGCGTGGCGGCGGGCATCCAGCCGGCCGGAGCGTCTGCCGCGCCAATCTCTCATGTTCTGGACCTTTGTCGGAAGCTTCGTCGGCCTTCGAAGTTGCCTACCAGCTCTGCTCAAGTCCGACAGAGGAGGCCAACGAGGCAGTCCGCCGGGCTCGAGCCCCGGCTGCACAGCAGGCAGAAATGCGTGACGCAACGCAGAGGTTTGGTTGACGGATCCCGTGCCGCCCGGGCACACTTCCGGCCATGAACCCCTCGAACGTGGCCGCCACGCCGCAAACCGGCGCCCGCGTTCACGCCACTCGCGCGCGGTACTGGGTCATTGTCTTCGCCATCACGCTCGCCATCGTTCAATACATCGATCGCGTCGCCATCTCCCAGGCCATGCCGCAGATCGCGACCGATCTTCGGTTCAGTTCCGCGGAACAGGGCGCGGTGTTCTCCGCCTTCGCCCTCGCCTACGCGTTGTTCGAAATCCCGACCGGCTGGCTCGGCGACAAGATCGGCGCCCGGAAGGTCCTGATCCGCGTGGTGCTCTGGTGGTCGTTCTTCACCGCCGCCACCGGCTGGGCATGGAATCACGTCTCCATGGTCGTCACGCGTTTCCTGTTCGGCGCGGGTGAGGCCGGCTGCTTTCCCAATCTCACCAAGGCGTTCAGCGCATGGCTGCCCGTCGGTGAACGCACCCGCGCGCAGGCGTTGATGTGGATGGGCGCGCGCTGGGGCGGCGCCTTTACGCCGTTGCTCGTCGTCATGGTCATGGCGTTTGTCAACTGGCGCACCGCGTTCCTGCTCTTCGCACTGCTCGGCGTCGTCTGGACGGTCATCTTCTATCTCTGGTTCCGCGACAACCCGCGCGATCACAAGAGTGTCAATGCCGCCGAACTCGAACTGCTCAGGGACAACGAGCAGAACGTCAAAGGGCACGGCGACGTTCCCTGGCGCCGGCTTGTCACCCGCCCTGCGATGTGGCTTTTGTGGGCGCAATACTTCTGCCTGAGCTTCGGCTGGTACTTCTACATCACCTGGTTGCCCACCTATTTGAAGGAAGTGCGCGGCATGGAACTCAGGAACAACGCGCTGATGCAATGGCTGGCAAACCAACTGGAAGGATCGCTGAGTCCCGACCTCACATTGCAGGTGCTCGCGGCGGCCCTGGCGGGAATCCCCCTGCTCTTCGGCGGTTTCGGTTCATTGTTCGCCGGGCTGATCTCCGGCAGGATCATCGCGAAGACCGGCCGCGTCGTCGCCGTTCGCCGGACCATCGGCTTCGTCGGATTCACCATGGCGTCGGTGCTCCTGATGCTGTCCTTCCACCTGAAAGACCCGCTGCTGGGCATGCTTTCGATGGGCATGGCCAGTTTCTGCAACGACATGACCCTGCCCGGGAGTTGGGCATCGTGCATGGACATCGGCGGCAGGTACGCCGGCACGGTTTCCGGCAGCATGAATATGATGGGCAACTTCGGCGGCATGGCCGGCCCCTTCGTCGTCGGGCTGATCCTCCACTACGCCAATCACGACTGGTATCTGGCGTTTCTCAGCTCGTCCGTAATCTACTTCCTCGGCGGGATCTGCTGGCTGTTGATCGACCCCGTGACGCCACTGGAGGCGGAGCACGAGCGGCAAAGCACAGCGTGATGCAAGCGTCGAAGGCATGATAGCCTGATTTCATCGGATCACGGCAAGGCCCGATTCATTCGTTTGAGCTTGAAGCAGCTTCTCGGCTTTGCCCAGAACGCCGCAGGCGTGCGGTATCCGTTGGGGGCCCCCTCCAGACTCCTCACATAGAGCTGGACCCTCGAGAAGCTGATTTCGATTCGCTCGGTCGGCTTTTCAAAAATCGCCGATGACCAGCGACAATGGGCTCGAATACTTTTTGAGTTTTGAACAACGGTTGCTGCCGCGTTGATTGGAAGAGCCAATTCCGTCATTGGCGACCGCTTCGCCAATGTTGGATGCTTCCCGCCCCTCACTCCGTCTCCGCGCCGCTTCGTTCGCCTTCGCGGATCACGGTCTTGATGTTCACAAATTCCCGGATCCCATGCCTGCCCAGTTCCCGCCCGTACCCGGACGCCTTCACGCCCCCAAACGGCAGCGCCGGCATGGACGCGACCATGCCGTTCACCACCACCACGCCCGACTCAATCCCGTCGATGAACAATTCCACCTCGCGATCGTCCCGTGTCCAGATGCAGGCGCCCAGCCCGAACGGCGTGTCGTTCGCAATGCGAATCGCGTCCTCCATACCGTCCGCGCGAAACAGCGTCGCCACCGGGCCGAACAATTCCTCCGAATGCGCCGGCGAACCCGCCGGGATCTCCGAAAGAACCGTGGGTGCGAAGTAATTGCCCGGCCGGTCCAGTCGTTTCCCACCTAACAGCACTTTCGCGCCCATGCGAACCGTCCGGTTCACCTGCCCTTCCAGTCCCGCCAGAATGTCCGGCGTTGCCAGCGGACCGATGTCCGTCGCGGGATCCATCGGGTCCCCCACCCTGAGCGCCGCCATTCGCTCCACAAACCGCTTCTCGAACTCATCTCCGATCCGCCGGTCCACAATGAACCGCTTGGCGGCGATGCAGGATTGTCCGTTGTTGATGATGCGCGCCTGCACGGCCGTTGCCACCGCGCGCTCCAGGTCGGCGCTGGGCATCACAACGAACGGATCACTGCCGCCCAGTTCCAGCACCGTCTTCTTGATCTGCGCTCCCGCCGCAGCCGCCACTTTGGCACCGGCATCCACGCTGCCGGTCAGTGTTACCGCGCTCACCCGCGGATCTTCGATCAAGCGCTTCACCCGATCGGATCCGACGAGCGCGGTCTGTAATATTCCCTCGGGAAAGCCGGCGCGGCGGAACACGTCCTCGATAGCCAGCGCACATTGGGGCACGTTGGACGCGTGCTTCAGTACGGCGACGTTCCCCGCCATCAACGCCGGGGCGGCGAATCGGAACACCTGCCAGAACGGAAAGTTCCACGGCATGATCGCCAGAATCACGCCCAGCGGCTGGTAACGAATCTCGCTCTCGCCCGTGCTGACCGCTGCCGTTTCCGCCGCCAGGAACTCCTCCGCGTGCTCCGCGAAATAGCGGCACGTCAACGCGCACTTCTCGATTTCGGCCACGGCGGCGCGGATCGGCTTCCCCATCTCGCGCACCATCAGTTCCGCGAAAGCCTGCTTGTCCGAATCGAGGACGTCGGCCGCGCTGCGCATCCACCGCGCCCTCGAGGCGAACGACTCGCGGCGATGCGCGCGAAAGGCGTCGATCGCACGCCGGAGTATGGATTCGATTTCGGCATCCCAGTGTGGCTCAAACTCCTTCAGCACTTCGCCTGTGGCTGGATTCACGCTTTTCATGACTGGCGAAAGAATCCACTAACTCGCGCCAAACGGCAACGCGGGCGGAACGTGGAATGCACAGGTGCGGTCCAGCAGAGAGGGGCGCCGCTTTCCAGGATCCTTCGGGCTGCACGGCGATATTTCAGTAACAGGACGGATCATCTCGCGCGGTCCGCCGTCCCCTGCGTTTTTGCGTCTTTGCGTCTTTGCGTTCAGAACCACAACCGCACAACCCACTCCCATCCACTCCTCAACGCCAGGACGCCAGGTCGCCAA
>DGDZ01000054.1:0-162 GCA_002385705.1 Verrucomicrobia subdivision 3 bacterium UBA3939
GTGCCGGTAGACGCTCGGAGCGCGGCTGTCCTCAGCCGCAGCAGGTGGACGAAGCGCATGACTCCCGGTTCTGCGGGCGCTCATCGGCGCCATGACTTTGAACATCTGCCGGTATTTGAAGCGTGAGTCTTTCTGCTGAACTCGAAGTCTGACTGCTGTCCC
>DGDZ01000054.1:385-27154 GCA_002385705.1 Verrucomicrobia subdivision 3 bacterium UBA3939
GAAGTCTGACTGCTGTCCCCGTGCTGCGGCTGAGGACAGCCGCGCGCCGGGCAGGCGCAGTCCTTCGGGTTCCGCGCGTGGACGAAGCGCGCGACTGCCGGGTTCTGCCGGCGCTCATCGGCACCACCTGCCGGATTTGAAGGGTAGGTCTTTCTGCTGAACTCGAAGTCTTGCTGCTGTCTCCGTGCTGCGGCTGAGGACAGCCGCGCGCCGGAATGGCTTCTCCCGCGGCCTTTTTTTCACTGCTTTTTGCAGAATTCAATAATGCGCAATGGCCGGAGTGCTTTACATTGTGGCGCCAACAGCCATATGCGTTTGACGTTGTTCCGAATCGGCATCTGCCTGCTCGTTCCTTCCATTCCGTCATTCTCACTCGCCGCCACCATCAGCACAGCCGTGGGAAATGGCGCGGACGTCGAAATGCGCGAGCCAGGCAACGATCGCCTGAACGGGACGTCGATGAACACGCGAACCTCGGGCGCCGGTGATCGCAATGAAATCATCGGGCTGCGCTTTGATCTGTCCGGTTACGTGCCGGCGCAGGTGAGCAATGTTTCGTTGACGTTGATCAGCTATCGCACGAACGACCAGGTGCGGCAGGTGCATGTGTATGGCGTGACCGAGGGCGCCACGAGCGGGACCGGGAAGTTCAACACGGCCACCTGGAGCGAGGAAGGACTCGAGGAGTTCGGCGATCTTCCCGGGCTCGAAGTCACCGATGGCGATTTCCTCACCCAGAGCATCAATTCCAACAGCGTCACGTTCCTGGGCGCGCTGACGTTTCCGGTCACGCCCGAAGGCGGGACGCTCGTGTTCACGAACGCGGCGCTGACGTCTTTCGTCCAGAGCCACACCGGCAAGCTCGTGATGCTGTTGCTGGCCGCCGGAAACACCAGCTCCGGCCAGTCGCGCTTCGCAACACGGGAAGCCACCGCGACGGCGACCGGTGTTCTGACCGGTTCCGGCGGTGCGTTCGCACCGCGCCTGGATTTCGCCGGGGAGGGTATCGTGGACGGTGGCTTGCGCTTTACCAACATATGGCTGACGGAGGACGGCATCGTGGCGGCGGGAGAAGGTGGCACGAGCCTTGGGGATTACGCGATCCTTTCGGCGCCTGACCTGACGGTTCCCGCGGCGAGCTGGGCGGCGCTGGCGACGAACTCCTTCGACGCGGCGGGCTCGTTTGTCTTTACCAATCCGGTGCAGTTCAACGAGGGCGCGCGGTTCTTCCGCGTGCTGGAGGTGGACAGGCCGATCAACTTCGATCACGTGGGTTTCGCCGGTGTGGCGGGAACGCTCACCGGAGGCGCAGGCGGGCCGACCCAGACGGTCAGCTCCTCCGCTCAGTTCATCAGCGCCGTGACCGCGACGGGCCCTCGCGTGGTCCAGGTCTCCGGGCAGATCGATCTGAACGGCTCGGGGACCGGCAGCGTGAACATTCAGTCGGACAAGACCATCGTCGGCCTGGGCACCAACGCGACGGTGCTCGGCCAGTTGCAGATCAGCGGCCGAAGCAATGTCATCATCCGCAACCTCATCATCAGCAACAATGGCGAGGCGGAGAGCCTGGACGGCGTGCGGATCGTGAACGGCTCGCACCATATCTGGGTGGATCACTGCACGTTTGTGGATTGCGGAGACGGCGAGCTCGACAACACGGTGGGCGCGGATTACATCACGATTTCCTGGTGCAAGTTCTACTACACGCGGGACAACGGGCATAACTTCGTAAACCTCATTGCCGCGTCGGACTTCGACTCCGGCAATTACCGCATCACGTTTCATCACAACTGGTACAGCACGATGTGCCGCCAGCGCATGCCGATGTCGCGCTACGGCACCGTGCACCTGTTCAACAACTTCTATAACTCGCCGGGAAACGGTTACTGCTCGAACGCCCGGACCAACGCGCAGTTCCTTTCCGAACACAACGTCTATCGCGATGTCAGAGATCCCATCTTCAAGGAAAGCAACGGGCGCATTCGAACGGTGGGGAATCTGTACCAGAACTGCACCGGCAGGATTGATCCGGGAACCGACGTGCTGGATCCGATCCTGACTCCGCCGCCGTACCCGTACAATCTGGACCCGGCGGATCTGGTGCCGTTCATCGTGACGAACAACGCCGGCGCGGGCAAAGGACCGTTCGCGCCCTGAACGACAGCCGGAGCGCGGACCGCGAGTCCGCGCGGAGCGAGGGCTCGAAAGACGAAGAAAAGGTTTTGTCTCACACGCCAACAGCCTGTTGAACGGGAAGGGAACGGAAAGAACGGCCTGCCGTCGTTGCGGCCTGGCGACTTGGCGTCTTGGCGCCCTGGCGTTGAAACAGGTTTGGGAGCACGCACGATCGTGGTTCTTAACGCAAAGGCGCAAAGGCGCCAGGACGCAAAGGACGGCGAACGGCAACGGCCTGAACCACGAAAGGCACGAAGGGGCACGAAAAGGAAGGCTTGGTTTCACGCGAAGCGCCGAAGGCCCGAAGGAAGCGGAGCGCCGACTCTGCGAGTCGCAGAGGCTTCGACAGCACTGCCTGCCTCGGATCTGCATGAGACCAGTGCGTCTGCTGCTTCCTGCATTGCTGCGGGTCACAGCTGGCGGTCGCGCTTTCCAAACCACCTATCGTTCGCTACCTTCGGGCGCATGAAGACGCTTGCGTCAGTTCTCCTCGTCACCTTGCTCAGTGCTGCAGCCGGTCTTCGTGCGGATGACGTGTCGCCGGCGGGAAAGATCGCTCCCAAACCGCTCTTCCGGGATCCCATCTACGACGGTGCGGCGGACCCGGTCGTGATCTGGAATCGCGCGGAAAAGAAGTGGTTCATGTTTTACACCAATCGCCGGGCCAGTCAGACCAACGGCGTGAGCGGTGTCGAGTGGGTGCACGGCACGAAGATCGGCATTGCCGAATCGTCGGACGGCGGAGCCACCTGGACCTATCGCGGCACGGCCGATATTCGTCATGGCGGCGAGGGAATGACACATTGGGCGCCGGAGGTCATCGAGCATGACGGCCTCTATCACATGTATCTCACGTTTGTCCCCGGTATCTTCTCGAACTGGGGGCATCCGCGCGACATCCTGCACCTGACGAGCACGAACCTGCTGAACTGGAAATACGAATCGACTCTGAAACTGGCCGCGGACCGCGTCATCGACGCCTGTGTGTTGCGGCTGTCGGACGGGACCTGGCGCATGTGGTACAACAACGAGCGCGACGGCAAATCCATCTACTACGCGGACAGCAAGGATCTCTACACATGGGAAGACAAGGGCAAGGCGCGCGGCACGAGCGAGCGCGGCGGCGAAGGCCCGACCGTGATGCACTGGAAGGGACGCTACTGGATGGTCGTGGACATCTGGGCCGGATTGCGGGTTTATCGTTCGGACGACGCGTTGACCTGGGAACGACAACCCACCGATCTGTTGTCCCAACCCGGCAAGGGCGAGGACGACGGCGTGGTGGGACAACACGCCGACCTCGTCGTCAGCGGCGATCGCGCCTTCCTCTTCTACTTCACACATCCGGGGCGCCGCGGGTCGAATGCGCGCGCCGACGGTTATGAGCAGCGGCGCAGTTCCATCCAGGTGGTGGAACTCTTCGAAAAGGACGGGTGGCTCACGTGCGATCGGGATCAGCCCACCTATATTCGCCTGGTTCCGCCGGAGCCGTGAACCGGTTCGTGCGCGCCAACCGGACCTGACCCGGAATGCAAGCGGTCCAAGCGACTGAAGCGGCCGTTTCGAAGGATTCATCGCGTGGCGCATGGCTTGCCCTTGCCTTGCTGGTGCCGGTCCCGAGCATCGGCACCGCTGCGGCGCTCTGGTGGTGGCCGGATCTGCCGGTCGGGAAGATCCTCTTCGTGGCGGCAAAGGTCTGGATCCTGGCCTTGCCTCTGGCATGGCTGGTCCTGGTCGAACGATCGCGGCCCGGCTGGTCGCCGCCGCACCATGGAGGCTTCGGCGTTGCCATCGGCACAGGTCTCGCCATTGCCGCGGTTATTGTCGGGGCCTACGCGCTGGTGCGGAAACTCAACCTGCTGGATGCCACGATCATCACGGAACGGGCGGCGTTGACGGGATTGAACCAGCCGGCGTTCTACATCGGCGGCGCGCTGTACTGGATCCTGTTCAATTCGTTGATGGAGGAATATGTGTGGCGGTGGTTCGTCTTTCGCAAGGCGGAGGCGGCGGTGGGCGGCAGGGCGGCGGTCGTCGTATCCGCGCTCGGTTTCACCGCGCATCATGTCATTGCACTGGCGGCCCAGTTCACCTGGCCGATCACCGTCCTTGCGTCACTCGGCGTGTTTATCGGCGGAGTCACCTGGAGCTGGCTCTACCTTCGCTACCGTTCCATCTGGCCGTGCTACGTCAGCCACGCGATCGTCGATACGCCAATCTTCCTGATAGGGTGGCGGCTGATCTTTCACGAAGGAACCCTCCGGGCTCTTGAAAGCTGCAGCCCGGGCGTTGGTTGTGTCTGAGCTTCGCACTCCGGAGCGCGGCATTCATGCCGCTTCAGGCTACGCCTGCACGTGCATCTGCGAATCAGGTTCCACCGTGCTCTGCAATCGGACGTAAAGCGAGCTGAAGCTCTTACCCGGGCCTTCCATTCAAAAGCTCTGTTCCCTGACTGAATCCAGCCTTACCTCCGAGGTGTCACGGCTGTTGCGCAAGGCGAATCGCTCCACATTCTTCAGAACAAACGACGGCCGGCCTTCGGCGCGATCCCACTTGATGTTCACCAGATCGACGTCTTTCACGTCGTCGAGCACAAACGCCGGGCGCTGGTCCTCATTCAGGAAACGCACTTCCACATCCTTCAGTTCCACGCGCGCGGCGTGCCGGATGTAGAACCCGTAGGCCGGTGTGACGCCGAACATGGACGGCTCGGGATACGAATTCGCGTTCTCAGGAATCGCTCGCTCCGCCTGCTCGCGCGTGCCGCCGCCGCGGTAGTGGATCCGGATATTGTTCAGCGTCACGTCCTCGACCGGGTGCCCTTCGATCCCGGCGATGATGCAGGCATACTGCGGGTCCACGTCATAGGCGAACACGTTGCTGATGTGGACGCGGCGCAGCTTTCCGACGGGCACGCCTTCAGGTCCGCGCATGCGGCTGCCCAGCCGCAGGAACAGCGGTGACGTCGTCACGTCGCGCATCGTGATGTTGTTGATGGCCACATCCTCGAGCAGGCCGCCGTCCACCGTTTCCAGCGCGATTCCGCGACAGCGGTCGAACACGCAGTTTGCGATCGTAATGTTCTTGAACCCGCCATTCGATTCCGTGCCGAACTTGATCCGGCCGGTGACGCCGTCGCGGTCAGGCGCGAGTTTCTGGGTGCGTTTGAACGTGCCGTCGAAGAACGTGCCCGGGTCGTAACCCGTCACCTGGCAATTGACGATCGTCACGTTCTCCGTGGCCTGCGCGTAACCGAGCCCGAAGGAACTCTTCAGCACAATCGCGTCGTCGTTCGGCGAATTGATGGTGCAGTTCGAGATGCGCACATTGCGACAGGAATCGATGTCGAGCCCGTCGCGGTTGGTGTCGATCTTCAGATTGTCGATGGTGAGGTTGTCCACGCCCGTGGCCAGCAGGACGAAGTGGCCCCCCATGAGAACGGAGAAGTCGCGCAACACAACGTTGCGGCAGAGCTTGAGCGCGATGGCCTTGTTGCCTTCGCCTTCCATCGAAGGATCGAGCGGAGGGCGTGGGCCGGATGCATTGGTCACCCCGTAAGTGGTTTCGAGCGGATTGGTCACTCCGGTGCTGAACACGCCTGGCATGTCGCCCGCCCGGCTGGCCCGGCGCGGGCCTGGACCACGGCGCGTCAACCCTTTGCCGTCGATCCGCCCTGGCCCGAGGATGGAGACGTTCTCGAGGCCGATACCCCAGATCAGGCTGTTCTGCCAGTGGCTGTGGCCGAAGTCCTGGTACATGTCCCACTCGTTCGGCTCCGGCAGGTCGTAGCGCCCGCCGTGTTCCTGCGGGTTTGCCGCGAGCAACGTCGCGCCCTGATCGAGATACAGCGCGATGTGGCTCTTCAGCCGAATGGAAAAGCTCAGGTAGGTTCCCGCCGGGAAATACACTGTGCCGCCGCCGCGTTCCGCGGCCGTTTCAATGGCCTTGTTGATGGCGTCCGTGTCGAGGGTCTTGCCGTCGCCGCGCGCCCCGAACGCCCGCACATCGTACACCGGGGCATTGGAGAGCAGGAGATCCTGCGCTGCTGCCGCCCACGGAAACAGCATGCCGACACCAAGCAGAAGACCGAGCAGCCGGGTTTCCATTCTCATAAGGGCGCCATGCTAGGGGAGCGCCCGTTCGAAATCAAAGCCGCCAGAACAGTGGAGGTCATCCCCGCCGGACCGCCCCGCCGCCTCCCGCATCGGGACAATTCCGCGCGCATATGCGACAAGAATTGTCCCGGCGAAATTGGCAACTGCCTTGACCGCTGGTTCTTGCGAAAATCCGCGTTTTTGAGCCCGGGACAATTCCGCACGCATATGCGACAAGAATTGTCCCGGTCGACTGGATGGAATCCACTACTTGCGGAGTGCAGGGGATGACGGACGTTGAGGCATGGAACCCCAGAATCCAAAGTCCGGGACAAGCCGGCTGCGCAAGGCGGTGGGCTACGACAAGCTCTCGCCGGCGGTGCGTCGCGTGGTGTGCGGCATTGTGGGTGGTTTTCTCCTGTTCATCGGGGTGGCACTGCTCTTTCTGCCCGGGCCGGCGTTCGTGGTCATCCCGCTGGCGCTGGCGGTGCTCGCGATGGAGTTCGCCTGGGCCCGGCGGTACTGGGACAAGGTCCGCGGCTGGGCGGAGAAAGCAAAGCAACGCGCGTGTCGGAAGCGGGCTACTGCTCGCGGATGACCGCCTGGAGGCTGGTCTTCAACGCTTCCACCAGTTTGTCGTGCGCCGCGTTCACCTCCGCATCGGTCAAGGTGCGTTCGGCACTGCGATACGTGAACGCATAGGCCATGCTCTTCTGGCCGGCAGGAATGTTCTTTCCGCGGAACACGTCGAACAGTTCCACCGATTCGAGATTGGCCGGTTTGGCTTTGCGCACGGTCTGCAGCACGGCTTCGTGCGTGACCGCTTCGGGCACGACCATTGCCACGTCGCGCCGGCTCGATGGAAACGCAGGCAGCGGCTTGAAGGACTTCGCCGGGTTCCGCCGCGCGATCAACTGGTCGAAGCTCAGTTCCGCAAGAAAGACCGGGTCGCGCAGGTCATACTGACGGGCGAGGGCGGGATGCAGTTGGCCCATTTCGCCCAGGGGCAGTTTGCCGATCTGCACGTCGGCCGATTCGACGAACAGTCCTGCGGCTTCCGGGCGTCGGGTGTAGACCAGACCGCGCACGCCGAAGTGTTCAAAGAACTCCTCAAGGAATCCCTTGAGATCGTGCAGGTCGAACTTCGCGCCGCGCCCACTGCCGCTCCAGAAGAGCGGATCGCGCTGTCCGGTCAGGGCGATCGCGACGCGGCGTTCCTCCCGGATCTGTTCGCCCTGCCTGGAGAACACGCGTCCGATCTCGAACAGGCCGACGTCGTAGTTCTTCCGGTTCACGTTGTGCCGCAGTGCGTGGATCAGGCCCACCAATAGCGTGGGGCGCAACACGTCCATGTCTGCGCTGAGCGGATTGGCCAGGTCCACCAGGTGAACGCCGGATCTCGAGTTTTGAACCTCGGATCTGGAGATCAGCGTCTGGCCCTGGGCTTCGTTCAGGCCGAGGCCGGTCAACAGGCGCCGCGCTTCGGCAATTTGATCGTGCACGGCATCGAACTCGTTCGAACCAATGGCGCCGCGCGGCGGCGTGGCGGGGATCTTGTCAACGCCATGGAGCCGCGCGACCTCCTCGATGAGATCGACCTCGCGTTTCAGATCCACGCGGAAGCTCGGGATGCGGAAGGTGGCGGGTTCGACCGGTGCGTCCGCGCCAACGGGTTTGGGCTTGCGATGGGTAATCTTCAATCCGAGCTGGCCGAGGTAATACTCGACTTCCTCGGGTTTGAGCTCGATCCCGAGCAGTTCGTTGACCTTGTGATGCCGCAAGGTGATCTCGCGCGGAGCGGCGGGTTTGGGATACGCATCGACGACACCGGCGGCGAGCGTTCCGCCGGCGGTCTCGAGAATCAGTTGCGCGGCGCGTTGGCTGGCCCAGTCGCAGATGCCCACGTCGGCCCCGCGCTCGAAGCGGTAGCTGGATTCGCTGCGCAGGCCGAGCGCCTTGCTGGTGCGGCGGATATTGCCGGGATGGAAGTTGGCGCTTTCGATCAACACATCGACCGTGCGTTCGTTGATCTCGGTGTTCTGGCCGCCCATGATTCCGGCGAGTGCGATGCCTTTCTGTTCGTCGGCGATCAGCAGCATATCCGCGTTGAGCACGCGCTGCTGGCCGTCGAGCGTTGTGAACTTCTCCCGGTCGGTCGCGCGGCGCACCACAATGGCGGGCTTCCCGTCCGCGCCCGGGGCGATAAGGTGATAGTCGAACGCGTGCAACGGCTGGCCGACTTCCATCATGACGTAGTTCGTCACGTCCACCACGTTGTTGATGCTGCGGATGCCGACCTTCTCGAGGGTGGTGCGGAGCCAGTCGGGGCTGGGGCCGATCTTCACGCCCTGAACCACGCGCGCCGTGTACCGCGGACACAATTCAGGGTCGGCAATACGCACGGTGACAAGACTCGACACCGGGGTCGCGCTTTCCTGGATTTTGATCTCGGGCAGGCGGAGAGGATTGCCCGTGAGGGCGGCGATTTCGCGAGCGATGCCGATGACGCTGTTCCAATCGGGCCGGTTCGGCGTGGTTTCCAGGTCGAACATCTCGTCGCTGCCGCCGCGCCCGAGGTACTCCGAGAACGGCTGGCCGACTTTGGCGTCCTCGCGCAGGATCAGCAGGCCTTCCTCGCGCTTGAGGCCGATGCTCTCCGGATCGATGCCGAGTTCATCCGCCGAGCACATCATTCCGTGCGATTCGACGCCGCGGATTTTGCCGACCTTGATGGTAAATGGTTCCTTTTCGCCCGGTTTTAACGGCAGCGAGGCGCCCGGGAGGATCAGCGGAACCTTGTCGCCGGGCTTGAAATTGTTGGCGCCGCACACGATCTGCCGCTCGCCCTGGCCGTCGTTGACGCGGCAGACGGAGAGTTTGTCGGCGTTCGGATGTTTGTCGCGGGTGAGGACCTGGGCGACGACGATGCCTTCGAACTCGCCGCCGATTCTGTGAATGCCTTCGACTTCCAAGCCGAGCATGGTGAGTCGATCGGCCAGTTCATCCGCCGACCAATCGAAATCCACGTACTGCCTGAGCCAATTCAGAGTGACTTTCATTGGGGCGGCAACGGTAATTGGCGGGGAGGAGGCAGTCAACAGAGGGGGTTAAGGAAAACACCCAACATCCAAACACCCAACCTCCAACACCGAACATTCAACATCCAATGAGGACGGCTCCAACAAGGCAAAGCTGAAGAGCTGAAATCAGAGTCAAGGAACCGTTTGCGGCTCGGTGGGCGTGATGTTCATTCCTGCTTGCTCCACGTGACAGCCGATCGGGCAACACAACGTTTTTCTGAAGAAATCGCTTGACGTTAATATCGAAGTGATATCACATCGATACCAAGAAAGGACCTGTGAATATGAACTCGAATCCTGTGAAGTCGGTCAGTCGCGAGCGAACGGTCAACGCGGTCAATGGCTGGGCCATGTTGTTCTTCAATGTCCTGCTCCTGCTGGGCGGAATAGCCGGGATCGTCGCAACGGTGACGAAGGTCGCGCGCACCAATGATCCGGCGTATCTCTGGTGGCTTGTTCCGTTCATATTCCTCGAGTTGCTTGCTTTCATCCTGATGTTCGGTCACTTCACGCTGCAGCCGAACGAGGCGCGGGTGTTGATCCTCTTCGGCGCCTACAAGGGAACCGTGCGCGAGAGCGGGTTCTGGTGGGCGAACCCGTTCTATTCCCGGGTCCGGACGAAAGTGCCGGTGCGTCCGACGACGGTGAACGTGCAGAGGGGGACTCACGGGCGCGATGTGGCGAGCGTCGTGCACCTGACGCGGGGAACGAAGATTTCGTTGCGCGCGCAGAATTTCAACAGCGACAAGCTGAAGGTGAACGACAAACGCGGGAACCCGATCGAGATCGCCGCGGTCGTGGTGTGGCGGGTGAAGGACACCGCGAGGGCGGCGTTCGACGTGGACGATTACGAGAGTTACGTGCACATCCAGAGCGAGGCGGCGATCCGTCATATCGCGAGCCTTTACGCGTATGACCGCGGGGACGAGCATGAGCCGACGTTGCGCGAGAGCACGGACGAGGTGTCGGCGGGTTTGATGAAGGAGCTGCAGGAGCGTCTGGAGAAGGCGGGCGTGGTGGTCGAGGAAGCGCGTCTGACGCACCTGGCGTATGCGCCGGAGATTGCGCAGGCGATGTTGCGCCGGCAGCAGGCGGAGGCGGTGATTGCGGCGCGGCAGAAGATCGTGCACGGTGCGGTGAGCATGGTGGATATGGCATTGCGCGAATTGGCGGACAAGGCTGTGGTGAAGCTGGACGACGAGCGGAAGGCGGCGATGGTGAGCAACCTTCTGGTGGTGTTGTGCAGCGAATCGGAGACGACGCCGGTGATCAATACGGGCACGCTGTATGCATAGGACTCATGCCTGAAGAGCGAAAGTCATTCCTGTTGCGGATCCCGCCCGATTTGTGGAAGGAGCTCGAGAAGTGGGCGGCGGACGAGCTGCGCAGTGTGAACGGGCAGATCGAATACATCCTGCGCCAGGCGGTGGAGAAACGCCGCCGGGCGCAGGAAAAGGAGGAATGACGAAGGCAAGCCTTCGACGCCCCACACCGAACCTCCAACCTCCGGGGCTCATTCTCGCCATTTTTCCCGTAGGGACTGCCGGGAACAGCCCACCGCTCCGGCTAACGCGGCAGGCTGTCGGTTGTCCTTTCGGGAAGAAGAAACGGGCAGGCGCGGGTTGAATCCGGGACGCCACGCGGGTGCGGTTTCGAAAATCGCGCGGAATTTATATTGGCACCCGCTTATTGTTCATGATAACCACGGAGCCATTACAGACGACCGTCTGTATGGCCAAATGAACCCGCTTTGCAAAAATCATTCGGGAGGAATCCCCTAACAACTTGAGGACCTATGTTCTGGCTTAAACTTCTCATCGCATTTGTTGTCGTGGTCGCGATGTTTCTGGGAGTGGCATCGCTCTTCTGCATTCGCAAGATTCAGCCCGGCCGCGCCGGTGTGAAAACCGGCTGGGGCGGGATCAAGGTGTCCTTCGACTGGATGATCCGGATCCCGCTGGTCCAGACCTATCACATCGTCGATATCTCGGTGAAGAAGCTCGAGATCTCGCGCAAAGGCAAGGACGGGCTGGTGTGCAAGGACAACATTCGCGCGGATATCTCGGTGGCATTCTACATCCGCGTGGAAGCGACGGAGGAAAGCGTGCGGAAGGTGGCGCAGATGCTGACGCCGGAGCGCGTGTCGGATATGGTGCAGTTGCGGGAGCTGTTCGAGGCGAAGTTTTCCGAGGCGCTCAAGACGGCGGGCAAGCAGATGGAATTTCACGAGCTGTTCACGGAGCGGATCAAGTTCCGCGATCAGATCCAGGCGACGATCGGCAAGGACCTGGACGGGTTCCTGTTGCAGGACGTGGCGATCGACTACCTCGAGCAGACGCCGCTGGATCAGCATGATCCGGACAACGTGCTCGACGCGGAGGGCATCAAGAAGATCACGCAGATCACGCAGCGCGAGCGGGTGGTTGCGAACGAGCACGCCCAGCGCGCCAGCGTGCAGATCGAGAAGGAGAACGCGGACGCGGACATTGCGCGGCGCGAGCAGAAGCGGCGCAACGAAGAGGACAATGCGCGGCAGACGCGTGCGATCACCGAGGTGCGGGCCAACGAGGAGGCCGAAGCGCGCAAAGTGATCGAAGCCCGCCGGCTCGAGGTTGAGGCCAAGCGGCTGGAAGTGGACGAGGCGATCCGGTTGCGGACGGAGGACATGAACCGCGCCGTGCAGGAGCGCGAATACACGGTGAAGAAGGAGCGCCAGCGGCTCGAACAGGAAGCGCTGCAGGAGGGCGAGGAAGCGCGCGTCCGGCGCGAGCGCACGGTCGCCCTGGCCGAGCTGGACAAGGACGCGAAGGTCGCGGAAGCCGGTGTCGAGGTCGAGCGCAAGCGCGCGATCGTCGTCGCCGAGCAGAAGGCCGTCGTCCAGCAGGAGGAGGAGAAGCTGAATATCGAAGCGCGCATGACCGCCGAGCGCGTGCGCGAAGTGACGCTCATCGAGGCGGACATGAACGCCAAGAAGGAGCAGGTGGAGAAGGTGGTGGCGGCCGAGGCGCAGAAGGAGGCCGAGCAGCACATGGCGGAAGCCGAGAAGATCAAGGTGATCACCGCGGCGGAGGCGGCGCGCGAAGCGGCGTTGCGCGAAGCCGAGCGCATCCAGACCATCGCGGAGGCCGAAGCGAAGGCGTCCGAGCGCAAGCGTCATGCGATGGAGCAGGAAGCCGAGGGTGTCGCGGCGCAGGAAGCCGCCAAAGGCATTGCCGAGGCGAAGGTCATCACGGCCAAGGCCGGCGCGAAGAAGGTCGATGCGGCGGCGATCCGCGAGTTGGGCCTGGCCGAGGCGGATGTGATCAAGGCCAAGGGCGACGTGACGGCGGAAGTGACGCAGATGCAGGCCGAGGCGGAAGCGGAAGGCACGAAGGACAAGGAGCTGGCGACTGCGGCCGGCATCCAGGCCAGGGGCCTTGCCGAAGCGAAAGCCATCGAAGAGAAGGCGAAAGCGATGAAGCTGCTGCACGAGGCGGGGCAGGCGCACGAGGAATTCCGCCTGCGCCTGGCGAAGGAGCGCGACGTCGAGCTCGCCGCCATCAACGTGGAACGTTACATCGCGGAAGCGCACTCGAACATCGTGGGCGAAGCGCTCAAGAACGCGAAGATCGACATCGTGGGAGGCGAGAACGACTTCTTCGAGAAGGTGGTGCGGGCCGTGGGCAGGGGCAAGGCCGTGGACCGGCTGGTCCAGAGCAGCGCCACGCTGACCGACCTCAAGACCAGTCTGTTCAACGGCGACGCGGAACACTTCCGGGCGAAGCTGCGGCAGTGGGTGAAGGACTTCGGGGTCACGAGCGAGGACCTGAAGAACCTCACTGTGGCGGCGTTGCTGGCGAAACTGATCGCATCGACGAAGGACAGCGGGCTGCAGTCGGTTCTCCGGTCGGCTCAGGCGATGGCAAAAGAGAGCGGGCTGGGCGACGTGCTGGCTTCGTCCGTGATTTCGGAACCCGAGCTTGCCAAGCTGTAGAGGCGCCGCGGCGCTCCGGAGCGGACGCGTGTCCGCCCCGAACTGGTTTCGATCATGGCCAGGAAAAAGTCAGATCCACCCGCGCCGGTAGAGGCCACCGCTGCCGGCGCGCCGTCGGAGGCTTCACCCGCGTCCGATTCGGCGGCGCAGGCGCTGGGCAGCGCCACGTACGAGATCATCCGGCAGCGCCTGCACGGGCTGGGCTCGACGTTGCGCGAGCGGATGTCGCAGTTGAACCGCCGGCGGCAGGAGGTGTTCGGCTCGGTCGAGTTCAAGCTGTTGCAGGCCGATCGCGTGGTGACGGCGCACAACTGCATTCCGCGCGACATGGTGCAGTTGGGCGATCAGCAGTTCCTGTTCGGGTTCAACGTGCAGTTCGGGTTGAAGAAAGAGATCGGCCTTGCGGACGTGTTTGCGATCTACACGCGCGACGAGGCGTCCGGGACATTCAAGGAGGCGGGGCTTGAACCGTTGCAGGATCCGAACTTCGTCACGGATTTCAAACGGCTCTACAACGTTTACGAGAAGGCGTTCTTCGCCAAGTTCTCCGTCATCGAGGGCAAGCTCTACATGGTGTTCCGCGTGGGCACGAGCGTGACGGACATCGCCGTGTTCAAGTGGGCGTTCGATGACGGCCGGCTGCACTATGTGGACGGGCGGGCGGAGACCGAGTACCGCCGTGTCGGCTTTCCGCCGCAATACGAGTTCGCGTGGCGCACGCCGGACCGCGAGTCGTTCCGCTACGGCGACCACCCGCATGTTTCGATCGAGGATCGCGTTTTCGTCGAATGCGTCGGTGGCGACATCACGATCAAGGTCGAGGACAACACGAAGACGGGGGAGGGCATTTATTCGGAGCCGGTGGAGGACAAGTATCAGAAGGTGGACGACGCGGAGATCGCGTATGCGATCATCGGGCACGTGATTCTGTTGAAGATGCGGCCGTACAAGGAGAACCGGCCGCGGTACTTCATTTACAATGAGAAGACCCAGACGGCGCACCGGGTGGATTCCATCGGGCAATCGTGCGCGCTGTTGCCGGAGGACCACGGGTTGATCTTCCCGGACGGGTATTACCTGGGGACGGGGGAATTGAAGCTGTTCGAGAGCAAGGAACAGGGAATGGCGATCGAGCGGGTCGTGCATTCTCCGAACGGCGAGGACGCGCTGTATGTCTTCTACAACCGCGAGAGCGGCGAGTACGTGCTGATGCCGTACCGATTGATTCCGCAGAAGGTGGAGGAACGCATCACCTGCCATGGCTTCTCGCTGTTCCCGTCCGGACACCTGCTGCTGTTCCGGGCGGAGGCGGAGCCGCAGAAGCACCACATGATTCAGTTGCGGCAGACGCCGTTCTATCAGCCCGGTTATGAACCGGCGGGACGAAAGGACGCGTTCCTGTATCAGGTCGGCAACAAGGACGTGGTGCGCTGCCTCGCGGAGTGCAACGAGGTGCTGACGCTGGTTGAAAAGGAGGACCCGTACCCGGAGCTGTACGCGGATCTGGTGATGCGTTGCACGGCCATGCTGGACGCGTATCCGTGGCTGTCGGGCGAGGACGGGTTCAAGTTGGACGAAGCGCTGCGCGAGATCCGGAACGCGGCGGACAGGGCGGTGGACGAGTTCGACAAGGTGCGCCGCCTCAAGCGCGAGGCGGTGCAGCGCGTCAGCGACGTGCGCAAGCGGTGCGACGAACGGTTCCAGACCATCCGCCGCGCGAGCCTGAAGGCGCTGGGCGATTACGTCGTGAACCTGGCGGCGCTGCGCCAGTTGCGCGGGGAATTGATCACGCTCAAAGAGGTGCGCTACGTGGACCTCGCCCAGGTGGAGCTGATCGAGAAGGACGTGATCGCCCGGACGGCCGAGCTGTCGGACGCAACGGTGAAGTTCCTGCTCAAACCGGAATCGCTGGACCCGTATCGGAAGCAGGCGGCCGGGTTTCTCGCGCAGGCCGGCAAAATCGCGAAGGTCGCCGAGGGCCGCGAACTCGAGAAGGCGGCTTCGGCCTCGGGCGCCGAGCTCGAGATGCTCATCGAGATCGTCAACAGCCTGAAGATCGAGGACGCGACGGAGACGACGCGGATCATCGACGGGATCACGGCGGTGTATTCGACGTTGAACCAGGTGAAGGCGGCGTTGAAGCAGCGGATGCAGGAGCTGGCGGCGCACGAAGGGGCGGC
Organism: Verrucomicrobia subdivision 3 bacterium UBA3939; assembly: GCA_002385705.1. Lineage (GTDB taxonomy): Bacteria > Verrucomicrobiota > Verrucomicrobiia > Limisphaerales > UBA3939 > UBA3939. Next base: position 15,888 of record DGDZ01000054.1, read on the forward strand.
GCAGTTCGCGGCGCAGATGAAGCTGCTGGGCCAGGCGGCGGCGAGTTATCTCGACCTGTGCGATACGCCGGCGCGTTGCGACGAGTATTTGAACCGGCTCACGGTGCAGATCGAGGAGCTCGAGGGGGTCTTTGCCGATTTCGAGGAATACACGGTGCAGTTGTCGGAGCGCCGGACCGAGCTGTACGAGGCGTTCGAGCAGCGGAAACTGGCATTGATCGAGCAGCGCAACCGGCGGGCGGGCGCGCTGATGACCGCGGCGGAGCGGATCCTGAAGGTGATCCAGAACCGTTTGAACGGGTTCAAGACGGCCGAGGAGATCAACACCTACATGGCTTCGGACCTGATGGTCGCGAAGGTGCGGGAGATCATCGACCAGTTGATAGCGCTGGAGGACTCGGTCAAGGCGGACGATCTCGAGGGCCGGCTCAAGAGCGCGCAGCAGGAGGCGGTGCGCCAGCTGAAGGATCGCCAGGAACTGTTCGTGGACGGCGCGCCGGTGATCCAGCTGGGCAAACACAGGTTCAACGTCAACACGCAGCCGCTGGACCTCACCGTGGTGCACCGGGACGGGGTTCCCTGCGTTCACCTGACCAGCACGAAGTTCTTCGAAGAGATCACCGATCCGGAGTACCTGTCCACGCGCGACGTCTGGGACCAGGAGGTGGTGTCCGAGAACGCGGACGTGTACCGCTCGGAATACCTTGCCTATCAGCTTTTGCGATCGCTGGAACCGGGCAATGGCGGCGCCGACACGAAGGCCAATGGCGCGGTGTCCGGCGCAAAGGCGACGCCGGCCGAGGTGCTGGCGCGATCGGACGAAGAGCGGCTGGCGATGGTGCAGGAGTTCGCGAGCGCGCGGTACCAGGAGGGGTACACGAAGGGCGTTCACGATCTGGACGCCGCGCGGATCTTCAGCGCCTTGCTGAACGCGCACGTGGCGCTGGAACTGGCGCGGTATCGCCCGGCGGCGCGCGCCTGCGCGTCCGTTTTCTGGTGCCGCTTCTGCCCGGAACCGGTGCGCGCCCTCTGGACGGCGAAGCTCAAGGGGTTCTCCGAGCGGAACAAGCTGTTTCCCGGTGAACGCGTCCAGCGCAATTACATCGCCGCGCTGCAGGAACTGGTGCGCGAGTTCCTGCGGAACACGCCGCTGTATCCGGAGGAACTTGCGGACGACGCGGGCGAATATCTGTTCCATGAACTGACCGGCGGCGAGGTGTTTGTTGTCAGCCGCGAGGCGCACCAGTTGTCGGTTGAGTTCGAGAAGCATCTTGCGGCGAAGGACGGGCGGCGCGTGTTTGAGCGGGCGCTCCAGCCGCTGGCGGAGCACCCGGACAGCGCGCTCGAACTGACGCGCGACTGGGTGCGGGGCTTTCTGCTGGGACGCCTCGGCACGTCGCAGTATCTCGAAGAAGTGACGTCGATCCTGTTCTGCGGCGACAAGGTGAAGCGGTCGGTCGTTCAGGCGGGAACCACCTGCGTCATCGAGGGGATGAGGGGCAGCCATCCGCGGATCGACGGGAACCGGTATCACTTCGATTATTTGGACTTTCACGACCGGTTGCGCCGGTTCGAGCGCGACGTCGTGCCGCGCTTTGAGCGGCATCGCGCCTTGAAACAGCAGTTGCTGGATCGGGAACGCGCGCGCCTGCGGCTGGACGAGTTCAAACCGCGCGTGCTGACGTCGTTTGTGCGGAATCAGTTGATCGACCGGGTGTATTTGCCGCTGATCGGGGACAACCTCGCGAAACAGATCGGCGCCGCCGGCGACCAGAAACGCACCGATCTCATGGGCCTGTTGCTGGTGGTCTCGCCGCCCGGGTACGGCAAGACCACTCTGATGGAATACATCGCCAACCGCCTGGGCATCGTGTTCGTCAAGATCAACGGCCCCGCCCTTGGCCCGAACGTGACGTCGCTGGATCCCGAGGAAGCGCCGAACGCCGCCGCGCGCGAGGAGATCCAGAAGCTGAACCTCGCGCTGGAGATGGGCGACAACACAATGATCTGCGTGGACGACATCCAGCATTGCAACCCGGAGTTTCTGCAGAAGTTCATCTCGTTGTGCGACGCGCAGCGGAAGATCGAAGGTGTCTGGCGCGGGCAACCGCGCACCTACGACCTGCGCGGGCGCAAGGTCGTGGTCGTGATGGCGGGCAATCCCTACACCGAGAGCGGCCAGAAATTCCGGATCCCGGACATGCTCGCGAATCGCGCCGACACGTACAACCTGGGCGACATCATCGGCGGCCACGCCGACGCGTTCAAATCGAGCTACATCGAGAACGCGATCACCTCCAACCCCGTGCTGGCCTCGCTGGCGAACAAGAGCCAGAAGGACATCCGCGCGTTCATCCGCATGGCCGAGTCCGGCGACCGCGCCGCCGACGGCTTCGAGGGCAGTTACTCGTCGCAGGAGGTTGAGGAGATCCTGTCAGTGATGAAGAAGCTGGTGGCGATCCGCGAGATGGTGCTGCGCGTGAACCAGGAATACATCCATTCGGCCGCCCAGGCGGATGAATTCCGCACCGAGCCGCCTTTCCGCCTGCAGGGTTCGTATCGCAACATGAATCGCCTGGCCGAAAAGGTGGTGCCGATCATGAACGACGGCGAGGTGCGCGCGCTCGTGGTGGAACATTACCGGAACGAAGCGCAAACGCTCACCACCGGCGCGGAGGCGAATCTGCTCAAGTTCAAGGAGATCATCGGCGAGCTCTCGCCGGAGGAGAAGGCGCGCTGGGAAGAGATCAAGAAGACCTTCAAGCGCAACCAGCTCGTGCGCGGCGGCGACCAGTCGGATCCGGTGGGGCGCGTGGTCGGGCAGTTGTCCGCCTTCCAGTCCGGGCTGCAATCGATCCAGGAAACGCTCGAAAAGCAGTTGTCGAAAGCGCAGGCGCCGGTGGTGCTGGACCTGTCGCCCGTGGGGAAGGGGTTGGAAGCATTGCAGGCGACGGTGGAGAAGCGGCTCAGCGAGGTGGCTTCATTCAAGCCCGGGCCGGAGCCGCAGGGAGTGGCCGCGCAATTGAGCGAGGGGCTGAAGGCATTGCGCGAGGACCTTGCCCGCGCGATCACGGCGGTGCACACGGGCACAATGGCAGAGAAGCTGCAAAGCCTGTCGCACGAGCTGGAGATGATCCACAGCACGCTGGCGACGTTGAAGGATCTTGCCGAGCAGCAGCGGAATCATCTGCGCAACGCGCAGGAACTGCTGGCCACCCGCGCGCGCCAGGGAACGGTGGAAATCGATCTGACGCAGGAGATGCTGGCGAATGAGCAAATGTTCCTCGAGAAAGTTCAGCAGGTGCTGAGCGAGGTGAAGGGCGAAGTGCCGCCGCCTGAAACGCAACCGGGTGAGCAGGGCCAAACCTGAAACGCAATATGAAAAGAATCATCAGACGAGTCCAGAACCTGGGCCAGAAAGCGGCCCAGCTCCAACAGGCCATTCAAAACGTGCCGCCGAAGATCGCGGAGGTGCGGCAGGCGGTGGCCATGACGACCGGGCAGTTACAGCAGTTGCGAGCCGACCTCCGGGCCGGCGCGGCGGACCTGCGCGCCGACAACGAAGGCAGCCTGGTGCAGGCGTTGAACGAAGTGAACGGCGCCACGCAGGTCTTCGAACAGGCCGGGTATGAACTGACGGGCGTGGACATGGAATTGAGTCCGAACCAGCGCCTGATCGTTCACCTGGCGCGTTTCGAAGTGGTGGATCAGAGAACGCTCCAGTCCCTGCTCAGGGCCAATCAGCATGCAAAGACCGTTCACGGCATTCTCTGGTCGTTGATCCGCGCCGAGGAAATGGCGGCGCAGGTGGACGTGACGAACATGGTTTACCGGGAACTCATTGTGCACGTCGGGCCGATTCCGTCGGTGCGGATGAGCTGGGGCTATGCCGAGGAGGAGGAGGAGGAGGCACCGGTGGCACAGCCGGCGCCCGTTCAGACGACCGTGGTGTCCGGTGCCGCGCCGGCATCGGCGTCCGCTCCGACACAGTTCGCACAAACGACGTTTTTCGAATCGCGGTCGGTGCCGCAGCCGCAGGGTTCGGCGGCGGTGGCGAGCACGGCGACTTCGGATGTTTCGGCGACAACGACCGTCGCGCCCGCGGGCCAGGCGGAGGAATCGAGAGAGATGACATCGGCCGATTGGCGGCGGGATGCGCTGGAGCGGTTGAAGAAGAACCCGCATGTCTCGAAGTATCAGCGGCGGTTCTGAGGTTTACATGGCCTGTCGGGGCACCGCGACTTCCGGCTTCGCCTGGTGTTGGCGTTGTTATGATTGAGAGGGTCGTTCTGATATTCTCCGGCGGCGCCGGTCTGTTGGTCCTGGCTCTGGGCATTGCCGCGTTTGTCCGCGCTCGAAATACTCCAGCCTCAAACGCGTGCATTAACAATCTGAGGCATCTGAATGCCGTCAAGCAGCAGTGGGCGGTGGAGAACTCAATGAGCACGAACGCAATGCCGACATGGGAAGCCCTTCGCCCATATATGTCGAAGGCGGAACAGGAAGGCCGGCCGGTCAGGCTTGTGTGTCCTGAGGGCGGAGTGTATCTGCCGGGCCGCACGGGCGATGCGCCCACCTGTTCGATCGGCGGACCGGACCATACGCTGCACTGATCAGGGAGCATCGCCTGCCTATGTCACGCCGACAGAAATGGATCTGGATCGGGCTGTTTGTGGTGATTCTCTCCGCACCGTTGTGGCTGTCCTTCCTTGGTTTTTTCGCGTGGTCGCCTGTCAACTGCTGGCATTACGACGTGGACATCCGGAGCGGAAGGGTTCGTTACACTCGCTATCTGCTCTTTGCGCAGGTGGCGCAACGCGTGGAAGAGACGGCCCTGAGCAAAGCTCTGCAGCCCGAAGATCTTGCGGGCGTGCAGCCGGACTGGCACCGCGTCGCTGCTTTTTCGCCGGGAGTCCACCACTCGCCGCACTACACATTCCATTCCGCCCTCGGGCAAATGCGCGAGTTGGAGATGATCTGGAGAACCGGTGGGTTCACGCCGGCAGCTCGCCGCGCCAGCGCCCGGCAGGTCCTGCGGCTCTGGCAGCGACACGGGCATGATGGCTCGGCACAGGAGTATTTGCGGGCTCTTTCCGAAATTGCGCTTCGCAGTGATGTGGCATCCAAAGGCACGGATGAGGAAGATCTGCCGGCACCCGAGCAGCCATAGTCGAATCCACTCACGCGGGCGTTTCACCCGCCCGCTTTGCGTCCGCAGAGCCAGTGAGGTTTGATCCAGAAATGCAGGCGGGCGCCCATGTTGATGAACTGCGTCATGCCGCACTGGCGCATGTGCGCGGTCAACTCGCGGCGGCTCAGGCCGATCTCGTGCGTGTTCGACAGCCTGGCCACCCGATACGAGGAGAACGTGTGAACCAGGTTGGGCTCGTTGCAGAGCAACAGCCAGCCCCCGGGTTTCAGGCATTCCGCCGCGGATTGGATCGCCTCGCGCCAGGAGAACGCGTGATGCAACGCTTCATAAACGAGCACCGCGTCGTAATAGCCCTTCGGGCCGACGTCTTCGGCGACGGATTCCATGGGCGCGACTTCAAAGCGCAGGACGCGTTGGAGTCCCTTGGCTTCGAGGCTGGCGATGCGTTTGCGCGCCCATTCAATGCTGGACGCGGCAATAGAGGTGCCCGTGACTTCGTATCCGATCGCGGCGAGGAACTCGGAAGTCCAGCCGAAGCCGCATCCCATCTCCAGCACCCGGGCGGGAGGCAGGATGCCGCAACGTTCGAGTGATTCGTGGATCAGACAGAAGTCGCGCAGGTAGGTCCGGAGCCGCGGGCCCACCCAGAACGGTTTCTGCATGTCGGCGAGGGCGGCGGTTTCGAGCGTGACGCCCGGGAGCGATTCCGAGCACTCGATCTCGGCCCTGTAGGTGGCTTCGCGGTCTTCGAACCTGGGCGGAAACAACCCGGCGGCGTAGTCGCGCAGGATCAGGTGGAGCCCAGCCTGAAGCTTCTCGCTCCTGGACAATTGCATGTTCCAGTGCTTGCAGTTGGCCTCGTAAAGATTCTTCCCCCGGCGAAGCAAGGGGCTTTCCGCCAGCCACCCGGCGAGCCGCCGCAGAGGTGTCACTTCGCCGGCGCGCGCCATATCAGAATTGCTTCAGGAAACGCAGGTCGTTCTCGTAGAACAACCGGATGTCGGTGATCCCGTAACGGATCATCGCGATGCGCTCGATGCCGAACCCGAACGCCCAGCCCGTCCAGACCTCCGGATCGTAACCCACATTCTCGAACACCTGCGGATGCACCATGCCGCACCCGGCGATCTCCAGCCACTCCTTGCCCATCTTCCGGACGAGCGAACTGGTGAAATCGATCTCGAAACTCGGTTCGGTATAACTGAAGTAGTGCGGGCGAAACCGGATTTTCACATCCGATCCCATCAGTTCCTTGAACACGAACTCGACAGTGCCTTTCAGGTCGGCCGCGGTGACCCCTTTATCGACGTACAATCCTTCGACCTGCTGGAAGGTCGGGTTGTGCGTGGCATCGGCGTTGTCGCGCCGGTAAACGCGGCCCGGCACGATGATGCGCACCGGCGGCGGCTGCTTCTTCATCACGCGGATCTGCACCGAGCTCGTGTGCGTGCGCAGCAGCAATGACTTCGGACCCCGGATTTCGGATTTCGGGTCGTTCTGAAGGTAAAAGGTGTCCTGTGTATCGCGCGCCGGGTGATCGGCCGGCGTGTTCAACGCGTCGAAACAATGATACTCGTCCTCGACCTCGGGCCCGTCGGCGACGGCGAAGCCGATTTTGCGGAAACTGCGGACGATGTCCTCGGTGACCTGGGTGAGCGGGTGCAGTCTGCCGAGGACGCGCCGACGGCCGGGCAGGGTGAAGTCGGCCGGCTCGGACGGCATGGCGGCTTTCAATTCGAGCTCGCTGCGGCGGCGCGCGAGCACGGTTTCGAGCTCGGCTTTGGCGGCGTTGATGGCCTTTCCGGCGGCGGGTTTTTCCTCTTTGGGAAGCGAGCCGAGCTGCTTCATGAGGGCGGTGAAGCGGCCGTGCGGGCCGATCCAATTGCCCTTGGCCTGCTCGAGCGCGGCAAGGTCAGCGGCATTCTGCAGGTCGGCCAGACCCGCGGACTTCAACGGTTCAATCTGATCGATTAATCCAGCCATGGTGGGGAAGCAAACGCACTGGACGAATGGAATTCAACACTTTTCTGATGGAGCAGGGGCGGGGACGGCCTCGTCCCCGCGGCGTCACGCATCCACCTTTGTTTTTCCCTTTGTTGGAAACTTCGTCGGTCCTGGAGGGGAAACGGATGACGACGTCAAAAGCCGAAAGCTTCCGGCGAAGTCTGCGACAAAGCTGAAGCCTGCTGCTACTGGCGTGACGCAGTCCTGCGCACGCAACCCGGCCGCGCCCTCGCGTCGTCAATCATCAATCGTCAATCGCAAGGCCGCTACTTCGCAGCCTTTGCCTTGAGGGCGTCCTGGGAGATTTTCACCAGTTCGCTGAAGGCGGCGCTGTCCTGGGCGGCGATGTCCGCCAGGATCTTGCGATCGAGGGCGCACTTGGCGGCTTTGAGGCCTTCCATGAAGCGGCTGTAGGTCATGCCGGCGGCGCGGGCGGCGGCGTTGATGCGGATCTGCCAGAGATACCGGAACTCGCGCTTCCTGCGCCGGCGATCGCGGTAGGCGTATTGTCGGCCGTGGTCCACGGCGTCGGAAGCGTAGCGGTAGAGCTTCGAACGGCGCATCCGGAAGCCCTTGGCCGCGCGGAGCATCCGCGTGCGGCGTTTGCGGGAAGCTGGTGCGTTGGTAACTCGCATAAACTCTCAGGCTGAAATCAGTGGGTGAAGGGCAGGTTCTGCTTGATGCGGTATTCGTCCGCGGGATGCACGGTGGTGGTGCCGCGCAGATTGCGACGGCGCTTGGGATTCTTGGTCTGGGCCAGATGCCGTTTCCCTGCCCTGGCGCGCAGGACCTTGCCGCCGGCCGTCACCTTGAAACGCTTGGCCACGGATTTCCGGGTCTTGATGCCTTTTGGACGTCGCATAAAGTCAGAATCGAATTTCTATCAAAAAGAGCGCGCAATATAAGGAGCGTGCACCGGCCGTGCAAGCAGTTATTTTTCACCAACCGAGCGCCGTCGGAGCGCGGCTGTCCCCAGCCGCAGCAGGTGGACGAAGCTTTTCAACCACGGATCCCGCGGCCGCGGGACGGATGGACACGGATAGGAAACGGCAACGTCAAAGGCCTGACGCGCGAATCGACGCGGAAGGTGGCGAACCGCTGTTCAGGCTGAAGGCCTCACACAAGACAGCCCGGGGCAAGCGAGCCTGCGAGCGCCGCGCCGGGTGACGAAATCCAGAATTGGATTCCAGCACTGTAAGTGCGTCACAAACGGAACGGCGAACGGCGTCAAGTACCAAAGACAAGAACCACACGAAAGGACGTCGGGCAGGCCGAAGCTCCGGGACGAAGAAGCCGACACGCCTTCCGGACATCGTCGCTCAGTCCGTTTCCCTCGCCAACCGTTCAGCGTACGCGCGTCGGAGCTCGCTGGTGATCCTGGAAGTGCGCAAAGCGGTGCCGTCCAATGAATCCGCTTCCACAATTCCGCGCGAACTGAGCGTCAGAAAAACGCCCTCCGACGATCTCAATTGCTCGGGCGTAACGCTGCGTTCCACGAGCGGGATGCCGAGTGAGTGGCAAAGCTCGATGACGACTGCACGGGTGGTTCCTTCCACGATTCCTCCCAGGCGCGTCGTGCAGACGCAGTCGCTATCGTCGATCCAGAAAAGATTGCTGCTCGAACCCTGCGCGACGGTTTCGCCATCGCCGAGCAGCAACAACGCTTCGTCCGCGCCCGCGGCGTCGGCTTCCATTCGGGCGCGGATCTGCGGGAGGCGGTTGGCGGTCTTGAATCGCGCAAGCGGGTCGGAGCCGGGCAGGCGCACGGTGGACGTGATCAGGCTCCACGAAGGTTTGGGTGGGGGGAGTGGGTGCAGCGAGAGCACGATCGTGGGATTCGTGGCGTCACGCGGAGAGTAGCCGCGCGGGCCGGGTCCTCTCGACAGGGTCAGGCGCAACAAAGCGTCGGGCAGGTTGTTTCGAGTCGCCAGTTCTCGGGCTGTTTTCTGCAGCGCGTCGTCTTCCATCGGCAACGGGATGCCCAGGAATCCGGCGCCTGCTTTCAGCCGACCGAGGTGGCGGTTCCATTGAAACGGCACGCCGTTGCGCACCCGGATCGTTTCAAACAATCCGTCGCCATAGAGGAATCCACGATCAAAGACCGGGACGAGCGCTTCTTCCTCGGGCACAAACCTGCCGTTGATGAAAACGATCATTGCCTGGACGGAACCGCGGGCGCACGGAGATCTGCTTCGCGCAGGCTGAGCGCGGCAAGAAAACCGCGAGCTTTCGCCACCGTTTCCTCGTATTCCGCCGCGGGATCGGAATCGGCGACAATGCCGGCGCCGACGTTGAAGTGGGCCTGGCCGTTTGCGCAGATCGCAGTGCGGATGGTGATGCTCAGATGGCTTTCGCGATTGAAACCGAGGAACCCATGGCAACCGGTGTAAGGCCCGCGGGAAACGGGTTCGAGTTCGTCAATGATTTCCATCGCACGGATCTTGGGCGCGCCGGTGATGCTGCCGCCGGGGAAACAGGACGCAAACGCCGCGAAATGCGTGATATCCGGGCGTAAACGCCCTTCGACGGTCGATACGAGATGATGCACCTGGGGGAAGTGTTCGAGCCGGCAGAGTTCGGGCACCTGGACGGAGCCGAACTCGCAGACCTTGCCGAGATCGTTCCGCAGCAGATCGGTGATCATCACCAGTTCGGCCGTCTCTTTTGCGCTGGTCTGGAGTTCGTAGCCGAGTTGTGCATCGCGCGTGGGATCTGCCGAGCGCGGGCGGGTTCCCTTGATCGGGCGCGTTTGCACCTGCGCGCCGCTCATGCGGAGGAACTGCTCGGGAGACGACGATGCGATCTGGAAATCGCCGCAGTCGATGAACGCGGAGTAGGGCGCCGGCGAAACGGCGCTGAGCCTGCGGAACCATTGCCAGCCCGAGAGATTGCTGGGGACCGTGAACCGATGCGACAGGTTCACCTGGTAGATGTGCCCGGCGCGGATGTACTCCTGCGCGCGCCTGACCCGGTCCATGAATTCGGCGCGGGACAGGGTGGACACGGGGTCGGCGGCCTGCTGTTCGGCGGGCGAATCGGTGGGCGGTGTCACGCCCCGCTCCATGGCAGCCCGCCACCAATCGAGCTGCGCCGCGGCGCGTTGTTCGGTGCGCGAGCCGTCTTCGCACAGGCCCGTTGCGATGATCCATGCGTGCCCGAGCCGATGATCGAACGCGACGAGGCTGTCGTAGAAACCCACGTGGCAATCCGGCAATTCGAGATCGTTGATCGCGCGCCGGGGAAGGCGCGGTTCAACAAAGTTCTTCAGACCGTAGCCCCAGTAACCGAAGCAGCCGCCCATGGGGAAGGGTGAGTCGGCGTCTTCAAGGAGCTCGTATCGCGACATCAGGCTGTCGAGCAGGTTCCAGGGATTGCCGAAGCGCGCCTGGACGGAACGCGCGGCGCGGCTGCGAATTTCGCAAAGCGAACCCGTCGAGCGAAACACGAGGAAAGGGCGCGCCGTGGCGAAAGAATAGCGAGCGTGCGGCGAGGCGAAGTGCCGGCTCCGAAGAAGCACAACGCCCGGTTCGCCGGCGAGTTGCTCCGCCAGTGTGTCCGGGTCAATGGCTGTGGCGACCTGTTGAACCAATGAACGCATGCGATCCGTCAGGCCGGTTGTTCTGTCCGCACTGGCCGGACGATCCTGTCTGTATGCGGCCGCCGGCGCCGGCTTTCGTGCGCGAGCGCGGGTTGCCAATCTTCCAGGGACCAGGCGTGCATGGCGAAATGCTGAAGGGAAGGACGCGGAAGGGCAATGAGATTTGCGATCGACGCGTTGGCTTCAACCTCATGGGTGTCGTGCGTCCTATGCCGTCAAGCTACGGACAAGGTTTGCGACAAAGTGGAGGCGGGATGGCAAGAATGCCAGGCTGGTGCGCGGTCCGGAGCGCGACTCTGCGAGTCGCAGCACGACCGAAGGCTCAAAAGCGGTCAGGGATCCGCAGGCAATCGCGTCTCCCAATGCGTGGATGTTCTAATGGAATCGATGGTGCGTCCGCGCGTTTGCTGAACTCGGAGTCGCACGCTTCGTCCACGCGCTGCGACTGGTCCCGCAGAGCGGGACACAGTCGCGCTCCGGGTCGCAGACCCGATCGGAGCGCGACTCTGCGAG
>DGDZ01000054.1:27181-52205 GCA_002385705.1 Verrucomicrobia subdivision 3 bacterium UBA3939
CTCTGCGAGTCGCAGCACGACCGCAGGCTCAAAAGCGGTCGGGGATCCGCAGGCAATCGCGTCTCCCAATGCGTGGATGTTCTAATGGAATCGATGGTGCGCCCGCGCGTTTGCTGAACTCGGAGTCGCACGCTTCGTCCACGCGCTGCGACTGGTCCCGCAGAGCGGGACACAGTCGCGCTCCATTGAGGGGCGCCTGCCCGTCCGCACGACCCCGCATCAATCGTCAATCGTAAATCTGTTGTGTCGTTGTTGGGCGTTGGTATCTTTTCGCGCCATGAACAACCAGACGAAGATGACGTTCATCAAAGAGGATCCCTGGCGAATTTTCCGGATCATGGCCGAGTTTGTGGACTCGTTCGAGGTCCTTTCGCAGGTGGGTCCGGGGGTGACGGTGTTCGGTTCGGCGCGCGTGCAGCCGGACAATCCGTATTACCAGACGACGGTGGAGCTGACGCGGAAGCTGGCCAAACACAATCTGGCGATCATCACCGGGGGCGGGCCGGGCCTGATGGAGGCGGCGAACAAAGGCGCGGCGCTCGCCAAAGGAAGGTCCGTCGGCCTGAACATCCAGTTGCCGCACGAGCAGCGGGGGAATCGATACGTCAACATCCCGATGAACTTCCACTACTTCTTCGCGCGCAAGGTCTGTTTCGTGAAGTACAGCATTGCGTTCGTTTTCATGCCGGGAGGATTCGGAACGCTGGACGAGCTGTTCGAGGTGCTGACGCTGGTTCAGACGCAGAAGATCCCGGAGTTCCCGATTGTGCTGATAGGCAAGGAACATTGGCGCGGGTTGATCCGGTGGATGAAAGAACATCTCGAGGATACGAAATTCATCAGCCCCGGCGATCTCGACCTGTTCACGCTGACGGACGATCCGCAGGAGGCGACGGACATTATCCTGGATTATCTGCGCCGCGTCGGACCGCCCGAGGTGGTGCCGCGGGCGTTTTCGTGAGGTCAGGGTGGCTCTGCGGGTCGCGTCGCAGACCCGCGGTCCGGAGCGCGACTCTGCGAGTCGCAGCAACGGCCCATAATTCAAAGCGGCGAGGGATCCGCTGGCAATCATGTCTTCCAATGTGCGGCCATTTAACAGGGTCGCTCCTGGTGCGCCCGGGCCTGCTGAACCCGGAGTCGCCAGCTTCGTTCGGCCGCTGCGACTGGTCCCGCTCTGCGGGACACAGTCGCGCTCCGGGCAGGCAGGATGCCGGTCGCTGCTAAAGCCGCTCAGCCGAGCGAGTCGCGCAGAGAGGCGAACAGGCTTCTGCCGGCCTCGGCGGGCACGGGGTGTTTTCCCTGTTCGTCGGCGTGCTCGACAAGTTCCTCAGGCAGTTCCTTGAGGAACGGCGAAGGGTGACAGGGTTTCATCTCGCCGAACTTCTTCCGGCCCGTGCAATAGCTGATGGAGAGCGACTGCATCGCGCGCGTAATCGCCACGTAGAACAACCGCCGTTCTTCGTCGAGTGTGCCTTCGTCTTTGGATCGCGAGTGCGGCAACAGTCCGTCCTCGAGCCCCACAATGTAAACGTGCGGGAACTCCAGGCCCTTGCAACTGTGCATGGTGATCAGCGTGACCGCGTCGCCGGCCGACTCGTTTTCCTCCTCGCGCTCGGTGTCCAGCGTGATCTCCTCGAGAAAGCGTTCCAGGCGATCCAATGCCGTTTCGCCATTGCCCATGCCTTCGAAGGAGTCGTTCCGGGCGCCCGCCTCGTCGAGTGTGGACACGAGTTCTTTCAGGTTGCGGATCCGGTTTTCGGCCGCTTCCTCGGTTTTCTCGCCCTTTCGCAGTTCGTTGAAGTAACCGATCTCATCGAGGAAACGGTCGGCCCATGGCGCCAGGCTCAGATGACCGTCATGCGCCCGCAGGGGGGCGCGCGTGCGCTCGATCCAGGCGACAAACGCCTCGATGCTGTTACGCGTTTTGGCGGGGAAGGTCGCGGTGACCGCCGGGTTCTTCATCGTGGCATACACGGAACTCTTGCGTTCGTGGCTTGCGCCCAGCAGACGTTCCATCGTCGCGTCGCTGAGCCCGCGCGGCGGGACATTCGCGATCCGCAACAGGCTCACGTCGTCGTCCGGGTTGACGAGCGTCTTGAGGTAGGCAAGGAAATCCCGCACTTCGCGCCGGTCGAAGAAGCTCTGGCCGCCGATCAGATGATATCGCACGCCGGCCTGTCGCAGCGCGGTTTCGAGCGGGCGCGACTGCTGGTTGGTGCGGAAGAGGATGGCCTGTTCGCTCCAGGGAATGCGGCGGGCGATCCGGGCGAACTCGATCTGCTCGACCACGCTCCGGGCTTCCTCTTCCTCGCTGGAATACACCGCGAGGGAAATCTTCGGGCCGTCGCCCTTTGCTGACCAGAGCTGCTTTGGGCGGCGGCGGACGTTGTTCCGGATGATTGCGTTGGCGGCGCGCAGGATGGTGTTGGTCGAGCGATAATTCTGCTCCAGTTTGATGACCTTGACCTCGGGGAAGTGCTTTTCCATGTCGAGCAGGTTCGAGATCTCGGCGCCACGCCAGCCGTAAATGCTCTGGTCGTCGTCGCCGACCACGCAGAGGTTGCGGTGCTCGACCGTGAGCGCGTGCACAAGCTGGAACTGGGCGGCGTTGGTGTCCTGGTATTCGTCCACCATCACGTAGCGGTACTTGGCGCGGCAGGCTTCCAGCGCGTCCGGGTGCTCGCGAAACAGGCGCAGGGTCAGCAGAATCAGGTCGTCGAAATCAACGGCGTTGCACGCGCGCAAAGCGGATTCGTAGCTCGCGCGGATGTGATCGGCCATGGCACGGGCGCTGTCGTCGGCGAACGCGGGGGCCCGTTCGCCGCCGTTCCGATACCGGCTGAGCAGGCTGAGGATGAGGGCCGGATCAGTCTTCTCGCCGCGGGCGGAGATCCGGGCGAGGATCTTGCGGATGGCGGCGATCTGTTCCGACTCGTCGTAGATGACGAAGTTGCGCTTGTAACCGAGTTTTTCGATGTGCTGGCGGAGGATGCGCACGCACAGGGAATGGAACGTGCACAGGGTCGGCTGCGAGTTGAGGGCGGACGATCCGGCGCCGGTCCGGGATTTCGCACTGCGCGGAATGAGTTTGCGCACGCGTTCCTGCATTTCGCGGGCGGCCTTGTTGGTGAACGTGACGCCGAGGATGTTGCCCGGAGGAATGCCGCGCTCGATCATGTGGGCGATGCGACAGGTGATGACGCGCGTCTTGCCGGTGCCGGCCCCGGCAAGGATCAGCACGGGGCCGTTGATGGTTTCAACGGCAAGACGCTGCTGCGGATTGAGCGAGCTGAGATTCGGCATCGCGCGCGATTCTGTGGAAGCTCAGATCGCCGGGCAAGCGGATTGGAAGTGCGTGCGAAAATTTCCTGCTTGCATTTGAACAGGGCAGGTTCAGCTCGTGCCTTTACCGTTCATCGGAAGTTTCCATTGGAGTGGGGCGAGCACCTCGCGAGCCGTTGCGGATCTGGCGTCGGTGGGGCGAGCGTCCTCGCGAGCCGGCGTTCGACTGCTTTGATCTCCGCGAATTCATTCCTGTGTCATGCTTCGACGCCTTTCGTGTTCGCCGCAGACGTTTCCCACGAGAGGAGTCGGCGCTTGCAACCCGGCGACAGTTTCGGCGCGCATCCAGGCGAGTGGGATTCCGCTGCGATGTTGCACTCGAACACATTGCAGGGCGGCCGGAAGGCCGCGTCAGCCGTCAATCCCGAAGCGATTTCACGTGTGTGCAACCTTTTGTTGCATATGCAACAAAAGTTTGTCGTCCCCTGGTGCCTGTGCAAATACCTGCTGATCAGTGAAATGCAACCTTTTGTTGCATATACAACAAAAGGTTGCATGGGGTAATCGCACGACGGCTCGCGAGGACGCTCGCCCCACCGCGGTGGAAGAAGCGCAGGTCGGAATGCGTCGGTTCCTACTCCGCACTGCCGACCGGCCGGCAGACTTCCATTCCCACCAGGCAAACGTCGTCGGCGAACTTGCCGTCGGCGGAAAAGGAACGAATGCGCTCCAGGAGCGTGTCGAACAATTCGGACGCGGGCAGGTTGACCCGTTCGCGCACGTCCTGGATCAGGCGTTCCTGGGTGTAGAGTTCGTGGTCGGCGCCCTGAACCTCGTAGAGACCGTCGGTGAACAGCATGATGAGGTCGTTGGCGGCCAGGACGACTTCAGACGTCTGATACGCGGTATTTTCGAAGAGCCCGAGCGCCGGTTGGCTCCTGCCGGTGGCGTTCGTGAGCGGGACGACGGCTCCGGTGCTGCGGCGCAGGTGCAGCGGCTTGGGATGACCCGCATTCGTGTAGCGCATCAGTCCCGTCTTCCAGTTTGCCGTGAAGTAGAACGCCGTCGTCAACAAGGGCGTGCCCGCGTGCTTCAAAATGGCGTAAAGGTCCTTGTTCAACTGCGTTACGAACTGTCCCGGCTCGTGCGCCAGCGGCTTGATCTCCTCCAGCAGCGCGCGAATCATCGCCGTCACCAGCGCCGAGCGTACACCGTGGCCTGCGACGTCGCAGATGAACACCGTCGCCTGCTCGTCCGAGGCCGCGGATACGGTGAAGAAATCGCCGCCCACCGCGCCGGTGGGCAGATAGCGATGCGTGAAGCGGAACGCGGTCTTGTCCGGCCCGGCGTCGTGCGGGAAACAGGGATATTGCTGGGGCAGCATGGTGAGCTGGATCTCGCGCGCCATCTTGAGATCCTCCTCCATCTGCTGGTTCTTCTTCCGCAGTTCGCGCCGGCTGCGCACCAGGCGCTCGTTGGCCCGGCGAATCCGGTCTTCGGCAAGGTATTGCTCGGTGACGTCCCAGAAAATTCCCTGCAACCCGATGATCTTTCCGTCCGGGCCGTACAGGGGCGTCTTGACCACGTGGATGTAGCTCTTTTTCTGGCCGAGGGGCTGATGTTCCTCGACGAACTCGAGCGTCTGGCCGGTCTCCATGACGCGCCAGTCGTCGCGCCGGTACTTCTCCGCGAGCTCAGGCGGAAAGAAATCGAAGTCCGTCTTGCCCAGGATGTCTTCGAGTTTGCAGTTGTAATGCTTGCAGTATTGCTGATTGGCGAAGGTGAACCGTCCCTGGAGGTCCTTGCGGAAGACGTTCTGCGGCATGGTCTCGACGAGCGAATGATACAACGCCTCCGACCGGCGCAGGTCCTCTTCGGCCTGTCGCCGGTGCGTGATGTCTTCCACAGTGCCTTCGTAGTACAAGAGCTGATTCTTCGCGTCGCGGATCGCCCGGCAGTTTTCCGAGATCCAGATCGTCGTGCCGTCTTTGCGATAGATCTGGGACTCGAAGCCGGTGATCGTGTCGTTCTCCTGCATCAGGCGGATGAACTCGTCCCGCCGCCCCTCCTGCACGTAGAGGCTCTGGCCGATGTCGGTCAGGCTGCGCATCAGTTCTTCGGGGGAGGAATACCCGTAGATGCGCGCCAGGGCCTGGTTCGCAATGAGATACTTCCCATCGGGTGTCGTCCGGAAGATGCCTTCCACCAGGTTGTCGAAAATGCTGTGATACTTCTCCCTGGCCGCCAGCAGGGCGGCGTCGGTGCGATGCCGTTCGATGGCGTATCGGAGGGAGCGTTCCAGCCAGCCGGCAGTGAGCTGGTTCTTGACGAGATAATCCTGCGCCCCGGCCTGGACCGCTTCGACAGCCACGGTTTCGCTGTCGGCTTCGCCGGCGACGATGATCGGCAGCTCCGGGCGTTCGGCTTTCAACAACGGAATGCTTCCGAGACCGGCGCCGTCCGGCACGGCCACGTCGAGCACGAGGATGTCGAACCGGGTTCGATGGAGTTCGTAAAAGGCGGTGCGGAGGTCGGGAGCCGAAGACAGGTCGGCGGACAGATCTCGTGCGCGGCTGAGCATGTCGCTGACGGCTCGGGTGAATCCCGGATCATGCTCGACCAGCAGCACTTTCAGACGTTCGTGCGACATAGGCGCACCGCGCGCGGCGCATCGGCGGGTGCAAGAAAACCATGGCAGGAGGCGGCAACGGCTGCAAGTGGTTTGCGCGAGTGCGCAACGACGGGGCCGGCCCGTTCGGCCAGGCGCGGTTTAGGGTCGGGGGGCGCGCCGATCGGGCGCGACTCTGCGAGTCGCAGCGATATCGAAGGCTCAGAGCGGTCAGGGATGGCAAGGCACAATCGTCTCCCAATGCGTGGATGTTCTAATGGAATCGATGGTGCGCCCGTGCGTTTGCAGAACTCGGAGTCGCACGCTTCGTCCACGCGCTGCGACTGGTCCCGCAGAGCGGGACACAGTCGCGCTCCGGGTCGCAGACCCGATCGGAGCGCGACTCTGCGAGTCGCAGCACGACCGAAGGCTCAAAGCGGTCGGGGATCCGCAGGCAATCGCGTCTCCCAATGCGTGGATGTTCTAATGGAATCGATGGTGCGCGCGCGTTTGCTGAACTCGGTGTTCACACGCTTCGTCCACGCGCTGCGACTGGTCCCGCAGAGCGGGACACAGTCGCGCTCCATTGAGGGGCGCCTGCATGCCCACGCCCGAATCTGAATTCCGCCGTCCTTGTGCACTCGCGCGCGAGGCCACCTGAAGGTCGCGCTCCGGGCAGGTGGAATGCTCGCGCCAATCGCCAATCGCAAGTCGTAACTCGACACCGGCCTTTTCAAGCCACGACGACTGGCGTAGATTCTCCCGCTGTTTCACATGCCCAGCGTTTACATCAAGACGTACGGATGCCAGATGAACGAGCGCGACAGCGAAGCCGTCGCCGCGCAGCTCGTCGCCAAAGGCTACACACTCGCGCCGTCGGAGGCGATGGCCGACGTCATCCTGCTTAACACGTGCAGCGTGCGCGACATGGCGGAGCAGAAGGCGCTCGGCAAGATGGCGGCCCTGGCGGGCGAGTTGCGCCGTTCACGGCCCAATGTCGTGCTCGGGTTCATGGGGTGCATGGCGCAGAGCAGGGGACGCGAATTGATCGATCGCCTGCCCGACGTGGACCTGGTGATCGGCACGCAGAAGTTTCACCGGACGGCCGAGCACCTCGACAGCATCCTTTCCGGGCGCGCCGACAAGGTGGTGGATGTGGACCGCGAGCAGGGCAGCGAAGCGGCGATTCGCGAGCACCTGTTGAATGGTGCCGGGAAGAAATCGGTGTCGGCGTTTGTCAGCATCATGCAGGGGTGCAATCAATACTGCACCTTCTGTATCGTGCCCTACACGCGGGGCCAGGAACGCAGCCGCAGGATTGAAGATATCGTGGCCGAGTGCCGCGAACTGGTGTCGCACGGCGTCAGGGAGATCACGCTGCTGGGGCAGATTGTGACCAGCTACGGACGCCGGGATCTGCCGGTCAAGGACGGCAAGTCACCGTTCGTCCAGTTGCTCGAGGCGGTTCACGAAATCGACGGGCTGGAACGGATCCGTTTCACCGCGCCGCATCCGAAGGGTTATGGCGACGACCTGGTGGAGGCGTATGGCCGGCTGCCGAAGCTGTGCGAGAGCGCGCACATTCCCGTGCAGAGCGGGAGCAACCGCGTTCTCAAGCTGATGCACCGCGGTTACACGCGCGAGCGTTACCTCGAGATCATCCGCAAGCTCCGAGCGATCCGGCCCGACATCGGATTGAGCACGGACATCATCGTCGGTTTCCCGGGCGAGCGGGAGGAGGATTTCGAGGAGACGCTGTCCCTGATGCGCGAGGTGGACTTCGACCAGGCGTTCATCTTCAAGTATTCGGAGCGGCGGGACACGCCGGCGGCGGCGATGCCGGACCAGGTGCCGGTGGCGGTGCGGGAGGAGCGCAATCAGCGTCTGCTCGCGCTGGTGAACGAACTGGCCGGGCGCCGGTATGAACAATTCGTCGGCCGGCAGGTGCAGATCCTGGTGGAAGGGCCGAGCAAGCGGAACCCCGCACGCATGATGGGGCGGACGCGGTGCAACAAGATCGTCGTGTTCGAGGGATCGGAGCGGCACCGGGGGCAGTTGATGGACGTCCGCATCACGCGGGCCGGATCGTTCACGCTGTACGGCGATCCCGCGATCGTGAACCTGTGAGCGGAGATTCGAATTTACTTTTGCGCGCGCTTCGCCATGCTCCCGCTGCATTGATTGAATGACACTGCAGCTTTCGACGCTCAGCATAATTCTCGGTCTGATCGTTGCCGTGCCGCAGGCGTACGGGCTGTTGCGGCCGCAGAAGTTTGCGGAAGCGGCGCGCAAGTTTCCGCGCAATCTGCCTGCCGGCATTGCGCTGATGCTGCTGGGGACCGCGTGGTTTCTCTGGAACCTGCACCTGGAATCCATCTCCGAGTTCGCGCATCTCAAGCCGTATCTCATGGCCGGGTTCGGCGCGGTGGGCGTGGGCGCGTGCATTTACGTGCAGGACTTCCTGGCGGTGCGCGGTCTCGCGGTCGTGCTGTTGCTGCTGGCCAAGCTCATGGTGGACACGGGCCGGCCGATGCTGGAGGTCACGCGCTGGAGCCTCGTGATCCAGACCTGGGCGTATGTGCTGGTGTTCCTCGGTGCGTGGCTCACGATATCGCCCTGGCGCTTGCGCGACTGGATTGATTGGGCGACGGCCAATGAGAGACGCGTGCGGGTGGGATCGGCGATCCGGCTGGCGTTCGGACTGTTCATCGTCGCCCTGGGGTTGATTTGTTTCTGATTTCGCGCACTGTTTCTCGTGCAACCCGATTGTGGCAGGATTCTGGTGATTCGCGGAGGCGCGATCGGTGATTTTATCCTGACGCTCCCGGCGATCGCGGCCTTGCGGAAGCAGTTTCCGGACGTGCACCTCGAGGTGCTCGGTTATCCGCACATTGTCCAACTGGCCATTGCGGGCAACCTCGTGGACCGGGTGCGATCGATCGACGCCCGTCCGCTGGCCGGCTTCTTCGCGCGCAACGGGGAACTGGCGCCGGAACTCACCGGTTACTTTTCGGAGTTTCATCTCATCGTTTCCTACCTGTTCGACCCGGACAAAATTTTCCGGACGAACATCGCGCGCTGTTCGAAGGCCCAGTTCATTGCGGGGCCGCATCGGCCCGACGAATCGGAGGAATTGCACGCGTCGGCGGCGTATTTGAAGCCGCTGGAGCGACTGGCGATTTTCGACGCCGACCCGTTCCCGCGTCTGCGCGTGCAGGGCCGGCTGACGATGAACGGGCCGTGCCTCGCGCTGCACCCCGGCAGCGGGAGCGAGCGGAAGAACTGGCCGGAAGCGAACTGGGCGGAGTTCATTGAACACCTGGTGGGGCGGACGGCGCTGAATATTCTGCTGGTGGGCGGCGAAGCGGAAGGTGATCGACTGCGGCGCCTGGCGGCGACGATTCCGCCGGACAGAGTGCTGTTGGCGCAGAGCCTGCCGCTGGTGGAGGTGGCGGGTTTGCTTGCAAGTTGTTCGGGGTTTGTCGGACACGATTCCGGCATTTCGCACATTGCGGGTGCGTTGGGCGTGCCGGCATTGGTGCTTTGGGGCGACACAGCCGAGCACGTCTGGCGTCCGCCGCAGGAGCAGGTGCGGATCCTCCGCAGCCCGCGCGGCCTTGCCGGGATCACAACGAACGAAGTCGTGCGCGAGGTGGAGCAGATGTTGGCTTTGTCGCGAACGACCTGATGCTGTGGCAACTGCGCTGATCTGCGGCAGTTCGGGTATCAACCTTTCAAGCGCGAACCCCGTGCAACCTTTTGTTGCATATGCAACAAAAGGTTGCATCTGCCTGATGATCCGGTGCTTGTGTGAGCACTGAGGGACGACGAACTTTTGTTGTATATGCAACAAAAGGTTGCACGCCGTTGAATCACTTCGGAATTTGCCGCCGGGCTGGAAGCGCCGGCTCTATGTCGCGCAGGATGGATGACGCTACAGGGTGTCGATTGCGTCAGCTCGGTGAGCCGTTCAACGGCGCCACGACGACTTCGATTCCCTTCGCGCGCAGTTGTTCCACCAGTTCGGTCGGCGCGGCGCTGTCGGTCACAATCGTGTCCACGCAATCGAGGCTGCAGAGCGGCAGGACGGATTTGCGGCCGAACTTGGTGTGGTCGAAACAGAAGATCACTTTCTGCGCGGCCTTGATCATCGCGCGCTGAATGTCGATCAACAGGCCGTGCGAGTTGCTGATGCCGTCCAGGTCAAGGCCGCCGCCGCTCATGATGGCCACGTCGGCGTGCATCTTCGTGAACGCCTCCACCGCCAGCGGTCCCACCAGCACACCGAGCCGCGGATAAATCACGCCGCCGGACACGACGACCTCGAGGCGATGTGATCCGGCAAACAGGTTCGCGACGGGCAATGAGTTGGTCACGATGTGCGGCGTTTTGTCCTCGATATGCCGCGCGACGTGATACACGGTCGTGCCCGCGTCCATGATGACGGACTGGTTAGGCTGGATCAGCGCGGCGCAGGCGCGTCCAATCGCTTCCTTCTCGACGCGCTGCTGCGTGTCGCGGGCAGAGAAGAGGAATTCATCGGAAGCAGGCGCGACCAGGCGGGCGCCGCCGTGGGTGCGTTTGAGCGTGCCGGCCGCTTCGAGGGCGGTGAGGTCGCGCCGGACGGTGGAGATGGACGCATTGACTTCCCGTGCGAGCTCTTCGAGAGAGGCGAACTCCGCCTTTTGGAGGAAGAGTTCGATTCGTTTTTGACGCTCTTCAGCCGTCATCGGGCTCGAATCTGGTAGATTGTGGAAGATTTTGCAAGATTTTTGTTGACATTTTGACTGATTTTGTCAGAGTAGCGCCACTTTTATGGCCGTGTCTGGATCCAAACTGCATCGAGCGGTTGTCGAGCACATGGTGCGACAAGCTGTGTATCAACGGCTTGGGAAGCCGTTGCCCACGGCGGCGATGGCGCCGAATCCGTTGGTGGTGAACATCAGCGCGCGGCATTGTCATCTGACGTCGGAGGCGGTGGAGGCCTTATTCGGCAAGGGGCATCAACTGACGGTTCATCGTTGGCTGTATCAGGAAGGGCAGTTTGCTGCGAAGGAAACGGTAACGCTGATTGGCCCGCGCAGCCGGGTGATCTCGAATCTCCGGATACTGGGTCCTTGCCGGAATCTGAACCAGGTGGAGCTGGCCTACACGGACGGCATTGCTCTGGGGTTTGATCTGCCGCTGCGTTTGTCCGGCGACATCAAGGGGACGCCGGGTTGCATGCTGATGGGCCCGGCCGGGTTTTTCGAGATGTCCGAGGGTGTGATCCGCGCGTTGCGGCACGTGCACATGTCGCCCGAGGATGCGAAGTTTTACGGCGTGAAGGGGGGCGACGAGATGAAACTGCGAATTGGGGGCCCGTGCGGGGTTTTGCTGGAGCGGCTGCTCTGTCGCGTGGACCCGAGTTTCAAGCTTGAAGTGCACATCGACACGGATGAAGGCAACGCGTGCAACCTGCAGCCGAACACGCCGTGTGAACTGATCAAATGATTTCCGTCCCACATCAACTCTCAACCAGGAACTGAACACATGAGTCAAGCAATCGGCATGATCGAAACAAAAGGTTACGTTGGCAGCGTCGAAGCCAGCGACGCGATGGTGAAAGCCGCCAACGTGAGCCTCATTAAAACCATTCCCATCGGCGGCGGACTGATCACGGTCCTGTGTCGCGGCGACGTGGGCAGCGTGAAGGCGGCGGTGGACGCCGGGTCCAAGGCTGCGGCCAAGGTGGGCGAGCTGGTCAGCGCGCACATCCTCGCCCGCCCGCATGAAGACCTGCTGGCGACGTTCGTGGGCGACAACAGCGCGAAGAAGTAGCTATCAACCACCACCATCAACCATCACTTTGTTATGGCTCAGCAAGCAATTGGAATGATCGAGTGCAAAGGCCTGTGCGCGCTGCTCGAAGCATGCGACGCGGCCCTCAAGGCGGCGAATGTCACCCTGACCGGCTGGGAAAAGATCGGGAGCGGTTACGTGACCGGCTTTTTCCGCGGCGACGTGGCGGCGGTGAAGGCGGCCACGGACGCCGGCGCGGCTGCGGCGGCGCAGGTCGGCCAGGTGGTCAGCGTTCAGGTGATCCCGCGTCCGCACGAAGGCCTCGGCGGTCTCGGCAAGTGGCTCCAGTGATTTGCGATTGACGATGGACGCGATCGCCGCCGGTTCGCGCCATGACTCGTAAATCGTGAATCGTAAATCGCAAATCGATGAACGTCCTTGTTGCCAACATTGGTTCGACGTCGCTGAAGTGGCGGTTGTTTGACGTCTCGTCCGTGCCGGAGCGGTTGCTCCACAAAGGCGGGTTCGAGCGCGTGACCGATTATGCGGCGGCGATCGAGAATTGCCTGGCGGAATTGAAGTCCGCCGGGGTGATTCGCAGTGAATCGGACCTGGCGGCGGTGGGGTTCAAGACCGTGTTGGCGAAGGATGTGACGGGTTGCGTCGAACTGGACGAGCGGGTGCTTCAGGCGATGGCCGAGTACGCCGGGCTGGCGCCGGCGCACAATCCGCCCTACATCACGGGCATTCGCCTGTTCAAACAGCGGATGCCGGGCATTCCGCTGGTGGGACTGTTTGAGACGGCGTTTTATCAGTTCGCGCCCCCGGCGATGATGCGGTATGCGGTGCCGGCGGCGTGGCACGATGCGGGGGTGCGGCGGTTTGGGTTTCACGGTGCCAGCCACAAGTTCATCGCGGAACGTTCGGCGGAGCTCCTGGGACGCAACGACGTGGCCGAGCGTGCGCGGCGATTGTACGTGGACAACGGGCGCACGCCGGTGAGCGGGCTGCCGTTGCGCGTGATCTCGTGTCATCTCGGCGGCAGTTCCAGCGTCACGGGCATTCTGAACGGCGCGGCGATCGGCACCAGCATGGGCATGAGCCCGCAATCGGGTCTGCCGCAGAACAACCGGGTGGGGGACCTCGATGCCGAGGCGCTGCCGTACGCGATGAAGGCCCTGGGGCTTTCGCTGGAGGAAGCGCAACGGCAGTTGCGGCAGGAATCCGGGTTGAAAGGCCTCAGCGGCGTGTCGAATGACATCCGCGAAGTGCAGGAGGCCGCTTCCAGTGGCAATCGCGCGGCGCAGATGGCGATCGATGTATTCGTCGCCAGCGCGCGGCACTGGATCGGCAGTTATTACTTCGAACTGAACGGCGCGGACGCGATCGTTTTCACCGCGGGCATCGGGGAGAACCGGCCGGAAATCCGGGAAGCGATCTGTGCGAATCTCGATCAGCTCGGCATTGTGCTGGATCCGGAGCGGAACCGTTCGACGCGTGCCGCCGAAGGCGTGGTCAGCGCGGACAGCTCGCCCGTGAAAGTGCTTGTGATCCCGACCAACGAGGAACTCGTGGTCGCCCGCGAAGTGAAACGATTCCTGGAGAAGAACCGGCCGCCCGCGCGGACGCCGTTTCCGTCTCAACTCTCAACCGTGAAGTAGCAGCGACTCTCAACCATCAACGATCAACCATCAACTGAATATGGCTCATCAAGCAATTGGAATGATTGAAACGCGCGGCCTGGTGGCCCTCGTCGAGGGCACCGACGCAATGCTGAAGGCGGCCAACGTCGAGCTCGCCGGACCGATGACGCAGGTCGGCAACGCCCTCGTCACGGCCGTGGTCGTCGGCGACGTCGCCGCGGTCAAGGCCGCCGTCGATGCCGGCGCGCAGGCGATCAAGGCGATCAAAGGCGAACTGGTCAGCGTCCACGTGATCGCGCGTCCGCATTCGGACGTGGAGGCCGTGTTGCCGAAGAAGAAGTAACCGGGGCCCGGGAGCCGGAAGCGGGATCGCCCGCGCGGCGGTTCTGACTTCGAATCCGGCTCGCGGCTCCGTACCGATTATGTTCCTCGCCAAAGTCGAAGGGTCGGTGGTCGCCACCAAGAAAGACCCGAACATGAGCGGCCGCAAACTGCTGCTGCTCCGGCCGCAACTGGTCGATGACAAGGATCCCACCCGGTTCCGTCCGGGCGTGAACACCATCGTCGCCGTGGACAGCGTCGGCGCGGGCGTTGGTGAGATGGTGCTGTTCTGTCAGGGCAGTTCCGCCCGGCTCGCTCCCGGAATGAAGGACGCGCCGGTGGACGCGGTCATTGTGGGGATTGTCGACACGGTGGACGTGTTCGGGAAGCAGATCTTCAGCGCGAAAGGTTCAGCGGCATGAGTGCGCTTGACGAGAAGTTGATACGTGACGTGGTTTCCGAGGTGATGCAGCGCCTGGGCGGGGCGGCTGCTCCGGCCGCCGCGACGGCACCGGCTTCGGCGTGCGGCTGCGACGCCAGACCGCGCCCGAGTGGCGGCGGCATCATTGTGCGCAGTGGCCGGAACGGCGTCTTTCAGGACGCGAACGAGGCCTGTGCCGCGGCCCACGACGGTTTTCTGCAATTGCGCGAGAAGGGTGTCGCCGCGCGCGCGAAGGTGGTTGAGATCGTCAAGACATTGGCCGAGGCGAATGCAGAGGAATGGGGCCGCATTGAACTCGAGGAAACGAAGATCGGCCGGCTTGATCACAAGATTGAAAAGCTGAAGATCATCAAGCTGGTGCCGGGCGTGGAATGGCTGAACCCGTACGCCCGCAGCGGGGATCACGGGATCACGCTCGAGGAATACACACCGTTCGGTGTGGTGGCAGCGATCACGCCGTCCACGCATTCCATTCCCACACTGAGCGGCAACATTGTGAACATGGTGGCGGCCGGGAACGCCGTTGTGTTCAACCCGCATCCGGGCGCCGCAAAGTGCGCCGCCCTCGCGGTCAGTGAATACAACAAGGCCATCGAACGCGAGGTTGGCATCCGGAACCTGATCGCCATCATCGAGCATCCGACGCTGGACTCGTTCAACGCCATTTGCCGGCACGAAGCGGTGCGCCTGTTGTGCGTGACGGGCGGTCCCGGCGTGGTGAAGGCGGCGATGCAATCGGGCAAACGCGCCATCTGCGCGGGTCCGGGCAACCCGCCGGTGCTGGTGGACGACACCTGCTGTTTGAAGCGCGCGGCCAGGGACATCATCCAGGGCGCCGCCTACGACAACAACCTGCTCTGCATTGGGGAGAAGGAGGTGTTCGTGCTCGACAGCATCGCGGACAGACTGATGCAGTTCATGTCGGAGAACGGCGCGGTGAAGCTGAACCCGGCCCAGCTCGATCGCCTGACGAAGGCGGCGTTCATCTTCAAGGAAGGACAGGGAGCGGGTTGCCCGCATGCGACGGTGAACCGGGAATTGGTCGGGAAGGATGCCGCGGTGCTGGCGAAGGCGGCGGGCGTGGACGTGAGACCGGACACGCAACTTCTGTTTGCGGAGACGGACGCGAGTCATCCGTTTGTGCAGGAGGAGCAGATGATGCCGATGCTGCCGATCGTGCGGGTGAAGAGCGTGGAGGAAGGCATCGAGCGGTCGCTTCAGGCGGAGCACAATTACAAGCACACGAGCATCATTCATTCGCACGACGTGGAGCACATGACGGCGATGGCGCGGGCGCTGGACACGACGTTGTTCGTCAAGAACGGTCCCTGCATGACGGGTCTGGGCCTGGGCGGCGAAGGTTACCTGAGTTTCTCGGTGGCGACGCCGACGGGTGAGGGGATCACGAACCCGCGCACGTTCACCCGCACGCGGCGGTGCGTGATGGTGGACAACCTCAGGATCTACTGATGAAGTCCGAAGGTCGAAATCCGAAATCCGAAAAAGGGCCGAAGGCCGAAGCCCGAACTATGGGCCGCCGGTGGCAGAGCGAAGTGCACCCGACGGTTCGAGTTTCGGCGTTTGGATTTCGGCCCTCGGATTTCGGATTTGCTTATGCTCCTGGCTCGTGTTGAAGGCAACGTGGTGGCGACTCGGAAGCATCCGAGCCTGGAAGGCTGGCGGCTTGTGATCTGCCAGCCGATCAATGGCGCGGGCGAGCCGGAAGGCGTGCCTCAAGTCGCCATCGACCCGCACGGCGCGGGCCTGCATCAGCGCGTCATCATTTCGTCGGACGGATTGGCCGCGCGTCGGACCGTGGGGGACGACAAGAGCCCGGCCCGGTGGATGATTACGGCGATTGTGGACGAGGCGGAATCATGAGACTCGGAACGGTCATAGGTCGTGTGACGCTCAACACCTGCGTGCCGGCATTTGCCGGCGGCCGCTGGCTGATTGTGAGTCCGTTCACGCGGGAGCATTTTCAGCGCGGAACGGAGACGCCGCCCGGCATGAGCAAGGACCCGAGCCTTGTGGTTTACGACGACCTGGGCGGCGGCGTCGGACAGACGATTGGATTTGTGGAAGGCCGCGAGGCGTCTCAGCCCTTTGACGAGCCCACACCTGTGGACGCCATCTGCGTCGCGCTCGTGGACGAGATTTTCTATTCGCCCTTTGCAAAATGAGACAAGTGATCAGTGTTCGGGATCTTGAAGAAATGGTACGCAACGGAAAGGACCTGCGGGTTCTGCCGGAAGACGCCATTCTGACGCCTTCCGCCCGGGATTTTCTGCGGGACTACGAAGGCAACGGGAAGTTTTCTTCGGTTGTTGCTCCGCGCCCGGTGATGAGCGAAGCGAAGCCGCAGCCGCCGCAGAAGGTGAGTTCGCGCAGTTCAAAGGCGGAACTGGAAGCGTTCTTCAATTCGCCCTACATGCAGGACTTGAAGGAGCAGATCTGCGAGATCGGCCGACGGCTCTGGCAACGGGCCTATGTGGACGGCAACGGCGGCAACATGGCCGTGCGCGTCGGAGAGGACATCGCGCTCTGCACGCCGACGCTGGTGAGCAAGGGGTCGTTGAAGCCCGAGGACATGTGCCTGGTGGATTTCGAGGGCAACCAGCTTTGCGGGGTGAAGAAGCGGACCAGCGAGATCCTCATGCACCTGCAGATCATGAAACGCCAGCCGAAGGCGGTCGCCACGTGCCATTGCCATCCGCCGTACGCGACCGGCTTCGCGGTCGCCGGCGTGGTGCCGCCCACGTGCATGATTCCCGAATACGAGGTGTTCGCCAGCGTCGCCCTCGCTCCCTATCGGACGCCGGGCACGCCCGAAATGGGCAAGCTCGTGGCCGACCTCGTGGACCAGCACAACACGATTCTGATGGCCAATCACGGCGTCGTGACCTGGAGCCACAACAACATCGAGGAAGCCTACTGGCGCGTGGAGATCATCGAGGCCTACTGCCGCACGCTGATGGTCGCGTCGCAACTCGGCAAGCCCCCGAACACCTTCACGCCTCAACAACTCCAGGACCTGCTCAAGATCAAGCAGAGCCTCGGCTACGTGGATCCGCGTTACGGCCTCAAGGAATGCGAGCTCTGCGACAACAGCGATTGGCGTCCGGGCGTCATGTGCCAGGTGCCCGCCCGACAGGAGGCGGCCACGGGGTTTGATCCCGAGGCGGAAGCCGCCGTCCAGGCGATCACCGACCAGATCATGAAGCAACTGGAACAGTCCTGAGCGAGGCGTTGTCGGCGGCTCCAACTGCCTGCGCCGGCGTCGTCTGCGAAATGATCTCGCCGCGGCAAGGCACACGCATTGCTCCATCACGCGTGCAAAACGACGTGAACGGCCGTGCCTCAAATTTTGTCAGTTGAAAGACAGCAGTTGACTCGCGATAAGACTTTCGATGGCGGGATGAAGAAGATTCTCGTGATCGACGACGAAGAATGGCTGCGGGAGATGGTCCACCTGGCGTTGCAGCAAAAAGGTTTTGAGGTCGTCGAAGCCGAGAATGGGGAACGCGGAATTGAGATCGCGCGGAAGGAGCTTCCCGACCTGATCCTCTGCGACGTGAACATGCAGAAGGTGGACGGTTACCACACGCTTTCCTCCTTGCGCAATGAGCCCGCCACGGCCTCGATCCCCTTCATTCTGATGACAGGCCTGGCGGACCATGCGGGCATGCGGCACGGGATGGAGCTGGGCGCGGACGATTACCTTCCCAAACCTTTCACGATCGAAGCGCTCTACGCGGCGGTGGATGTCCGGTTGAAGAAGGTCACGGCTGTGCGCCAGGAAGCCGAGCGCAAACTCGCCGACCTGCGCGAGAACATCAGCCTGATGTTGCCGCACGAACTGCGCACGCCGCTCAATGGCATCCTCGCGTACGGCGAAATCCTCAGCTCCGATTCGGCGACGCTGCAACCGCAGGAAATTGCGGAGATGGGCCAGGTCATCTACCACTCGGCCAAGCGGCTCGAGCATCTCGTCGAAAACTTCCTGATCTTCGCCCAGCTCGAATTGCTCGGCAGCGATCCGCAGAAGCTTCAGGCATTGCGGAAGGAAACCGCGTCGCCGGCCAGCCTGGTCGAACAACAGGCGCGCGCCCAGGCGGAGCGGGCGAACCGCCCCAACGATATCCGCCTGGACCTGAAGGATGTTCCGGTTCAGATGTCCGATGAATATCTCGGCAAGGTTGTGGGCGAGCTGGTGCAGAACGCGTTCAAGTTTTCACAGCCGGGCACCATCGTGGACGTCGAGCTGTCCGGAGCCGGCGAGCACGTCGTTCTGGTCGTTACGGACCGCGGCCGCGGACTTTCCCCCGAGCAGATCACGAAGATCGGCGCCTACATGCAATTCGACCGGAAGATGCACGAGCAGCAGGGGCTGGGACTGGGGCTGACGATCTGCAAACGGCTGGTCGAGCTTCACGGCGGCACGCTTTCCATCCAGAGCGAAGTCGGGCGGGGTACCACGGTGACGGTCAAGCTTCCCAGGGCTTCCAGGCAGTAGGTGCTTGCGCCGCAAAGTCGCTATTGCGGCCAGAGCAGCCACTGCGCGACGGCGTCCGGCCAGAAATAGCGCGCGATGTCCAGGCTGTTGAAGAGCAGGAGGACGATGCCCATTCCCGCGAGCGGCTCGAGGTCCACTTTTCTGAAGCGCAGTTTGAAGCGCCGCAGCGGCGCGAGGAGCGTTCGCCCCGTGTAATTGATGTAATCCCACACCGGGTTGTTGCCGAGATAGACGTAGCTGTTCACGAGGTAGAGGACCAGGACGGCGATCAGGAGGTGTTGCAGGCTGAGGTAAATGGCACCTGCGAGGATAGCGGCCTGCGCGGCGAGTTGGGCGCCTGAATCGGGCCAGTTGATCACGCCGACCGTTGCCAGCAGCGGATGGCACGCGAGCCAGAGCGAGGCGGCGAGGAGGCCCGGCAGCAGCGCCTGCAACCATGCAGGCCAGCGCGCCACGCGTCCGAGTTGCTGCTGGAGCAGCTTGTGAAACGGATCCTCGGTGTTCCGGCGATGGATCAGCACGAGCACAAGGAACCAGGTCTGCAGGATGAGCAACGCTCGCGCAAAACTCAGGACGGAGAAGAGCAGCTCGTGCCGGAACTGGTCCGCGCGAAAGGCCAGCACGACCACGCCCAGATTCAGACGGGGCGTCCAGTTCACCGCAGGTCCGAGTTGCTCGTAGAGAAACGCCCTCGCGTAGAGCAGGAGAAGCAGCCCTCCGAGAAGATGCCAGCGCCGGAGGGTCATGGGCTCCGCGCGACGCAGCGTTCCAACCAGTGTCGCAGGCCGCGAATTCCGTATCGGATCCAGACGTATGGATCGCCAGTTCAGCCACAGCAGGAGGCTGGCAATGTTGAGAATCAGATTCAGCAGGTCCATACGCCTGAAGCGCCGTTCACAGCCGGAACCAACAGTCAGAACCGATGAGCCGTCCTGTCAATGAAAGCGGCGCGACACTGCCGCGCAGCCGCTTGCGTCCGGCCGGCAACACACTCGAACGATCCGGCCGCCGGAGTTCTGCGGATCGTTCCTTCCACTTACCGGAAACGAATTCACCGGAGTCGTCGGCATCCGTCCGGGCGCCGGCGCCGTTGCCTACATCATGCGCAGAAGCGTGTCCGCCATCTCGGACGGGGTTTCGGCAACGCCAATGCCCGCGGCCTTGAAGGCTTCGATCTTGGCTTTGGCGGTTCCTTTGCCGCCGCTCACGATGGCGCCGGCGTGGCCCATTCGTCGTCCCGGCGGCGCGGTCGCGCCCGCGATGAAGCCCGCCACTGGTTTCTTGCAATGCTGTCGCACCCATTCGGCTGCTTCCTCTTCCGCGCTGCCGCCGATCTCGCCGATCAGGATGATGCCGTGCGTGTCGGGATCGTCGTTGAACATCTTCAGCACGTCGAGGTGCGATGTGCCGTTCACGGGGTCGCCGCCGATGCCGACGCAGGTGGACTGGCCGACGCCGCGGCAGGTGAGCTGCCAGACCGCTTCATAGGTGAGCGTGCCGCTGCGCGATACCACGCCAATGTGCCCTTTGCGATGGATGTAACCGGGGGCAATCCCGATGCGACAACCCCCGTGCGAATCCTTCCCGTCGCCCGGCGTGACAATTCCCGGGCAATTTGGCCCGATCAACCGCGTTTTGCGCCCTTCCATCGCGCGTTTCACCTTCACCATGTCGTTGACCGGAATGCCCTCCGTGATGCAGACCACCAAGTCCAATCCGGCATCGACGCCTTCCAGAATCGCGTCCGCGGCGAAGGCGGGCGGGACGAAGACAGCCGACGCGGTGGCGCCGGTTTCCTTCACTGCTTCGGCCACGGTATCGAAGATAGGCACCTTGCCGTCGAACATCTGGCCGCCCTTGCCCGGGGTGACTCCTGCGACGACGGACGTGCCGTATTCGAGCGAGAGCCGGGCATGGCGCGCGCCGAAGCTGCCGGTGATGCCCTGCACGAGGACTTTGGTTTCAGGTGTGACCAGGATTGCCATGTATCGAAAGCGCCTACTGCGACGAGCCGTTTCTCTTGTGGATGCAAACCGTATTGCCCTCGGGATCCAGCACGAACGCCATCCGGCACACCGGCGTCGCAATCGGCTCCATCCGGAACGTCACGCCGGCGGACCGGAGATGCGCTATCGCGGCATCGAAATCCTCCACCTCGAGCCCGACGGAACAGCCGTCGGCGCGCGGCGTCCAGTCTTCGGGTCCGGCGCCGAGGGCGAGTGTGCCGTTGCCCAGCTCGTACTCGGTCCATTGCATTCCGCCCGGCTCGCCCACGGTCATGGCGGGTTTCAACCCGAGAACCTCCTCATAAAACTTTCGGGCGCGCGCCATGTCTTTGACCGGGTAACACGTGAACGCCAGTTCAATCACCTTCAACATAAGCACCTCATCGTTTTGCCTGTTCACTTACTGCCCGCACGACCTTCTGCGCGGCGTCCGCCATCGAGTCTGCGGGGATCAGGCTCAATCCCGCCGCCGACAGCGTTTGCTTGCCCGCCTGCACATTGTTGCCTTCCAGGCGCACCACCAGCGGCAGTTTCAACCCGGTCTCCTTCACCGCGGCGACAATTCCGGTCGCGATGACGTCGCAATCCATGATTCCGCCGAAAATGTTCACGAGGATGCCCTTCACGTTCGGATCCTGGAGAATGATCCTGAATGCGGCTGTGACCTGTTCCTTGCTGGCGCCGCCGCCCACGTCGAGGAAGTTTGCCGGCATGCCGCCGTAATGCTGGATGATGTCCATCGTCGCCATGGCGAGTCCGGCGCCGTTCACCAGGCACGCGATGTTGCCGTCGAGCTTGATGTAATTCAGGCTGTGCTTGCTGGCCTCGATCTCGAGCGGCGCTTCCTCCGCAAGGTCGCGCATGGCCTGGATCTCCGGATGGCGATACAGCGCGTTGTCGTCCACCGAGATTTTCGCGTCCACCGGCAGCAGGGCACGCTTGTCGTCCTCGCCCCTCACGATGCAGAGCGGGTTGATCTCGACCAGGGACGCGTCGTTCTCCCACCAGGCGCGGTAGATGCCGGAGATCAGCTTGACGGCGGGGTTCATCAGCTCGCCTCCCAGGCCGAGAGCGGACGCGAGTTTGCGGGCCTGGAAGGGCATCAGGCCAACCGCAGGGTCCACGTGCTCGCGGACGATTTTCTCCGGAGTCTTCGCTGCCACTTCCTCGATGTCCATTCCGCCTTCGGTGCTGGCCATGATGACGGGGCGGGAGACGGACCGGTCGAGCAGCACCGCGAGGTACAGTTCCTTTTCGATCTGCGGGGCGAGGGCGACGAGGAGCTTGCTGACGAGGCGGCCTTCGGCGCCGGTTTGTTTGGTGACGAGGACATTGCCCAGCATGGCCCGCGCGATTTCGAACGCTTCATCGGCGGTTTTGCAGAGTTTGACGCCGCCTTTGTAGCCGTTCTTGAAGACGCCCTTGCCGCGTCCGCCCGAATGGATCTGCGACTTGATGACCAGCAGTTTCGCGCCGTCGGCGAGGAGCTTCTCGGCGATGGCTTTCGCGCGTTCCGGCGTGTCGCAAACGTCGCCAGGCGGGACGGCAACGCCGGACTGCGCGAGCAGTTGCCTGGCCTGAAACTCGTGGATGTTCACTTCCGGTCCTTGATCGGCACGTAATGGTTCAGAGTGGGGCCGACGTAGATCTGCCGGGGCCGATAGATCCGCGCCGTCCGGTCCTCCATGACCTCTTTGAAGTTCGCAATCCATCCCGGCATGCGCCCGATGGCGAAAATCACCGTGAACATCTCCACCGGAATGCCGATCGCCCGCATGATGATGCCGCTGTAGAAGTCCACGTTCGGATACAGCTTCCGCTCGATGAAATAGGGATCCTGGAGCGCGGTTTCCTCGAGGCGCTTGGCGATGTCCAGAAGGGGATCCTTCACGTGCAGCTTCGCCAGCACGTCGTCGCACGCCTTCTTGATGATCTTCGCCCGCGGATCGTAGTTCTTGTAAACCCGGTGGCCGAAGCCCATCAGCCGCTTGCCGCTGTTCTTGTCCTTGGCCGCCTGGATGAACTTCGAGCCGTCGTCGCCCGAGCGGTGAATCTCCTCGAGCATTTCCAGCACGGCCTGGTTGGCGCCGCCATGCAGCGGTCCCCAGAGCGCGCAGACGCCCGCCGCCGCGCTGGCGAACAGGTTCGCCTTGCTCGACGCCACGGTCCGCACCGTGGCGGTCGAGCAGTTCTGCTCGTGATCGGCGTGCAGCAGGAAGATGAGGTCCAGCGCCTTCACGATCTCGGGCCGCAGCTCGTAATCCTGGTAGGGCAGCGAGAACATCATGTGCAGGAAGTTCGCCGTGTACTTGTACTCGGGCTTGGGGTACATGAACGGCAGGCCCCGCGACTGCCGGTAGGCGAACGCCGCGATGGTGCGGACCTGCGACAGCAGACGCGCCGCCTCGACTTCAAAATGCTCCCGCATGCTGTCCTGCGTCACCAGCTCGGGGTAGAAACAGCTCGCGGCATTGATCATCGACGAGAGAATCGCCATCGGATGGGCCGTGGCGGGGAAGCTCTCGAAGTGATACTTCATGTTCTCGTGCAGCAGTTCGTTCTCGGTGAGCAGGTCCGAGAACCGCCGCAGCTCGGCGCTGTTGGGCAGCTTGCCCATGATGATCAGGTGCGCCACCTCGATGAACGACGATTTCTCGGCCAGTTCCTCGATGGGAATGCCCCGGTAGCGGAGGATGCCCTTTTCACCGTCGATGAAGGTGATGCTGCTCTTGCACGAACCGGTGTTGCCATACCCGTCGTCCAGCGTGATGTAACCCGTTTCGTTGCGAAGGGACGAGATGTCTATGGCTCGTTCGCCCTCGGAACCTTCGATTGTTGGCAGGCGATAGACTTTTCCGTCAATTTTCAGTTCGGCATACTTGTCCATAATTCGTGCTACATCCTTCCGCTGCGTGTAGCCGCGAAATCTATGGGATCAAAAAATCACAGGCAACCTTAAATGGCATTTCTCTTG
The DNA here is from genome assembly GCA_002385705.1 of Verrucomicrobia subdivision 3 bacterium UBA3939. Taxonomy (GTDB): domain Bacteria; phylum Verrucomicrobiota; class Verrucomicrobiia; order Limisphaerales; family UBA3939; genus UBA3939. Next base: position 50,755 of record DGDZ01000054.1, read on the forward strand.
AAATCGATGCGGCCTCATTTCAGATTCGCACGTATGTTATCAGCGCTTCGATTGCTCGCCCTGGCGGTCGCGCTGGCGGTCGGTATGGGCGCGGGCCACGCTGCCCAGAACCGCCAGGTCCAGGTTTCGGGCCGCGTATACGTTCGCCTGGGCGATTGGGCGCGCGCCAACCAGTTCACTCCGAAATGGCTGGTCAAGGACAAGACCCTCCAATACAGCAATCGCAATACAACGCTGGTGTTTACCCTGACCGGCGGCGACCGCCGCGACGCCCGCATCAACGGGGTCCGGGTGCTCCTCGCTCTGCCGATTCACTACGAAAAAGGCATCGCCTACATTTCCCAGCTCGACCTTGAACGCACCATCGCCCCCATCCTTTCGCCCCGCCGCAACGCGCCCGGGATCAAGGTCAAGACCATCTGTCTCGACGCCGGCCACGGCGGCAAGGACCCGGGATTCCGCGTCGGCGCTCATGAAGAGCAGAAATACACGCTGCTCCTGGCGCTCGAACTGCGCGATCAACTGACCCAGGCGGGGTTCAACGTGGTCATGACGCGCACCTCGGACACCTACGTGGCGCTGGAAAACCGGGTTGAACAGGCGCGGCGCCGGGGAGCGGACCTGTTCGTCAGCCTGCATTTCAACGCGTTCAGCGATTCGCGTGTGCAGGGAATTGAAACCTATTGCTGCACGCCCTCCGGGGCCACGTCGTCCAACGCGGGCGGGCAGGGCAGCACCGCGTGGGTGCCGGGCAACCGCCACAACGACAAGAGCGTCCTGCTCGCGTACCACGTCCAGAAATCCCTTGTGAAGCATCTGTCCGCCCAGGACCGCGGGGTCAAACGCGCCCGCTACCAGGTGCTGCGCGACGCAACCGTTCCCGCTGTGCTCGTCGAGGGCGGGTTCATGTCGAATGCAGCCGATCGGAAGCGCATTCTCGATCCGGCCGGCCGCAAGACCATGGCCCGGGGCATCGTTGAAGGGATCAAAGCCTACCAGCGCGCCGTCGGCGGATGATTGGCGGGGCGAACCTCCGCTTCGACGGCGCTCGCGCGGCCCGGATCGGGATCCGCGGGTAGTCCTGCGCCTGCATGCCGCCGTACGCTTCTGCGGTTCGCAGGCCGGCGGTCCGGAGCGCGACTCTGTGAGTCGCAGCAACGGCCGAAGGCTCAAAGCGGTCGGGGATCCGCAGGCAATCGCGTCTCCCAATGCGTGGATGTTCTAAATGGAATCGATGGGCGCCCGTGTGTTTGCGGAACTCGGAGTCGCACGCTTTGTCCACGCGCTGCGACTGGTCCCGCAGGGCGGGACACAGTCGCGCTCCGGGCAGGTGGAATGCCGGTCCTGCTGCTACGGGTCGCAGACCCGATCGGAGCGCGACTCTGCGAGTCGCAGCACGACCGAAGGCTCAAAGCGGTCGGGGATCTGCAGGCAATCGCGTCTCCCAATGC
>DGDZ01000054.1:52368-53180 GCA_002385705.1 Verrucomicrobia subdivision 3 bacterium UBA3939
CGGTCGGGGATCTGCAGGCAATCGTTTCCCAGTGCGCGGGCCTTCAACAGGGTTGATGGTGGTGCGCACGTGGTCCTTCAGATTCCGCTCTTCGGATTTCACCCCTTCACTTTATCCTTTTGTGGCGCCGTGTCCGCGCCTAGCTTCGGCGTGTGAGTATCGTGACGAGGACGGGCGACGACGGCACAACAGGGCTGATGTATGGCCGGCGGGTTTCGAAGACGCATCCGCGCGTGGAGGCGTATGGCGCGGTGGACGAGTTGAACGCGGCGCTGGGGTTGGCCCGTGCGTCCGCGCGACACGATTTCATTTCCCGCAACCTGCTTCGGATTCAGCACGAGCTGGTGATCGTTATGGGCGAGCTGGCGACGGCGGAGGAGGATCTGGAACGCTATGTGAAGGACGGTTTCAAGCGGGTGGGGCCGGAGATGGCGCTTGGGCTTGAAGAGGTGGTGAAGGAGATCGAATCGCAGAAGGTGTCGTTTCGAGGGTGGGCGATGCCCGGGGAGAGCGTATGTTCGTCCGCGCTGGACGTGGCGAGAACGGTATGCCGTCGCGCCGAGCGCCGGATCTGTGCGTTGATCGACGCCGGTGAGGTGGGCAACCGGCAGATTTTGATCTATTTGAACCGCCTGGCGGATCTTCTTTGGCTGATGGCCCGCTGGGAGGAAACCCGAGGCGAGCCGCAGAAATGACCCGGCGCCCCGGGGCTCAGGAGGCGCAGAAGTCCCGGGGCGCGAAGCATGGCTTCGCAAAAGGCACGCAGGGCCAGGTGGACGAGGTCACCGTCAGCTTCAACGGGGCCGCGCTCA
>DGDZ01000056.1:0-157 GCA_002385705.1 Verrucomicrobia subdivision 3 bacterium UBA3939
TGGTGAAACAGCCTTTGCCGTTTTATGACACCAGAGAAATCCGCGTCTCTTCGCGCAATTCGCCTCAGGCCGTTGCCGTAAGCCGTGATCTGCGCTCTTTGCGTTCTATGCGGTTAACCACGCCGTTGCCGTCATCTTCGCGTCCTTCGCGGCTTCG
>DGDZ01000056.1:255-11349 GCA_002385705.1 Verrucomicrobia subdivision 3 bacterium UBA3939
CAGTTAGCCGCTCTCTATGCCTCCGCGCCTCTGTGGTGAAACAGCCTTTGCCGTTCTGTGACACCAGAGAAATCCGCGTCTCTTCGCGCAATTCGCCTCAGGCCGTTGCCGTAAGCCGTGATCTCTGCGCTCTTTGCGTTCTGTGCGGTTAAACAAAGCCGTTGCCGTCATCTTCGCGGCCTTCGCGGCTTCGCGTGAGACAAGCCGTTTGGGACCAGGCGCTGAAATCCGCATTCGGTGCGATTCTGCCGAACCCGGAGTCGCTGGCTTCGGCAACGTGCTGCGGCTGGTCCCGCGCCGCGGGACACAGCCGCGCTCCAGGCTTTCGTGCGGTTCGTGTCTTTCGTAGTTGAGTCGATGGCAAAGATCATCTGCCTCCGCTCTGCGGACGAGAGGAAGAGATTTCGGGCTTCGGATTTCGGATTTCAATCGCCGGTCTTCGGCTGGACATTTGCCTTGCGGTTCCCATTCTGTTTCCATGCGCATCCACTTCTTCGGAGCCACGCGGACGACGACCGGCTCGATGTATCTCCTCGAAATCAACGGGAAACGGCTGTTGCTCGAATGCGGCCTGTTCCAGGGGCGCCGCGCCGAAACCATGGAACGCAACCGCACCTTCCCCTTCGACCCGCGCACGATTGACGCCGTCGTTCTCAGCCACGCGCACATCGATCATTGCGGGAACCTGCCGAACCTGTGCGTGCAGGGGTTCGAGGGCAACATCTATTGCACGTTCGCCACGCGCGACCTCGCCAGCATCATGCTTGAGGACTCCGCCCAGATCCAACAGGCCGACGCCGCGTTCGTGTCGAAGAAACGCGCCAAACAGGGCCTCCCGCCGGTCGAACCGCTCTACACCGCAACCGAGGCCGAGAAAGCGGTGCGGCAGTTCGTCGGCATCAATTATGATCGCCCCTTCCCGGTGATCGACGGCGTCACGGTCACGTTCAAGGACGCCGGGCACATCCTGGGCGCCGCGCAGGTGGTGCTGGATGTTCGCGAGAACGGGCGCCAGTTCCGATACCTGTTCAGCGGCGACATCGGCCGCGGCGACGACGATATCCTTCGCGACCCGCAGCCGGTCGAGAACGTGGATTACCTTCAGGTCGAGAGCACGTATGGCGCGCGGGATCACTCGCCGAAGAAGGACGCGGACGACAACGTGGGGCAGCTCGTGCGCGAAACGCTGCATCGCAAGGGCAAGGTCATCATCCCGGCGTTTTCCGTCGGGCGCACGCAGCAGATCGTTTACACGCTGCACCAATTGACGCTCGAAGGGTCGCTGCCGCGGATCCCGATCTTCGTGGACAGCCCGTTGAGCGTGAACGCGACGGAGGTGTATCGCCTGCACCCGGAGTGTTTCAACGAAAGCATCTATCAGTTCCTCCGGGAGAAGGCGAACCCGTTCGGTATGGAAAACCTCACCTACATCCGCGAGGTGGCGCATTCGCTGAAGCTGAACGATCTCAAAGACCCCGCGATCATCATCAGCGCGTCGGGCATGTGCGAAGCCGGCCGCATCCGGCATCATCTGAAGAACAACATCGGCGATCCGAAGAACCTGGTGCTGTTCATCGGCTATTGCGCCGAGCACACATTGGGAGCGCAGATCCTTGCGGGACGCAGTCCCGTGAACATCTTCGGCGAACCGCACGAAGTCCGGGCGCGGATCGCGTCGATCGACTCGTTCTCGGGTCACGCGGACCGGAACGAGCTGCGGCGGTATGTGGAAGCGTTGACGGGGGACATCAAGGCAATCTCGGTGGTGCACGGGGAGGAAAGCCAGGCGCTGGCGTTTGGCGAAACGCTGCGGCAGATGAAACCGAAGGCGGACGTGATCGTGCCGGAATACAAGCAGGTGCAGGAAATCTGAATGGAAAACATCCAGGGGATTTGCGATTTACGATCTACGATTGACGCGAGTGCGGTGTGATTTCTTGGGGAGCGTGATCGACCGGTGGTTTGGAGCGCGGTTGTGTCCCGCAGGGCGGGACCTGAATGTTGGCGTTGAATGTTGAGCGTTGATTGTTCGCGCCTTGTCTTCCGGGAGGAGGGAGCAGACGCATCTCAACCAGGTCAACCCGGAGGGTTGCAGACAGTAGCCGGAGGTCGCAGCAACGCGGAGACCTCCGGCAAACGAGTGATCAAACATCTGCACCCCGAAGGTGGTGCAAGAACATTCGCCTCCGCTGTCACATTGGATTGCTGGATTCCCTTTACCGGAGAATTCAAACGGAGCTTCTGGGACCCCTTCGGGGTCGTGGGAGAATGGGTTGTCTGGTTTCTGAAGGTATCGCTGCGCTCAACCTCCGGCTATTGTCTGGCATTCCTCCGGGATGCTTTCGACACTCCGGAGAAAGCGGCAGCCGTGTGCAGGAATCGGGATGCGCCCGAGGGGAACAGGAGTCGACCAAAAGCCTTTACAATAATTTCGGGCTTTGCCACGCTCCGATGCGTATGGCTAAAACGTTTTCGCCGCTCCTGCTTCTGCCGCTGTTGCTCTGCGGGTGCGTCAGCACCAGCATCACCAATCTCACGCCCCTCCAGCAGGTCCGGAATGAAAGCAACCTCTACCCCGTCGAGGTCGCCTTCCGGTCGAACGAGCAATCCCTGCGCTGGGACAGCATCCGTCCGCAGATCGTTGTTGGAAACGACGTCTATCCGATGCGGCCGACACCGCTGATGACGAATCGCTGGGAAGGGTTGGTTCCGGTGCCGCCCGGGGTGAATTCCGTGCGGTATTTCTACAAGTTCGAATTCCTCAACAACGCCTTTGGCGCGCCGAAGCCGAACAGCGCGGTTTCGCGCGAGTATCTGTTGAGGATCGTTCCGGAATAGCGGCCTATTTCTTTTTCAGCAGCTCGCCGATCTTGCTGCCGATGGCGGCGGCGTTGGTGCCGGCGGCTTCCTCAAGGCCCTTCCTCAGTTCACCAGCGCTCGCACCCAGTTCGGCAAGCCCCTTTTCCGCTGCCTGAACTGCGTACTTCTCGACCTCGGACAGGACGAGCCGGACCAGCTCGGCGGTGGTGATGCCGTCCGGACCCTGTCCCAGGTTCTCGATGTGAATCGGCGGCAGGGCGACCGGAAACGTCTTGCCGCCCATCCCGGTGATGCTGACGTGCAGTTTGGCGTCGCGGATCAGGAAATCGTCCACCTGGAGCTTGCGCGTGGCGGCTTCTTCGGTCTCCTCGGTGGTGTCGCCCGTGCCGCCGGCCGCTTCGTTCACGTTCGCCAGGATCTGGCTCAGGTTGTTCCCCTTGAACCCGCCCTCAAATGTAATCTCCGGGGCGATCACCTCGATCTTCCGGATCACGAGCTTGTCCGCAAGCAGGGACATGGGCTTCAGCGACAGTGTCGCGCTGCCGACGGAAATCGCCTGCGGCGTCGTGAAGCCTTCCGGATTGCCCACCACCAGTCCCTTGACGGTGCCGCCGCCCGATAAGGGGGAAAGATCAATGCCGTCGAGCTTCACGCTGACTTTGGTGATTTGCGGGCCGACGGTTTCAATGCCCCGTTTGGCAATGCCGTCAAGGAAGATGCCAATGCCGACAACCGCGAGGACCAGAAGCACCACCACGCCGATGAGGATTCTGACGAGGAGCTTTTTCATGAGGCCAATTCAAATCCCAACCGAGGCGTTTCGACCAGCAAAAACGTAAATCGTTTGCAGGAACTCCGGGCGGGCCGTAATCTCAGCCAGCGAGCAGTGCCACCGGTTCGCGCGAGGACGACATTATGAAATCGAAAACTCCGAAGAAGAAGACCGCTTCCTCCTCCCGTTCCAAAGGAGCCGCCGCCAAATCCACAAGCGCCAAATCGACTGCCGGCAGGACGCGCCGGCGCTCACCCGTCACACCGGCCGAGGCCACCACCATGGGTGCAACGCCTGAGGCGCCGTCCGGCGAAGCCCCGCGCAAACGCGTCATGCGCAAGCGCACCGCCGCCGAAACGGCTGCGGCTGAACCCGCAAAACCGAAGCGAACGCGGAAGACCAAAGAAACCGCCGGAGAACGAAAGACCACCCGGGCCGCGCGCAAAGCGCCGGCTCACATTCCCCCGATTCTGTTGGAGACCGAGCGGCCGGAGACGCCGTCGGTGAGCGGGCCCGGACAGCGTTACGCCCTTGGGCCGAGCGCGCCGGTGGAAGCATTCGAGGACGAAGGCCAGTTGCCGGAGTCGTACGGCACGGAGCATCTGCTGCTGGCCGCGCGCGATCCGCACTGGTTGTATGCGCATTGGGATCTGACGCGCGAGCAGCAGCGCGCGTACAATGCCCGGTCGCGCGATCAGCACCTGATCCTGCGCGTTTACCTCGAAGCACCCGAAGGGGCGCCGATCCAGGAACTGCATGTTCAGCCTGAGTCCCGACATTGGTTCGTGCATGTGCCGCACGGAGGCAGGCGCTACGTCGCTCAGCTCGGGTTCTATCAGGCGGACGGCCGCTGGTTCACCATCAGCACGTCCGGCGCGACCATCACCCCGCCGGACACCGCGTCGGCGGACACGAGCGCCGCGTTCGCGACCATCCCGATCGAGGTGCCGATGTCGAGGCTGTTGTCGCTCGTGAAAGGAGCGGCGAGGGAAAGCGCGCCTTTGGCCGAAGCCCTGGAGCGGCTGCGTCGAGAGCGAAAGCTCGATCTGCCGTCGTTGAAGGAGCTGACGTCCGCCGAACCCTCCCGGTGGACACCGGAACAGGAGCGCGCGTTGGCGCAGGTCATCAGCATGGACGAGGTGCGCCGGGTCTGGATGGGCTCGATGGAGATCACGGAATTGATCCGGCGCCAGGCGGTGCAGGAGATGGCGTCCATGCAGGCGGCGGGAGCCGCTGTGGAATGGCCGACCTCGCCGGGCGCGGTGTCGAGCCCCGCGCCGCTGCCGGCGGAGAAGGGCTTCTGGTTCGCGGTGAACGCGGAGCTCGTGGTGTACGGGGCGACCGAGCCGGACGCGCGCGTGACGATTGCCGGGCGCGAGATTCGACTGCGACCCGACGGCACGTTCAGTTGCCGGTTCGCGTTGCCTGACGGGAACTTCGAGTTGCCGATCGTCGCCGTGTCCGCCGACCGAACGGACGGGCGCGCGGCGGAAATGAACTTCAGCCGGCAGACCCGGTATTCGGGCGAGGTGGGCATGCAGGCGCAGGATCCGTCGTTGAACCCGCCGGTGGCGGCCTTGCTGTGACGATGGGCGGCGGTCAACGCAGAGCTTCGATACCACTCCGGTGAAGCGCGCTCTTCGAGCGATTCTGCGTCTGCTCGCCTCGGGTTTTCTTGTGATCGGGGGGATGCAGCTTGGGCTGGAGTTCATGCGCTACCGTCTCCGCGGGGAGGAAATCCACTTGTGGCCGTGCGTTCTGGGCGCAATATTTCTCGTGCTCGCCGTGCTTCTGTTCGCCTGCAGCGGGCGCATTGCGGACAGGTGGGCGGATGACTTTGAATGAAGCGCATCAGGACTGGAATGGACTGTGACGCGGCGTTCCGCAGCCGGGGGCGGCGCGGCTGCTGACATGCAAGGGTATCTCGCGCTCATTCTGCACGCGCATCTGCCGTTCGTCCGGCACCCGGAGTTCCCCAAATTTCTCGAAGAGAACTGGCTGTTCGAAGCGATCATCGAGAGCTACATCCCGCTGTTGAACGTGATGGAAGGCTGGGACCGCGACGGGATGGACGCGCGCCTGACCATGACGCTCAGCCCGACGCTCTGTTCGATGCTGCGGGACCCGCTGCTCCAGGATCGATTCGAGCGGCACCTGGACGAACTCATCGATCTCGCAGGGAAGGAAGTTTACCGGACGCATTGGGACAAACCGTTCTTCGAGCTGGCCGAATTCTATCAGCGCAGGCTCGTGTCGATCCGCGACACGTACCGGCGCCACGGGCGGGATCTCGTCGGCGCATTCGCTTCGCTCCAGGACAAAGGGAAGCTGGAGATCATCACGACGGCGGCAACGCACGCGGTGCTGCCGTTGCTGGCGTCGCATCCGGCGTCGATCCGCGCGCAGGTGCTCGTGGCCCGGGATCATTATCGGAGCTGTTTCGGGCGCGACCCGCGCGGGATCTGGCTGCCCGAGTGCGCCTATGCGGAGGGCATCGAGGCCGTGCTGCAGGAGGCGAACATCCGGTGGTTTGTCATCGACACCCACGGCGTGCTGCACGCGCACCCGCGCCCGCGCTACGGTGTCTTTGCTCCGATCTTCACACCGAACGGCATCGCCGCGTTCGGGCGCGATCTGGATTCGGCCCGGCAGGTCTGGAGCCGGCATGAAGGGTATCCGGGCGACGCACGGTATCGGGACTTCTACCGCGACGTCGGGTTTGACCTGGATTTTGACTATGTGCAGCCGCATCTGCCGGCGAGTCATCTGCGCGGATTCACCGGAATCAAGTATTACCGGATCACCGGTCCATCGCCGGAGAAGCAGGTGTATGTGCGGAACCTGGCGCTGCAGGCGGCGGCGGAGCACGCGCAGGATTTTCTGTCGGCGCGCATGGGGCAGATCGCCCGCCTCGCGGGCATCATGGATCGTCCGCCCTTGATCGTGTCGCCCTACGACGCGGAGTTGTTCGGGCATTGGTGGTATGAAGGGCCGGAGTTTCTGGATTATTTCGTCCGCAAGGCGGGGTATGACCAGAACGTGTTTGCATTGATCACGCCGGAGGAATACCTGCGGCGGCATCCGTCGAACCAGGTGGCGCGGCCTTCGGCATCGAGCTGGGGCGAAGAAGGCTACTGGCGGGTGTGGCTGAACGAAACGAACGAGTGGATTTACCCGCACCTGCATGTGGCGCAGGAGCGGATGACGTCGCTGGCACGCCGGTTTGGCGGATCCGACGGGCTAATGCGCCGGGCGTTGAACCAGGCGGGGCGCGAGTTGTTGCTGGCGCAATCCAGCGACTGGCCGTTCATCCTGCGCACCGGCACCAGTCCCGAATACGCGCGCAAACGGGTGAGGGATCACCTGGTGCGGTTTCATCGGTTGCACGATCAACTCAATGCGGGCGCGGTGGACGAGCAATGGCTCAGCCGGATCGAACAGCGGGACAATGTGTTTCCGGATATTGATTGCCGGTATTGGGCGTAGGAACGGCGTTTGAATGTCTGATTCCAACGCAATCGCACCTCCCAATGCGCGGACATTCAAAAGAGTTGATGGTGGTGCGCCCGCGCGTTCGCTGAACCCGAAGTCGCCGGCTTCGTCCAGCCGCTGCGGCTGATCCGCTCTGCGGGATACAGCCGCGCTCCGGACCGCGACTCTGTGAGTCGCAGCAACGATCGAGGGGTCGAAGCAGTCAGGGATTCCAACGCAATTGCGCCTCCCAATGCGCGGACATTCAAAAGAGTTGATGGTGGTGCGCCCGCGCGTTTGCTGAACCCGAAGTCGCCAGCGTCGTCCAGCTGCTGCTCCGGTTCAATCGACCGAGGCCGCCTGGAGTGTGGCGGCGAAGGCGTTGGTGCCGGTGCTTACCCAGAGCACCGTGCCGCCGGCGGCAGGCGCGGGCTTGCTCGGAAAGTTTAGCCAGCCGATCACCACTTCGCTGCCGCGGTTCAGCGAAAGATAAAACGGATAGTCCCCGTTCCGCGCGAGAACGCTCGAAGCGCTGAACGGGCGGCCGTCGGCCAGCCTGCCTTTGACGCGAGCGTTGCCGGCCGGGGAAATCAGGCTCTTCCCGGCGGCGGCCCTCAGCGCCGCTTCATCCGCCCGTTCCAGAACGAACGCGCGCGACCCCGCCTGCGCAGCCGGATGGATCTTCCGATGAAACACGTTGCGATCGCCGTCCAGGCGCGACGACCAGGTTCCATCCGACACCGTGCCTTCCACCTGGTCGGTTCCGCTGAGATCGACGTGCAAACTCACCTGCAAAGGCGATTGACCGCGACGCCTGACGCTTACCGTGGCGTGGCCGTTTACGTCCAGTTCACCGCGCAGGCCATGCCGTTTGCCGCCCAGCATCAGCTTTCCGGTGAACGCGCCACCGGCCGTGACATTCAGCGTGAAACATCCCGAGCTGGCCGGCGAAACGCCGTTGGTGTCCGCCAGCAATCCCGCAAAGGTGCCCTTCACCGCGGGGAACGGGCTGAGGACGAAGTTCGCCTCAAGGGTCCCGTTGGTTTGTGCGACGAACGTCAGGATGCGACCCGCGCCGGGCGCGCCGGTCCATCCCGCGAACGCCTGGCCCGGGGCAGGGATGGCCTTGATCGTGTAGCTGCGCCCCACGGCCAACGGTTTGCCGTCGAGATTCGGAGAGACCTTGCCCGCGCCATTCACGCGAATGCTCATGACCACATGCGTCGGAGGATCCGCAGGAGTCTCGACCGGATCGCGTTCCGCCGGCGGCGTCCATGGCGCTACCGCGCCGGGCAGACTTCCCGCCGTCCAGACAGCGCGCGCCACGTTCAGCCTTCCAAACCCGAACGCATCATCGCGCCCGGGCGTGCCAAGGTCGTCGGCGGTGCTGGTCAGGATCGAAACAATCTGGGCGTTGTTGAGCATGGGATTGGCGGATGCGACGAGCGCCGCAGCGCCGGCGACCAGCGGGCTCGAGAACGAAGTGCCGCGCCACGCGCGGAACGGCCTGGCGGGGTCTGCCTGCGTGGTCCAGATGTTTTCCCCCGGCGCGGCCAACGCGGCGAACCCGCCATAGCTCGAGAAGGCGGCGAGCGAATCGTCAACGCGCGTCGCCGTCACACCGACGACGTTGCTGCACGCGGCAGGATACTGGGGAACGGAGTTCGCGTTGTTGCCGGCGGCGGCAACGATGATAACACCTCTGTTCCATGCTCGATTGACGGCCTCCTGCAAGGTCAGCGAAGGGGCCGTTCCGGAAATGCTGATGTTGATCACGCGCGCGCCGGCGGCGACGGCGAAATCGATGCCCCGGGCGATGGCGGAGTACGCGGCGAAGCCGGACGCGTCCGCGACCTTCACGGGGAGGATGCGCGTTCCGAAGGCCACGCCCGCGACGCCCACGCCGTTGTGTCCGGCCGCGGCGATCACGCCCGCCACGGCGGTGCCGTGCCCGAAATCGTCGCGCGGATCATCGTCGTTCCAGACGAAATCGGCGCCGGGAAGCAATTGGCCGGCGAACTCGGGCAGGTCCGGGTTGATGCCGGAATCGAGCACGGCGACGACGATGTCCCGGGATCCGGGCGTGAAATTCCACGCTTCCGGCGCGCCGATGCGGTCGAGGTGCCATGCCGCGCCGGAACGCACATAGGGGTCGTCCGGGACAAACGCGGTGCGGGCGATGAAGTCGCGCTCGGCAAATTCAATATCGGGATCGTTGTTGAGCGAAGCGAGGATGGCGGAGGCGCGGTGTTCCGACACCGACACCACGTTGATTCTGCCGGATCGCAGCGAACGCGCCTGGGCGCCGAACGGTTGCAGCTTGCGATTCAGGATCTCCTCCGTCACGCCCGCTCTGGATTTCACCAGGATGCGTCCCGGGACGAACGGTTGAGCAGCGTTGGCGGCGAGAGAGAACAAGAGGAGCGACAGCCAGCCAATCCGGAGCGAACATTGGCGAGCACGGCGCAACATCCCGCAGAATTGGCTGGCGCGCGCTCGGAGTTGTTGGAGTCGAGTGACCACGCCAGGCCGGTTTTCCAGCAACCCTTCCAAGCTGCGGATATGCCAGCGCGCGCGGGCGCCGGGACACGCTTACGCGCGGTGATGCGGTGTCCAAAAAGTGAAAGGAACAGGCGCGATCTGCCTTGTTTCGGAGCAGCAACTTCACGCTTCGACGTTGTGGCTGGTTGATCGTTGATGGTCCTCTCTGGTGGGGCGAGCAGCTTGCCACACCGAAGCTCAGCGAAGGCGGAGTCCTCGCGAGCCGTGCGACTCGCAGAGTCGCTCCGGAGCGCGGGTCTGCGACCCGCAGCAGCGTACGGCAGCAGGCAGGCGCAGGATTACGCAGGAATGGTGGGGCGAGCAGCTTGCCACGCCGAAGCTCAGCGAAGGCGGGTCCTCGCGAGCCGTCGTGCAACGTGTCTTGTGAGAAATCTGGTAAGCCCCAACGAAGCGGGTTTGGGGGAAAGGGAAGGTTTGCGCCCCGGAACGGCCTTACCGGCCTTCGTTGAGGGTGCTGGGCAAACCGCCGGTTTCCCAGCCGCGCGGGGAGTTCCAGGGCCGGGAAGAGGCGTTTTCGGCCTCCATACTCGCGCAGCCGACAGTCGTCAATGCCATGGCCGCAACGAGCAGCGTCAAAAACAGAAGCGAACTGGAGAACAACCGTCTCACGAACTCGGGTGCGCAGGGATGACCTGGTCGCCTTCGAGCACTTCACCCAGCTTCCAGCCGGGCAGGACGTTGGCGATGCTGCGCTCTTTATGGACGCTGGTGACCTTGACCTTGGCAACCAACTGGCCGTTCCGGTTCACGAGCAGCTCGCCGTCCTGGAGGATGCCCTGGTCTTCACCCACGTTGAGAACCACAAAATCCCATTTGGGATCCGAAACGATGACCTGACCCTTCAGGTGGGCGGGGAGATAAACGATGTGCTTGTCCGGGCGATAGCGGGCCAATTCCGCTTCCTTGCGCTTGATTTCGCTGTCCTTCCGCGTAATCACCACTTTCGCTTCCGCGAGCTCGGCTTCAGCCTTCTTGAGGCTGCCGGACAGGGTGAGAATCTGGGGCGGGGTCAGACCGGTATTCTTGTAGGCAGCCAGTTCGGTCTGGGCGGTGTCGCGGGCAGCCCTTGTTTCATTCAGTTCCTCGGTCAACTGGCTGTTCTTCCTGCTCATCTGGCTGGCCAGGTTCACTGCCTTGTCGCGTTCGGCCGAGGTTGTCTCCAGCGCCTGCTTGGTCTGCGCCAGCTCCGTCTGGGTGCTGCTGAGTTCGGATCGCGTCGTGGCCAGATCGGCCAGGGCCTGATCCTTGGCCGCGCGCTCGTTATTCCGCTCGGTGACGAGGGTGGTGATCTTCTCCCTGACCTTTACGAAATTCAAACCCGTCGCAGCGAGCCCCGCGACGATGGCGATTATAAGGCTGATCCGAATCAACATGGCTAGTCTCAAAATTCGCGAACGGGGAAAGCCTATTCGCCGCCCTTGATGGTGTCAACGCCCCGTTTCCGCGTGTGTCGTGACTCTTTGAGAATG
>DGDZ01000071.1 GCA_002385705.1 Verrucomicrobia subdivision 3 bacterium UBA3939
AATTCCAGGAGAAGCAGCACAATGGCACGAGCCGATCTGCACGCTCTGTTCGGCGACCCGAAAAACCGTCGCCGGCAGCGCGCGGGCGTGGACCACCGGGCGTCCACGAAGCGGTCAATACAGTCCCACCCGCGCCGTGCGGCAGTGCCAACTCCAACGCACTGCTGTCCTCGGGTGCCCAGGCTGTGAGCTTGTCACAGTGGCTCAGGAGCAGCTCGGCCAGGAAGCAGGCGTCGCGTGTGTCGTCCTTGGCGCGGCTGGTGACGAAGGCCTCGCGGTATTTCTGGAGGGTGATGGGGTTAATGGGGGTAGAGCGTGATCCAGTCATAGCTTTCCAGAAAGCTGATGAGGTGGCCGGCCGGCTGTTCCAGGCACAAGGCGACTTTGGTTTCGGGATGTTGCTGGCGCAGTTGGAGGAGGAATTCCCAGAGTGCTTCCGGGGCGGTGTCGATCACCAGGCTGCGGTGTTGGCCGTTGCGGGTGTCGATGAGGTGCAGGTCGGCTTTGCGATCGGAACGATCCAGGCCGATGAGGAGGTCGAAGGGATGGACGATCTTCATAGGCTGAATGAATGGGTATTGTGACTTCCCGCAGGCTTGACCCGGCGACGGCAATATAGAAGAGTCGTCATGACTGTGGACGCCCTATCGAGTAGTCGTTAAGGGCACAAGCCCGCCCGGCGGGTTGGTCGATAAAGCTCAAAGTCGTTAAAGCGACTGGTCGTTAGCAGACCTAACCCGCCGGGGCGGGAAACCGGAAGAAGCGATAAGGGAAATGAGACCCGCAGGTCAATCCGATCCAGGCTCGCCGTCCGGTTTGCGGCGAAGTTATTCACCGTCTGCATCGCGGGTTCTTCGGAGCGCCCGCTCGCAGCCCGTGAATAACTTCGGATAACCTATATTGGGTCGTTCGGTGACTCCGCGCGTCATGAATGGACTCGGCCGCTGCCTTTCGCTTTGCGCACTGTGCGTGGCGCTCTTCTCCGGTTGTGCACACACACCTCCCACCGGAGCGCGGCTCACCAAGCCGGATGCGATTCGCATTGCGAAGGAGGCGGCCCGGAACCACGGGATTGTCTTGAGCCACTACAAACAACCCGAGGCGCGCTATCTTGCCGATGGCCGGACCTGGTTTGACTTTTGCGGGGGCTCTGGCTGTTGAATCGCTGCAGCCTGGCCGGCATGCTCTAGCCAGTCCCTTGCCGGGAACCGCGGGCCATGCGCCAGCCAGTGGCTCGACCGCGTGACCATCGACGCGGACAGCCATATGTTTCAGGGCACGGGTCGGGACAATTCCTGTCGCATATGCGCGCGGAATTGTCCTGTCTTCGAAGAGGCAGGATTTTGTAAGCGACAGGCGACCAGGCACTTGGCAATTCCGGCTGGACAATTCTTGTCGCATATGCGCGCGGAATTGTCCCGCAGTTTGTGGACTCGGACTCAGTGAGCTCGGGCGGCAGCATTCGGTTTCAGGCCAGCATCCGGTGGACTTTTGACAGGGAAAACGTCCAACATCGAATATCCAATGAACGAGTGTTCATACGATTCGTACGTCGAGCATCCGCGTTACGGCAGGAAGCCGAGGATCACGGGGCTGAATCCTGTGAACGACTATCGACGAGTGTTTCTCCATTGGCATTCCGGAGACGATTGCAGAATCCCGAATACCGCAGTGGAGGCGGACCTGAGCCGTCAATCTCCCGCGGCGGTGCCGGTCACCCATTATTTCGACGTGAAACGGGCCTGCCGGGACTGCGGCCGGCCGTTCATCTTTTACGCGCTCGAGCAGAAGCACTGGTATGAGGAGCTGGGGTTCTGCCTGGAGGCCGATTGCGTTCGGTGTCCGCAATGCCGCAAGAAGCAGCAGGGCATCGCCCGCATGCGCGAGCGTTATGAGGAGTTGTTCCATGTTGCCGATCGGAGTCCGGAGCAGGAACTGGAGATGGCCGAATGCTGCCTGGCGCTGATGCAAGAGTCGGTGTTTCACCCGCGACAGATCGAGCGTGTTCGTATGTTGCTCAACCGGGTCGCCGACACGCATCGTCAGGATAGCCGATTTGCCAACCTTGTTGCGCGACTTGAGAAGTTCGTGCGAACGAAAGACGGAGGAAGTCGCTGACGGCGGCACACCGGGGCAGATTCACAACTGAAGTAATCAACCACGGATCCCGCAGCCGCGGGACGGATGAACACGGATAGAGATGGTGCCGCGCGCTGGGGCGAGCGTGGGCGAGTGTCCCCGCGCCGGCCCCGCCGGAGGTCTCGCGAAGGCGCGAGCCGTCGCTCGATCATCAACATCCTCGCAAAGTTGAAGTCCAGGGCCTGACGCGAATTGCGCGAATTTCGCCCAATCTTCCGGATCGTCTTGCGCCTTTGCGTCGAGACTGTTCGGGTGGCAGGCGCACGACCTCAGTTCCTGACGCAAAGACCTCAAGACTGCGAGACATCCGAAGAATCTTCGCAGAAAGCGACGAATTAGTTCCTTTATGGCACCACGAGAACGGTCGCAGGCACGGTAACTACTACCGGCGCCTGGACAGGAATTTCTCGACGTACTTACCCAGGAGGTCCGCTTCGAGATTCACGGCGTCGCCCACCTTGCGTTGGCGCAGGGCAGTGACTTCGTACGTGTGCGGGATGATCCAGATGCGGAAGCCGCCTTTTTTCACTCCGGCGACCGTCAGGCTGATTCCGTCCACGGCAATCGATCCCTTGAACACCACGTAGCGCATCACTTCGGCCGGCGCGCTGATGTCGAGCACGTGATCCATTCCGCTGCGTTCCCACCGCGTGATGCGGCCGATGCCGTCGATGTGTCCGGTGACGAAGTGTCCGCCGAACTCGCCTCCGGTGCGGACGGGCCGTTCGAGGTTCACCAGCGAACCGGGTTGCACAAACTGGAGGTTGGTCCGCTTCCATGTCTCCTGCAGCAGGTCGAAGCGCACGAGCCGCCTTTTGGGCGATCCCATGATTTTCACCGCGGTCAGACAGCAGCCGTTCACGGCGAGGCTGTCGCCGGGGTTCAAGCCGCGCCCGGTGGATCCCACACGCACGGTGAGTTCAATCGACTTCGGCGTGTGACGAATCCGCTCGACGGTTC
The DNA here is from genome assembly GCA_002385705.1 of Verrucomicrobia subdivision 3 bacterium UBA3939. Classification (GTDB taxonomy): domain Bacteria; phylum Verrucomicrobiota; class Verrucomicrobiia; order Limisphaerales; family UBA3939; genus UBA3939. The sequence continues at coordinate 3,100 of DGDZ01000071.1, forward strand.
CACTTTCCTCGACGATTCCGGTGAACATGAGCGGTCAGTGGTGAAACACGAGGACGGCGGCGCTGGCGATGTCGAAGAGCCGGCCGGGGAACAGGCCGACGTAGAAGATGCCCGCGATGCAGGCGCAAATGACCCACTTCATCGGGCGCGACACGGGGATGGCCGAATTGTCGGTCGCCGACGACCAGTACATGGCTCGGATCACGTTGAAGTAGTAGTAGAGCGACATCACGACGCCCGCCAGGGCGATGAACGTCAGCCAGTAGTAGGCTGTGTTCTCGGCTCCGCGTTCGATCACCGCTTTGAGCAGGAAGAATTTTCCGACGAAGCCGGCGAGGGGAGGGATGCCCGCGAGCGACACCATGGCGACGGCCATTGTTCCGGCGAGCAACGGCGAGCGGCCGCTTAAACCGGCGAGGCCGGAAATGTCCTCGGTCTCCAGGTGCCGCAAGACGACACTGATGACGGAGAACGCGGCGGCGAGAGTGAACAGGTATCCCGCAAGGTAGAACAGGACGGCGGATCGCCCGGCGTCGTTCAACGCGGCAACGCCCAGGAGCAGGTAGCCCGCGTGCGCAATGCTCGAGTACCCCAGCAGGCGTTTCACGTTCCGTTGCGGCAGCGCGCACAGGTTCCCGTAAAGGATCGTCACCGCCGACACCGTGATCAGCAGGTTCTCCCACTGTTCGGCAATGGCGGGCGCGGCGCTGAACAGCACGCGCAGGAGCAGGGAGAACCCAGCCGCTTTCGAACCGATTGCCAGAAACGCCGTGGTCGGCGACGGCGCGCCCTGGTACACGTCCGGCGCCCAGATCTGGAACGGGAACGCTGCGATCTTGAATCCCAGGCCGGTCATGACGAACAGCAGCCCGAACAGAAACACCGTGTTCCCGGCGAGATCCGGCGTAACGCGCGACAGTTCGTCGAAGTCCAGATGCCCGGTGGTTCCGTACACGAGCGCAATTCCATAAACCGTGAACGCCGTGGACAACGCGCCGATGATCAGATACTTCACGCCCGCTTCCAGGGAAAACAACCGCGCCCGTTGGAAGCTGGTCAGCACGTAGAACGTCACCGTGATCAGCTCAAGCGACACGAACAACAGGGCAAAATTGTTTGCCGACGACGCGAACAGCATGCCGGCGAGCGCAAACAGCATCAGTGCGTAATACTCCGAAACGCCCGCGGCGATCCGGTCCGAGAACTCCACGGCCATTACGAGCACCAGCGCTCCGGCCAGCAGGAAGAACCGCTTGAAGAACAGCGACAGCGCGTCCTGGACGAACATGTTGCCGAAGGCGGTGCCTTCAACGCTGCCGGGTCCGATTCCGGTGACACTGCCGAGGAACAGCAGCGCCAATCCTGCGGCGGCAATATAGCCGAGCCACCGCTTGCGTTCGGCGGGCAGCCAAAGGTCCACCAGCAGGAGCGCCAGGCCGAGGAGGACCACCGACAGTTCAAGACTGAGCAGGGAAATATTCATCATTCGTTCGAGGCAACGGACACCGCGTTCGCATCGCCGGCGGGCGCGGCATTCTCATACACCGTTTCGGCCGGTGTCTGGCGCGGCGTCAGCGTGCGCACGCGTTCGACAATCGACCACGCATCCGGTGTGATCTTGTCGGTCAACAACCGCGGGAAGCAGCCGAACACCAGCAGCGCGGCGAGCAGCAGAAGGAACGGGAGTTTGCGCCAGAGATGCGGCGCGTCGGCAACGTTCGCCCACCGTGCCGGCGTCTCGCCGTGCAGGATGGCGCGCACCGCGCGCAACATGTAAACGGCGCCGATGATCAACGCGCCCCAGCAGGCCAGCACCGTGACCAGGCGCAGCGAAGATTCGCTCCACGCGCCGAAAAACACGGTGACTTCGCCCGCGAAGTTGGCAAAGCCGGGGAGGCCGCAGCCGGCGAACGCGGCCATGATCAGGGCGGTGCCGATGAACGGCATCTTGCGGAGCAGACCGCCCAGTTCCTTCATTTCGAGCGTGCCGGTCTGCTGGTGAATGTAGCCGCTTAACGCGAACGTCAGAGCCGCAAGGAACCCGTGCGCAATCATCACCAGCACCGCGCCCGTTACGCCGATCAACGTCAGGCTCGCGATGCCGAGGAACACAAAACCCATGTGCGCAACGCTCGAGTACCCGATGAGCCAGTTGAAGTTCTTCTGCTGCATCGCCACCCAGCCGCAATACAGGAGGTTGCCCAGGCACAGCCAGCCCAGGACCGGCATCCATTCCTGCGCCGCTTCCGGCATCATCGGCAGCGCCACGCGGATCAGGCCATACAACCCGAACTTCTTCAGCACACCCGCATGCAGCATCGCCGTCGCGGTCGGCGCCGACCCGTACCCGAGCGGCGCCCAGGTGTGGAACGGCCAGAGCGACACCAGGATGCCGAACCCGAACAGCAGCAGGGGAAAGATGAAGTTCTGAGACGCCGTCGTGAGGCCATTCGCCCGCAGGTGAGCCGTCATCGCCGGGATATCGAACGTGCCGGCTCCCGCCTGCACGTAGAGCGCGATCAGCCCCGCCAGCGCGATGAAGGCGCCGATGCTCAAGTAGAGCGTGATCTGGAACGTCGCGTAGGTGCGGTCTTCACCGCGGCCCCAGAGCCCGATCATGATGAACGTCGGCACCAGCGCCAGCTCGTGGAAGAAGTAGAAGAAGAACAGGTCGAGCGACGCGAACGCGCCGATGATGCCGCCGGCCATGACGAGCAGGAGGATGTAGAATTCCTTTTCGCGCCGGTTGATTTCCCAGGAGCAACAGGCCGCGGCAAAGGCCACGACGGCGGCCATGAACACCAGCCCCACGTTGATGCCATCCACGCCAAACCGGCAGGCCATGCCCAACGCCTCAGAGCCCAGCCACGGCAGCGTTCCGACGAACCGGTAACCGGCGTAGTCCACGGGCGCCGAGCTGAACTGGAGGAACAGCTTCAGTGCGAGCAGGGCCGACAGGCCGGTGGCGCCAATGGCGGCGGCGCGCATGATGACGCGATAATTGCGCGGCACGAACGCCAGGCCCAGCGCCGTCAGCAACGGCCACAACACGATGTAGGTCAGCGTCGTCATTTCAGAATCCCACGCTCCTTCGAATCGGCGCCCCAATTTTCTTTTCAACGCCGGGACGCCAGGGTGAGTAGGCAACAAGTCTTCTCAGCGTCTTTGCGTCTTTGCG
>DGDZ01000036.1:0-10286 GCA_002385705.1 Verrucomicrobia subdivision 3 bacterium UBA3939
CCCCCGCGTCAATCGTCAATCGCAAACCCCGGACCCCTGCCGCAAAAAATTGTCCCGCCGCCTCTCGTTCATCCGTCGTATAGTCAAAGCACACCACTCGCAACGGAAAGGATACTTGTATGAAATTCTGTACTCATGGCGTTCGCGCGTTGTTGGCAGCAGGCGCGCTTATTCACACAACCACCCTCGCGGCAGACTCCTCCGCCGGCATGGATGCCCAGATGGTGGAGATGATGAAGAAAATGGAGCTGGCCGGAACCCCCGGCCCGCAGCACAAGGCGCTCGATCCACTGGTCGGTGAGTGGAATGTCGAGGTCAGGAAGTGGGACTCGCCGGATCGGCCGCCGACGGTCAGCAAGGGCTCAGCCAGCGCCAAATGGATCATGGGCAGCCGCTTCATTCAGGAGGAATTCGGCGGCGAGTTCATGGGCAAACCGTTCAGCGGGCTGATGATCATCGGGTACGACAACACAAAACAGAAATACGCCAACGTCTGGATCGACGACATGCACACCGCGATCTTCACGACGGAAGGTTCGGCCGCCGACCGCGGCAAAGTCATCACGTTCGAAGGCCATTACGACTGCCCGATCACGGGCGAGAAGAACCGCGCGATGAAGCAGGTTCTCCGGATCCTGAGCCGGGACCAGCACGTCCTGGAGATGCACGATCCCACGAAGAGCGGCGACACAAAGACGATGGAAATCACCTACACACGCAAGTAAGCACAACCGCCCATGCAAAAGATCGCTCCATGCCTTTGGTTCAACGACAACGCCGAAGAGGCGGTGAAGTTCTACACCTCCATCTTCCGGAAATCGAAAGTCGGCCGGATCGCCCGCTACGACAAAGCGGGTGAAAAGGTGTCCGGTCGTCCCGCAGGGTCGGTCATGAGCATCGATTTCCGGATCGAGGGTCAGGACTTCACCGCCTTGAACGGTGGGCCGCATTTCAAGTTCAACGAAGCCGTGTCCTTCGTGGTCCACTGCCGGACGCAAAGGGAGGTGGATTACTACTGGAGGAAACTCACCGCGGGCGGCGGGAAGGAACAGCAATGCGGCTGGCTCAAGGACAGGTTCGGTGTTTCCTGGCAGGTCGTTCCGGTTGCGCTGCACAAGTTGATGAACTCCCGCGATCCGGCCAGGAGACAGCGTGTCATGGAGGCCCTGCTGAAGATGGTAAAGCTCGACGTCGGGAAGCTGGAGAAAGCCGCCGAAGGGAGGAAGTGATCGTGGCTGCCGCTTCACGCACAACCAATCCCGGCAGTCCTCGTGAAGAACACGGTCAAGGCACGAATTGCGGAAAGTCGCCGGACTTGAATCCGTGGCACTCATGCGTTAGGAGTGTCGCAAAGCACACGAAACTTTGTCCGGCACTGTCCTGTACGGGGTCGTTCATTCGTCGTAGTGGTTGAAATCAACGAAAACAACAGCCTTTGGGGCAATCTATGAGCAAAGTTCGCGTTCTGGTCGGCACTCGAAAGGGGGCATTCATCCTTACGGCGGACGGCAGGCGCCGGAAATGGGAGATCAGCGGACCGCACTTCGCGGGTTGGGAGATCTTTCACATGAAAGCGTCGCCGGCGGATCCGAACCGGATCTACGCCTCCCAATCCAGCAGTTGGTTCGGACAGATCATTCAGCGCTCGGACGACGGCGGCAGGACCTGGAACCCGCCGGGCACGAAGCCCGAGGAGCTCATGGGACCCGACGGCTTTCCGAAGGGCGAAAGCAACATGTTCGTTTACGAGGGCGACGCGGGAACCCACAAGTGGTACGATGGCAGCCAGCATCCCTGGGAGTTCAAACGCATCTGGCACCTCGAACCTTCGTTGTCGGATCCCGACACCGTTTACGCCGGCGCGGAAGACGCCGCGATCTTCAAAACGACCGACGGCGGCAAGTCCTGGAAAGAACTCCCCGGATTGCGCAAGGTCAAAGGCAACCTGTGGCAGCCGGGCGCCGGCGGCATGGCCGTCCACACCATCCTCATCGATCCGAAGAACCAGAACCGGATCTACGTCGCCATCTCGGCGGCCGGAGCCTTCCGGACCGATGACGGCGGGAAGACATGGACACCGATCAACCGCGGACTGAAGTCCCAGTTCGAACTCCCCGATCCCGATGCGGAGGTCGGCCATTGCGTTCATCGCATCGCGCTGCACCCTTCCCGGCCGGATGTGCTGTTTATGCAGAAACATTGGGACGTAATGCGCACGGACAACGCGGGCGCCGAGTGGCGCGAAGTCAGCGGCAATCTCCCGACGGATTTCGGTTTCCCGATCGACGTTCACGCCCACGAACCCGAAACGATCTACGTCGTGCCGATCAAGAGCGATTCGGAGCACTTCCCGCCGGACGGCAAGCTGCGGGTCTATCGCAGCAAATCCGGCGGCAACGAATGGGAAGCGCTGACGAAGGGCCTGCCGCAGGCGCATTGCTACGTGAACGTTCTGCGTGACGCCATGTCCGTGGATCAACTGGATCCCTGCGGCGTTTACTTCGGCACCACCGGCGGGCAGGTCTATTGCTCGGCGGACGGCGGAGACAACTGGAACGCGATCGTCCGCGATCTGCCGCCCGTGTTGTCCGTCGAGGCGCAGACGATCCATTGAACCGGTGCGGGACGGAATGGTGGAGCCATGATTCGCGTTGTCCTTCCATTTCATCTCCGCAATCTCGCCCGCGTGGAGAGCGAGGTGCAGGTGGACGTGCCCGCCCCGGTAACCATCGCGGCCGTGCTGGACGCGCTGGAGGCCCGCTTTCCGGTCCTGCGCGGCACGATTCGCGATCATGTCACGTTGAAGCGGCGCCCGTTCATCCGCTTCTTCGTGTGCAAAGAGGATTATTCGAACGAACCACCCGCAACCCCGCTGCCCCAGGCGGTCGTTTCCGGCGCCGAACCCTTCATGGTCGTCGGCGCCATCGCCGGAGGCTGAAGCTGATTGTCGCGTTTCACAGTCTCCATCCGTCTCCCTATTGAAGCACGATCAATCACTCAACCAGAAACAGAGAAAGAAAACATACAATGAGCAAATCAGTTAAACCTGTCCCGGACGGCTATCACACCGTCACCCCTTACCTCGTGGTGCAAGATGCCGCGCGGGCCATCGACTTCTACACAAAGGCCTTTGGCGCGCAGGAGATCTGCCGCATGCCGGCTCCGGACGGCAAGAAGGTGATGCACGCGGAAGTGCAGATCGGCACTTCGCGCGTGATGCTGGCGGATGAATTCCCGGAGGGCGGCTGGCTCGCGCCTCAGAACGGCACGAGCCCGGTCACGATCCATCTGTACGTCGAGGACGCCGACGCGACCTTCAATCAAGCGGTGAGCGCCGGCGCGCAGGTTCGCATGCCGCTGGCCGACACGTTCTGGGGCGATCGCTTCGGAACGATCACTGATCCGTTTGGACACTCGTGGTCCATCGCGACGCACAAGGAAGACCTGACTCCGGAACAGATGCAGGAGCGGGCCAAAGCCGCCTTTGGCTGCCCGTGATTGCCACGTCCCAAAGCACCCGGCCGGATAAAGCCGATCGGCCGGAAACCGATGCGCTGCCGGCCGGGGATATTTCCCGGCTGGCCGATCACCTGTTCCGCCATGAGGCCGGCAGGCTGCTTTCCATTCTGACCGGCATCTTCGGCGTTGACCGCCTGCAACTGGCCGAAGACGTCGTCCAGGAAGCGATGGTCCGGGCGCTCCAGACATGGCCCTACTACGGCGTGCCAAAGAATCCCGCGGCGTGGCTGACACAAACGGCAAGGAATCTCGCGCTGGACTTGATCCGCCGCGAAAAACTCTTCCAGGAAAAACAGTCGCAGATTATCACGCACATCGAACAATGGGCCTCCGATCCGGAGGACTCCGAGTCGCCGGCGTTCGAAAGCGAGATGCGGGACGGACGGTTGCGCCTGATGTTTGCCTGCTGTCACCCGATGATTCCCCAGGAAGCGCAAACGGCGCTCGCGCTCAAGACCCTTTGCGGCTTCAGCCCGGCCGAGATCGCCAACGCGTTTCTCACCACCGAAGCGGCCATTGCGAAACGGTTGACCCGCGCAAAGCAGCGGATTCGCGAACTCCGCATCGCGTTCGAGATTCCCTCCGGACCGGAGTTGTCCGCGCGGCTCGATGCGGTGCTGCACACGCTTTATCTCCTGTTCAATGAAGGTTACAAGGCGTCGAGCGGCGACACGCTCGTGCGGGAGGATTTGTGCCGCGAAGCGATCCGCCTGGTGACGTTGCTGGCCGAGCATCCGGTGGGAAACCGGCCGCGCGTGCACGCGCTTGCCGCCCTGATGCTGCTCAATGGCGCGCGGGGCCCCGCCCGCACGGACGCCGAGGGCAATCTGCTGCGACTGGAAGAACAGGACCGCTCCGCGTGGGATCAATCCATGATCGCGCGCGGCATGTTTCATCTCGCTCAATCCGCCGCAGGAAATGAAATCAGCGAATACCACCTCCAGGCCGGCATCGCCGCCTGCCATTGCGCGGCGAAAGATTACGCGTCCACCGACTGGCGCCAGATCCTGGCGTTGTACGACCGCCTGGTGCAGATCGACGATTCACCCGTCGTGGCGCTGAACCGCGCGGTGGTGGTGGCGCAGGTCCACGGCCCGGCGGCGGGCATCGAAGCCGTCGCCGCCATTCGCAACAAGCGCTCGCTCGAGTCGTACTACCTTTTCTACGCCGTGCTCGGTGAGTTTGAAACCCGGCTGGGCAATTATCCCGCCGCGGTCAGCCACCTTCGCAAAGCGATGCAGCTTACCGAGATCAAGTCCGAGCAGGCGTTGCTCGCCAAACGCCTGCGCGATTGCGAGGCGGCCGCATAGGGCGCAACGTCACCGCCGGGCATGCGATCCCGAAGTTCCTCTTTCATACGAGCGACAACTCAAAACAACATCATGAAAACATTGTTTCTTGCATTGGCATTCACAACTCTCTTCACCCCTGCCCTGCTCGCGCAGCCAACGGCCGCGGAAGACCGGGACAGGGCACTGAAGTATCTCGAGAAAACCCGCTCCGATCTCCTCAGCGCCATAAAAGATCTCTCTGAAGCGCAGTGGAGCTTCAAACCTGCGCCGGACCGATGGTCCGCGGCCGAAATCGTCGAGCACATCACCGCCTCCGAAACCCGTCTCCTGAACATGATCCGCGAACAGGTCATGACCGCCCCCGCGCGCACGAACAAGGTGGATTTGCAGGAGATCGACAACATGCTGCTCCAACGGGTGCCGGATCGCTCCAACCGGGTCTCCGCGCCCGAGGAGTTGCGCCCGACGAAACGTTTCGGTTCGCCCGCCGCCACTCTCAAGGCGTTTGAGGAGAACCGCGCGGCAACCATTGAGTTCCTCAAGAACACCAGCGGCCTGCGCGACCACGCCGTGGACAGCACGTTCGGCCACCAGCTCGACGCCTACCAGTGGATCCTGTTCATCGGCGCCCACTGCGAACGCCACACCAAACAGTTGAACGAAGTCAAAGCCGACCCCGGTTTCCCGAAAAACTGAGCCCGGACAAGTCCTGAATTGGATTTGTTACGGGTCAGGCGGATCCGGGATGTGGACGTGGAATCCCACGCTTCGTCCATGTACTGCCGCCCGGCGGAACACAGCCGCGCCCCGACGATTGCCCGCGCATCCAGAGCTTGGGTCGCTTATCCCAGGACGCTCCCTGTGCGGATAACGGGCAAGGGTCACTTCGGCGCGGCGCGCTGTCTGGAACGCTTTTCCCTCATCCTCGTTCTCCTGTTTTTCTCCTTGCCTAACTCCGGGGCTTTGCAAATGTAGGGGCCGTTCCCACTCAGCATGCACGAGCACGTGTCAGACACCTGCATTTTGCCGGGGTGCACCATCCACCACCCCAGCGCCTTCGCCATGAATACCTCGGCCCGCACCTCCGTCCCGTCCGCTCTTGTCGCCCTGCTGCTTGCCACCGCGTTCCACAACCACGCCGCCACCCTCACCGTCACGAACCTCGCCGATAACGGTCCCGGGACCCTGCGCGCTCGTATCGCAGAAGCCGCTCCCGACGATACAATCAACTTTGGCGTGGTGGGAAAAATCGTCCTGAACTCCGAACTGGTGATCTCGAAGAACCTGCGCATCGAAGGCCCGGGCGCGAACTTCCTCACCGTCAGCGGTAACCACAACAGCCGCGTGTTCAACATCGTGTCGGGAGCGGCGCAGATCTACAACATGGTCATCGCCGACGGTCGCGTCGTCGGCACCAACGGCATGGCGGGAGGCGACGGCCAAACGGTCCAGGGCGGTGGTATCCGGATTGCCGAGGACGCGTCCCTTGTCATGTCCGTCGTCGCCATCAGCAACAACGTTGTGATCGGCGGACAGGCGGACCCGGATTCGGAGTTTGGTGGTTTCGCCGGCAACGGTTTCGGGGGCGGTATCGCCAACTTCGGAACTCTGACGATGACCCGTTGTGTGGTGGCCTCGAATTCGGCGTTTGGAGGAACCGGTGGCGCGACCGGCGCCGGAGGCCAGGCCTGGGGCGCCGGCATTTACTCGTCAGGCAATGCTGAAATCCGGAGTTCCACCCTTTACGGCAACACAGCAACAGCCGGCAGCGGCGGCGGTGGTGCCGGCACAGGCGCCGGGGGCGCCATCTTCAATTTCGGTCAAATGGTCCTCCGCTTGTGCACAATCACCAGCAACGCGGCGACCAGCGTTGGCCTCGATTTCGGCGGTGCCATCGACAACAACGGATTCCTGCTGATCTTTGACTGCACGATTGTGGGGAATGCAGCCGATTGGGGAGGCGGCATCACGGGAGGCGAAATGGCCAATACCATCCTGGCCGGCAACAACGCGCCGAACGGACCCGATGGAACCGGCACGATCAGCTCCGGCGATTACAACCTCATTCAAGACACGAGCAGCATCACGTTCACCGGCACCACCACACACAACATTACCGGGCAGGATCCGCTCCTCGGGCCGCTGCAGTTCAACGGAGGCGGCGACATCAGCCTGGAGATCCCCACGCTGCACCCGCTCCCGGGCAGCCCTGTTATCGACAAAGGCATGACCACATCCGCCCTGGACCAACGAGGCTTTTCAAGGCCCTTCGACGGCACCGTTCCCAACGCCGCCGGCGGAGATGGATCGGACATCGGCGCGGTGGAGGTTCATCCCGGCAGCACGTTGATCGTCCTCAACACGAACAACAGCGGGCCGGGCTCGCTCCGGCAGATCCTGAGCGACAACTTCAGCCTGGGCGGCGGCAACATCATCACCTTCGCGCCAGACGTCACCGGCACCATCACGCTGAATAGCCCGCTGACCGTGAACGCGCCGGCGCTGATCCGCGGTCCCGGTCCCGGAATTCTGTCCATCAGCGGAAACAGCAACACCACGGTGTTTCTGGTATTGGAAGGGCCGACCGAGATTTCCGGACTGACCATCCGCGACGGGTTGGCCGTGGGCAGCGAGGGCATGCAGGGCCAGAAGGGTTTCGATGGCCGGGGCGGCGGCATCTTCAGCCAGGATACGTTGACCGTTTCCAATTGCGTACTGCTGAACAACCAGGCGGTCGGCGGCCTCGGTGGCGAACGGCACCTCGGCACGGTAGGCGACGGCGGCAAGGGACTCGGTGGCGGGATCTACAACGCCGGCGCCAATCTGTCGCTGGTCAACGTTGTGTTCGACGGCAACACCGCCATCGGCGGCCAGGGCGGTTTCGCTCAAAACAGCGACCCCGGCTCCGGCGGCAACGGGCAAGGCGGCGCGTTATGCACGATCGGCGGCACGAACCACATCTTCGCCTGCAGCTTCGTCAACAACGCAGCCCGCGGCGGCGACGGCGGCATCGTGTCCGGTGGCAATATTGAAGGAGCTCCCGGCCAGGGATGGGGCGCTGGCATCTACAGCGAAAGCATGATGATGATCACGGATTCGACCATCAGCCTGGGGACCGCTGTGGGTGGCAACGGTGCGCCCGGCAACGGCAGCGGCTACGGCGGAGGCATCTTCCACTATGCCGATCTTTTCCTGGCGAGCTGCACGATTGCCAGCAACAGCGCAGTCGGCAGCAGTTTCGACTTCGGAGGGGGCATCTACAGCGGTGCGCCGCTGACGATCTACCACAGCACCATCGCCGGCAATCAGGCTGATTTCGGCGGCGGCCTTCATGGAACCGCCACGGCCGGCAACACGATCTTCGCCGGCAATGCCGCTGGTTCAGGCGCGGATGTAGAAGGCACGATCGATTCGCTCGACTACAACCTCATCCAGAACCCTGCCGGCGTAACCCTCATGGGCGCCACGGAGCACGTTCTGCTGGGCGTCGACCCCGAGCTCGGTCCGCTGGCGGACAACGGCGGTCCCACGAAAACAATGGCCCTGGCACCCTCGAGTCCGGCTGTGGACAAAGGCAAGAGTTTCGACGCAATACGAGATCAGCGGGGCATGCCTCGAAGGTTTGACCTGCCTTCCGTCCCGAATGCAGAAGGCGGCGACGGCGCCGACATCGGCGCGTTCGAATTCGTGCAGGCTATCCTCACGATCAGCAACGTGCCTCCGAACGTGATCGTTTCATGGCCTCTCGCCTTTGGCGATTTCACATTGGAATCCACCGCTTCGCTATCACCACCCGCCTGGGCTCCCTTCCCGCAAGAGCCTGTTCTCAACGGTGCTGGTCACCTCCAGGTGGTTACCAACGCAACCGCCGGAAATCTGCTCTTCCGGCTCAGGGGCAACTGATGGCAACCGCACGGCTCCTGTAAGATGGCAATGACAAGCTCTACCTCCCACCCCGGAACCGACGACGCCGCCCTTCGGCTCGTCGTCGAAGGCACCGTGTCTGAAACCGGCGTGGATTTCTTCCGCGCGCTGGTGAAGAACCTTGCCGCCGTCATGGGCACCACCGGCGCCTGGGTGACCGAATACCTTCCTGAAGCCCGCCGCCTCCGGGCGCTCGCCATGTGGCTCAACGGGAAATACGTCGAGGACTATGAATACGCCATCGCTGGAACCGCCTGCCAGCACGTCGTCGAAAACCGCACGCTGATTCACATCCCCGAGCGCCTCATCGAATTGTTCCCTCAGGACAACGACCTCGTGCCGCTGAGGGCGGTCAGTTATCTCGGCGCGCCGCTGCTCGACACGGACGGCTCCGTCATCGGGCACATCTCGGTGCTCGACGACAAACCCATGCCAAAGGATTCCCGAGCCATTTCGCTCTTCGAAATCTTCGCCGCGCGCGCCGCCGCCGAGCATCGCCGCCTCAAGGCAGAATACGAATTGCGCGCTCGGGAAGAACAGCTCTCCACCCTGCTCGAAACCGCCATGGACGCCATCCTCGTCCTCGATGCCGGGTTCCGCATCGCGCGGGTGAACCAGGCGGCCGGACGCCTCTTCGGGTGCACTGCCGAGGATCTGCTGGGTGAAAGCCTCAATGACTTCCTCGTGCCGGAAAGCGCCGCTCGCGTCGAACGGTTCGCCCGCGAACTGGAATCCCGCCCGGAAGGACGCCAGCAACTCTGGGTCCCTCAGGATTTTGTCGCGCGCCGATGGGACCATTCCGTGTTCCCGGCCGAAGCCACCCTCTCGCGCTTCCGCAGCCGCAGGCAGGTCTTCTTCACCCTGATCCTTCGCAACATTGATGAACGCATCGAAGCCGAAAAGCAGATCCGCCTGCTCACACAGGAAACCGAATACCTCCGCGCCGCCGTCCGCGAACTGCCCGGATACGACGATCTGCTTGGCCGCAGTGACAATATGCAGGCCGTGTTCGCCGCCATCCGGCAGGTGGCGAAAACCGACGCCACCGTCCTCATCACCGGCGAAACGGGAACCGGCAAGGAACTGGTGGCCCGCTCAATTCATCGCGCCGGCGATCGCGCGGACAAACCCCTCGTGCTCGTCAAATGCGCCGCCATCCCGGCCAACCTCATTGAAAGCGAATTCTTCGGCCACGAGCGGGGCGCGTTCACCGGCGCCGTGACCCGGCGTGAAGGCCGGTTCGCGCTTGCCGACAGCGGCACCATCTTCCTCGACGAAGTCGGCGAGCTGCCGCTGGAACTCCAGGCCAAACTCCTCCGCGTGTTGCAGGAACGCGAGTTCGAACCTCTGGGCAGCACCCGAACTCGCAAGGTCGATGTCAGAGTCATCGCCGCCACCAACCGCAACCTGGCGAAAATGGTGGCCGCCGGCACATTCCGCGAAGACCTCTACTTTCGCCTGAACGTCTTTCCAATCCATCTTCCCCCGTTGCGCGAACGCGGTCGCGATGTCGAGCATCTCGCCAATGCCTTCATCCAGCGTTTCGCGCGC
>DGDZ01000036.1:10503-10715 GCA_002385705.1 Verrucomicrobia subdivision 3 bacterium UBA3939
ACGAGAATCAACTCCGGCAGCTCCGCGCCTACGAGTGGCCCGGCAATGTCCGCGAACTCCAGAACGTCATTGAGCGCGCCATGATTCTCACCTCCGGATCGGACCTGCAGCTGGCACGCGCCATGAGCGGGTTCACCTCCACCTCCGCTCCCGTTCCCGCCCCGACCCCCGAGCCCCCATCCAAAGTCCTCACGGCTCCCGAAAAGGAAGAG
>DGDZ01000036.1:10875-98582 GCA_002385705.1 Verrucomicrobia subdivision 3 bacterium UBA3939
AAATGGAAGAGTTCGAACGCGCCAACATTCGTCGGGCGCTGGAATCCTGCTCGTGGAAAGTCTCCGGCGAAAACGGCGCCGCCCGGTTGCTGGGCATCCCGGCAACCACTCTCAGTTCCAGGATCAAAGCGCTCGGGATCCGCCGCGAAGCGAGCTGACCGCTTTCGCGCCTCCCCGCGTCTCGCCTGCTCGAAAGCTCGTGACTTGTCACTACGAAATTTCGTGACTCACGATTTTTCGGGACTTCAATTCACCACCTGTTTTGTCGCAAGTCGTTGATTTCCAAATTACCACGCGTTCAGCCGGGACATGGCATGCTTCGCGCCAAACGACCTGCGTCGCGCTGAAACCGTTCAGCCGCGAAACCAGCAACGAAAACAATCAACCGATAGAAAGACCAACGAACAATGCAAACGACAACCTCAACTCCCGCGGAAATCATCCGCAATGGTGTGAACGTCACTCGCCTGGCGGCAACGATCAGGGCCATCGAAAAACAGCCCGATCTCGCCCAATTCAAGTTCCGGGCCCGCAATCAATGGGACACCGGCGGACACAATCAGGCCACCATCAACACCTTCTACGGCACGTGCCAGGAGATGGAACACAAACAGCCGTTCCGGTTCGATGCCGACGAGCCCGCCGTCCTGCTGGGCGAGGACAACGGCGCCAATCCGGTTGAGTTCGTGCTCGCCGGTCTCTCCGGCTGCATGACCACCACCCTCGCCTATCACGCCGCCGGACGCGGCCTCGACATCGAGAGCATCGAGAGCGAGTACGAAGGCGACATTGACCTCCGCGGACTGCTGGACATCGACCCCAACGTCCGCTCGGGCTACCGCGAGATCCGGGTGAAGTTCAAGGTGCGCGGCAACATCGACGAGGCCACCGTTCAGGAACTCGTCCGCAAGTCGCCCGTGTTCGACACGCTCGCCCGTCCGGTGACCATCAAGGTTCAGGTCGAGAAGGTGTGAGAACGGTGTTCCGACCTCCAGGAGGTTTCGGTTTCACGATCCAGGGTGGTCCCGCGCGCGGGACCACCCTGGCGGCCAATTGGGGAGGAACATTCAACGCCGAACATTCAATGCACCTGCAGCTCGAGTTGCAGTTCCACCGTCCCCTTGCGTTCGTACGCGATGCGGCCTGAAGCGCCGTGGATGTGTAACTCACCAGCATCGCAGCCCGCTCGTTCGCACACACCCGCGTCAATCGTAAATCCGTTGGGCGTTGAATGTTGAGCGTCGAATGCTCAATCCCCCGTCTCTCTACCGCTGGATCCGCGCCGACCCGCCCTTCGCAAACGCACGCACCTGTTCCACCGTCGCCATCGTCGTGTCTCCAGGAAAAGTCGTGAGCAATGCGCCGTGCGCCCAGCCGAGCCGAACCGCTTCTTCCGGCGGCTCGCCATTGAGCAGACCATAGAAAAAGCCCGACGCGAACCCATCTCCGCCTCCGACCCGATCCAGCACGTCCAGTTCGCATGTCGGCGTGGTGTAGGTCTGCCCGTTGACCCACGCCACCGCCCCCCAACTGTGCCGGTTCGTCGAATGCACCTCGCGTAACGTTGTCGCGACCACCTTGATGTGCGGATGCTTCTTCGTGACGTTGCCCATCATGCTGATGAAGGCGGCGGGGTCGAGTTTTGACTTTGCCTCCACTGACGGCCCCGGAATGCCCAATCCCATCTGCAAGTCCTCTTCGTTGCCGACGAGCACGTCTACGTGCTTCACGATCCGGTCCAGCACCTGCACAGCGCGTTCGTGGCCGCCCACGATGTTCCACAGCTTCGCCCGATAGTTCAGGTCGAAGGACGTCACCGCGCCTGCGGCCTTGGCGGCCTGCATGGCTTCGACGATGACTTCGGACGTGGTGGTGGAGAGGGCGGCGAAGATGCCGCCGCTGTGAAACCATCGCACGCCCTGGCCGAAGATCTCCTTCCAGTTGAAATCGCCGGGCTTGAGCTGCGCCGCCGCTTCGTTGCAACGGTTGTAGAACACCACCGGCGCCCGCACGCCCTGGCCGCGATCGCTGTACACCGTCGCCATGTTCGGACCGTGCACGCCGTCGTGCTTGAAATGCTTGTAGAACGGCTTCACGCCCATCGCGCGCACGCGCTCGGCAATCAGGTCGCCGATCGGATAATCCACCATCGCTGTCGCGATGCCGGTCCTGAGGCGGAAACAATCCGACAGGTTGGCGGCAACGTTGAACTCGCCGCCGCTGACGTGGATATCGCAATGCGTCGCTTTACGAAACGGAATCACCCCGGGATCCAGCCGGTGCACGAGCGCGCCCAGCGACAGGAAATCCAGCGCGCCGGTTTGAGGAATGTTCAGACTCATGTTTGTTGTTTTCAGTTGAACCAAAGAATCATTGGCGCGGCCCCGGCCATCCGAGCACACGGGTTGGCGCCGGCCGCGGGCCGCGACATGGTCCCGGAATGAAACGGAATTGTCGTGAAAAAAGAAACTCGAATTTGTGAACTGCACCCTGTGTTTTCTGCACCCGCGCCGCGGCAGCAGCACCGGTGGGGCGAGCATGGACGAGCGTCCCCGCGACCCTCCGTTCGACATGGTGGGACGAGCGTCCTCGCGAGCCGTCGTTCGAGGTGGCAGATCGCCGGAAAGCATCCAACACCCCAAAGTCACCACCTGAACCCAAAACTCCTCACAGGAACCCTTTTGGTGAGGCGAGCGTCTCGCGAGCTGTCGCTCCACGGCACTGCTCAGGAATTCACACGCTACCGCCCCCTCGGCCCGGCGCGCCGCCGGGTTGGTCGTTTCACCCATCAGGGCTTTCCCGCACCAGTTGCCGCGTACCCGATGATGCAGTAAAGTGCCCCTCATCTGATTGACCGGAACCATTGACCGGGAACCATTGGGAATTCCTATGAAAACCACACTGTCCCTCTCTTTCTTTGCCAACGTGCGACGTGTGCTCCTTGGCGCCGCGTCAGCAATCGTGTTGTCCCAATGCGGACTCATCTCCGCCCAGGCTCAATCATACACCTACGTCGATGCAACTTCCGGCATCGGCGGGAACACCACACTGGCCGATGGAGCCACCTTCTCCCCGCCGTTGAATGGCACAACAGGCGCCGATAACAACTGGGAAGAGCGCACCGGCTTCGCCTCGGGCGGCAACATCTTCGAATCCGGCGGTGAGACTGCCGAAAACGCCCCTGAGATCAGGACCACTCTCACCGGTCTTGAGCCCGGCGCAGCCTACTCCATTTACGTTCACTTCTGGGACGGCAGCGGGTCTGACCCGGACTGGAACATCCGCGCCGGCTTCTCGTCGAACCCCGATGCGAACCCCCTGTTTGCGAACCCGGGCGACGCGGCCGACATCGGGGCGACCCCGGGCGTGCTGGCCAGCACACTGACCTATGACGTCCCTCCCACGGTGTTTGTGGAGGCGGACCGCACGATGTATGCAGGATTGGTCGGGACCGCCATTGCCAATGAGGCCGGCGAGATAGCGGTGTACATCGACGATCTCCCCTCTTCCATCGGGCCCAATAACCGCACCTGGTACGACGGTCTTTCCTATTGGCGGGTGATCGATCCACTGATCGGGCCCACGGTGATCACTCCTGCCACGGCGCCTGTCGGCGGTTCGGTCGAAATCACCGCTTCAGTGACCGGCACCGAACCGTTCTCATTCCAATGGCTCTCGAATAGCGTGCCCATTCCCGGAGCCACGAACCAGACGCTCATCCTGACGAATCTCCAGCTCGCCGACTCCGGCACCAGTTTCAGCCTCGTCGTTTCCAATAATCCGAGCGGATCACCGTCGGTTGCGACAAACGCGCCGGCGACCCTGACCGTGCGGGTTCCGCGCGACCTGGTCTGGCTTTCCACCACCTCGTTCGAATGGAACACCAACGACCTGAACTGGGACACCGACAATGACAACATCGCCGACGCGCGGTATGAGGACGCCGACAGCGTCCGTTTTGATGACCGGGGCTTCCCGCTGCTGACCCTGGCGTCGGTGTTCTACCCCAGCCTGGTTGTCGTTTCGAACGAATTCAATCCATACACGCTCGCGCTCGGATCGATCGCGGGGAACACGCCCCTGATCAAGCAGGGCGCGGCGCCGTTGACGCTGGACCTCGACAACACCTACACCGGCGGCACGCTGATCGATGGAGGCGGGCTCCAGATCGGGGCCGGTTCCGACAGAGGATCGGTGGGTTCGGGGCCGGTTACGAACAATGCCGGCCTGATGATCAATCGCACAGGCACGCTGGCCATTCCCGGAGTCATTTCCGGAACGGGCGGGATCAATATCATCACAGCCGGAGGCAACAACGTCGCCAATGTCATCCTGTCAGGTGCCAACACCTACAGCGGGCAGACGGAGATCAATGGCGGCACCTTGACGCTGGCGAACAGCGCCGCCCTCGGCAACAGCCCCATCCTGACCGTGAACAGCACCACAGCGGGTCCGAGCGGCGGCACGCGCGTCACGCTCTCCGGCGGCATCAGCATTCCCGAAACCCACACGCTGGTGCTGAACACAGTGCTCGACACCGCCCGAACCATGCTTTTCGGCACCGGCACCGGGTCGTTCACAAACGTCTGGAACGGCCCGATCACGGTCAACGGCGACGGGCGCGCTCAATTCGGCAGCGCAAGCGGAGGCACTCTCGTGCTGAACGGAAACATCAACGCGCCAAACGCCGCCAGCATCATGTCCCGCGGCACAGGAGCAAACCTCATCATCAATGGCACCGTCACCCTGCCGCCCTTCGGACTCGTTCAAACGGCCGACGGCGCCAACATCGTGATCAATTCGACGGGCAACACCTGGGGCACGAACCTCTTCGCCAACAACGGCCGCTGGACTCTCGGCGCCGACAACGCGCTGCCGGTGGAATCCGTGTTCATCCAGCAGGCCACAGACACCGGTTCGTTTGACCTCAACGGGTTCAACCAGCAGATCGCCGGGTTGAACGCCGGCAGCCAGATCTTCGTCACCAACAGCAGCGCCACCTCGGATTCGACCCTCACGTTGACCGGCATGTCCGTCTTCGGAGGCACCTTGAACGAGGGCACACGGCGCCTCCACCTCACCATCGCCTCAGGCATATTCGTCCTGACCAGTCCGACGGCGCTGAATCTGCCCGGCTCCACCATCTCGATCGCCGACGGCGCCGTTCTGCAACTGGACGCCGCGGCGTCTCACACGGTGGCGGCCCTCGTGACCAATGGCGTGAGCGTTCCGCCGGGAACGTACGACGCCGTGAATGCAGCGCCGTTCCTCGCTGGCGCCGGCAGCCTGATTGTCGCCGAGCCGGTCGCTCCCGCACCGGTCATCGCGGAGGTCATCACTTCCAACGGCAATCTCGTGTTCAGCGGCACCAACGGTCCGGCGGGCGGCGCTTTCAGTGTGTTGTCAACGACCAACCTCGCCGAGCCGTTGCCGTGGCCGGTCTTCACAAGCGGCACGTTCGATGAATCCGGCACGTTCAGCGTGACCAACCCGATCCAGTCCGACGAACCCGTCCGGTTCTTCATTCTAAGCGTTGAGTAATGTGCTTTGAGGCGGGGACGACTCGCCCCCGCGGAACCGGGACCGAACCGAGGGGAGGGGATGAGCGTCCCCTCCCCTGCTTCTTTGGCTTCATCACGAATGGGACCAATGGGACGGATGGGCCTCCTCACACTGTGAACTCCGCGCCCCGACCACTCTTTCACGCCGCAGCCGTTCGTTGGCTGTTGGATGTTTTCCCCTCCTCGTTCTTTCCTTGACGGAAACCGCCCGCGGGTACAGTAGAAGGCATGCCCAATCTGTCATTCGCCCGACACCGCCGTATTCTGCTTTCGTTGCCAGCCGCCCTTGTTCTCGCGTCTGCTTCCGCCCAACCCGCCGACGCCAGCCGCGTGTTGCGCGGGGACGCGGCCATGGGCGACTGGACCAGGGACGCGCCGGGCGTCCGCAGGTTGATCACGGTAACCGACCTGCCGAAGCCGTACGCGACTTCGTCTGCCCGGAGCTTTTCGCGCATTGTGACGCGGCCGGCCAATGCCGTCCCGAAGGTGCCCGCCGGGTTCCAGGTCGATCTGCTGGCTTCGGGGTTGACCAATCCGCGCAAAATCATCACCGCTCCCAACGGAGACCTTTTCGTCGTCGAAAGCAGTGCGGGACGGGTGAAAGTCTTGCGCCCCGGCTCGGACGGCAGGATCGAGGAAACTGTCGTGTTCGCTCAGGGTTTGCGCCAGCCCTTCGGGCTCTCGTTCTATCCGCCCGGCCCGGAACCAACGCACCTTTATGTGGGCAACACGGATTCCGTGGTGCGCTTCGAATACCGCAACGGCGACCTGAAGGCGCGGGGCGAACCGGAACGGATCGTGTCCACCATCCCGGGCGGCGGACGGCTCGAGGGCGGCGGACATTGGACGCGCGATATTGTCTTCAGCAAGGACGGCAGCAAGATGTTCGTGTCGGTGGGCTCGCTTTCGAACGTCTCCGACGATGCCCGTGAAAGGAACCGTGCGAACGTTCTCGAGTTCAATCCGGACGGCTCCGGTTTTCGGATCTACGCGTGGGGCATTCGCAATCCCGTGGGGCTCGCGATCGAACCGACGACCGGCGACCTGTGGGCTTCGGTGAACGAGCGCGACGGTCTGGGCGACAATCTTCCGCCGGATTACATCACGCGCGTGCAGGAGGGCGGGTTTTACGGCTGGCCCTGGTATTACATTGGCAACCACCAGGATCCCCGGCACGAGGGCAAGCGGCCCGACCTGGCCGACAAGGTGATCGTGCCGGACGTCCTGGTCCAGGCGCACATGGCTTCCTTGTGCATGACCTTCTACACCGGAACCCAGTTCCCGCCCGAATACCGCGGCGGCGCTTTCGCCGCCGAGCACGGCTCCTGGAACCGCCACCAGCGCGTCGGATACAAGGTAATTTACGTCCCGATCCAGGACGGAAAAGCCACGGGCGAATACGTGGACTTCATGACCGGCTTCATCCGGGAGGATGGACAGGTCTGGGGCCGGCCCGTGGGCGTGACCGTGGGCAAGGACGGATCGTTGATCGTGACCGAGGACGGCGCCGGCACAGTGTGGCGCGTGCGATACACCGGCTCAACACAGGCCAACGCGACGCGCTGAATGGAGAACGCCCGCGAGGATCGGATCCGGCGACGCGGCTTCACGTTGATTGAGCTGCTCGTCGTCGTTGCCATCATCGGAATCCTTGCGTCTCTTCTCCTGCCGGTGCTCGCGCGCGCGAAAAACAAGTCGCGCCAGGTCGCCTGCCTTTCAAATCTACGCCAGGTCGGCATCGGATTTGCCCTGCTGTTGTCCGACACGAGCGACCGATTCCCCGATCGCCGCGACCTCAAAACAGCGCTGGGTTATCGCCCGTGGACGACATGGCCGCCATCCGACCCGCGAGGCGGCTGGGCGGCTGCCGTGTTGACCAACGAAATCCCGTCCAGTTCCGTCTGGATCTGTCCTTCAGTGGTCTCCTCGGCGTTGCGCGATGTGCCGCAATGCGTGCAGGCGTCCGATCTCGAGAATACAAATCGCATCGTGACGTACTGGCTGTGGCGATTTGACCGGCCGGACGATCCCATCCCGCTCGATGCCTTCTGGGGAAAGACCGTATCGCAGTGCGTGGCCGACTTGCGCGCGGCAAACAATCCCACCACGGGGATGCCGAACGGGCCCGTCGATGTTGAACTGGCGGTGGATCCCTATTTTCCCGGCACGATCGCAGGCCTTCCCGACGAGCTCAAAGGACAGGCGGTTCATCCACGAGGGCGCAACCGTCTGTTCCTCGACACGCACGCCGCATTCGAGAAGGACGCGCGCCTGCGCTGAATGCGTCGGAGTCTCCCGCAAAAAACGCTAAGCATTTGCCAACGGGCGGAAGGGCGGCACGCGCAAGCGTGCACGATCCTTTCCAATAATGCGATCTGACTTCTCTGGACGTTCCGAAGAACAGGCCTCGCGTCGGACGCCTCGATTCGAGCAATGGTCCCTTTCATCCCTGATTTCACGATGAACCTGGTCCTTGCATTGATTCTGTTCCCGCTGCTCGCCGGGCTCCTGCTGCTGGTCGTGCAGAGCGATTTCGCGCGGCGCGTCGTGGTCGGTCTGGCCGTTGCCGTTGTGGCCGTCCTGAGCGTGTGGCTCGCAGCCACCGCGGCCAACCTGGACCTCTCCCGCCTGCCCGCGGACGCGCATCGTATCGGACAGGTGTTGTTCGGTGTGGAGCTGTTGCTGAGCGCCTTCCTGCTTTGGGTGGGCATTCGGTCCCGAAATGCATGGGTGCTGTTGCTGATAGTCTCGCAGGCCGGACTGATGATCTGGTTCGAACTGAGGGGGGCGGCGCATGTGGAAGTGAACCGGCACCTGGCCGTGGACCAGCTCTCGGTCATCATGGCGCTGATCAACGGCCTGGTGGGCGGCGCCATCTGCCTCTACGCGCTCGGTTACATGCGCGAGTACCACGAGACCGCACACCGGGAAACGCGGGATCGGCGTCCGCTCTTTTTCGCGCTCCTGTTCGTGTTCATGAGCGCCATGTTCGGGCTCATTTTCGCCAACAACCTCGTCTGGCTCTTCCTGTGCTGGGAGATCACGACGATCTGTTCCTTCCTGCTGATCGGCTACACGCAAACGGACGAAGCAAAGCGGAACGCGTTGCGCGCCCTGGTCATGAACCTCGCCGGCGGACTCGCCTTCGCCGGCGCCATCGTCTTCCTCCAGGCAAAGGCGGGCACGATTGAGATGGACCGGTTGATCGCTTCAGGCCAGGCGGTCGCTCTCGTGCCCGCCGCCTTGCTTTGCTTCGCCGGCATCACCAAGTCCGCCCAACTCCCGTTCTCGAGCTGGTTGCTCGGGGCCATGGTTGCGCCCACACCCGTCTCCGCCCTGCTCCATTCCAGCACCATGGTGAAAGCGGGCGTCTATCTCGCGCTTCGCATGGCGCCGGTTGTGGCGGGCACGGTCATCGGCATGTCCGTCGCGCTCGTCGGCGGCGTCACGTTCGTCATTGCTTCACTCGCGGCCATCACCGTGCGCGACGCCAAGCGCGTCCTCGCGTGGTCCACCGTCGCCAACCTCGGCCTGGTCATCCTGTGCGCCGGCATCGGCACGGCCGAAGCCGTTTGGGCGGGCGTGCTGCTCATCATCTTCCACGCCGTCGCCAAATGCCTGTTGTTCCTCAGCGTCGGCGTGATCGAACACAAGATCCACAGCCGCGACATCGAAGACATGTCCGGCCTGGTCGTCACCATGCCGCGGCTTGCCATCATGATGCAGATCGGCATCGCCGGCATGTTCCTCGCCCCGTTCGGCATGTTGATGAGCAAATGGGCGGTGCTGAAGGCGGTCGTCGATGCAAGTCCCGTTCTCTCCGTTTTCATCGTGTTCGGCAGCGCCGCCACGCTCTTCTTCTGGGTGAAATGGATGGGCAAACTGCTCGAAGTCATCCAGCCGGGCGAACCGGTTCGCCAGGAACTCCTGCCGGGACAGGCCGTCGCGCTCTACAGCCTTGCCACCGCAACAGCGCTGGCCTGCGTTCTGTTCCCCCTCATCTCGTCGACCTGCATCGAGCCCTACACCCTCGCCGTCTTCGGCAAGACCGCCTCCCTCGGCACGGGCAACAATCTCATCATGGTGAGCATGATGGCCCTCGTCGTTCTGTTCCCGGTCGCATTCATCCGCTACGGGCGCGGCGTCCGTGTCGCCGACGCGTACCTCGGCGGCGCCAACGCCGATGACAGCGCGCACTTTCGCACCACGGCGGACAGCATCGCCACGGTGGCGATGGGCAACTATTACCTGAACAATCTGTTCGACGAATCCAGTCTTTCGCGCTGGGGCGTCGCAGCGGCGACAACCGTCCTGGCCGCCATGCTCCTGCTGTTGTTCCTATGAAAGCGAGCCTCCACGCAATCCTCTACCTGCTCGCCGCGCCGTTGATCGGCGGCCTGCTCGCGGGATGGGATCGCCGCATCTCCGCGCGGATGCAGTCGCGCCCGGGTCCGCCCGTTCTTCAGCCGTTCTACGATGTTCTCAAACTGCTCCGGAAGGAGAACGTCGTCGTTCGCCGGTCGCAGAACTTCTACATTCTGTTCTTTCTGCTCTTCGTCATGTTCACCGGCGCGTTGTTCTTCGCCGGCGCAGACCTGCTGCTCGTGGTGTTCGCGCTGACGGCGGCGGCGATCTTCCTCGTGCTCGGCGCCTACAAGGCCAGTTCGCCCTACAGCTCGGTCGGCGCGCAGCGCGAACTGATTCAGATGATGGCCTACGAACCCATGGTGCTGCTGACGGCCATCGGGATGTACATGGTCACAAAGAGCTTCCAGGTGCAGGACATCGCTGCACACCCCACCCTGCTGGTGCTGGCGTTGCCCGGCGTCTTCCTGGGCTTTCTCTACGCGCTCGAAATCAAGTTCCGCAAATCGCCCTTCGATCTCTCCTCTTCACATCACGCGCACCAGGAACTCGTCCGCGGCATCACCACTGAGTTCTCCGGACGCGCCCTGGCGATGATCGAGATCGCGCATTGGTACGAGACCGTGTTCCTGCTCGGCTGGGTCTACCTGTTCTTTGCCTCGATCCCTGTCCTTGCGCTCGCGGCATGCCTGCTCGTGTTCCTCCTCGTGATCCTCACCGACAACGTGTTCGCGCGCCTGAAATGGCAGATGGCGCTCCGCAGCGCCTGGGTCGTCGCCATCGTGCTCGGATTCGGAAACGTCCTGGTCCTTTCGCTTTTGCCTCCACCATGAGCAGTTTCAGCAAATCCCCCTGGGTCATCCATTACGACGCCTCGAGCTGCAACGGCTGCGACATCGAAGTGCTCGCGTGCCTCACTCCCGGCTTCGACGTGGAACGGCTCGGGGTCATCAACACCGGCAACCCCAAGCACGCCGACATCTTCCTCGTCACCGGCGCCGTCAACGAACAGTGCCGCGAGGTGATCCGGAACATCTACGACCAGATGCCGCACCCGAAAGTCGTGGTGGCGGTCGGCGCGTGCGCCTCCAGCGGCGGCATCTTTGCCGATTGCTACAATGTCGCCGGCGGCGTGGACAGCGTCATTCCCGTGGACGTGTATGTGCCCGGTTGCGCCGCCCGCCCGGAAGCGATCATCGACGCCGTCGTTCAGGCGGTCGCCATTCTGGAGCGCAAACGCAAGGAAATGGACGCGGAAACCGTATCGAAGGAAGTCGCATGAGCCCGGATGCCATCGACATTGTGCCTCTCGAAGCGTTGCTCGAGCGCGTGAAGGAGAAACGCGACCGGGGTTGCCGGCTCGTCCAGATCAGCGCCGCCCGGCTCCCGGAGGGCGTTGAGGTGACCTACAGCTTTGATCTGAAGAACCGCTTGTCGAACGTTCGCGTCCTGTTGCCCGACGACGGAACGCGGTTGCCCAGCATCAGCGCGATCTTTGGATGCGCGGTGCTCTACGAAAACGAAATCCAGGACCTGTTCGGCGTGGGAATCGACGGGCTGGCGCTGGATTTCAAAGGCAAGTTCTACAGAACCACGGTACGGTTCCCGTTCGGCAGCACGAAAGCGCCCGCGCCGCCGCCCGCCCCTCCCGCGGCCACAGCGGCAGCCGGCCCACCGCAGAACACCAACTAGTCACCATGGCGCGCACTGTCATCCCATTCGGCCCGCAGCACCCGGTACTGCCGGAGCCCGTCCATCTCGACCTCGTCATCGAGGACGAGAAGGTCGTGGAGGCGCGACCGTCGATCGGCTTCATTCATCGCGGGCTCGAGAAGCTCGCTGAGAAAAAGGATTACAACGAATTTCTATTCGTCGCCGAACGGATCTGCGGAATCTGCAGCGCCATTCACGGGCAGACGTATTGCCAGGCGGTGGAAACGTTGATGAACGTTTCCGTGCCGCCGCGCGCGGTTTACCTCCGCACCATCTGGGGCGAACTCTCCCGCATCCACAGCCACCTGCTCTGGCTCGGGTTGATGGCCGATGGCATGGGCTTCGAAAACCTCTTCATGCATTCCTGGCGCATCCGCGAGCGCGTGCTGAACATCATCGAGGCCACCACCGGCGCCCGCGTGATCTTCGGCGTCTGCAAGGTCGGCGGCGTCCGGCGCGACATCGAGCCCGACGCCATCCCCGGCATTCTCGCGGAGCTGGACAGCATCGAGAAGGACATGCGCGACGTCACGAAAGTGTTCCTGAACGACAAGTCCGTCAAAGCGCGATTGTGCGGCGTCGGCGTCGTTTCGAAGCAGGAAGCCTGGGACCTGGGCGCGGTCGGACCAATGCTCCGCGCCAGCGGCGTCGCGCAGGACATGCGCACGCTGGGTTACGCCGCATTCAGCGATATCCCGGTGGTCCCGATCACACGCACCGAAGGCGATTGCTATGCGCGTTGCGCCGTGCGTTGCGAAGAACTGTTCCAGTCAGTCGAAATCATCCGGCAGGCGTTCAACCGGATTCCTCCCGGCGAGATCGCGATCAAAGTGACCGGCAACCCCGCCGGGGAGACCATCACGCGCACCGAACAACCGCGCGGCGAGGTTGTTTACCATCTCAAGGCGAATGGCACGAAGCATCTCCAGCGGTTCCGTGTCCGCACGCCCACGTTCGCGAATCTGCCGGTGATGCTGAAGATCCTGCCGGGATGCGATCTCGCCGACGTGCCGATGATCGTGCTCACGATTGATCCCTGCATCAGTTGCACGGAAAGGTGACTATGGGTTACTTTCAAATGTCCAGGCTGGCGCTGAAATGGGCTCTCACAAAGCCGCCCACGTCGCGTTACCCCTTTGAACCGCGCAAGGTCATCCCCGGCTCGCGCGGCCGGCTCGTGTTCACCAAGGACAATTGCGTCTACTGCACCGTCTGCGCGAAGCGATGCCCGACCGGCGCCCTCCTCGTCCATCGCGCCGAAAAGAAGTGGGCCATCGACCGCCTGCGCTGCATCAGTTGCGGCTACTGCGTCGAGGTGTGCCCCAAAAAATCGCTTGAACTCGCGGGCGACCACGCCGCGCCCGTCGCCGCCCGCGCCCGCGAGTTCACATGAAAACCCAGCCCGAAAGTGAGGTAGCCATGATGCCTCTCCCGTCAACTCCCGGTCCCGGTTCCAGCGCCAAACACGCCTGGCTGACGCTGGACCGCGTCGATCCGCCTAAGCGCGACGCCGCCCATCGCGTCTGCGATTTCCAGCGTGTGGATCTGCCCTACGACGAAGCCACGGCGGCGCAGCAGGCGTCGCGTTGCGTGCAATGCCCTCATCCCTCCTGCGTGTCAACGTGCCCGCTCGAAACACCAATTCCGGAACTGCTTCGCCTGGCCGCTGACGGCCAGATTCACGACGCCGTGCAGTTGCTGTTCGAATCGCTCAACGTTCCCGAGATCGCCGCGCACATCTGCGTCGGCGGCCGCGCGTGCGAGCGCGCCTGCCTGCTCGACGGAAAAACCGATCCCGTTCCCATCCGCGCCATCACCCGTTTCCTCGTCGATTACGGATGGCAACACGGCCTGGCCGAACCGCCGCTGGCTCCCACGAGCAACCGGAGCGTTGCCATTATCGGCTCAGGCGTGTCCGCGCTGGTCGCGGCGGACGCGCTTTCGCGGCGCGGCCACGCCGTCACGGTTTTCGATTCGCGCCAGGTCCCGGGCGGGCGAATGATGAACGGTCTGCCGGGTTTTCGAGTGGACAAGACCCTTGTCGAACGCCGGATCGAACTCCTCAAACGCCGCGGCATCCGGTTCCAGATGGGCGTCACCTTCGGCACCCATGTCCGGCTCACCGATCTGCGCGCCAACTTTGACGCTGTCTATGTCGGGTTCGGCCTGGCGGCGCCCGTGCCATTAACCGTGCCCGGCGCACACAGTGCCGGGGTCCACTCCGCATGCGACTTCATCCTGGGAGCGTCCGCCCCTCCTTCGACAGGTCTCAAACCGGTGGACGTCCAGGGGAAACAGGTCATCGTCCTCGGCGGAGGCGATACCGCGATGGACGCGCTGCGGATTGCCATCCGACAGGGCGCCGCCGGCGCGCTCTGCCTGTACCGCAGGGGCAGCGCCGACATGCCCGCCGACACGGAGGAATACGACAATGCCGTGGAGGAAGGCGCGCGTTTTCTGTTCCACACGCTGCCGGTCGCAATTGTTCCTGACTCGTCCGGAAGCGTTAAGGCCGTCCGTTGTGTGCGCACGGAACCCGGCGATCCGGATGCCACCGGAAGACCCTGTGCAATCCCGCTGCGCGGTGAAGAATTTGATGTGCCGGCCGACGTGGTCCTTGTGGCCTACGGCTTTGCGGCGGCCGAACTCCCGCCCACCGACGATTTCGCCAGACTCGCCACCGACGAGCACGGCCATGTGCAGGTGGACGGCGAGCATCGCACGAATCTCCCCGGTGTCTTTGCGGGCGGCTCGATCGTGCGCGGCGCCGCGACGCTATCGGTGCTCGTTTGCGACGCGCGCGACGCAGCCGCAGCCATTGATCGCTATCTGTCGCGCCAAAGCGATGCGGCCTGACGGTCGCGGCCGGTTCGCTCCCCTACTCCAGCCCCGATGCCTTCCTTGCACGCGCGAGCACCGTGCGGGCGATCGCTCGCGCCCGCGCAGCGCCATCCGCCAGCACCTTTTCCACGTAATCGAGGTTGGCAGCCAGTTCGGCCCGCTTCCTCCGCGCGTCCGCGAAATGATTCCAGTAATGCTCGAACAGTGTCTTCTTCAGGTCGCCGTAACCCAAGCCGCCCGCACGCAACCGCGCCTCGGTCTCGTTCGCCACATCGGCCGGCGCAACCAGTTTCAGCAACTGGATGGCGATATTCCGGTCGGCATCGGGCTTCGGTTCCTGCGGCGTCCGGCTGTCCATGACAATGCTCATCACCTTTTTGCGCATCGCCTTTTCGTCGCCGAAGATTTCAATCGTGTTCCCGTAGCTCTTGCTCATTTTTTCGCCGTCGGTGCCGGGCACCCTGGCGACTTCACCGCGGATCTCCGGCTCGGGAATCACAAACGTCTCGCCATACTGCTGGTTGAACTTGATCGCAATATCCCGCGTCACCTCCACGTGCTGCTTCTGATCCTGCCCCACCGGCACCACGTTCGAGTCGTAGATCAGAATGTCCGCCGCCATCAACACCGGATAGGCGAACAGGCCGTGGTTGGGCGAGATGCCCTTCGCGATCTTGTCCTTGTAACTCGTGCACCGCTCGAGCAACCCCATCGGGGTCAGCGTCGTCAGGATCCACGCCAGCTCCGTGACCTCCGGAACATCCGATTGCCGGAAAAAGATCGCCTTTTGCGGATCCAGTCCGCACGCCAGAAAGTCGAGAGCGACGTCGAGCGTGTTCCGGCGTCGCTGTTCGGCGTCAAACAGCGACGTCATCGAGTGGTAGTTGGCGATGAAGTACAGCGCCTCACCCTTGTCCTGCAGTTCGATGGCGGGCTTCATCATCCCGAAGTAATTCCCCAGATGCAGCGCGCCTGAAGGCTGGATGCCTGATAAAATTCGCATGCGAAAAACTAGCAAAGGGCGGTTTCAAACTCCAAGTGCCAAGTTCACCGGCGTCCCGGAGCGCGGTTGTGTCGTGCAGAGCGGGACCAGCCGCAGCAGGTGGACGAAGCGTGCAACTCGGAGTTTCTGCAGGCGTGCAGGCGGATGAGGATTGAACGAACATTCAACACTCAACGCCAACGCTCAACATTCAATGCAGCGAAAGGCTGAATGTGGAAGGGCAAGCGGGAACTCGCGCAGTCACGGATGCGCGCCATGTCTCCCGGAGAAGGCCAACACGGCAGACGGCTTGTTGTTCACTTCAGTCACCGCTCAATCAGCCGGTCCCCGACATAGATGCGGTAATCCTTGATCCGTCCACCCACCGAAGGCCCGCCCTGCCGGGGAACATAGCGAATGGCCGAAATCGTCTCGCTCTTCCCCAGATCCAGGATCAACCGATGTGGATGCGGCGGCTGCGTCGCGCTCCATTCCGTGTGCCAGAAGTTCGCCGTTTGCCCGTCAATCGCGTTTTCCGCGCTGCCGTCTTCGGCCGAGCGCTCTTCACTGTCCACATACGCCACCGTCCATGCCTGGTGACTGATCGCTTTGCCTTCCGCATCCAGCAGGTCCAGTTCGCCGACCGCTGCAAATGGCTGTCCGTCGTGCGCGCTCAACGATTCAAGGCAGAAGTAGCGTCCTTTGGCCGGTTCAGACAATGTGATCGTCTGCATCCCCGTTCCCGGCGCGAAACTCCCCGAGTGCACCGGCTTCACCCCGTCGAGCAAGACCTTCACGGGCGCGCGTCGCACCCGGGCAAAGTCCAGTTCCGGACGCAGTTGATTCAGAATCGGCTCTGCGAGTCCCGCGATCTCCGGGCTTTGCGGTCCGAACAGGTCCAGAATAACGACCTCGTTCTTCCCGGGCTTCAGCCATGGTCCGGGCAGATACGCGGTCTGGCTGGGCCCGATGTTCCAGAACCGCGCCAGGCAGATCCCGTTTACCCAGACCACGCCCTTGCTCCACGGGCGCATGTCGAGAAAGGTGTCGCCCGGATCCTTCACTTCAAACGTGCCCCGCCAGAACGCGGGCCCGCTTGCGCCGGACGCCGCGGACTCGTAACGCAGGCCGCCGAGGATTCCGTTGACAAGAGGCAAGGGATACACTTCCCAGCCCTTCAACTCGACAGGAGCGCCGCTGCCAACCGCCAGCTTCACCGGCGCGTGCAGGCCTTTGCGGTCGTGCACTTCCTGTCCAAAATTCACACGTCCCATCGGCTCCACGAAAATATCAAGCACAGCCTCGGCCTTCCGTTCGGGCAGACGGACACGGAAGTTCCGGCTGCGCCGATCCATCACGCCCACCTGCTCGCCGTCCAGGAACACAATGCCCGTGTCATGCACCGCCGCGGCTTCAAGGGTGCCCGCCGCCCCGGCGGGAATCCGCGTCCGATACACCACACACCCGTAGCCAAGATCGTAACTCTCGATGTTGCGCGGCACATCGGATCGAATTGGCGACGGCAGGTTCGCGAACACAGGAGCGCGTTCGACAAGTTTGACCGCGGGAATGACGATGGTCGGATTGCGCCCCGGCGGCTCGGGAATGCTTTCGCCGGGCAACAGATATTTCGCCATCAGATCGCGAGTGCGATAGAACTTTTCCGTCGGCCAGCCGGCTTCGCTGATTGGCGCGTCGTAATCGTAGCTCGATGTGTCCGGCTTGAACGGCCGGTCCGCGCCGGACCACAGGCCGAACGTCGTGCCGCCGTGCGCCATGTAGATGCTGAACGACGCGCCGTTCTTGAGCATGTACTCCAGGTCGGCCAGGTAGGTATCGATCCGACCGGTGTGATGCGGCTGGCCCCAGGTATCGAACCACCCCGGATAGAACTCGCCACACATCAACGGGCCCTTCGGCAAAATCTCGCGCAACGCTTTGAACGCGTTTTCGGGATTGTTTC
The DNA here is from genome assembly GCA_002385705.1 of Verrucomicrobia subdivision 3 bacterium UBA3939. Lineage (GTDB taxonomy): Bacteria > Verrucomicrobiota > Verrucomicrobiia > Limisphaerales > UBA3939 > UBA3939. The sequence continues at coordinate 28,301 of DGDZ01000036.1, forward strand.
CGAAGTTCACCACAGGAAACAGGTCGGCCCGGTAGCCGTCGCGCAAATGGTAGGGCGGATTGCATGCGAACAGCGGCACCTCGAACCCGCCATCGATCAACACCTGTCGCAGGACACCCATGTATTCGCTGTCCTTCCCGTAGAACCCGTATTCATTCTCGACCTGCACCATGAGGATGGGGCCGCCGCGGGTCACCTGGAGCGGCGCGAGCACCCGCCCCACTTCCTTCAAGTAACGCGTCGCCGCCTCGATGTAACGCGGATCGCGCGTTCGCAACCGGATGTCCTCCTGCTTCAACAGCCACCAGGGAAAGCCGCCCATTTCCCACTCGGCACAGGCATAAGGACCGGGGCGCAGGATCACCCACAGGCCTTCCTCCTGAGCGATGCGGCAAAAGGCGGCAATGTCCGCCTGCCCGCTCCAGTTGAACTGGCCCGGGCGCGGTTCGTGCATGTTCCAGAACAGGTATGCGCACACCGTGTTCAGGCCCATGGCCTTGATCATCTTCAACCGGTGCCGCCAGTAGTCGCTCGGCACGCGGGCCGCGTGCATTTCCCCGCAGCGAATCTGAAACCGCTGGCCGTCCAGGAGAAAGTGCTCGTCGCCAATCTCAAAAGTGTGCCGCGCGGCAGGCGCCTCCGCCGCAATCGCAGGTTGAATGGATGAAGCGGTGATCCACGCCGTCAGCAGGACCGCCAGAGAAAGTCTGATTTTCATGACAACTCGTCGTCCGCGGCTCAACATACGAGGCGCCCTTTTCCTCTGACAACCCAATTCACGCGCCGGAATCGGCGCGGAGGGCGAGCGCCTCTCAGAGCGCCCGTTGCCCTTCCGGTACAGAAAAAGGTGCGGGCACCTTGCGATGCCCGCACCACCCCTGTTCGCTCCTGATCCCCGGACCGGACGCCCCGATTGGCGATCCGATCCGTCTCCCAACCAACCAACCCGTTTTTGATTTAGCATGTGAAATGCCACGCGCCGGCAGAACCTCCCAACGCGATGGAATGCGCCATTTCCACCGAAGCACGCGGCGGCGCGCAGCAAACGGAGTGCCTCGATTTGTTCAAGCCGCATGTTTCTGAACAGCGGAAGAACAATCCGGAAGCTCAGAGACGTGTGAAAGCGTTGGAGGAAAACGAAAATGGTCGGAGCGACAGGATTCGAACCTGCGACGTCTTGCTCCCAAAGCAAGTGCTCTAGCCAGGCTGAGCTACGCTCCGATTGCCCGTCATGATTGCACGAAAAACCTCAAGCGCAACGCCTTTTTAGTCGAACCGAAGAGGACAACACCGCGGCCCTGCCTGAACTTCGGGAAACACCTGCCACACTCCGAACCCCTCGGGGACGAGCCGCCCCCGCCCCTGTTTACAAGGTCGTTTCCGGCAGGAATTCCTCCCCGCGTTCGAATCTCAGGATGTTTTCGACCGTCACGCGGGCGATCTCAGCCAGCGCTTCGTGCGTCAGGAATCCCTGGTGGGACGTGATCAACACGTTGGGAAACGTCAACAGGCGCGATAACACGTCGTCCAGCACCACCTGGCCCGACAGGTCCTCGTAGAAAATACCCTCTTCCTCCTCATACACATCCAGCGCCACGCCGCCGAGCCGCCCGGATTTCAACCCGTCGATGAGGGCCTGCGTTTCAATCAGCTTTCCGCGGCTGGTGTTGATGATGATCGCCCCGGGCTTGAGCGTCGGGATGTTGTCCTTGTTCAGCAAATGCCGCGTTTCCGGCAGCAGCGGAAGATGGAGCGAAATCACGTCGCTCGACCGCAACAACTCCGGAAGGTCGGTGTATTGCACCCCGTGCGCGGCGGCCCAGTCCGTCGCCGGCTGCGGGTCATACGCCAGCACCCTGGCTTCAAACCCTCGAAAGATCGTCGCCGCGACCTTGCCGATGCGGCCCGTGCCGACGATGCCGATGGTCTTCCGGTAAACCTCCGCGCCTTCGAGCCCGTTCAGGGAGAAATTGAACTCGCGGACGCGATTGAATGCGCGGTGGATCTTGCGGTTGAGCGTCAGCAGCAGGGCGACGGCGTGCTCGGCCACCGCGTGCGGCGAGTAGGCCGGCACCCGCGTGAGCGCGATCCCCAGGTCCTTCGCCGCCGGCACGTCCACGTTGTTGAATCCGGCGCAGCGGAGCGCAACCATCCGGATGCCGGCGCGCGCGAGTTTCTCCAGGCAGACGCGGTCCGCGTGGTCATTCACGAAAACGCAAACCACCTGCGCACCTTCCGCCGTCAACGCCGTCTCGGCGTTCAGGCGATGGTCGTGGAACCTCCACCGGATCCGCCCCGCGGCGGCGTGCTCCAGGTGTTTCCGGTCGTATGGGCGCGTATCGTAAACGACCGTTTGGATCATGGCATCAGGCGTCAGACTCCCGTCTGCGATTCCGTCCAGCGGACGGCGTAGCGGACGAGGTCGGTGGCGGTTTTCAATCCCAGCTTTTCCTTGATGTTGGCGCGGTGCACTTCGACCGTCTTCACGCTCAAGTGCAGGTGCTCCGCAATCTGGCGGGTCCCCTTGCCTTCCCCGATCAACTGAAAAACCTCGAACTCGCGGTCGGTCAATCGGGCCACGGGCGAACCGCCGGTGTCCCGTTGTCCGGAGAAGATCTCGAGGATCTTGCCCGACATCTTTTCGCTGACATAGATATTGCCGGCCAGCACGTGGCGGATCGCCTCCATGAGCTTCTTCCCGCCCTCCTGTTTCATGATGTATCCCCGGGCGCCGGCGCGCAGAATGCGCTCCGCATACAGCGATTCGTCGTGCATCGACACCACGAGGATCCGGGATGCGGGATCCATGGCACGGATGTCTTTGATCAGCTCGATTCCATTCTTGTCGGGCAGAGAGATGTCGATGAGCCACAATCCCGGGCGGGCCTTGTTCAGGAGCTCCAGCGCCTGGCCGGCGGTGTCCGCCTCCGCGCACACAGTGAGGTCCGGCTCGTTGTTGATCAACTGAGCCAGCCCCTGCCGCATCATCGGATGATCATCCACGATGGCGATGCGTATTCTGCCTCTTGCCGGTTTCTTTTTTTGTTTCATTGCCGTTCGGTTGTCCGTCGGATGCCAGCGGGACCGTGCAGGTGACGACGACACCGCCGATCGGGCTGTTGGCGACGGACAGGGTGCCGCCGATGGTGGCGGCGCGCTGGTGCATGATGGGCAGTCCCATTCCCTTGCGAGCCGGAGCGGCCGCCGGCAGCCCGCTGCCGTTGTCAAACACGCGCAGCACCGCGCAATTGTCGCGAAGATCCAGTTGAATGACAATCCGGCTGGCTTTGCCGTGGCGAATGGCGTTGGAGACGGCTTCCTGCGCAATGCGGAACAGGTGCGTCGCCATCGCATGATCCGCCACCAGCACCGGCGTTTCGCAGTCGAACCTGCAATTCACGCTGAAGATCTTGCTGGTGTTCTCGGCCAGCTCCTTCAACCCCGACATCAGGCCTTCCGATTCGAGAGTGACGGGCGACAGGCCGCGGGCGAGCAGCCGCGTCTGGCTGATGGCTTCGCGAACATGCCTTGCAATTTCACGAACGCGCGCCGCGTCGGCCCGCGACCGTGCCGCCAGCTTCTGCTCGAGCACCTGGCTCATGAGTTCAATACCCGCCAGGTGCTGGCACAATCCGTCGTGCAGGTCCTGTCCAATCCGGCGTTGAACCCGATCCCCGACCTCAAGGATCTCCTTCTCGAGCTGTTTGCGTTCGGTGATGTCCCGGAGAATGATGAGCCAGTGCGTGATCCGACCGGACCGCCCTTTCACCGGCCCGATACGCCATTCCGCCCAGCGCTCGCCTTCCGCAGTCTGGTAACTCGACACCTCCTCGACGAAGCGCTTTTTCCCGGATAAACCGAGCCGGAACCGTTGCGACAGCCAGCTCAGCCGGGTCAGCTCACTCAACGGTTTGCCGATCACCTCGTCCGGCGAATACCCCGTCAGCTTCGCAAAGGACGGATTGATGTAGAGCACCTTCGGCTCGGGAACGTCCGCGCTGGCGATGAGCACGGCGCTGAATCCGCGCTCCACAACGCTCTGAATGAGATTCACCCGCTCCTCGGCCGCTGCCAGCCGTTGCTCGGTGTCGATCTGCTCGAGGACATTCCTGACCACCTCGGGAACGAACTGAAGAAAATCGCCATCCTTGACCAGGTAATCGCGCGCGCCGCTCTTCATCATCTGCACCGCGACCCGTTCGTCGCCCTGGCCGGTGATAATGATGAACGGCACCGCCCGTTTCGCCTCCGAAAGGCGCCGGATGATTTCCTTTCCCTCGAGATCCTGGAGCTTGAGATCCAGCAGAAGAAGATCGGCGCGGTTCGCGGTCAGCCATTCAATCGCCTCCCTGCCCGAACCCGCCGTGCGGGTCTGAAACCCCTCCCGTTGCAACGCTTTCTCGATCAGCCGCAACAGGCCGCGGTCGTCGTCCACGACGAAAATCGTTCGCGGCTGCTGGTCGCCGCCTTCCATGCTCATATCATTTCGCATCTCCCACTTCCGGCACCTGGACGAGCGATATGTAAAGCCCGAGGCTCTTGATCGCTTCGGCAAACTTCTCGTAATCCACGGGCTTCACGATGTAGCTGCTGCAACCCAGGTCGTGGCACCGCTCGACCTCGCGAGGATCGTCCGTCGTCGTCAGCATGATCACCGGAATCCGCCGCAGCTCCCCGTCGCTCTTGATCTGCCGCAACACCTCGATCCCGTCCACGCGCGGCATGCGAATATCCAGCAGGATCAGATACGGGCCGTCATGCGTGCGGTGCGGTTCCGGACCCCGTCGAAACAGGAAGTCCAGAATCGCCTGCCCGTTCTCAAACCGGTGGACCGCGTTGTTCAATCCCGCCCGGGTGAGATTCCTTTCAATCAACCGGGCGTGGCCGCTGTCGTCCTCCACAATGAGGATCGTGACTTCCCGTGGCGAACTCATGCGCCCTACTTTGCCTTCGGGGCAGCAAGCAAGGAAACAAAAAAAGCCGATCCGCGATCCGGCTCCGATTCAACCCAGATCCTCCCCTGGTGCCGTTCGAGAATGCGCTGGGCAATCGTCAACCCGAGGCCCTCGCCCTCGCTCGCTTCCGGGTGCAGTCGGTGGAAAATCTCGAAAATCTTGCCCTGGTGCTCCTTCGCGATGCCCACGCCGTTGTCGCGCACGGCATAGACGGCCCGCCCGCTCTCGACCGTTCCCTCGACGCGGATCTTCGGTGCTCTCTTCGGACTGCGATACTTGAGCGCGTTCTCCAGCAGATTTGAGAACACCTGTCCGATCAACGTGGAATCGCCCATGCAGTCCGGAAGGTCGCCCAGCGTCACGGTCGCGCCCGCCTGCTGGATCTGAAATTCCATCGCCCGAACGATGTCCTCCAGCAGCGTTGACATCTTCAACCGCTCAATCTTCAACGCGGCCCGTCCCAGGCGCGAATAGCGCAGAAAACCCGTCAGGAGCGCGTCGATCTTGGTCACGCCGGCCTGAATGTATTGCAGCGCCTCGGGAATATCCTCGCGAAGCAGGCGGTGGATCTCGGCGTCCGGTGATCCGCGTTTCAACCTGGCTTCCAGCGCCGCGCACGCCTGGGCGAGCTCGCGGCTGAAGCCCTGGATGTTCACTAGCGGCGACCGCAGATCGTGAGACGCGATATAGACGATGGTCTCCAGCTCCTTGTTTTTCTCCGCAAGCGTCTGCGCGAGCGACGAAAGATTCTCCTGAGCGCGCCGGCGCTCGGTGATGTCGCGAATGAACCCCGTGAAGAGCCGCCGGTTGGCCAGCCGCACCTCGCTCACCGCGAGGTCGATCGGAAAAACAGAGCCGTCCTTCCGCCGGGCCACCGCCTCGCGGCCGATCCCGATGATCTTCGCGCGGCCGCTCGAGAGGTAATTCTGAATGTAGCGGTCATGCTCCTCCCGGTACGGAGACGGCATGAGCAGGCTCACGTTCTGCCCGATCACCTCCGCCGCCGAATAACCGAACATCCGCTCGGCGGCGCGATTGAACGATTCGATCTGCCCGCGCTCGTCAATGGTGATGATGGCCTCGACAGCCGTCTCGAGAATTGCGCGCAGGCGCTCTTCGCTGTCTCGACGAGCCGCTTCCGCCATTTGCTCCTTTGCAGCCGGCGCGCCGGCGCCCTGCGATTCCAGTTGTTGCAGCCGGGTGATCAGGTCCGCCCGGGTCATGCGCGAATAGTTGGTCATCGGATTCCCGGACCAGTATCGCGATCGACTCGCCCAAGTCCACTCATGAAAAACGAGGAAGGCCGCGCGCCCGCCCAGGGGCCGGACGAACCCGGTGCTGAACGGCGCCGTTCAAACGCGGGGAAACGGCACGATGCTCACCGGGCCCGACAGCGCCTCGATGGTCTGGAAGTCGCGCCACACGCCCTTGGAATCCCGATAGGCCAGGCGCTTGCCGCCGTCGCACTGCACATAGACCGGAACGGCCAGCGGCACGTAACGGTCGCCGTGCAACACCAACTCCCGACTGGTCTGACAATTCTTCATGACTCGCACCGCTCCCATGACGTCCTTCATCCCCGGCGCCTAGCGCCCCAGCAATTGAGCCCGATACTGCGTCGGCGACTGGCCGAGGATCTTCTTGAACACGCGATTGAAATGCGTCAGCGACTGGAATCCCACTTCGAACGCGATCTCGCTCACGCGCAGGTTCGGGTTGAGGAGGAGGTTCTTCGCCTTTTCGATGCGCACCCGCGACAGGTAATCGGTGAAATTGATCCCCGTCACCTTCTTGAACATCTTGCAGAAGTAGAACGTGCTGGTGTTCACCGCCCTGGCCACCTGCCCCAGGGACAGTTCCTCGGTCTGGTGTTCGTGGATGTATTCCTTCGCCCGGGTAATCACCGGCGGCTCGGCGTTTTCATGCTGCACGACCACCTGGTTGCTCAACATGGACAGGTGCTGCGCAAAGATCGACAGCAGCTTCACGATCGACTCGTGCTGCCTGGGCGAAATCACGCGGGTCGAGAAGTAAGCATCTTCCAGCGTTTTCTCGTCCGCGTCAATGCCCCACTCGGCCACCTGCCGGACCGCGCGTTCGAACTGCGTCCGCGTGGGTTTCTTGCGAAAGACCTGGCCCGTCTGCAGAAACCCGATCAGCCGGTCGCCCAGCCGCACCGGCACCGCGGTGTCGCACATGCCGATGGCGCAACTGGTGGTGTGCGGTTCCTCGGCGGCCCTTTCCGAAAGCCGTTCCTGGACCTGCAAACATTCGCCGCACGCGCGGCTTTTCTGGGCCAATATGTGGCAAAAACGGTTCTCGTTGCGCTTGCCATGATGCGGCAACTGCCAGGACTCAACCGGCCGCAACGTCAACGGCAGACCCGTCGCTTCGCTGAAAGCTTTCTCGTATTCCTGGTAAATGCGGGAGTTGGCGAGCGCCTCCACCAGTGCGCGATTGGTATTCCCGTTCCCGTTCCCCGGCGCCGCGAATGGGTTTCTGCTCTTGAACGCTCCCCGCTGCAGCGCCGGATCAGTGATGCGAGGCAGACCGGCTTCCTTCCGACTCTCCACAGCGTTGGCCTGGCTCGCCAAATCTTGCCTTACCAATGTTGTTTGCATGCCCGCAAATTAGGAGAACAGAGAAACTTCCACAATCAGGGCCACCCCTGTTCGCGTTTGCAGGAACACAACTAGACCCACTAAGGGTTTCCCTTATGCGCCCCCTCGGGAATGCCATGCGCTCACGGATGCCGGTGAAGCGCAAAACGCCTGTAAACACGGCACTTCGCGAGCCACCGGTCAATGTGCGCCGTGCGCCGGCACACGCGCGCCCACGCCCCGCATTCTCTCACACCGGCGCCGCCGCCATTCCAATTTTTCCACAACTGCGGTTGGGAAAAGCTGAACCAATTTTGTCGTTCGCAACGCCGGTTCGGACGTCATGCAACCGCCCGCCGGCGCGTTCATCCCGACGCATTCCGTCCGCTCTTAACCGTAGAGCGGACCAAAATTGGCGCAGGCGCGATAGTCCGCGCCCTCGAGATCCGCGGTTCCGAACAAATTCCAGGAGGACGGACGAAAGATCTGTTCTTCCGGCACATTGTGCATGGCGACCGGGATACGAAGCATCGACGCCAGCGCAATCAGGTCTGCCCCGATATGCCCATAACTGATCGATCCATGATTGGCGCTCCAGTTGTTCATCACCGAGTACACATCGCGAAACGCGCCGCGCCCGGTCAGGTTCGGCACGAACCAGGTCGTGGGCCACGACGGATTCGTTCGCTCGTTGAGAACGCGATGCATTTCGGACGGCAGGTCCACCGAGTATCCCTCGGCAATCTGGAGCGCCGGTCCCAACCCCTTCACCATGCTGATCCGGCACATGGTCATCGGCATGCCTCCGCGTGATACGTAGCACGACGAAAAACCGCCGCCGCGGAAATACTCATAGACTGCCGCCGGCCAGGTAGTGGCCTTCAGACATTTCTTCACTTCGGCCTCGCTGATCTCCCAGAACGGTTTCATCGCCGGCTTGCCGTCCCGCGTCTGCTCGCCGGTGCCGTCGAGCGTCGCGGCGCCCGAGTTGATCAGATGCAAAAACCCATTCCCCAGTTCCCCGACCGGATCCATGCCGGTGACGCGACGGACGGCATCCGGGCTCCAGTACGTGCGGACATCCGCGAAGATCTGCGCCGTGTTCGTCAGCAAATACCCGAACAGCATGCAGGTTCCGTTCAGGCTGTCGTTCTCGGTCGCCAGTATCATCGGCGGCCGAATCCCGTTCCAATCGAACGACGAACACAGGATGGCCTCCGAAAAATCGCCGTTGGGAAAATGGTCCGTCCACTGTCGCTGCCCCTGAAACCCTCCGGCAATGGCGTTGTGCCCCAGCGCCTCCTCCCCAAATCCCAGCGTGCGCAGGCGCGGATTGCCGATCATCAGATCGCGCATGATCATCGTCATCTTCACCACCGTTTCCCACTCCCAATTCTTCCGCTTCGCATCCCGGCGCTGCTTCGGCGGATTCCAATCCGTACCTTCCTTGCAGTTCCGCCGCGTCCAGGCCAGCGCCCGGCGAAATTCCCGTTCGTCGTAGATCTTTTCCTCCATGCGCCGCACGAGTTCGGACATGTCCACGCACTCGACGCGCATCCCGAGGTAGCTTTCGAAGAACGCAGGATCCACGATGGAACCGGCGATGCCCATCGAGACGCCGCCGATCGAGAGATAGCTCCGGCCGCGCATGATCGCCACCGCCAGCCCGGCGCGCGCGAACCGCAACAGCTTCTCCTGCACATCCTGCGGAATGCTTGTATCACCAGCGTCCTGAACGTCCCGCCCGTAAATGCCGAAGGCCGGCAACCCCTTGAGATTGTGCCCTGCGAGAACGGCCGCCAGGTACACCGCGCCGGGCCGCTCCGTTCCGTTGAATCCCCAGACCGCCTTCGGCGTCAGCGGATCCATGTCCATCGTCTCGCTTCCATAACACCAGCACGGCGTCACCGTCAGCGACACTCCCACCCCTTCCCGGCGGAACTTGTCCGCGCACGCCGCCGCCTCGGCAACACCGCCGATGCAGCTGTCGGCAATCACGCACTGGACCGGCTTGCCGTTCGGGTAACGGAGACGGGCGGAAAGGAACTTTGCCACGTTGCGCGCCATGCCCATCACCTGGTTTTCGAGGGATTCGCGAACTCCCCGCCGCCGGCCATCGATCGCCGGTCGAATGCCGATCTTCGGAAGGCTGCCAATGCTCAGAAACGATTCGTTGCGACTCATAAAGCGATTCAATTCGATTGCTTCGTGGTGGAATCAGCTGCCCCGTGAGGCGTGCGTTGGGTCCTGCACGCGCACCGGACCACGACGTCCAGTGAACCGCCGAATCCGGCAATGTCAATTCATTCCTCGCCTCATTCCCTGCTTGAAATTTCCTACTGTGATTCCGGCGCCCGCTCGGCTATGAAAGAGTGTCGATATCGCGCACAGGCAAGCATGGACAACTACCCGACACAACCGGTACATCCGCCGGTTTCGCCGGAAGCCGGCGAACCGGGCGGGCCGGAATTTCTGCCGCTCGACCCGCAGGTGATCACGCTGTGGCGCATTCAGCAGCTCATCGGATCGGCGGTTCTGATGGGTGTGCTCCTGATTCCGCTTTTCGTCCTCGTTGCCAATGTTCGCGGCGCGTTCCTTCCCGCCGCCGCTCTCTGGATCCTGATAGGCCTGTTCCGCGCGTTCACGTTCTTCTGGTATCCTCCCCGCGCCTACCGCGCCTGGGGCTATCGCATCGACGGCAAAGTGCTCGAGACACGCAGCGGCGTCTGGTTCCGCGTCGTCCAGCTTCTCCCGCTGTCGCGTCTGCAGCACGTGGACCTCCATCGCGGTCCGATCGAACGCTCCCTCGGCCTCGCCTCGCTCTCGCTGCACACCGCCGGCACCGTGCAATCCGCCATCTCCATCCCCGGGCTCGAGGCCGGTCTCGCCACCCGATTGCGCGATCAACTGGCCGCCATCGGCGGCGACGACGCGGTCTGAATGCCATGACCGGCGACCCCAGCGACAATCCAGCTCCGCAGCCGCCGCCTCTGCCGCCGGTGATTCCGCCGGGCTGGAATGCCGGTCCCGGCGAAGCGCCGCCGGTCATCGCGCCTGAACGCGTCGCGCCGGCCGCCGCTCTGTTCGAGGGCCGATTGCACCCGATGACTCTCGCGTTCAGCACCTGGGCGGTGGTTCAGAAATTCATCATCCCCTTCATCGTCGTCCTCTTTCTCGGCCGCAACCAGTCGTTCTCGGCCCTGTTCTTTCTTCTGCTGCTCATCATCCCGATTGCGGTGGCCGTGATTCGTTATTTCACCTTCACCTATCGGATCGAGAACGGCGAACTGGTCACCGCGGAAGGCCTGTTCGGCCGCACCGAACGCAACATCCCTCTCTCCCGCGTCCAGGACATCCGGATTGAACAGGGCCTCCTGCATCGACTGTTTGACATGGCGGATGTGAGAATCGAGACAGCCGGCGGCAGAGGCCCGGAAGCATCGCTCTCCGTGCTCGCCAAACCCGAAGCCGAGCGCCTGCGCGCCGCCATCTTCGAACAGGTCTCCATCGCGCGCGGCACCTCTCCCGCGACGCAGCCTCAGCCCGTCAGCCAGGGGCACGTCATCCGCACTCTCAGCGTGCGCGAGCTCGTCGTCGCCGGGCTCACGTCGAACCAGATGGCGTCCGTCCTGGCGTTGCTCGCCGTCGGTTTCAGTCTCGTGGACGACCTGCTGCCCGAAACCGCGGCGGAGCGCATTGGCGCCACGCTGGGCAGGATGGCTGAAGAGCTGTTCAGCCAGGGCCTCGAAACCCATTGGGTGCAATTGCTGGCAGGGGCTTTCCTGCTCGTGGCCATGGGAATGATTTTCTCCGTCACCGGTTCCATTCTCCTGTTCTATCAATTCACACTCGTCCGCAACGGCGAGGACCTGCATCGGTCGTTCGGATTGTTGACGCGGCGTTCCAGCAGCCTGCCGCGCCGGCGCATTCAGGTGCTGAAGATCGAGGAGAAGATGCTGCGGCGCCTCTTCCACCTCGCGACGCTGCGCGCCGATACCGCGGGCAGCCGGCCGGACCAGGGCGAAGGCGGCACGAGCGGCCACGACGTCCTGTTGCCGGCGGTGCCGCGCGACGAGGTGGAACAGATGCTGCCGGAATTCTTCCCCGACTTCGAACGGAGCGAAGCGGAATGGAAACGCGTTTCGCGCCGCGCCATTCGGCGCGGCACAGCCAAGGGATCCCTGGTGTGCCTCGTTCTCGCATGGGGTCTTTGGACAGTGCAGGAACACTGGATTGCGCTCTGGCCGCTGGCGCTGATTCCGCTGGTTTTCGTCCTGAACGTCCTCAGTTACCGCCACCTTGGATACTGGATGGGAGAACGCTTCTTCTGCACCCGGCGCGGCTGGCTGAGTCGCGCGACCCACATTGTTCCCATTCGCAACACGCAGGCAGTTGTGATCCGCCAGACGCCGTTTGATCGACGGCACCGGGTCGCCACGCTCATTGTGGATACCGCCGGCCAGGCAAACACGGGAGGCGGGCCTCGCATTGATAACCTGCCGTGGAACGAAGCACTGACCGTCGCACGCACCCTGGCCCGGAGAGCGGCCGAGACGCGGTATCGCTGGAAAGACCAGGCCGACGCCCGGCCAACTCTTTCACACCAGCAGGCCCAACGGTTCGAATCGCCTTCCTAACACCGGTTCGCTCGGCGTTTTCAGCCATCCCTCGAGCACCGCCGCGTAAACGGAACGGAAATCAACGGTGTGTTTCAGGTCCCCGTTGACAAGGTCCTCCGGCGCCAGACTCGGATGCGTGCCCGCCAGTCCGGGCTTCACCTTCCCGCCGAAAACAAACAGCGGCGCGGCGGCGCCATGATCCGTTCCGTTGTTGGCATTCTCGGCGACGCGACGGCCAAACTCGCTGAACGTCATCAATAAGACGCGCCCGAGATTGCCCTGCGCCTTCATGTCGTTCATGAACGCCTGCACCGCTCCGCCCAGATCCCGCAGCAGCCGTTCCTGCGTCCCGGGCTGGTTGGTGTGCGTGTCATAGCCCCCCTGCGACACGTAATAAATCCGCGTCGGCATGCCGCCGCCGATCAGTCGCGCCACCAGCCTCAGCGAATTGCTCAGTTGCGACGCCGGGTAGGTCACCCGGTTCTGCGTCCGCGCGCTCACGGCCCGGATCGTGTCCGAACTGATCTGCGCGTCCAGGGCCGTTCGCTCGAGGAAATCCAGCGCCGATCCCCGCATCTCCATGCCCGGACCGCTGATCGCTGTGATGCTGCCGCCCGAATTCCCCGCGTCGTCCGCTTCATTCATCTCACGGAACGACTGTTCCATCATGTCCTCGCCGCCTCCGCCGCGCTCGGAACTGATAAAGCGATAACTTTGCGGGTTCTCCAGGCTCACGCCCTTCGGAGTCTTCGCCGTGAACGCCTGCGGCATCTGCCGCCCGATGTGGATCGCCACCGTCGGATCGCACCCGGAGCACGCGTTGTCGAAGTAGCGCCCGAGCCACCCGTACTTCTCAAACCGATCCGCATCCGCCGCCGTCTGCCAGATCTCCGTTGACCGGAAATGCGACCGGTTCGGATTCGGATATCCGACGCCCTGCACAATCGACATGCATCCGGCGTCGTACAGCTCCTTGAATCCCGTCAATGCCGGGTGCAGTCCGAGCGAATCGTTCAGTTTCAGCACCTGGTCGCCTTTCAACGCCAGGCGCGGCCTGCTCTTCACGTAATAGTCGTTCGCGAACGGAACGACCGTGTTCAGCCCGTCGTTCCCGCCCGCCATTTGAAGAATCACGAGGATCGTCGAATCACGCCCCGTCGCAATCTGCGTCGCGCTGTCCGCCGCCTGCGCCTGCAACGAGGCGAACGTGTTCGCAAGAAAGCCCGGCACCGTCCATGACAACGCGCTCGTCAGGACCGTGCTGCGCAGAAACTCCCGCCGTGTCTGAAGTGTGGGTTCCGTTTTCACGTCAATTGGTACTCCGGTGTGCTCATGATCAGTCGCATCGCGCCCCGGATCTCGTCGTCATCCAGGTCGCCCTTCGATTCCAAATACTCGCGCAAGGCCCGTTCCTGTTTGGGTTTCAGGTTCGATTGCAGCAGGCGTTTCTGAAGCGCGCCAAGGAGCAGCGTCTTGTCCCTGCGCTCTTCGTCCGTCAGGATTTTGCGAACGTCCACCGCTCCGGTGCGGCCCGCTCGCGCGCGGTTTGCCATGCGCCGTCCGGCGGCCATGGCTCGCGGGCGATTTGCCATCTCCCCCGCTGCCATCACCCCTTCAGCCAGCAACGCCGAGTAGTTGTACCGCGCCAGCAGCGTGCTGGTGGAAATCCACGCGAATCCCTCATCCCAGCCCTTCACATTCGGCGGCGCGAACAGATCCTGCCCCAGCGTTCTCAGCAGGTTCGCGCACACCTGCGCCGGCGGCAGGTCGCGCTCGAGCATGCGCACACTGCCTGCCAGCCATTGCACCGGGCTCTTCACCTGCTGCCGGATCAGATGCGGCGAGTAAAACTCTTCGCTGAGGAACAACGCGCGCAACAGGGGCTTGAACTCATTGCCGTTCCGCCGGAACACATCCGCCAGCGCCTGGTTCAATTCCGGCGACGGCGATTCTCCCGCGAAAAAGGTCCACAGCTTCGCCGTGATGAACAGCGCCGCCTGCGGCTGGGCCACCAGGATCCGGATGACGTCGTCTCCGTCGAAGTTGCCTGTCCGTCCGAGAATGGTCTTCACCCCGTTGTCGTGAAAGGCGCGCCGGTAAACGAACTCCTGCGTCTGGCGGTTCAGCGACCAGCCCGTCAACGCGCGCGCCGCTTCGGTCACGTCCTTCTCCGTGTAATGCCCTTCCCCCAGCGTGAACAATTCCATCAGCTCGCGCGCGAAGTTTTCATTCGGGTGCTGCCGCCGGCTCTGCGCCTGGTCCAGCCAGATCAACATTGCCGGGTCCTTGCCCACTTCGACCAGCAGGCGGGTCCAGTTCCCAAGGCCGAACCGGCGGAACAGGTCGTTCTGCCGCCACATGTAATAGGCGTCGCGAACCTTCTGGAAACTGGTGGCGAAGTGCCCGTGCCAGAAAAGCGTCATCTTCTCCTGGAGCGGTCGCGGTCCCTTCGCCATGCGTTCCAGCCACCAGCCGCGGAGCTCGAGCAGCCGCTCCCGCTGCAGCTGCTGTTCTTCCCGCTGCATTTGCTGGCGCTGTTCCGGGGACGCCTGCCGCAGGGCCGCCAGCCGCTGCAGCCGCTCGGGATCAGGACGTGCCCAGGACGGATTCGGCGTCGGATCCGGGATCCGCTCGACATCGACCAGCGAAGAAACCGCCTTTGCCGGCCCCAGAGCCACCAGGCGCTGAATTTCGTCGGGTGTTCCGCCAAACCCGGCGCGGTTCAATAGATGCGCCGCCGTGGTGAAATCCCATCTGCCCGGGTCCAGAACCTTGAGCATGATCGAAAAGACGGGAGCTCGGGGCGCAAGGTTTCGCCCGAGAGCGCCACTTCCGGACAAGTTCGGATTCCGCTGGGACGAAGGCGGATGCGTAATTGAACATTCAACATTCAACGCCCAGGTCCAGGGGATCTTCTCTCGCCCAGCGCCTTTTGCAGGGGGCGGGAAACAGGACAAGTTGGACGTTGAGCGTTGAATGTTCAAAGAAGCTCCCCGGTGCGCCCTCACGTCACTTTGACTTTGCTGCCCCGCCTCACTAGCTTGTGCGCATGGAACCGTTGCATGCGCCATGGCGCATCGAATACATCCTGTCGCCCAGGCCGGCTCTCGACTCGAGTCTCTTCACCTCGATCGCGCAATCCAGTGACGACGAAGCCAACTACGTCATCGCCCGGGACCGGACCTGCTTCGCCCTGTTGAACCGCTATCCCTACACCGGCGGGCACCTGATGGTCGTTCCCTACCGGCAAACCGCCGACCTCGACGATCTCACGGCGGAAGAGTTGACCGATCTCATGCAATTGACGCGCCGCTGCAAAAAGGCTCTTACTCAGACGATGAAACCGGACGGTTTCAATATCGGCATCAACCTCGGCAAGTGCGCCGGCGCCGGCATTCTCGAGCACCTGCACATTCACGTCGTGCCGCGCTGGAACGGCGACACCAACTTCATGCCGGTTCTCGGGAACACCACCGTGATTCCCGAGGCGCTGCGCGACGTGGCCGCCCGCCTGCGAGCCGCATTGGCTGCATGAAACAGGGCCGGCCCACTTCCCTCCACTGACCGTCTATGCCAACGGAAACGCTCCACTTCGAAAGCGCACGACTTGCCCAACAGCTCTACAACAACGACTCCCGCAACCTCCAGTCGCTGGAACAGCAGCTCGGCGTCAAAGCCACCTCCCGCGAAGGCTGGATCCGGCTCGAAGGCGACGCCGACGCGATCGATCGCGCCAAGCACCTGTTCCTTTCCCTGGAGTCCTCGCTCAAGGCCGGCACGCCGATCCGCAACCGCGAGTTCGCCCACGCGCTCCAGATTGTGAAAAACGAAGGCGTCTCCACGCTCAAGAGCATTATGAGCGACCGCGTGCTGACATCCGACAAGAAGGCCGGCGTCACCGCCAAAACCGTCGGCCAGAAGAAATACCTGGATGCCATTCGGACCCATGACATCACGTTCGGCATCGGCCCGGCCGGCACCGGCAAAACCTACCTCGCGGTGGCAACCGCCCTCTCGGCGCTGCGCGAGGGCCGCGTTTCGCGCATCATCCTCACCCGCCCGGCAGTTGAGGCCGGCGAAGCGCTGGGGTTTCTTCCGGGCGATCTCTACGAGAAAATCATGCCATACCTGCGCCCGCTGCACGACGCGCTGCATGACATGCTGCCGGCTGAAGACGTCCAGAAATACATGGAACGCAGCATCATTGAAATCGCGCCGCTCGCCTACATGCGCGGACGCACGCTCAACAACGCGTTCATCATCCTCGACGAAGCCCAGAACGCGACGATGGAACAGATGTTCATGTTCCTCACGCGCATCGGCCTGAACTCCAAGGCCGTGATCACGGGTGACGAAACCCAGATCGATCTTCCTCCCCACAAACAATCCGGCCTGCTCGAAGCCCATCGCATCCTGGGCCACATAGAGGGCATCGCCGTCATCGAACTCACCCGGCGCGACGTCGTCCGCCACCCGCTGGTGCAACGCATCATCGCGGCGTACGAGGAACACCGCGGCAAGGACGCCCGCGGCCGCAACCAGGGCTCGTGAACGCGTCGCTCGTCATCCGCAACCGGCAGCGCAAGGTCCGCCTCGATCAGCGACGCCTCGCCCGGATCGCGCGCGAACTGCTCCGTGACGCCCTGCACGTTGACGAGTTCGAAATCGGCCTCTTCATCGTCGGCTCGGCGCGCATGGCGGAACTGAATCGCACCCATCTTCAACACGAGGGTTCCACCGACGTCATCACGTTCGCCTATCAGGAAAGCCCGGGCGAAGGCGTCCCGCCGCGACCCTTGCAGGCGGACATCTTCCTGTGCATCGATGAAGCCATCCGCCAGGCGCGGCAGTACCGCACAAGCTGGCAAAGCGAACTGGTGCGCTACCTGATCCACGGCCTGCTCCATGCCTGCGGCTACGACGACCTCCAGCCCGCCAAACGCCGCCGCATGAAACGCGAGGAGGACCGCCTGCTCAAACGGGCCGGCAGATTGTTCGCCCTCCGCGCGCTCGGCGGACGCCGGACATGATCGAACGCGCACAGGGCGTCATTCTCCGCACGCGTCCACTCACGGACACCAGCCTGATCGTGCACTGGCTCACTCAGGAACAGGGCCGGATCAGCACCGTCGCGAAGGGCGCGCGCCGGCCGAAGTCACCCTTTCGCGGCAAACTCGATCTGTTCTACGAAGCCGAGTTCAGTTTCAACCGCAGCCGCCGGTCGGACCTGCACACCCTGCACGAAGTCAGCCTGCGCGAAACGCACGAATCGCTCCGTCGCGACCTCGCCGGGCTCCGCCAGGCCAGCTATTGCGCCGCGTTGATTGAACAAACCACCGAGACCGAAACACCCATTCCGGAGATCCTGCAGCTCTTCCTGGAGTTCCTGGAATCGTTGCCTGCGTCCGGCGTCCTGGCGCGGAACATCTTCGCGTTCGAAATCAAACTGCTGCGCCTGCTCGGCCTCGAACCCTCACCGGAAAAATCGCGCCTCGCGAAAACCACGGCGGATCTTGTGGCCGCACTCGCGGATTCCACCTGGCCGGAGATCGCGAACCTGAAACCCGCTCCCGCGGATGTTCGGAACTTAAGGGCATTTCTGCACGGCTTCCTGATCTTCCACCTCGGCCGCATCCCCCGCGGCCGCGCCGAAGCCCTGCGACCCGCGCAGTAATCCGTGGTTGCGGCGATCTGGCGGCGGGACAATTCCGCGCGCATACGCGACAAGAATTGTCCTGCCAAAATTGCCAAGCGCTTGGTTGCCTCATGCTTACACAATTCCGCCTTTTTGAACGCGGGACAATTCCGCGCGCGTATGCGACAAGAATTGTCCCGACGCGTCGACACTCTTTGCGTTAAGAACCGAGATCGTGCGGTTTGCCTGCGACCAGTTTCAACGCAAAGGCGCAAAGGCGCGAAGACGCAAGAACGTCAAGGAAGATACGCGGTTCATTGGCGCAATTTCGTGTCCGGGTTCGTGAATGGTTCAGTGTGGGAACTGTGACGCCCTTGCAAGGCTCGCGATCTCTTTGAGGATCTGCTCCCAGGGCGCCGCTCGCAGGCTCGCTTGCCCTGGGCTGTCTTGTGTCAGGCCTTCAGCCTGCCAAGTCGCGCTCATTCGCGCAATTCGCGTCAGGACTTTGCCTTCGGCCTTCCCGATCCGTCCCGCGGATGCCAGTCTTCAGATCGTCTGGCACAGGAACCCGCCGTCCACGCGGATATCCGTTCCGGTCACGAAGCTGCTGGCTTTCGGGCTGGCGAGAAACACCGCCGCTCCCACCAGCTCATGCGCCTCGCCAAAGCGGTTCATCGGCGTGTGCGCCCAGATCGATCTGGTCCGGTCGGTCGGCGAACCGTCGTCCTTGAACAGCAGCTTGCGGTTCTGTTCCGCAGGAAAAAAACCGGGCGTGATCGAGTTCACCCGCACGCCCTTCGGCGCCCATTCCCGCGCCAGGAACATCGTCAGGTTCAACACCGCCGCCTTCGCCGCCGAATACGACACCACCCGCGACAGCGGCAGATGCGCGGACACGCTCGCGATATTGATGATGCTCCCCTTGCCTCGCTCAGCCATTGCGGCCCCGAACTCCTGGCACGGCAGAAGCACACCGCCCACCAGGTTCAAATCGAAATTCGCCCGCCACGCGTCCAGTGGGATCTTGTCGAATGTATTGTCGCCCACCACGGTCACTTTCGGGTCGTTGCCGCCGGCCGCGTTGACCAGAATCGTCGGCGCGCCCAGCGTCTTCACAATCGCCTCGTGCGCCGCATGCAAACTCTCGCGACGAACAGCGTCGGCGCTGAAGAACGCCGCCTTGCCTCCGCGCGACTCGATGGCGCTCACCCGCGCCCGTCCGCGTTCTTCGTTGCGGCCCACCACCGCCACGGCAGCGCCCGCTTCCGCCAGGCCTTCCGCGATGGCACCGCCCAGCGCTCCGGTGGCGCCAATGACCACTGCTACCTCTCCCGAAAGATCGAAGATTCTCATATCGCGCGATTATTGGAAAAAGCACATGCGGATTGAAGCAAATTCAGCCGCTGCGTAACATCGCCGGCCTTATGAGACTCAGATTGCGCTCCGGACGATGCCTGCTGGCGGCGGCCCTGGGCCTGGCCTACTCCGCCGCGGCGAGCGAAAACGCGCCTCACACGCCGTTCGGCGAATGGGCCAGCGTGCCGCAAAAGGGCCAGTGGCTCGTCCGCCTCACGTATCAGGAATCCGAAGCCTACTATTTCTGGGCGGGACACGACCGTTACAAGGCCGATTACGAAACGCGCGGTGAACACTACGGCATTGATATCAACCAGGGCTTTGTGTCCGTGCAGTACGGCCTGACCGACCGATGGGCCGCCGACCTTGCCGTGGGCTACACCACCGTGGGCTGGCGTTTCTTCTCCGACGACGGTTCTGCCGACTCCACTTCAGGGCTCATGGATATCGTCTTCGGAATCCGTTGCCAGATCTTCCAGGAAGGACAGGAGAACGGGCCCGAATGGTTGCCCTCGCTCGCCTTTCGCGCCGGCGCGATCGTGCCGGGCAGCTTTGATGAACACTTTCCCTTTGCGCCGGGAAACTCTTCGACCGCAATCGAGCCGGAACTCATCGCAAGAAAACATTTCGGCTGGCCCGGGTTTGGCGCTTACGCCGACGCCCTGTTCCGGTGGAATCACACCTCGGCCAACGACCAATACATCGTTGCGTTCGGCCTGTTCCAGCAGATCCAGCGCTGGGAACTGAGCGCCGGGTATCGCCACCTCGGCAGCATCAACGGCGACAACATCGAGTTCGACCCGGTCACGCGTGAGATCTTCTATCCGCGCGCGCCGCGGGAGAACCAGGATTCCATCGAGGCGGGCTTCAGCTACACGACACGGAAGCGCCAGATCAAACTGGGCTTCTACTCGCGAACCGTGTTCGACGGCGTCAACACGGACAAGAAGTTCTGGCTGGGCGCCTTTCTCGAAGTGCCCTTTGGCGGCACGAGATGAGCACCGCTCCTTGACGCGCCCGATTTCAACTGCGAGGTTCTTGCGCATTTGACGGATCATCTGGCAGACAGCGCGGCAACCGACCTGTTTGCTCGTGTGGCTGAATCTCCCGTTGTACACCGGCTGGTGCAACGCCTGGAGAAGGGGGCGGTGTTGTCCTGCAATGGCGTCTCCTTCGCCGCCCAACCCTTCCTCGCCGCCCTGCTCCGCAAACTGTCCCCTGCCCGCCCGGTCGTCCTGGTCGTGGACAACCTGAAAACCCAGGAGGCATTCGAGCAGGACGTCACCAGTTGGCTCGCCCTGGCCCGCACCGCCGACCCGCCGGAACAACCGGCCTTTTATCCGTCATGGGACATCCTCCCGCACGAAGGCAAGCTGCCCCACGCCGACGTGATCAGCGACCGGCTCGAAACACTCGTGACTCTCTCCCTCTCCCGCGCGTCAGACTTCAAGAACGCGCCGCTGATCGTGACGAGCATCGTCGCCCTCCTCCAGAAAACGTTTTCCCCCGAGGAACTGACCCGCCACACGCGAACATTGAAACGCGGCGATCGCATCGACCCGATCGACCTCGTCGAATGGCTCGAAGACCAGGGGTTCGAACCGGAAGCACAGGTCACGCAAAAGGGGGAAATCGCGCTGCGCGGCGGAATTCTCGACATCTTTCCTGTGACCAGCCCCTGGCCGGTCCGCCTGGAGTTCTTCGGCAACGAACTGGAATCGCTGCGTCACTTCGATCCTCTCACTCAGATCTCAAGGGACGAGATTGCGAGCGTGGTGCTGCCGCCGGCCGGAGAACTGGGAACCTTGCGCGCCCAACAGCAGGCCGGCGCCGGCCCGGCCGGCCTGGGCACCCTTCTCGATCATCTGCCGGAGAACACCCTGTTCCTCCTTTGTGAGCCGGAATTGATCGATGCCCGCGCCGCCGATTACGAGCAACAAATACTTCCCGGCGATCCGTTCTTTCTTTCCTGGACCGCATTGGCCGAGGAACTGCGCCGGCGAGGAACGACACAATTGCTGCTCCGCGAAGCAGGGATCGACCTGCCGAACGCCAGTTTAGACAGGACAGACCCGGTGGAGGAAGTGAATTCAGAATGGACCGTGACCGCGGCGTTCAGTTCGTTGGAGGCGTATCGTCCGCTGGCTGAACTCAGGCCCGATCCCGCGGTTGCCGAGGTGCAGCGGCGCGAGTTCTTCAACCAGATTCACCGCTGGCTGCGGCAGGGGTACGCCGTTCATGTCTTCTGCAACAACGACGGCGAACGCCAGAGATTTGAAGAGATCTGGCGGGACCTCACCCCGGTGCCAAAGACAGGCATCGCCCCTTCAACCGAAGAATCGCATCCGTTCGCTCCTGTGCCGCCCATCCACGTGGCGCCCATCGCCCGCGGGTTCCTGCACGACCCATCCAGGGTCGTCGTGATCACCGATGCCGAGATCTTCGGCCGTTACAAGGTTCAACGGCCCCGCCGGCTGAAATCCCCGCACGCGCAGGCGACGCGCTCCGCGCTCGACATCGACTTTGCTGATCTCGAGGAAGGCGACCTCGTGGTGCATCTGCAGCACGGAATCGGGCGTTATCTCGGCCTGAAAGTGCTCCCCGCCGGCGCGGGCACGAAGCCCACCAGCGGCGCCGTGCCTTCCGCGACCGAATGCCTCGTGATCGAGTACGCGCCGTCGGATCCGGACCAGCCTCCGCCGCGCCTTTACGTTCCTGTCACCGAAGCACACCTGGTCAGCAAGTATGTCGGCGCCGGAAAGGTGCGCCCGCCCCTGAATACGCTCGGCGGCACTCGATGGAAGAAAGCCCGCGAGAACGCCGAACGCGCCGTGCGCGACCTGGCGTCCGAACTCCTCGCCATCCAGGCCGCGCGCGAATCCCGACCAGGCCATTCCTTCCCGCCCGACACGCCGTGGCAATGCGAGTTCGAAGGCGCATTTGTCTTCGAGGAAACACCGGACCAGATCAAGGCCATCGCCGAAACGAAGGCCGACATGGAACGAGCCAGGCCTATGGACCGCTTGATTTGCGGTGACGTCGGATTCGGCAAGACGGAAGTGGCCATTCGCGCGGCGTTCAAGGCGGTCATGGGCGGCAAACAGGTGGCCGTGCTCGTGCCGACCACCGTACTGGCGCAACAGCACTTCAACACCTTCCGCGAGCGCATGGCCGACTACCCGATCCGCATCGAACTGCTCTCCCGGTTTCGAACCCGGCGCCAGCAACAGAAGATCGTTCGCGACCTCGCCGCGGGCGCGGTGGACATTGTCATCGGCACGCACCGTCTCATTCAGAACGACGTTTCCTTCAAAGACCTCGGGCTCGTCGTCATCGACGAGGAACAGCGCTTTGGCGTGTTGCACAAGGAAAAGTTCAAGATGATGCGCCAACTGGTGGACGTGCTGACGCTGAGCGCGACGCCGATCCCAAGGACGCTCTATCTGGCGCTCACCGGAGCGCGGGACATGAGCGCAATCCAGACGCCGCCGCATGACCGGCTGCCGGTGGAGACCATTGTCACCGAGTACGACGAGCGCGTGATTCGCGACGCCATCCAGCGCGAGTTGAACCGCGGCGGCCAGGTGTTCTTCCTGCACAACCGCGTGCTGACCATCCACACCGTGGAACAACGCTTGCGCGCCCTCGTTCCCCATGCCCGCATCGTCGTCGGCCACGGCCAGATGGAATCCCATGAACTCGAAGAGGTGATGACCCGATTTGTGAACGGCGAGGCCGACGTGCTCCTGTCCACCACCATCATCGAGAGCGGGCTTGACATCCCCAACGCGAACACGATCATCATCGATCGCGCGGATCGGTTCGGGCTGAGCGAACTCTACCAGTTGCGCGGTCGCGTCGGGCGTTATCGCCATCAGGCCTACGCCTACCTGCTGCTGCCCCGGCACGCGCGGCTGCTCACCGACGTCCGCAAACGGATCAGCGCCATCAAGCAATACTCCACCCTCGGCAGCGGATTCAAAATCGCCATGCGCGACCTCGAGATCCGCGGCGCCGGCAATCTCCTCGGCGCCGAACAAAGCGGCCACATCACCGCCGTCGGCTTCGAACTCTATTGCCAGTTGCTGAAGCAGAGCATCGCAGCCTTGAAAGGCGAGAAGGTCAGACCGCGCGTGGACGTGACGGTGCGGCTCGATTTCCTGGACACCAGCGCCGAAGTACGGATCGAGGGCAATGGCGCACGTTTGGGCACAAGGATGCCTGAAAAGGAGCCGGGCAACGCCGACACGAAATCCTCACCACCGACTCCCGCCCTCGCCTTCCTGCCGCATTCCTACGTCCCCGAACCACAGCATCGGATTGACATCTATCGCAAGCTCGCGCAGGCCACCGATAAAGCGGCGTTGGACGCCCTTCGCGCCGAACTCCGCGACCGCTTCGGCCCGCTGGTTCCCGCGGTCGAACTGCTGCTCCAGGTCGCCGAACTGAAAAACCTCGCCGCCCAACGCGGCATCACGGTCATCGAGGTGAAACAGGATCGCCTGATGCTCACCCGGCAGAACGACTACATCATGATCGGCGGCAAGTTCCCCCGGCTCACCAGGAAACAACCGGCCGCGCGCCTGAAGGAGATTCGCAATCTCCTGCTCGCGCTCTAGGCCCGGTCATTCGCGCACGATCCTCACCTGTCCGGTCGCCGGATCATAGACGATCTTCGACCCGGCCGGCGCTTCCGGAATCCTCGCCAGGTGCCTGGTCTGTACCAGCTCGTTCAGATCCTTCGGATTTCTCCCGTGCTCGACCTGAAACATCTGAATCGCCTGCGTGATGGCGGCGATGTCCAGAGTCTTCACCGCCGATTGCTGACCCTTGTGGATGGCGTCCAGATAATCGACCGGGGCTGTAACCGGGTTGCCGCCGCCGGAGTCTGTTCCCTTCGAACCATCACCACATCCGGTCACCAGCAACACCGCCGCGAATGCGTGCACAAGCGCCTTTTTCATGGGCACACACTATACCGGCCATCGGTTCAACGCGACAGGATTCAGCAAGTGCAACGGAGACATTACCCCATGGAGGATCCGGCTTCCGGACGCTTGGTTGAATGGAAACGCTTACAGAGCGCCGGCACCGCGCCTGAGCACGATCAACCGATATGAAGACAACCTTTCCGATCCTCGTCGCAATCCTCTCAGCCGCGGCCACATTTGCCCAAACGGCGCCTTCAACACCACAGGCTCCCGCGACCGCGCCGCAAACGCCTCCTTCGCAACCCACACCGGCGCCCGGGCAGCCCGCCGAAAAACCAGCAATCGTCCCGCCCGCGCAGAGTGTCATCCCAACCTCTCCACCCATCGGCGGTACCGCGCAAAGCCCGGCGGCGCTCACCAATCAGCAGGTCTTCCAGAACGTCTTCGGCAACCAACCGGATCTTGCAGATGCGCAGGCCGCACTACTGAACCTCCAGGCGGAGGTGCAGCAGGCCCTCCCTATCCTGCGCTCGCTCACCAGCGGTCTCTACGCAGCCACTACCGGCGGCGTGCCGCCTCCCGGCAGTCCAGCCGAAGCCCGTGCAAACGCCCAGGCACAGGCTCCGCCCATTTCGCCAACCGGCCGCCCCGCCGTTCCCCAGGCGATCATCGCTGCTCGGGCGGACGTCGTCGGCATGCTGGGATCCAACGTCTATGGCATGGACCGCGAAACGCATCGGCAAATGGTCATCCTGCACAATCAACTCCAGCAGGTGCTTCCTTTGCTCCAGCAACTGAATGGAACCGCCGATGCCGTTTCCATCGTCCGCAATCCGTCGGGCACCAATGCCCCGCCCTTCCCGTTCACCAACCGGTTTGTCCCCGTCAACACACTGCTCCTGCCCGGGCGAAATACCACTCCGACACCGCGGTAATTCCGGACACACCGGTCCGTTCAATTGTCGCTTGCCTTGCGTGTACGGCGGCGCGTACTTTCTGCGCCGTGAAAGGCATTATCCTGGCTGGCGGCGCCGGTTCGCGCCTGTTTCCGCTTACCCTCGTGGCGAGCAAACAGTTGCAACCGGTCTATGACAAGCCCATGGTCTATTATCCGCTCACTACCCTCATCGAGAACGGGATCCGCGAGTTCTGCCTCATCTCGACGCCCCAGGACCTGCCCCGTTTCCGCCAGCTCCTCGGGGACGGAAGCCAGTGGGGGCTATCCATCGAATACCGCGAGCAACCGCGCCCGGAAGGCATCGCCCAGGCCTTCCTCATCGCCGACTCCTTCATCGGCAACGATTCGGTCACCCTGATTCTCGGCGACAACATTTTTTACGGGGGGGACTGTTTTCAGCAGGCGTTCGACGACTTCAGCAGCGGCGCCACGGTTTTCGGGTATCACGTCCAGGACCCGGAGCGCTATGGCGTGGTTGAATTCGACTCCGAGGGGCGCGCGATTTCCATTGAAGAAAAACCCAAGCGCCCGAAAAGCAATTACGCCGTGCCAGGATTGTACCTGTTCGACAACCAGGTGGTGAGCATCGCGCGCGCGTTAAAGCCATCCGCGCGAGGCGAACTCGAAATCACCGACGTTAACACCGAATACCTCCGGCGCGGCCAGTTGCGCGTGTACCGGCTGAGCCGCGGGTTCGCCTGGCTCGACGCCGGCACCAGCAGCAGCCTGCACGAAGCCTCCGCCTACGTGCAGACCATCGAGAAACGCCAGGGCATCAAAATCGGGTGTCCGGAGGAAGCCGCTTTCCGACGAGGCTTCCTCAGCCTCGACCAGTTGCGCTCCCTGGTCGATCGACTCCCCAAATGCGAATACCGCGCCTACCTCGAAGGCGTCGTCGGAGAAGCCGCCCGCCTCGCATGAGTTCGATCATCCTCCTCGGCGCATCCGGATACATCGGAAAAGCTTTCGTAGACGAGCTGACGCGTCGCGACCGGCCTTTTGTGCCCGTGTCCCGGCGGGAAGTGGACTACACGCGCTTTGACGTCCTGCTGCAATTCCTCCGGGAGACAACCCCCGCGTTTCTGATCAATGCGGCGGGTTACACCGGCAAACCGAATGTGGACGCCTGCGAGGTGGCCAGGGCGGACACGCTCCTCGGCAACGCCATGCTCCCGCAAACCATTGCTCATGCCTGCGAGGTGGCGCGGATCCCGTGGGGCCATGTCTCCTCCGGCTGCATCTATTCGGGCGCCAAGATCGTCACAGGCACACAGGTGCGCGTCGAAAAGGATCTCACCCGACCCGACCTGCGCGCACTCGTCGAAGAGTCTCCCGAGTCCATCCGCGGATTCACCGAAGACGATCCGCCGAACTTCTCGTTCCGGGATCCGCCGTGCAGTTTCTACAGCGGGACCAAGGCCCTCGGGGAGGAGGTCATCACCGGCCAGGCATATGTCTGGCGCCTGCGTATCCCCTTCGACGAGTACGACAACTCGCGCAACTACCTCAGCAAGGTCCAGCGCTACGCGAAGGTATACGATAACGTGAATTCCATTTCGCATCGCGCGGACTTCGTGCGCGCCTGCCTCGATCTCTGGGAACAGCGCGCCCCGTTCGGCACCTACAACGTCACCAATCCCGGATTCGTCACCACACGGCAGGTCGTCGAAGCGATCCAACAGCGGCTCAAACCGGGCAAACGCTTCGAGTTCTGGGAAAGCGACGAGGCGTTCTATCGCGAGGCCGCGAAGGCACCCAGGTCGAACTGCGTCCTCGATGTAACCAAACTGCTTTCCACGGGCGTGCGCATCCGTCCCGTCCAGGAGGCGCTCGATGACGCACTGGCCCGATGGCGACCCGAAACCTGAATCTCCCATGAATCTGCTCGTCACCGGCGGCGCCGGTTTCATCGGTTCCAATGTCATCCACCACGTGATCGACCGGCCCGAGGTCGTGCGCCTGGTCAATCTCGATTGCCTCACCTACGCCGGCCATCTCCAGAACCTCGAGCGCGTGTCCAGCCACCCGAAGTACGTCTTCGAAAAGGTGGACCTCCGCGACAAACCCGCCGTGCTCGAAGTCGTCCGAAAGCACGCCATCACGCACATCCTGCATCTCGCCGCGGAGTCGCACGTGGACCGGTCCATCACCGGGCCCGGCGACTTCATCCACACGAACGTCGTCGGCACGTTCCATCTCCTCGAAGCCTGCCGCGAATGCTGGCTGTCCTCAGGCCAGGCCCCTGCAAACGTCCGCTTTCATCACGTCTCCACCGACGAGGTGTACGGCAGCCTCGGCCCGACCGGCTATTTCACCGAAACGACGCCCTACGCGCCGAACTCGCCGTACTCGGCCAGCAAGGCGGCCAGCGACATGCTCGTGCGCGCGTATCATCACACGTACGGACTGCCGGCCGTTGTGACGAACTGCTCGAACAACTATGGCCCGTACCAGTTCCCCGAGAAACTCATCCCGGTCGTCATTCAAAGCGTCCTAGCGCGCAAGCCCATCCCTGTCTATGGCGACGGAATGAACGTGCGCGACTGGCTGTACGTGCGCGACCATGCCGAAGCGCTGTGGATGGTGTTGACCCGCGGCAAGGACGGCGAAACCTACAACATCGGCGGGCATAACGAATGGGCCAACATCCGCATCGTGGAACTGATCTGCGATCTCATCGACGAAATGGCTCCGCATCTGGGCGGCAACTCGCGGAAGCTGATCACCTTCGTGAAGGACCGCCCCGGGCACGATCGCCGGTACGCCATTGATGCCTCCAAGATCCAAAAGGAACTCGGATGGGTTCCGGCCCACAACTTCGAACAGGGCATTCGCGAAACCGTCCGATGGTATCTCGACAACCAGGACTGGGTGCAGAGCGTTCTGAATCGAAAAACCCCGGCCTGAGAGCGCGCGCCGAGGCGCCGCTGCCGCCCGCCGGCGCGGGCGCGTTCTCGAATCGATCTATTTTTCCGCACCCGCGAGAATCGTGGCGAAATGCGGCGGTTGCTCTTCCCGCGCCACAACGCTGATCTCGATCTTCCGAAAACCGGCCGCTTCCAGCCAGCGATGCAGATCGCTCTCCGCGAATCCCAGCCAGCGGTCGCCATACAACTCCCGCGCCTTCTCGAACTTGTGCTTCAGCAGATCCAGGATCACGATCTGCCCGTGCGCCCGCAGAATCCGGTGCGCCGCCTCGATCGCCCTCGCCGGCTCCTCCGCGTGATGCAGCGCCTGGCTCAGAATCACCAGGTCCACGCTCGCCGTCTCAATCGGCGGATCCTGCAGGTCGCCCAGCCTGAACTCGAGGTTCTTCAACCCGTTCTTTCGCGCCTTCGCCGCTCCGAACGCCACGATCTTTTCCGAGTTGTCCACCGCGATCACTTTCTTGCAACGGCGCGCCAGCAGTTCGCTCAACAACCCTTCCCCCGCCCCCAGATCCGCAACCACAATCGGCGGCAGAATCCGCAGCAGCAAATGCCCGAACGCCTGCCACGATCGACCCGGCCCATACACCCGGTCGAACCGCCCCGCAATCTGGTTGAAAAAAATCTGCGCCTGCTCCCGGCGCCGCTGCAGAATCCGCTTCAGATTGATCTGATCCGCCTGGTGTTCCTCCAGCTCCCCCGCCCCGCGAATCGCCAGCTTCAGGAACTCGCTCGTCCTCGTGTCCGGCTGCTGCGCCAGCCGGTAATACGTCCGCTTCCCCTCCCGACGCGACTCCAGCAGACCGCAGTCCTGAAGCAATCCAAGGTGCGTCGAGATCCGGGATTGCCCCATCCGCGTGATCTCCTGAAGCTCATTCACCGAAAGCTCGTCTTTCTCCAGCAACGCGACGATGCGCAGGCGCGTCGGATCCGACAACGCCCGCAAGGTTTTCAACGTGGTGGACATGTCCGGGTCTCCGCGCGTGTTTTTCAGAAATATCGTTTGACGGGTCGAGAGCTGGATATATCATCTTATCCGAATACGTCAATATGACATTGCAACCAACGCGAACCCTCTTCGTTTCATGAGCAAGAATTTCATTTTCTCCTCCGAGTCGGTCGGCGAAGGCCATCCGGACAAGGTCTGCGACACCATTTCCGATTACATCCTCGACGCCTGCCTCGCCAGAGACCCCAAATCGCGCGTTGCGTGCGAAACCTACGCCAAGAGCAATGTCGTGGTCATCGGCGGCGAAATCACCATTCCCAGCATCGGTACCCGCAACCCGAGCGAAGTGATCGACTTCGTCGGCCTCGCCCGCCAGGCCATCCGCGATATCGGATACACGCATCCCGACGACGTGTTTCACGCCGACAAGGTCTTCGTCAACTGCTACATCACGGGGCAGTCCGAAGACATCAAGCGCGGCGTGGACGCCCGCGCCGCCGAAGGGAAGAAGACGGCCGAACAGGGCGCCGGCGACCAGGGCCTGATGTTCGGATACGCCTGCGATGAAACCCCGGAGCTGATGCCGGCGCCCATCATGTTCGCCCACAGGCTGGGCCGCGAGCTCACCCGCCTGCGCAAGAGCGGCACCGTCAAATGGCTCCGCCCCGACGCCAAGAGCCAGGTCTCAGTGCAATACATTGACGGCAAACCCACGCGCATCACCAACGTGGTCGTGTCCACGCAACACTCCCCCGACGTCAAACACTCGAAGATCGAGGATTTCATCATCAGGCACGTCATCAAGAAGGTGCTTCCCGCCGACATGCTGACGAAAGAAACCGAGTTTCTCATCAACCCCACCGGCCGCTTCGTCATCGGCGGCCCCCAGGGCGACACCGGCCTGACCGGACGCAAGATCATCGTCGATACCTACGGCGGCATGGGCCGGCACGGCGGCGGCGCCTTCAGCGGCAAGGACCCCTCGAAGGTGGACCGCAGCGCCGCCTACATGGGCCGTTACGTGGCGAAAAACATCGTGGCGGCGAAACTCGCGTCGCGCTGCGAAATCCAGTTTGCCTACGCCATCGGCCATCCCCACCCCGTCAGCGTGTGCGTGGATACTTTCGGCACCGGCGTGGTCAGCGACGAAGTCATCACGCGCGCGGTGCGGGAGGTGTTCAGCTTCAAGCCGGCCGACATCATCAAACAATTGGACCTGCTCCGGCCGATCTTCGCCAAAACGACCAACTACGGGCACTTCGGCAAGGACGACCCCGATATCACATGGGAAAAGACCGACAAGGTGGAGGCGCTGCGCCGGGCCGTGAACCGCTCGACGTCGCCCGTCGCCGCGTCCACGCTCAAGCGCGCCGCATCCCTCGCGAACGGCCGCGGCCGCACCCAAATCGCCGCCTGACAACCCGGATCTGAACGCACTATGCCAACCCTGACCAGAACCAACGGACGCAAGACCACAGCGCGGAGCAATGGCAACGCGCGCCACGATTACTATGTGGCGGACATTTCTCTCGCCGACCTCGGCCGCCGCGAAATTACCGTGGCGGAACACGAGATGCCCGGCCTGATGGCCATTCGCGCAAAGTACGGCTCGAAGAAGCCGCTGAACGGCGTGCGCATCTCGGGCTCATTGCACATGACCGTCGAAACAGCGGTCTTGATCGAGACGCTGGTGGAGCTCGGCGCGTCGGTCCGCTGGGCAAGCTGCAATATCTTCAGCACTCAGGACCACGCAGCCGCGGCCATCGCCAAAGCCGGCGTGCCCGTGTTCGCCTTCAAGGGCGAGTCGCTCGAGCAATACTGGCAATTCACGCTCAACATGCTCACCCACCCGGGCAACAAGGGGCCTCAACTCGTCGTCGACGACGGCGGCGACGCTACCCTGCTCCTGCACAAGGGCTACGAGATGGAACAGGGCGATGACTGGGTGAACACGCCCAGCGACAATCATGAGGTCGCGGTAATCAAGAATCTCCTGAAGAAGTGCGCCGCCGAACGGCCGGGATGGTTCACCCGGGTCGTCAAGGAATGGAAAGGCGTCAGCGAGGAAACCACCACCGGCGTCCATCGCCTCTACCAGATGCGCGAAGCCGGCAAACTCCTCGTGCCCGCCATTAACGTCAATGACTCCGTCACCAAGTCGAAGTTCGACAATCTCTACGGCTGCCGCGAATCATTGGCGGACGGCCTGAAGCGCGCGCTGGGCGTCATGATTGCCGGCAAAACCGCGGTGGTCTGCGGCTACGGTGACGTCGGCAAGGGCAGCGCCCACTCTCTTCGCGGCTTCGGCGCCCGAGTCATCGTCACCGAAATCGATCCCATCAACGCGTTGCAGGCGGCGATGGAAGGGTTCGAGGTCACCACGATCGAGGAAACCCTGGGCGAAGCCGACATCTACGTGACGGCTACCGGCAACTGCGACGTGATCACGCTGGAGCACATGCTGAAGATGAAAGACCAGGCGATCGTGTGCAACATCGGCCACTTCGACAACGAGATCCAGGTGGAACGCCTGAACAACGCCAGGGGCGTGACGAAGGTGAATATCAAACCGCAGGTGGATCGCTACGACCTGCCCGGCGACAAGAGCATCTACGTCCTCGCCGAAGGCCGCCTGGTGAACCTCGGCTGCGCCGAAGGCCACCCCAGCTTCGTCATGTCCAATTCGTTCACAAACCAGGTCCTCGCCCAGATCGATCTCTGGGAGAATCGCGACACCTACAAACCCGGAGTCTATCGCCTGCCCAAGAAACTGGACGAGGAAGTCGCGCGCCTGCACCTCGACAAGATCGGCGTGAAGCTCACGAAACTCACGAAGAAGCAGGCCGATTACCTCGGCGTCCCCATCGAAGGCCCCTACAAGCCGGAACACTACCGCTACTGACCGGCGCTCCTCCGTCGGCTTTGAACCATCGCGCGACCCATGTCTCACCCGAGACAATGGGTCGCTGACGTACCCGGGCGCTGCCTTCTCCGCGGCCCTTGACTTCGACTCGCGCCTGTGGGAGCAATCGGACTGTCATGCAAACCCGATATCTCCTCATCGCGCTTTGCGCTGTCCTCCTCGAAGCTTTTTCCATTCACACAATGGCAGATCAAACCGCCTCGCCGGACTACATTAAGGTGGAAATCAAAGGCACCCTTTCGACCGGCGTTATGGCCATCGGGGGCGAAACCACAGGAACCATCATCCAGTCCGGCGACGTCCGATGGGAACTGGATTTCGGCGACAACAAGGAACTCCGCCAGACCGCCGCAAAGTTGAACAGGAAGACCGTCATCGTCACCGGGACCTATGAGCGCCGCCGCGGTGTCGAAATCCGTGAACGCCACATCGTCAAGGTGGCCACGTTGAAAGCGGCAGAAGACTGAGCCGATCAATCAGCAGGCGCGGCAGTCAGTTTCAGGCCGATCACGCCTGCCAGGATCATGGCAATGCACAAGAGCCGCAACACATCGCGGCTTTCGCCGAACAACAGAATCCCGAGGACCGCCGTTCCCGCTGCGCCGATGCCAGTCCACACGGCGTAACCGGTGCCCACCGGAATGCTCTTCAACGCCACCGCCAGCAGGACGAAACTCAGGGCCATGCACGCCACTGTCGCCACGCTCGGCCACAGGCGGGAAAAACCCTGCGTGTACTTCAGTCCGATCGCCCAACCAATTTCCAGAAGGCCCGCCGCCACCAGATATAGCCACGCCATAAATCAGAGATCGTCGCGCAATTCCCACAAATCGTCCTTGCCGAACTCGGGACAGCACGACCCGCTCTCGGCGTAGCACTCACGGCACAACGTGCGATCTCCAAAATGAAACGCTCCAAACCGTCCGCACACGTCGCAGACGGCCTTCGGATCCGGCTCCAATGATTGAACCTGCCCGGGGGCTTCCTTTATTTGTCTTTTCACACCACAAATTTCGCACGACGCCGCCGCACTGCAAAGCAGAATGGCCGGAAGAAATCCGAAGACCGAAATCAACCTCCGAAAGCACTCCAAAGGCCGAAGCCCGAGAGCCAGGCACGCCGAACGCGGGACAATTCCGCACGCATATGCGACAGAAATTGTCCTGCGAAAATTGCCAAGTGATTTCGCTCCTGCCGCTTACGAAGTCGACCCATTCTGGTCCCGGGACAATTCCACGCGCATATGCGACAGGAATTGTCCCGGTGCGCCGGCGGTGAACGCTGTGGCGTAGAGGCGAAGCGGCGATGAAGATGCCGCGCGCCAGAGCGCGGAGCGAGCTTCGACGATGCGGGGGGTCACGCAAAAAAAGGCCGGGCGGCTATGCAGCCGCCCGGCCTCGATACAGAACGGAATAGGCGCTCTACCCGACCAGCGGGTTCTCGGTCAGGGACGACACGGATTCCTCGGGCTGCGGTTCTTCGGGCAGCTCGACCAGCGGTTTCAACTTCACCTTCCGGTGATACTCGAAACCGGTTCCGGCCGGGATGATGTGACCCATGATCACATTCTCCTTGAACCCGCGCAGGTAATCGATCTTGGCCCGTGTGGCCGCTTCGGTCAGCACGCGCGTGGTGTCCTGGAAGGACGCGGCGCTCAGGAAGCTCTCGGTTTCGAGAGACGCCTTCGTGATGCCGAGCAGCACCGGCTGCGCTTCTGCCGGCTTGCCGCCCATCTTCTCGACGCGCGCGTTCTCTTCCTCGAAGTCCAGTTTGTCCACCTGCTCGCCCCAGAGGAAGCTGGTGTCGCCGGGTTCGGTGATGCGCACCTTTCGGAGCATTTGCCGGACGATGATCTCAATGTGCTTGTCATTGATGGTCACGCCCTGGAGGCGATAGACCTCCTGCACCTCGTTCACGAGATGCTCCTGCAGCTCCTGCGGACCGCAGATGTCGAGGATCTCGTGCGGGTCGATGGGGCCTTCCGTCAACTGCTGGCCCTTCCTCACGTAATCGCCCTTGAAGACGATAACGTGCTTGCCGATCGGAATGAGGTGTTCCTCTTCCACACCGGTCTGCTGGTCGCGAATGATGATGCAGCGCTTGCCGCGGACGCTGGGGCCGAAGTCCACAACGCCGTCGATCTTCGAGATCTCCGCGGCATCCTTGGGCCGGCGCGCCTCGAACAATTCCGCCACGCGCGGCAGACCGCCCGTGATGTCCTTGGTCTTGGCGCTCTTGCGCGGCGTCTTCGCCATCAGGGTGCCGGCGACGATCCGATCGCCTTCGTTGACCACGATGTGAGCGCCCGCCGGAATCGGGTAGCTCGCCACGACCTCGCCGTCGTTGTCCGTGATGATGATCTGCGGGTGCAGGTCTTCCTTGTGCTCGATGATGACCATCGCTTCCTGTTGCGTGGTCTCGTCCATCTCCTGCTTCATCGTCACGCCCTCGATGATGTCGTGGAACTTCACTCTGCCCGCCTTCTCGGAGAGAATCGGAACGTTGTAGGGGTCCCACTGGACGAAGGTCTCGCCCTTCTTGACCCTGCCGCCGTCGGGCACGGAGATGACGGCGCCGATCACGACGTTGTGGTTCTCGAGCTCACGGCCGTCGTCGCCCAGGATGGACACCGAGCCGTTCTTGTTCAGGACGATGTTGTTGCCGTCTTCGAGCTGAACGATGCGCAGGTCGTTGTAGCGGACGATGCCTTCGAACTTGGATTTGATCTGCGGCTGTTTGAACACCTGCGACGCAGTGCCGCCGATGTGGAACGTGCGCATGGTGAGCTGGGTGCCGGGCTCGCCGATGGATTGCGCGGCAATGATGCCGACGGCCTCGCCGAGCTTGACGAGCTGGCCGGTGGCCAGGTTGCGACCGTAGCAGAGCACGCACACGCCATGCTTGCTTTCGCACGTGAGCACCGAGCGGATCTTGACCTTCTCCACGCCGGAGAGGTCGATCTGCCGGGCTTTGACCTCGTCGATCTCCTCGTTCGCCCGGATCAGCAGTTCCTTCGGGTTCTGCGGATTCTTGATGTCGTCGCATGCGAAGCGCCCGACCAGGCGTTCGCTCAGCCGGACGACTTCATCCTCGCCCTCGTAGATCGCCTGCACCCAGATTCCGTTCGTGGTGCCGCAATCGTGCTCCCGGATGATGACGTCCTGAGCGACGTCGACCAGCTTGCGGGTCATGTAACCCGAGTCGGCGGTCTTGAGCGCGGTGTCGGCCAGACCCTTGCGGGCGCCATGCGTGGAGATGAAGTACTCCGCCACGGTCAGGCCCTCGCGGAAGTTGGACAGAATGGGCTTTTCGATGATATCGCCGCTGGGTTTGGCCATGAGGCCGCGCACGCCGGCCAGCTGGCGCACCTGCTGCCGGTTGCCACGGGCGCCGGAGTCCACCATCAGGAAGACGGGGTTGAACTCCTTCTTGCCCTGGTTCTTCTCGAGCGTGCGGAACATGACGTTCGAGATCTGGTCGGTGCAATGCGTCCAGATGTCCACGATCTTGTTGTATCGCTCGCCCGGAGTAATGACGCCTTTGCGATACTGTTTCTCGACTTCCTTGATCTGCTTCTGGGCAGCCTCGATTGCCTGGTCTTTCTCAACCGGAATGATCATGTCGTCGATGCCGATCGACACGCCGGCCTTGGTGGCCTCGCGGAAGCCGAGTTCCTTGAGCTTGTCGAGCATGGCGACCGTCTTCTCATGCCCGGCGGTCTTGTAGCACCGCCAGATCATGTCGCCGAGATCCGCCTTCTTGACCGGCTTGTTCGGGAAGCCCAATTCCTCCGGCCAGATCTCGCTGAAGATCACGCGGCCGACCGTGGTTTCGATAATCTTCCTGGTGGCGTCGCCAAACACCGTCTGTTTACCGTAATCGGGATTCGCGAGGCGAATCCGCTCGTGCGTCGTCACCGCGCCGTCGTCATACGCGAACAGCACCTCGGTCTTGGAGCCGAACAGCTTCATGTTCTTCGGATCCACCTGAGGCGTGCGCGGCTCGGCCGTAAGGTAATAGCACCCGAGCGTGATGTCCTGGGTCGGCGTGATGATCGGCCTGCCGGACGACGGGCTGAAAATGTTGTTTGGCGCCATCATCAGAAGACGCGCTTCCAGTTGCGCCTCGACCGAGAGCGGCACGTGAACGGCCATCTGGTCGCCGTCGAAGTCGGCGTTGTAGGCGGTGCACACCAGCGGATGAATGCGGATCGCCTCGCCCTCGATCAACTGCGGTTCGAAGGCCTGCACCGAGAGGCGGTGAAGCGTGGGCGCGCGGTTCAACAGAACCGGGTGTCCTTTCGTCACTTCCTCGAGGATGTCCCAGACCTCGGTGGTCTGGCGTTCAATCATCTTCTTGGCGGACCGGACGGTGTGGACGTAGCCCAGTTCCTTCAGGCGCCGGATGATGAACGGCTCGAACAGCACGAGCGCCATCTTCTTCGGCAGACCGCACTGGTGCAGCTTGAGCTCGGGGCCGATCACGATGACCGAGCGTCCGGAGTAATCGACGCGCTTGCCGAGGAGGTTCTGGCGGAACCGCCCGCTCTTACCCTTGAGCATGTCGGACAGCGATTTCAGAGCGCGGTTGCCGGCGCCGGTGACGGCGCGGCCGTGGCGGCCGTTGTCGAACAGCGCGTCCACCGCCTCCTGGAGCATGCGCTTCTCGTTCCGGATGATGACCTCCGGCGTTTTCAACTGGAGCAGGTTCTTCAACCGGTTGTTCCGGTTGATCACGCGGCGATACAGGTCGTTAAGGT
Source organism: Verrucomicrobia subdivision 3 bacterium UBA3939 (assembly GCA_002385705.1). Classification (GTDB taxonomy): domain Bacteria; phylum Verrucomicrobiota; class Verrucomicrobiia; order Limisphaerales; family UBA3939; genus UBA3939. Next base: position 64,913 of record DGDZ01000036.1, read on the forward strand.
CCGATGTGGCGAAGCGGCCGCCTTCCAGCGGAACGAGCGGACGAAGGTCCGGCGGGATCACGGGCAGCACCGTCAGGATCATCCATTCCGGCCGGCTCTTGGACTGTTGCAGGCCCTGGAGCAGCTTGATGCGCTTGGCGATCTTCTTGCGGATCTGCTTGCTCTTGGTTTCGGTCATGGCCTGTTGGAGCTGCTCGATCTGCTTGCCCAGGTCCACCTTGGCCAGCGCGTCGCGCACCGCCTCGGCGCCCATCTTCGCGACGAACGCGTCGGCGCCGTAGGTTTCGCGCGCCTCGCGGTACTCGTGCTCGCTCAACAACTGGTTCTGCTTGAGCGGCGTCGAGCCCGGATCGATCACCATGTAATCCTCGTAGTAGATGACACGTTCGAGGTTGCGTGCCGTCATGTCGAGCGCGAGCCCGATGCGCGAGGGCATGCATTTGAAGAACCAGATGTGGCAGACCGGCACGGCGAGCTCGATGTGGCCCATGCGCTCGCGGCGCACGCGGGCGAGAGTCACCTCCACGCCGCAACGGTCACAGACCACGCCGCGATGCTTGATGCGCTTGTACTTCCCGCACGAGCATTCCCAGTCCTTGACGGGACCGAAGATGCGCTCGCAGAACAAGCCGCCTTTCTCCGGCTTGAACGTGCGGTAGTTGATGGTTTCGGGGTTTTTGACTTCCCCTTTGGACCAGGAACGAATGGCGTCGGGCGACGCGACAGAAATCGCGACGTACTCCACCTGATTCACCTTGTCCAGGCCGAGCAACTCTCGGGCGCTTTCTTTAGTGCTGATCATATAATTCTCTTCGTGCGGGCTGGCCCCGCGGTAAATGTCGGTTCGATGACTACAGCGCTGCCGGTTCGGCGGCGGCCTGTTCAACCGGGTTCGAATACCCGACCTTCACGTCCAGGCCGAGCGACTGCATTTCTTTCACAAGGACGTTGAACGATTCCGGAATGCCCGCCTCGAGCGAGTTGTCGCCCTTGACGATGCTTTCGTAGATTCTCGTGCGGCCCTGCACGTCGTCCGACTTGACGGTGAGCAGTTCCTGGAGGGTGTAGGCGGCGCCGTAGGCTTCCATGGCCCACACTTCCATTTCGCCGAAGCGCTGCCCGCCGTACTGCGCCTTGCCGCCCAGCGGCTGCTGGGTGACCAGCGAGTAGGGCCCGACGGCGCGGGCGTGGATCTTGTCCGCAACCAGGTGGCCCAGCTTCATCATATAGATGTATCCGACCACGACCTCCTGATCGAAGCGCTCGCCGGTGCGGCCATCGTACAGGTACGTCTTGCCGTGCTCCGGCAATCCGGCCTGCTTGAGGTAGCCGCGGATCTGCTTTTCCTTGATGCCGTCGAACACCGGCGTGGCGAACTTCAGATTGAGGTGTTTGGCCGCCCAGCCGAGGTGCGTCTCCAGCACCTGGCCGACGTTCATGCGCGAAGGCACGCCCAGCGGATTCAACACGATGTCCACCGGCGTTCCGTCCGCAAGGAACGGCATGTCCTCCTCGGCCACAATCCTGGCGACCACGCCCTTGTTCCCATGCCGGCCCGCCATCTTGTCGCCGACGGACAGCTTGCGCTTGGACGCGATGTAAACCTTGACGGACTTCACCACGCCGCTGTCGGTGCCTTCGCCCGCCTCGGCGCGCTCCATCTCCTCGTCATACTGCATCTGAAGATCATCAAACTTCTTCTTAAAGCTGCCGATGATCTCGTTGATCTTGTTGCGAATGGGCGACGGGTCGATCTCGATCCGGTCGTACACCATCGCGAGCTTGCGCAGGAGCGTCTTCGTGATCTTGCGGTTTGCCGGGATGATGATCTCGCCCGTTTCGCTGTTCACGACGTCGAGCGGAATCTTCTCGCCCAGGAGGATGTTCGACAGCGCCTCCGTGAGCTGGTCCCGCAGTTCGTCCGTCTTCTTCTTGTATTCGTCCTCGACCTGCCGGGCCTGCTTCTTCTCCTCGGAAGCGGCGGCGCGCTCGCGCTCGGTCTCCTTCTTCGAGGAAACCTTCACGTCCATGACGATGCCGTAGGTGCCGGAAGGCACTTTCAGCGACGTGTCCTTCACGTCCGCGGCTTTCTCGCCGAAGATCGCGCGCAGCAGCCGCTCCTCCGGCGCCAGTTCCGTCTCCGATTTCGGCGTGATCTTGCCGACGAGAATGTCGCCGGGCTTCACTTCCGCGCCGACGCGGATCACTCCGTCCGGGCCGAGGTTCTTCAGCGCCTCGTCGCCGAGGTTCGGGATGTCGCGCGTGATTTCCTCAGGTCCCAGCTTGGTGTCGCGGGCGGCCACTTCGAACTCCTCGATGTGGATGCTCGTGAAGATGTCTTCCTTGACGATCCTTTCGCTGATGAGGATGGCGTCCTCGAAGTTGTAGCCGTTCCACGGCATGAAAGCGACGAGGACGTTACGGCCGAGGGCCAGCTCGCCGTCCCGGGTGCAGGGGCCGTCGGCGATGACCTGCCCCTTCTTCACATGCTCGCCCTTCTTCACCAGGATTTTCTGGTTGATGCAGGTGGCCGCATTCGAACGCATGAACTTCCGAACCGGATACACCCAGATGCCCTTTTCCGGGTCGTTCTTGATCTTCCTCTTGCCTTCGGGGAGCTTGCCGTCGGAGGTGATGACGATCTGGTTGCCGGTGACCGACGCCACCCTGCCGCTTTCCTCGGCGATGATCACGGCGCGGGAATCGCGGGCCACAAGCCCTTCCAACCCGGTAGCGACGAACGGCGCCTCCGTGACCAGCAGCGGCACGGCCTGACGTTGCATGTTCGATCCCATCAACGCGCGGTTCGCGTCGTCATGCTCGAGGAACGGAATCAGCGACGCCGCAACGGAAACGAGCTGCTTGGGCGACACGTCCATGTAATCCACGCGCGTGGGATCCAGGTCGACGAATTCGCCCTTGCCCCGGCACACGACACGTTCCTGAGTGAACCTGCCCTTCTCGTCCACCGGCGTGTTGGCCTGGGCGATGAAGTAATTCTCTTCGCGGTCGGCGGTCAGGTACTCGATCTTGTCCGTCACCCGTCCGTTTTCCACCTTGCGATACGGGGTCTCGAGGAACCCGAAATCGTTGATGCGCGCAAACGTCGCGAGAGATGCGATCAGGCCGATATTCGGTCCTTCCGGCGTTTCCACGGGGCAGATGCGCCCGTAGTGCGACGGGTGAACGTCGCGCACTTCGAAGCCGGCGCGGTCGCGGGAGAGACCGCCGGGTCCGAGAGCCGAAAGACGGCGCTTGTGCGTCAGCTCGGCCAGCGGATTGATCTGATCCATGAATTGCGACAACTGGCTGCGGCCGAAGAAATCGCGAATCACCGCGGAGAGCGCCTTCGGATTGATCAGCTTCTGGGGCGTCATCTGCTCCACGCCCTGGTCGAAGAGGGTCATGCGCTCCTTGACCAGCCGTTCCGTGCGGGCCAGGCCGACGCGGCACTGGTTGGCAAGGAGTTCGCCCACGGTGCGCACGCGGCGGCTGCCGAGGTGGTCGATGTCGTCCAGCGTGCCTTCCCCGCGTTTCAGGCGAAGCAGGTACTTGGTCGCGGCCACCAGGTCTTCCTTCGTGAGGATGCGCGAGTCGCCGCCTTTGATCCCGAGTTTCTGGTTGATCTTGTAGCGTCCCACGCGGCCGAGGTCATAGCGCTTGGGATCGAAGAACAGCCGCTTGATCAGGGCGCGGGCGTTGGCGGCCGTCGGAGGATCGCCGGGGCGCAGGCGCCGATAAATGTCCTTCAGCGCCTCCTCCTCGTTCTTGGCGGGATCCTTCTTCATGCATTTGATGATGATCCCTTCGTCGGCGGTGGTGTCCACGACCTTGATCCTGTTCACGCCGAGCTCGGCGATCTGCTTGACGACGGCCTTGGAGAGAGGCTCGAAAGCGCGCGCGACCACGAGGCCCTTCTCCTGGTCAATGGCGTCCTCGATCAGCACCTTGTTCGCGAGGTCATCGCTCTTTTCAGCCTCTTTCACGGTCATCTCTTCGATGTCGTAAAAGAGCTTCAGGATCTCCTCGTCGGTGCCGCGTTTGTCGGCGTCCTTGTCCTTGCTCTTGGATTCCTTGCCTTCCACGTCGAGGAAGCTCAACGCGCGGAACAGCGTTGTCGTGAGAAACTTTCTGCGGCGCTTCTTGCGGTCCAGGTACACATAGAGCATGTCGCTGGTGTCGAACTGCGCTTCGTACCAGGAACCGCGGTCTGGAATGATGCGGAAGGAGAACAGCTCTTTGCCGTTCGGGTGGACGGTTTTCTCGAACGCGAGCCCCGGCGAGCGGTGGAGCTGGCTGACGATGACGCGCTCGGCGCCGTTGATGACGAACGTGCCCTGCGGGGTCATCAGAGGCAGCTCGCCCATGAACACTTTTTCCTCACGGGTAGCCTTTTCCTCCTTGAGCAGGAAGGTAACGTAGAGCGGCGCGCCGTAGGTAAGCCCTTCGCGCAGGCACTCCAGCCAATCCAGCTTGGGTTGGCCGATTTCGTAGGAGTGAAAGTCCAGGACGCATTTCCCATCGTAGCTTTCGATGGGAAACACCTCGGTAAACACCGCCTGCAGCCCCAGGTTTTTGCGCCGGGAGGGCGGCACGTCCGCCTGAAGGAACTCCCGATACGAATTGGTCTGCAATTCGATCAGGTTCGGCGGGGCGATGATTTCTTTGATCTTACCGAAGTTGACTCGTTCTGTTGCTCGCGATGGCATTGTAACCTTAATCACTGTGGACCGGCGCACGGCGCCGGCCCGTTGTTTCATCAAACGACGCAAGGCAAGTACTCTGTGTGCACAGCGAACTTGCCCGACTGGACCCTGAGCGGCCCGACTGTCTTCTGCTCTTTATCTTGAATCGATTGGACGGCGCGGCACGGTCCCTCCCGTTGCGGCCCGGGGAGCCGGACCACGACGTCCTTTACTGGCCTGGTTTAAAATCAAAAAGTTCCAAAATCTGCCGCTTCAAAGGCGAAGCGGGGCGGCGGGCCTGCCGCCGCCCCAAATCACGACGCCGGTTACTTTACTTCCACCTTGGCGCCGGCTTCTTCAAGTTTCTTTTTCGCCGCCTCGCTTTCGTCCTTGTTCACCCCTTCCAACACGGGCTTCGGAGCACCTTCCACCAGCGCCTTCGCCTCAGCCAGGCCCAATCCGGCCTTCACCTCGCGAACCGCCTTGATGACGGCGATCTTCTTGTCCGCCGGAACCGACGCGAGGATCACGTCAAAGGTGTCCTTGGCCGCCGCGGCCGGAGCTGCCGCGCCGCCGGCTGCCGGGGCCGCCGCTGCGACGGCCACAGGCGCCGCCGCGGTAACGCCCCACTTGTTTTCCAGTTCCTTCACGAGCTCGGCGATCTCGATAACGGTCGCGTTGCTCAGTTGTTCTACGATGCTTGCTTTATCCAGAGCCATGCTGCCTTTCATTTCGTCTCGTCGTCATCCGTCACGGATGGTTTAAGTCCGCAGCCTGCGAACCGACGATTTACGTTGTTCTTGTCTGTTCCCCGCTCCCGTGGCTGTCGGGAGCGGAAATTTTTCCGGGCTTCCGCCGAGAAGCACAAAGGCGGTTATCCCTTTTCCACCCTGGCCTGAAGGACCCGCGCCATCTGAGTTGCCGGCGTGTTCAGCAATACGACCAGCTTCGTCATCGGCGCGTTCAAAACGCCGAGCAATTGCCCGCGCAAGACCTCTATCGACGGCAGGTCCGCCAGCGCCAACAGGTCGGTGTCCGCCAGGCGTTGATTGTTCAGATACCCGAAGCGGATCTTCAGCCGGTCAAACTCAGCCCCAAAGGTCTTCACCACCTTGGCCGCGGCCGAAATGTCCTTCTGCCCCGTCACCACCGCAAGCTGCCCCGTGAGGCTGCCGTTCAGATCGGCCACGCCCGCTTCCTTCGCGGCGACGCGGAAGATCGAATTCTTCACCACGTGAATCTCGGCGCCCGCCTTGTGCAGACGTTTGCGCAGTTCCGTCATGTGCCCCACCTTCAGCCCCTTGTAATCCACCACGATGAAGAACGGGGAGGCGTTGAGACGCGCGAGATACTCTTTCGTCAAATAAGTCTTTTCCTGACGCATACGATTGAAATGCTAAAAGTTTCGTTCACCCGCGCGCTTAATGCGTCGCAAACTCCTTCAGGTCCAGCGACACCGGCGGACTCATCGTCGCCGACAGTGTGCAGCTTCGGATATACGTGCCCTTCACACTGGCCGGCCGCGCCTTGGCAACCGCGTCGATGACCGCCCGCACATTCTCCTCGATCTGCACCGGCGTGAAGGAAACCTTCCCGACCGGCACATGCACGTTCCCCGCCTTATCGATCTTGAACTCGACGCGCCCGGCTTTGACTTCCTTGACGGCCCGGGCCGTGTCCTCGGTTACGGTGCCGGTCTTCGGATTCGGCATCAGGCCGCGCGGACCGAGCACCTTGCCCAGCTTCCGGACTTCCACCATGGCTTCCGGCGTCGCAATGGCCACGTCGAAATCCGTCCAGCCTTCCTGGCACTTCTTGATCAGGTCTTCGAAACCGACGTATTCGGCCCCGGCGGCTTTTGCCGCATCGGCGGCCGGTCCGTTTTTGGCGAACACGAGCACGCGAACGGTCTTGCCGCTGCCGTGCGGCAACGGAACGGTGCCGCGAACCATCTGATCCGACTGTTTCGGATCGACCCCGAGGCGAAATGCCAGATCGATGGTTTCATCAAACCTTGCCTTCGGGAATTTGCTGAGCACATCGACGGCCGCCTTCAGCGGGTACGTCTTTCTGAGATCCACCAGTTCGAGCGCTTTTCTGTATCGTTTGCTTGGCATTTGTTTTCGTTGCGGTGCAAGCGAGCTTTCGGCTCTCCCGCGGTTGCCGGTTCAGAGGGCCGCGACGGCCCGCGACCCGGTGTTATCCGACCACCTCAATTCCCATGCTGCGGGCGGTGCCCGCGATGACGCGGAACGCCGCTTCTTCGTCCACTGCATTCAGGTCCTTGGCTTTCATCTTGACGATGTCCATGACCTGTTTGCGGGTCACTTTGCCCACCTTTTCCTTGTTGGGGGTCTTGGACCCGGCGGTGATGCCCGCTGCTTTCTTGAGCAGAACGGCCGCCGGAGGGGACTTGGTGACGAAGGTGAAAGACTTGTCCTGGTAAACGGTAATGACGACGGGGATGACCAGGCCGGCGTCATTCTTGGTTGCTGCGTTGAATTCCTTGCAGAAGGCCATGATGTTGACGCCGTGCTGACCGAGGGCGGGGCCCACGGGCGGCGCCGGATTGGCCTGTCCGGCGGGTATCTGCAGCTTGATCTGTGCGGTAACTTTCTTTGCCATAAAAAACTGATGTTGCGCCGTCCGGCGAAGGGTCGCCCTAGGCCTTCTCGACCTGCCAGTATTCCAGCTCCACCGGCGTGTTGCGTCCGAAAATGTTCACAGTCACCTTCAGCTTGCCGCGCTCGGGCTCGATCTCCTCGATCACGCCGCTGAAGTTGAGGAACGGGCCGTTGTTGATCTTCACCGTCTCGCCCACTTCGAAATTCACCTTCGGCTTCTCGGTCTCTTCCGACGCCGAGATCTGGGCCTTGATCGATTCCACCTCCTCGGTGGGCGTGGGCGTGGGCGGTTCGCCTCCGACAAAGCCGATGACACCCTGGGTTTCCTTGATGAAATACCAGGGCTTTTCGATCAGCCGGTTGTTCTCATCCAGCAGGACCATGTCGATGAACACGTACCCCGGCCACAGTTTTCTGGTGGAGACGGTCTTCTTCTGGTTGCGCACCTCGACGACCTTTTCCATGGGCACGAGGACTTCCTTGATGTAATCGCCCATCTCTTCGGTCTTGATGCGCTTTTCGATGCTTTCCTTGACCTTTTGTTCCTGGCCGGAAAGCGTATGAATGACAAACCACTGGCTTCGCATGGGGCGGCTCAGGTTCTTGATATGACGAACATCAAATGGACGAACACCCAGTCCACCACGACAGTAAATCCGCCCAGGATGAGGATGGAGATGGCGACCAGGACTGTGGATCCTTTCAATTCATCCCACGTCGGCCAGGTGCACTTGCGCAGCTCCTCCCGCGTCTGGAGGACGTAGAGCGAGAGCCGCTGCAGGTAACCTTTCCACCACGCGAACGCGAAGGCGGAGCCGATTACCACGACCCATATCAATATAGTAGTCAGCTTCACAATGATTCTTCCGGTTGCCGGGTCAGCCGGCATTCAACGCCACGGCTCGGCCGCTCCGCAAACTGGCGGAGAGGGAGGGATTCGAACCCCCGTCGGCCGTCAAGCCGAAGCGGTTTTCAAGACCGCCGCAATAGACCACTCTGCCACCTCTCCGGGGCAGGCTGACGGCGTTCGTCCGACAGTTGATGGACCGCGTCGGTGTTCCCACACTTTGTTTCCGCTTCTCAACCATCGTTTCAACCGTCAACTCTCAACCTGTGATCTGGCAGGGCGTGAGGGACTCGAACCCCCAACCAACGGTTTTGGAGACCGCTACTCTACCAATTGAGCTAACGCCCTACTCACCGTCGAGACCGTTCCCTCGACAAAAAAGGAGGCGGGGAGCGTTGGATCCCCGCTCTCCGGATTCTCACCCATCCCCTAGGCAATAATCTCCGTCACACGACCCGCTCCGATGGTCCGGCCGCCCTCGCGGATCGCAAACCGCTGGCCTTTCTCCATCGCCACGGGCGCAATCACCTTCACCTCCACCGAGACATTGTCGCCCGGCATCACCATCTCGACACCCTGCGGCAACGTCACCGTGCCCGTCACGTCGGTTGTGCGGAAATAGAACTGCGGCCGGTAATTCGTGAAGAACGGCGTGTGGCGGCCGCCCTCGTCCTTCGACAACACGTAAACCTCCGCCTTGAAGTGCGTGTGCGGCGTAATGCTGCCGGGCTTGGCCAGCACCATCCCGCGCTCCACCTCGTCCTTCTTGGTGCCGCGCAACAGCACGCCCACGTTGTCGCCGGCGTTCGCCGTATCCAGCAGCTTGCGGAACATTTCGATGTCCGTCGCCACCGTCTTGCGCGTTTCCCTCAGGCCCACGATCTCCACTTCGTCCATGCGCTTGAGCATGCCGCGCTCGACACGGCCGGTCACCACGGTGCCGCGGCCTTCAATGTTGAACACGTCCTCAACGCACATAAGGAACGGCTTGTCCACTTCGCGGGTCGGCAGCGGAACGAATTCATCGATCGCGCTGAGCAGTTCCTGAATGGACTGTTCGCCCTCCGCGTTGCCTTCCAGAGCCGCCTTGGCGCTGCCGCGAATAACCGGAGTCTTGTCGCCCGGAAACTGGTACTTCGTAAGCAGGTCGCGCACTTCCATCTCCACCAGGTCGAGCAATTCCTTGTCGTCCACCAGGTCCACCTTGTTCAGGAAGACCACGATGGCCGGCACACCCACCTGACGCGCCAGGAGAATGTGCTCGCGCGTCTGCGGCATCGGGCCTTCCGACGCGTCCACCACCAGGATGGCGCCGTCCATCTGCGCGGCGCCGGTGATCATGTTCTTGATGTAGTCGGCGTGACCGGGACAATCGACGTGAGCGTAGTGCCGTTTTTCGCTCTCGTATTCCACGTGCGACACAGCAATGGTCACAGTCTTGGTTTCGTCACGGACGGTGCCGCCCTTGGTGATATCCGAATAGGAAATCGGCGTTGCCATGCCTTTCCGGGCCTGAGTGGCGACGATGGCAGCGGTCAAGGTGGACTTGCCGTGGTCAATGTGACCGATGGTACCCACATTGACGTGCGGTTTCGTTCGTTGAAATTGCTCTTTTGCCATTGCTCTTTCTCCTGGTTGTTATGTCTGTTTTACAACGTTCGATTCGTCTCTATGTTCCGGTCTCTACGTCAATTCTGGAGCCCATGATCAGGATTGAACTGATGACCTCATCCTTACCAAGGATGTGCTCTACCAACTGAGCTACATGGGCACGGCCTAAGCCAAAATCATTCTGATACCCAAAAGGCGACAAAACACCGTTTCCCCCGCCTTCTCTGCGGAAACCAAGGGGCTAAACGGTTTTCGTTCTTTGGTTGCCCGGACCGACGCCGGGAAATTACGGAAGCTGTATCTGGCTGTCAATCGGGTTTTGAGAAATTTTGTCGCCCCCTCCGCAGGGCCTCCCGGCAGGCCCCTGACCCCCAAAAAAGAAGCCCGCCTTTTCCAGTCCACCCGCCGATCTCATGCTCCGCGCCCTTTCCAGTCCGCCTTCGGCGGCTCCGGCAGACCCTGGGCCCGCAACGCCGTCCGAAAATGCATCTTGGCCACCTTTGGCAGGCTCGACACGCCGTGTCTGCCGATGAATTCCTTCGCGGCCGCATCCACCGCCACCGACGCTCCCCGCGGCAGCGCCATTCCAAACTCCTTCTCCAGCGCCGCCAACCGCGTCACAAACTCGTGCCGCGCCAGGATCGACGCCGCCGCCACCGCCAGGTCCTCCTCGGCCCGATGCTTCTGCACCAGTTCCACCTCGCGCCCCAGCGTCATCAACGCGCGCGCAACCGTCTCCTTGCTCGACGCAAACTGGTCGCTGATCGCGCGCACCGGCGGCGGATCCATCTGATACCTCAACCCCATCAGGTTCTCGATCGCCCGAGCGTGGCCCCACGCCAACAGCGCGTTGACGCTCTTCATCTTTGCGTAAAGCCGGTTGTAGGCTTCGTTGCCGATCGGCACCACGGTCGTGACACAACCGGGCGTGTTGCGAATCAATTCGGCCAGTTCCCTGATCCGCCGGTCGCTCGAAATGTTTTTCGAATCCCGGATGCCGGCATCCTTCCACGCAGCGATCACCTTCTCGTTCACATACACCCCGGCGACGCAGAGCGGACCGAAAAAATCGCCCTTGCCGCTTTCATCCACGCCGAGCCGCGGCAGCAATGACTCCGGGTTCAACACCGACTCGTAGCCCAGCCGCGCCTCCTTGAGTATCTCCGGTTCCAGCACGAACTCGATGAACTCCTGCGTGCCCTTCCCCTGCACGACCAGTTTTCCGCTCTCGTAGAAAACAGTGTTCACCTTGTCCTTCTCCGCTGCAAACCGCGCGTGAGGCACCTCGCGGAACTGATATCCGTGCTCTGTGAGATAACGCCGCAACGCCTCCGCCTGCTCGTCAGTGAGCCTGCACGTGTAGGAGGTGAGCGGTTTCACACACAAACAGATAGCCGCTTCATTCCACCCGCGCAGCAGAAAACCGCATTACAGAACCGACAATGCCTTCGCCCGCCGACAGTTCGCTTGCAGCCCGCCGACAGCCCGCACAGTATGCTTCGCGTGAATCAGACCTTGCGGACACGCCAACGCGGCGCGGCGATCCGTCGTACGGCGCTCCGACTGCTGGATTGGTTCGATCGCCACGCGCGCGACCTTCCATGGCGGCGCACACGCGACCCGTATGCCATCTGGGTTTCCGAAATCATGCTGCAACAAACCCAGGTGAAAACCGTCATTCCCTACTGGACGCGCTGGATGCGGCGGTTGCCCACCCTCCGCCACCTCGCCCGCGCCCGCGCCTCCACGATTCACAAATTGTGGGAAGGCCTCGGCTACTACACCCGCGTCCGCAATCTTCAAAAGGCGGCGAAGGTGATCCTGACTCGGCACGGCGGCAGGTTCCCCGAGACCTTCGACGACGTTCTCGCCCTGCCCGGTGTCGGGCGCTACACCGCCGGGGCCATTTGCAGCATCGCGTTCAACCAGCCAACGCCCGTTCTCGACGGCAATGTCATTCGCGTGCTGACGCGCGTTTTTGGGATCGCGGGTGATCCCCGCACCAGGACGGTCAACGCGCGCCTGTGGACGCTGGCCGAAGATCTGGTTATCGCCTCGCGCGACAACGCAACGCGCGGCCGCCGGGACGCCTGCTCGCGCCTCAACCAGTCGCTGATGGAACTTGGCGCCCTGGTCTGCACGCCGCGCCAGCCGGACTGCGGCGCCTGTCCACTGGCCGCACACTGCTTTGCCCGGCGCCAGGGGCGTATTGAGGATCTGCCAAACCTGCGCCCGAGACCGGCCGCAACCAGGCGCCGCTTCGCGGCTTTCGTTGTCCACAGCAATGGGCGCTACCTCGTGCGTCGCCGCCCGGAAGACGTCGTCAACGGGCATCTCTGGGAATTCCCGAACATCGAACTGAACGGCGGCTCCCTTGAAACCGCAGCCCGAGCCTGCCTGCGCGTCAAAACGGCCGCGCCCAGGCCCCTCTGCACGATCCGGCACTCGATCACCCGTTACCGGATCACTCTCGACGCATTCACCGTCGAACCGGAAGGTCCGCTGCGCTTCACCGAAGGACGCTGGCTCACGTTGCCCGAGCTGAAGCGGCTCTCGTTCCCGAGCGCCCACCGGCGGATCCTGGAGCAACTGAATGGCGTCCGCGAACCGCGTTCTCCATGAACCGCAGCCATGCCGGCATCCCTGCCCGCATCGGGATCCGCATTGTGCTCTTCGCTCGCATGCCTTCGCACGCTGCTGCGGGTCGCAGACGTCGCACAGCCGCGGTCCGGACCGCGATTCGCGAGAATTTAATTGAATCAGCGCGCAAACCCATTACTTATCAAGCCCGCGAGCCGAAGCGGCTCGGCACAAAAAAGTGAAACTGACTGACCTGCGCGGCATCCTGCAATACATCCCGCAATTCCGGGAGAAAACGTTCATCATTGCCGTCGATGGCGCCATCGTTACCGATGAGAACTTCGCCAATATCCTCCTCGACGTCGCCGTCCTTCGTTCGCTGAACATCCGCGTCGTGCTCGTTCACGGCGCTTCGGCCCAGATTCGCGCTCTCGCCGAAAAGCAGAAGGTCAAGGCGTCGAACCTCGACGGCACCGGCGTGACCGACGCCGCGACCCTGCAGGTGGCCATCGACGCCGCCAATCGGCTGACGCACGAGATTCTCGAGGGCCTTTCCGCCAACGACCTTCGAGCCGTCTGCACCAACGCCATCATCGCACATCCGCTCGGCATCCTCCACGGGATCGACCACCTCTTCACCGGCAAGGTCGAGCGCGTCGATATCGAATTGCTCCAGACGCTCTTGAACGAAGGCATTGTCCCGGTGGTTCCGCCGCTTGGATTCGACGGCGACGGCAGGACCTACCGGGTCAATTCGGATGCGGTGGCGGTGGCCGTCGGCGAGGCGCTCAAGGCGGCCAAGCTGATCTTCATCACGGCGCACGACGGATTGCGCTTCAACGATCAGCTCATCCGGCAGATACCCGTTGCCGAGCTCGAAAAGCTCCTCCAGACGAGCGACGCCTTCGCGCCGGAGATGCTTTCAAAGGCTCAGCATGCCGCCGCCGCGTGTGTCGCCGGCATCCAGCGCGTGCACGTCATCAACGGGCGCGTGGACGAAGGCCTGCTCGCGGAGGTGTTCTCCAACGAAGGCATCGGCACGCTGATCTACGCCAACGAATACCAGCAGATTCGGCCGGCCAAGAAGAAGGACGTGCGCGCGATCCAGACCCTGACCCGGAAGGCCGTCGAGGCCGACGAACTCGTACGGCGCACCCGCCCGATGATCGAAAAGAACCTGGGCGACTATTTCATCTTTGAAATCGACAAGAACCCCGTCGCGTGCGTGGCGCTTCACGTTTACCCGGAACAGGGCATCGGGGAGCTGGCCTGCCTGTATGTCAGTCCTTCGCACGAAAACCAGGGCATCGGGCGCAAACTGATTCAGTTCGTCGAAGCGAAGGCGCGTGAACTGAATCTCGACGCGCTGGTCACCCTCTCGACTCAGGCGTTCACATACTTCCAGTCAAAAGGCGGATTCATCGAGGGCACGCCCGACGACCTGCCGCCGTCCCGGCGGGAGAAATACGAGCAGAGCGGGCGCCGATCCAAGGTGCTCGTGAAGCGTCTGAAACAGTGAGACGCTGCCACACGCTCTCATGAGATTCTCGCCGCGGGCTCTCCTTTCCATTCGACGCCTCGGTGTTGTCCCCACCCGTTACGCCCTCCAGGTGACGGTCTCTGAACAACGCGCAGCTCTTTTCGAGCGGAACGTCATCCCCCATTACACTCACGTTCGCACCTACCGCTGCTCCACCTCGCGCTTCGGAGTCGGCCAGCAGGCAGGGTCCAATCGAACCCCGCTCGGATTGCACCGGATCGCGGAAAAAATCGGCGGCGGATGGCCGCCGGGAACCGTCTTCAAAGCGCGCCAACCGGTCGGCTTCACATGGGCCGGGTTGCCGAACGCCACTATCACCACGCGCATCCTGTGGCTGGAAGGATTGGAGCCGGGATTCAATCGAGGCGGCGACGTGGACTCGCACGCGCGCTACATCTACATCCACGGAACCGGCGATGAAACGACTCTGGGCCGCCCCGCCTCCTGCGGCTGCGTTCATCTTGCCGCGCACGACCTGATCCCCCTGTTCGACCGCCTGCCCTCGGGAACGCTGGTGTGGATCGAAGTCTAGCGGTCGGTTAAAAATGGCAGGGACCGACGTGAGGAGGCTCAGACTAATGCGAAAACCAAAGATAAGAGTGAGACTCGTTACCTCGTCTCCTGCCAAAGAGAGGGATTTTGACCGGCTCCCAGTGCGTCTCGCGCCTAGTGCGCTTCAGCCTGGCTGTTCTGCCGCAGCCGCTTTGCTTCCTCGATCACGCGCTGCTCCGCGTCGCGCGGCATCTCCTCGTAATGGCTGAACTCGTCGGTGTGTACTCCGCGTCCGCCGGTCAGCGATCGGAGCGTACTCGAATACCGATACAGTTCCTTCGCCGGCACATGCGCCTTGATCACCTGAAAGCCGCCGTCCGAATCCATCCCCAGGATTTTCCCGCGCCGGCTCGACAGGTCCCCCATCACCTTCCCCATGCAATCCTCCGGGATCCGGATCTCCACCGTGTGAATCGGCTCCAGCAAACACGGCTTCGCCGCCGTGAACGCCTCCTTGAACGCGAAATAACCCGCAATCTGAAACGCGATGTCCTTCGAATCCACCGGATGCATCTTGCCGTCGTAAAAATCAATCTTCACGTCCACCACGCGGTATCCGGCCAGAATCCCTTCCTCGCACGCCTTCTGCACCCCTTTCTCCACCGACGGCACAAATACCCGGTCCACGTTCTGCCCGACCAGCGATTGCGTGAACTCCACACCGGTGTCGCGCGGCCTGGGCTCGATCCGCATCCAGACTTCGGCGAACTGCCCCGCGCCGCCGGTCTGCTTTTTGTGCCGGTATTTCGATTCGCCGCGGCCCTTGATCGTTTCGCGATAGCGCACGCGCGGCTCGTGCAGCTCGACATGCACCCCGAAACGGCGCCGCAGGCGGTCGGCGATCACTTCCAGGTGCAGCTCGCCCTGCGCCGACAACACCGTCTGGTGCAGCTCGGCATCCACCTGGTACAGGAACGTCGGATCCTCATGGTGCAACGCCGCCAGGCCCGACGCGATCTTCTCCTCCTCGCCCTTACCCGTGCTCTTCAGCGCGGCATGGATATTCGGACGCGGGTACTGCACCTTCGGCAGCGACACCGGCCTCTTCGCGCTGCACAGCGTGTTGCCCGTATGCGTGTCTTTCAGTTTCACCACGGCCCCGATGTCGCCGGCATTCAGCACCGGCACCGTTTCCCTGTTTCTCCCGTTGAGGATGTAGATCTGCCCGATCTTCTCCGTAATGCGTCGATCCGAATTGTACAGCTCGGACCCGAGTTTCACCTGCCCGGAGTAAACGCGGAAGAACGACAGCTCGCCGAACTGGGCCTCGCTCATCGTCTTGAACACATAGCAGACGGGATCCGGATCGGTGAGCGCGATCTCGACCTCGTTGCCGTTCGCGTCCAGCGCGGCCACTTTCGCCCGATCCACCGGAGACGACCCGTACTTGGCGATGAAATCCATCAGGCGCGCCACGCCGATGTTGTTCTCGGCCGACGTCACAAACAGCGGCACGAACACCTGCTGTTGAATGGCCTTGTGAATGCCCGCCCGCCATTCCTCCTCGGTCAATCCGCCCTTGTCGAAGAACCGTTCCATCAAGGCATCGTCCGATTCGGCCACGTGCTCGATCAGCTCCTTGTGCAACTGGTCCACCCCCTCTTTCCATTCGCCGCTCGCCGGCGCCTCGGTGAACTTGCCGCTTCGGTCCCCCGCATAAGTGATGATCTCGTCCCGCGGCACGTCGAGCACCTGGTTGAACCCCGGCCCGGGATTCACCGGCACCGTCAGCGGAAACACGTTCGCCCCGAAATGCTCCCGGATCTGAGCCAGCACGCTGTCGAAGTTCGTCTCCTCCTTGTCGAACGCGTTCACGACGATCATCTTCGGAATCCCGTACTGCGTCGCGTATTTCCACACTGCGTCAGTTCCCACGCCCACGCCGTGCGCGGCGTTGACGACGATGAGCGCGAAGTCCCCGACGCGCAGCGCGCCGAGGCCTTCACTGATGAAATCCGCGTAGCCCGGGCAATCCAGGATGTTGAACTTTTTCCCCAGCCATTCCAGGTGCATCAGCGACGCTGAAACGGAGATCTGCCGGTTCTTCTCGCTCTCGTGATAATCCGAAACCGTGGTGCCCGCGGCGATGCTGCCCATGCGGTTGATGACGCCCGCGCACGCGAGCATCGCCTCGCTCAACATGGTCTTCCCGGAAGACGCGTGACCCACGACGGCGAAATTGCGGATATCGGCAGGTTGATACTCTTTCATAGAAACAAACAGGACGAAGAAGGATTCCCGGGTTGAACGACTCTCGCTGGAGACATCGCATGCACGCGCGCGAATGTAGAGGAAGCCCGTTGCCGCCGCCAAGACAGAACATTTGCCGAAACTTGTCCTTTTCAAATCGAATGTTGCCGCGCCCGGCCGCTCCCGGATGCTCGCAACGCCTCGCCGCTCACCGCCCCGGTTGAGACTTTACCCCACCGCGATTTTCTGCTGTTCATTGCCCATGCGTCTCAATCGCGACCTGCTGGATTCGGCTGCGCCGGACATCTACGACATCCAGACCCGGGCGCCCGGTCCGCCCGGGAGCCTCCCGATCACCGAAGACATGCTCCTGCACGGCCCCAGCGGACACGTCTTCGGCCTGAGCCAGAACGCCGGCATGGGATGGAACGCGGCCGAATCGGGACGCAAGCAATTCCTCATCCTCAGTACACAAGGCGGATTGCGCGCGCCTGACGGCAAACCCATCGCGCTCGGCTATCACACCGGACACTGGGAGATCAGCCTGATGGTCCAGGCGGCGGCCGATGAATTCCGCGCCATGGGCACGATCCCGTTCGCCGGCTTTTGCTCCGACCCGTGCGACGGACGAACGCAGGGCACGCCCGGCATGTTCGACAGCCTGCCTTACCGGAACGACGCGGCGATCGTCTTCCGCCGGCTCGCGCGCGCATTGCCCCTCCGCGCCGGCGTGCTCGGCGTTGCCACGTGCGACAAGGGCCTCCCCGCCGTCATGATGGCCCTGGCGGGACTGCACGACCTGCCGTGCGTTGTAGTTCCGGGCGGGGTCACGTTGCCGCCTGTCTCCGGCGAGGACGCCGGAGCGGCGCAAACGTTGGGCGCCCGTTTCGCCCATGGATTGATTTCGCTCGCCGAGGCTGCGGACCTCGGCTGCCGCGCCTGTGCCACCCCCGGCGGCGGCTGCCAGTTCCTCGGCACGGCGGCCACCGCGCAGGTCGTCGGCGAAGCGCTCGGACTCTGCCTGCCGCACTCCGCGCTGGCGCCGTCCGGGCAACCCGTGTGGCTGGACATTGCCCGTCGCTCCGCCCGCGCGCTGCACGAACTGGAACAACGCGGCATCAGTGTCCGGCAAAATCTGACTCCTGAAAGCGTCCGCAACGCGATGGCCGTCCACGCCGCGTTCGGCGGTTCCACCAATCTCCTGCTGCACGTGCCGGCCATCTGCCATGCGGCGGGACTGAAGCGCCCGATGGTGAAGGACTGGATCGACGTGAACCAGCGCACACCCCGCCTCGTCAGCGTTCTGCCTAACGGCCCCATCCACCACCCCACCGTCCGCGTGTTTCTCGCGGGCGGCGTTCCCGAGGTGATGCTGCACCTGCGCCGCCTCGGCCTGCTGAATTGCGACGTCCTCACCGTCACCGGCAGCACGCTCGGCGAAAACCTCGATTGGTGGGAAACGTCCGAGCGCCGCGCGCGCTTTCGCAATCTGCTCCGCCAACTCGACGGAGTCGATCCGGACACTGTCATCTTCCCGCCCGAGGAAGCGCGCCGTCGCAAGCTCGGCGGCACCCTGGTCTTTCCACTGGGCAACCTCGCGCCGCAAGGTTCGGTCGTGAAAGCGACGGCCATCGACCCTTCCCTGCTGGACGCCGAGGGCGTTTACCAGATGGAAGGCCCGGCTCGCGTTTTCGTGACCGAACAGGATGCCATCAACGCCATCAAACACGGCCGCGTGAAAGCGGGCGATGTGATGGTGCTGACCGGTATGGGCCCCATGGGAACCGGCATGGAGGAAACGTACCAGGTGACCGGCGCGCTCAAACATCTGCCCTTCGGCAAACACGTCGCGCTCCTGACAGACGCGCGGTTCTCAGGCGTTTCCACAGGCGCGTGCATCGGCCACATCGGCCCCGAAGGCCTCGCAGGCGGCCCCATCGGGAAACTGCTCGATGGCGATATCATCCGCCTCCGCATCGACTGCCAACGACTGGAGGGAACCGTCGATTTCGTCGGCGAAGCGGGACGGCTCTTCACCGCCGAGGAAGGAGCGCAAATCCTTGCCCGGCGCCCGCCGCGGGCAGACCTTCGCTCGAATCCATCGCTGCCCGACGACACCCGGCTCTGGGCGGTGTTGCAGGCTGCGGGGGGCGGCACGTGGGGCGGATGCGTTTACGATCCCGACAGCATTATTGCCGCACTTGCAAAGCGTTCCGGCTAACAGTCCGTTAAAATGGCAGGTGCCGACGTGAGGAGGCTCAGACTAATGCGAAAACCAAAGCAAAGAGTCAGACTCGTTACTTCGTCCCTTGCCAGAGAAAGGGATCTTTAACGGGCTACCAACCTTCCAACCCGATCACAGAGAGTCTGATTCCTTAGGACAGAAGACCAGGGCGCACGCCTCGCGCATCAACAGTTCACCAAATCCGGACCATCACGAACCCTTGCTTCAAGGTCTTCTCGATGCGCGATTGAAGGCGGAACAAATTGCCGCCCATGGAGGGAGGCCGGAGGAAAAAACTGCCGGGTGACCGCCCGATCGTTCCGGCTCTCCGCACAAAACCCTGCGAATTCGCACGATTCCGACGCATTTGCCTTGCTGGCAGCGGTAGTGCTTAGCAGTATTCGACGTTCGATTGTCGGATGAATGCTTGTGAATTGATTGAACCACGTGCGGCGGCCACGGACGCGCGCCGCGCAAACCGGAAGCTCTGGGAGGAATACCGGCGCCACCACTCGCCCGATGCGGAAAACGCTCTCGCCCAGACCTACCTGCCCCTGGTGCGGAGCATCATGGGCCGGCTCGCCATGACGCTCCCGGATCACGTGGACCAGGACGACCTCAACAGCGCCGGCCTCGTGGGCCTGCTTCAGGCGATCCGCAATTACAACCCCGGCTCCGGGTCCTCGTTTGAAACCTACGCCCGCATGCGCATTCGCGGCGCCATGCTGGACGAACTGCGCCGAATGGACTGGGTGCCGCGGACGATTCACGAGAAGGTGCGCCGCATCCAGGAAGTCGTGGGACAACTGGAACAGAAACTCGGCCGTTCCCCGAGCGACCGCGAAATGGCGGATGCGCTGAACATCTCGGTGGACGCCTATGCTGAACTGCTCGACGAGATCCGTCCGGCGGCTTTCGTCTGCCTCGATTCCCCCGGACCGGCGGACGGCAATGAATCGGACAGCCTGTATGACGTCGTGGCCGATCCGACGGACAACAATCCGGTGGACCACGTTTCGCAACGCGAGCTGCAGGGAATCATTCTGAATCGCGTCAGGAATCTGCCGGAGATGCAGCGTAAAGTGCTCGCGCTGTACTACGGTGAAGATCTACACCTGCGCGAGATCGCCAAGGTGTTCGGCCTTACCGAATCGCGCATCTGCCAGATTCACTCCCAGGCGATTCGCGCCATCCGAACCTGGCTGCAACGGTACGAGGCCGGCGTTCCCGGAGTAGCCGCAGCCCAATGAATCGTTCGGTGGAAAGGCTCGTCGCCGCCTTGCGCGAGGAGTTGACGGAGTACGGTGAAATGCTCGTCCTTCTGGACCAGCAGCAGGCCGCCATGAATCGCCAGACCCGCGATCTCCGGCAATGCGGCGAGTCGATCGACGCCCAGTTCCGCGCCATCACTCAAGCCGTGCGCCGGCGCGAAGAAGAGCAACGCCAACTGGCCGCGCAACTCGGGATCGAGGATCCCACCGCGTTGCCGGCGCTGCTTTCGCGTTTGCCATCCGAATATCAACCGCTCCTCGACGCCCTGTTCCAGGAGAACAGTCGTTTGCTCTCCCGCATTCAACAGCGCACCGCCAGCTTCAAGAATCCGCTTTCATGATCGGATTGACTGTCGGCGGTGTTCGGCGTTGCATGGCAAGTGCTGAATCCTGACGATTCTTCCGGCTGGACGCTGTCCGCCGCTGTGATTACATTCCCGGCATGTCAACCCAAGCGCCCGCTGCGCCCAAGAAAATCAACCTCCGCCGGCCCGACATCATGCAGGCGGTCCAGGCGCTCGTTGTGCGGCACTACCGCAGCGAACTCGTCGAACGCATCCGGAGCAACGGCGGTGTCATCGATATCCCCGAGAAGCTCACGATTCGGCTGGCCAAGGAGTTCGGCTTCTGTTACGGAGTCGAGCGCGCCATCGACCTTGCCTATGCGGCGCGCAGATTCTTCCCCCCGCCCACCCGTATCTTTCTGCTGGGCGAGATCATTCACAACCCCGAGGTCAACGATCAGATCCGCGAGATGGGCATCGTCAGCCTCAAGCCCAAGCCGTCGGACGAAGATCTCGCGAAGTTGAACCTGACGCCGGACGACGTCGTGCTGATTCCGGCGTTCGGGACCGAAGTGGCCACGCGGCAGAAACTCGAAGCCAGCGGCTGTCACCTGGTGGACACCACCTGCGGCGACGTGATGAGCGTCTGGAAGCGCGTGCGCCAATACTCCAAGGATTCGGTCACGAGCATCATTCACGGCAAGGCATGGCACGAGGAAACCAAGGCCACCAGCTCCCAGGCCCGCGCTCACGGCAACGGGCATTACCTCGTCGTCTTCACCCTCGCCGAAACCGATTACGTCTGCGATTACATCGTCAACGGCGGCAACAAGGCCGAGTTCCTTGAAAAGTTCAAAGGCGCCTATTCGGAGGGATTCGATCCCGACGTGCACCTCGAGGCCATCGGCGTCGCCAATCAGACCACCATGCTGCGCGGCGAAACCGAGGAAGTGCAGCGCCGCCTGAAGAACGCCATGATCCGCAAGTACGGCGAGGCGGAACTGCCGAAGCATTTCCGGTTCTTCGACACCATTTGCGGCGCGACGCAGGACCGGCAGGACGCGCTCGAGAAGCTGTTGCGCGAGCCGCTCGACCTGCTGCTGGTGATCGGCGGATACAACTCCTCGAACACGTCGCACCTTGCGGAAATGGGCGAAGCCAGCGGGTTGCCCACCTACTTCATCAAGAACGCGGCCAAGATGGTATCGGACAAGCTGATCGTCCACTACGACCAGCATCAGCACAAGGAAGTCGAAACGCCGAACTGGCTGCCGGAGCGCAAGGTTATCGTCGGCATCACCGCCGGCGCGTCCTGCCCGAACAACCTGATCGAAGACACTATCCGCCGGCTGTTCGAACTGCGCGGCATCTCCGCCGACGAATTCCTGCAGGAGAAGGCGTAGCCGGGGGCTTCAGCGGGATGTTGAATGTTCGACCGGCCCTCTCCCCATCGGCCCGCGCGCATACAGAATCCAGAATCTCCTCCTTCGTCCGCCTGTAGCGCCTGAAGACAAGCACGCTCCAACCCATCGGCCGTCCACGCTCGCAACCGAATCACGCCACCCCCGCGTCAATCGTAATTCGCAAAATCCCTCAGGCCACTTCCACCAGCTTGGCCGTGACACTCGTATCGCTGAACAGCGCCTTGACCCTGGCGACCGCGTTTTCAACCGTCAGCCCGTACTTGCGGCGCAACTCATCCTGGGTGCTGGCGTGCTCGATGAACTGGTCGGGCCACCCGATCCGGACGACAGGCGTGGTCACGCCTTTCTCCGAGAACAACTCCAGCACGGCCGAGCCGTAGCCGCCCATCAGCACGTGGTCCTCCAGCGTCACAACCACTTCCGCCGCGCGCCCGAAGAACTCGTGCGTTCCCGCGTCCAGCGGCTTGGTGAACCGCGGATTGATCACCGCCGCGTCGAACCCTTCCGCGCTCAACTTCGCCGCCGCCTGGCGCGCCAGTGAATTCATGTTCCCCAGGCCGAACAATGCCACCTTCCGCCGGCCGTTGTTTGAGAAGTTCTGGATCACCTCCGCCTTCCCGATCTCAATCAGCTTCGGCTGGTCCTTGATCGGCACGCCCTCGCCCGCGCCGCGCGGGTACCGGATGAACGTCGGATGCGGATGATGCGTGGCCGTGAACATCATGTCGGCCAGTTCATCCTCGTCCTTCGGCGCCATCGCCGTCACGTTCGGCAGGCAACGCAGATACGCGATGTCAAACAGTCCGTGATGGGTCGGGCCGTCGTTGGCCGACAGCCCCGCGCGGTCCATGCAGAAAATCACCGGCAGATCCTGAAGGCAGACGTCGTGATGAATGCAATCATACGCCCGCTGGAGGAACGTCGAATAGATCGCACAGACGGGGTGCATGCCCGAAGCCGCCATACCCGCCGCGAAAATCACCGCGTGTTCCTCGGCAATGCCCACGTCGTAATAGCGATCGGGCATTGCCTTCTCGAGATGCTTCAGGCCCGTGCCGCTGGGCATGGCGGCCGTGATGCCGACCAGCGTGTTGTTCTTCTGGCAGAGCTTCACCAGCGTCTGGCCCATCACATCCTGATAGGCGGGCGGACTGCCCGCCTTCGCCGGCAGCGCGTCGCCCGTCCGGATGTCGTACGGGCCGGTCCCGTGAAATTTCTCCGGTGACTTCAGCGCAGCGTCGTAACCCTTGCCCTTCTTCGTCAGGATGTGAACGACAATCGGGTGATCGCAGGTCTTGGCAAACTCCAGAGTGCTGATCAACAGCGGCAGGTCGTGCCCGTCGATCGGGCCCAGGTACCGCACTCCCATTTCCTCGAACAACGCCGCGCTGCCGTACCCGCCGCGCCCGTCCGAGTCCGCAGTGGTTCGCGTCGGCCGCAAACCGACCTCGTTGATCGCTCCTTTGAAACCTTCCTCCGCCTTGTGCGCGAGCTTCAGCGCAATGTCGCCCTTCGGCAGCCGGCGGACGAACCGCTCGAAATCTTTCGCGAGCTGGTTGTATCGGGGATGCGTGATCAGCTTGTTCAGGTAGGTGGCGATGGCCCCGACGTTCTTCGCAATGCTCCATTCGTTGTCGTTCAGAACGCCGATGAACCGCCGCGTGGTATGGGCAATGTTGTTGAGCGCCTCGAACGAGATGCCGTTGGTCAGCGCCGCGTCACCGAAGATGCAGACAACGTGCTCGTCCGTGCCGCGTTTGTCGCGCGCGGCGGCCATGCCGAGCGCCGCCGAGAGCGCCGTGCCGGCGTGCCCCGCCCCGTAGCAGTCGTGCGGGCTCTCGGTCCGCAGCGCAAACCCGTTCAGCCCGTTCGTCGTCCGGATCGTGTGGAAACGGTCCTTTCTCCCGGTCAGCAGCTTGTGCACATAGACCTGGTGGCTGACGTCCCAGACGAACTTGTCCTTCGGCGTCTCGAAGACGTGATGCAGGGCGAGGGTGAGTTCCACCACGCCCAGGTTGGGGCCCAGGTGGCCTCCGTTCTTCGAGAGAACGGTGATCAGTTCATGGCGGATCTCCTCGGCGAGCTGCCGCATCTGGTCGATCGTCAGCTTCTTGAGGTGCTTCGGCTCGTCCACCATGTCGAGGTATCGACTCATACGTTTGTCGGTCACCGGCATTGTTGTTCCTGTTATTGTTCGCCCTCGCCTTCGAAGGGTTTCAGTCTGAGCTCGCCAGACGCGGTTTTCTCGAGCTGCTGGATCTTCAGATCGGCCTCGGCGAGTTTCGCCTGGCAGATCCGCGCCAGCTTCGTGCCTTCCTCGTAGCGCGCCAGCAACGTCTCCAGAGGGAGGTCCTCGGATTCCATCGATTCAACAATGGTTTCCAGTTTCTTCAGGGCCTCTTCAAATGGGACGTTGCCGTTCTTGGCCGCATCCTCGGGCCTGGCAGACTTCGACATGCCGCAACACTACGTGAAAGCCGTTCTTGCGTCCAGTGTGGCGTTTATTCCGGGAATCCGCCACATTGTCGCCGTGCCTCCTTTCGCCAACAGGACAAGCATCGGCACGTTGCAGCGGTTCCTGCGACGCCACTGGCACCGCCTGTTGCGGATCCGCGAGAAAATCCGCTTCTCCGAAGAGGCGTTCCATCTCGTCCTCGCCGGCGGCGTCGGCGTGCTGGGCGGCCTGGTGAACCTCTGCGCCTACTACGCGACCGAATCCGTCAAAATGCTGTTCTTCCAGCGCCCCGGCGACCCGGTCGAGATCGCCGAAATGATGCAACCGCTGGAACGCATTTTCATACCGGCACTCGGCGGGCTCTTCGCGGGTCTCATTCTGTACTGGGGCCTGCGTCTCGTCGGACCGCAGGGATCCAGCAACCTGCTGGAGGTCGTCGTGGCCGGAGACGGCAAGCTCCCCTTTCGCACCGCTCTCGTGAAGTTCTGCTCGTCCATGGTCACGATCGGCACCGGCGGGTCGATCGGACGCGAGGGCGGCGTCACTCAGCTCTCCGCAACGCTCGCGTCCAAGTGGGGGCAGATCGCCAAATGGCCGCCCTATCGTTTGCGACTGCTGGTGGGTTGCGGGGCGGCGTCGGGAATCGCCGCCGCCTACAACGCCCCCATCGCAGGATCCGTCTTCGCGTCGCTCATTGTGCTGGGCAATTTCTCGATGAACCTGTTCGCGCCGCTGGTGTTCGCCTCGGTGGTGGCGACGATGGTATCGCGCAGCTTTTTCGGCATTCAGGCGTGGTATTCGGTGCCGCCGTTTGACTTCACGCACGTTCTGCAACTGCCGTGGTTCGTGCTGTTGGGCGTGCTGGCCGGCGCGATGGGCGCCGCCTTCCTGCGGATGCTCCAGAAGAGCGAAGATCTCTTCAAGAAACTGCGCGCTCCGATCTACGTGCGTCTCATGCTCGGCGGTCTGCTGGTGGGATTGATCGCCATCCAGTTCCCCGGCGTGTGGGGCAACGGCTACGCCGTGACCAACCGCATTCTCCAGGACCCCTCCCAACTCCTGGAGGAACCGTTTACCGATGAACGGCACCTCCTGCTGGTGCTGATCGCCCTGTTGCTGGCCAAGCTGGTGGCCACTCTCGCCACCGTCGGCTCCGGCGCTGTCGGCGGCGTCTTCACTCCCACGCTCTTCCTCGGCGCCAGTCTCGGCGGCGCCTTCGGAGTTGCACTGCATCGGCTCGAGTTCGCGGCGGAACTGCCCGTGCCCGCCTTCGCTCTGGTGGGCATGGGGAGCATGCTCTCGGCCACCACGCGCTCACCCTTGCTCGCCATGATCATGGTGTTCGAAATCTCGCTCGACTACTCGCTCATGCCGCCCCTCATGCTGGGTTGCGTCGTGTCGATCCTCGTGGCCGGGCGCTTCGTCTCGGACTCGGTCTATACCGAACCGCTGCGCCGCAAGGGATTGACGGTCCGGCAGGAATCGACCGCGCCGGGCGCCGCAACCGAACGCACCGTGGGCGATATCATGAAGGCGCCTGTCCCTCCCGTGCGCGAGAACGCCCCTTTGAGCGAAGTGGCCGATCGATTCCTGCGGAGCGCGAACAACTTCCTTCCCGTGGTCGATGCCCGGCAGCAACTCGTCGGCGTCGTCGCGCTGCACGACCTGAAGGAATACCTCAACACCGGCGCGGAATTGCAGGCGGTGATTGCGTACGACGTGATGCGTCCTCCGCCGCCATGCGTCACGCCCAATCAGCGTCTGCTCGACATCCTGCCCGTCGTTCTCGCCAGCGAGCAACGGAACATCCCGGTCGTGAACACGCTCAAGGAGAACCGCCTTATCGGTTCAATCGCGCGCAGCGAGGTCCTCAATCTCTTCTCCGAAGCCATTGCTGCCCGAAGCGGCAGCGAGGAATAGCGCAGTTCACGGTTCGCGGCCGCGAATGGACGGAGGCGCCCGCCCCTTGCGCCCTTCGTGTCCTACAACAGCAGCGGGACTGCGCCCAGGACCAGCGCGACCAGCCAGAGCAGCGCCACCGCTCCCGCCCGCGACATGCCGGCCTGCACGAGCCGGTGCGAAAGATGGTTCTGGTCCCCGATGTAAAACGGTTTGCCCATGCGCCAGCGCAGAAGGACGACGCGAACCAGGTCGCCGAGCGGCACCGCAAGGATCAGCAAAGGACTGAGCACCGCCCAGGCGCGCGGCGCGTCCGGTGTGTGAAAATGCGGCAGGATCGCCAGCACGGCCAGGAGATATCCGACCAGGTGACTGCCCGAATCGCCAAGAAACACGCGCGCATTCGGATAGTTGCTGGGGATGAACCCGGCGATCGCGCCGCAGACGAGCGAGGCCAGCGCAGCGACAAGATAATGCTCGGAAGCGCCGGAGATTGCGGCGAAATAGAATGCGCCAATCACTCCGAGCCCCGCGCACAGGCCGTTCATGTTGTCCGTGAAGTTAAACGCGTTGATCACCGTAACGATCCAGAGAACAGTTACCGCGTAGCTGAACAGATCGCTCGGAACAAACAACGTCACCCGCACGCCCGTCATCGCCACCAGCAGCGCCACCACGACCTGTCCGGCGAACTTCAACGCCGGGCGCAGCTCGTGCCGATCGTCCAGAATTCCCACCGCGAGCATTCCCAGCGCGCCCGCAAAAATCGCCGCCAGTTGAAAACGTCTTCGGCCCAGCCCGTAGATCAGTGAATCCAGCGTTCCCGAGTCCAGCGGCAGCCATGGTGCGCGCATCCAGAGACAAACGATCGCGATGCCAGCCGGAGCAAGAAGTCCTGTCGCTATCGCCAGTCCCCCGGCCAATGGCATCGATGCCTCATGCGTCTTGCGTCCGCCGGGTTCGTCAATCAATCCGAGCCGCGAACACAGCGGTCTCCACAAAGGCAACGCCGCCGCAGTGCCGGCAAAGCCGCCGGCGAAAGCGAGCAGATAAAGCGGAATCCAGTTCACGGGAACGCCAGCCCACGCGCGGCGGCCAGCCTGCCATACAGTTCGTAAAGCGCGTCCACCATCTGTTGCACTCCAAACTGCGCCCGGACCAGATCGCGCCCCTCGCGCCCCATCCGCGCGCGCAACTCACTGTCCGACGCCAGCCGGCACACACTGTCCACAAGACCCGCGCGATCGCCCGCGCGCAACAAAAATCCGGTCCGGTTGTCCAGGCACACTTCCCTCGCTCCGTCGCAGTCATACGCCACCACCGGTTTCCCCGCCGCCAGCGCCTGCGGCAACGCGCGCGCCAGGCCTTCGCGCAAGGACAAATGAACCAGCAGATCCATGATCCCCACCAGCGACGGCACCTCGGCGGGCGGAACCAGCCCGGCGAACACGAAGTGTTTCGCCATGCCTTCGCTTCGCGCTCTCTCCTCGAAGCGCGCCCGCCACTCTCCGTCGCCCACCAGCAAAAACCGCACGCGCGGGCAACGTTCAACGATCCGCGGCGCCGCGGCGAACAGGTCGTCGTGCCCCTTCAGACGGCAGATGCGCGCGATCTTGCCCACAATGACATCGTCTTCGCTGAAACCCCATCTCCTCCTGAACGACGCGTCATTGCCCGCGTTCAGATAGGGTTCAAGATCAAACCCGCTGCGAATGGTCGTGAATTGTTCGGGACGCCCGATGCCGGCCGCAAGATACTGGGCGGTCATCGCGTCGACGACGGAAACGAAATGTGTGGTCACCCTGCCCGCCCGTCGTTCCGCCGCCCGAAACGTCCAGTTGGCAACGGCGCCCTGGAACGCACCGAATGAGGGGCCATGTATCGTGTGCACAATGATGGGAACGCCGGCGCGCTCAGCCGCAAGCCTTCCCAGCAGACCCGCCTTTCCGCTGTGCGTGTGAACCACGGCCGGACGCATGCGCTCGAACATCCGGGTCAACCGCCTCAGCGCGATCCAATCCTTCAGCGGATGAATGGGCCGCACCAGTTCGGGAAGCAGGATCA
Organism: Verrucomicrobia subdivision 3 bacterium UBA3939; assembly: GCA_002385705.1. Taxonomy (GTDB): domain Bacteria; phylum Verrucomicrobiota; class Verrucomicrobiia; order Limisphaerales; family UBA3939; genus UBA3939. The sequence continues at coordinate 93,163 of DGDZ01000036.1, forward strand.
CCGTCCCGGAAAGCTCCTGGACCGAAGTCTCCAGGGATCCCTCCGGACCGATGGACGGTCCCGAGATCAAATCAACTTCCAGCCCGGGTTTCCGCCGCAAACCCAGCACTGAAGCAACCGTGTTCTCCTGCGCGCCACCGACGATCAAACGCGTGATGACGTGTGTGATCCGCATGCGGTGAGCCGGCGTGTCAGGGCGTCACGGCAGATTGAAGCTGTGCGACTCGATTCTCCAGCGCTTTCCGGATCTCCGGCCGGATGGTGATGTTGGTCAGGCACATCTCGTAGAGCCGAATGGCCGAGTTCGTGTCCCGGCGCCGCAACGCCAGTTCGGCCAGACCACTGTTGACCTCCACGGCGCCCGGAAAAATCTTCGCGAGTTCCTGGTAGTCGGCTTCCGCCTCCTGGAGATGCCCGCTGCGCAAATAGGCCACGGCGCGATACAGCCGCGTGTTGGGATAATTGGTCTGCAGCGTGAGCGCCTGGGTCAAAGGCGCGATGGCCTTCTCCGGCTGGCCGAGTTCCATCTGCACAATGCCCCGCGTCACGAGCACCACCGGGTCCGACGGGCGAAGCCGCTCCAATTGCTCCAACGCCGGCAGCGCGTTCGTGAACCGCCTCGCGAGCGCCGACAACTGCACGACGCTCGAAAGCCATGGCTGATCCTCAAAATGTTCCTTCAGCGCTTTCTTCAGGAGCACATCCGCCTCCTCGTGACGCTTCGCGGCCAGCAGCGCAGTCACCTCCGTGCGGAACAGATTCAACTCGCTTACACCCTCGCTCTCCAGCGCATCGCGTTTGTCGTGAATGCCGGACAGCAGCTCGATCGCCTTCTCGGGCTCCCCGAAAGCGGTGTGAATCCCGGCCATGCTCACGCGGCTTGCCACGTGATCAGGCACAAAACTCAGCACGCGCAGGTATTGCTGGCCGGCCTGGCGGATCAAACCGTTCTGGGCAAACACGCGACCGAAATGAAAACAGTGCGTGGGATCGTCAAACGGCCCGCTCGCCGCCATCGCGTCGTTCCACGACCGAAACTTGCCGGGCTCCTGCTGGAGTATCCGTCCCATGCGGATCACCGGTTCTCCGCCGGATCGCAGCGTCTCGTTGAAAGCGAGATTGTTGCGCGCCGCCAGGTTCTCCCGCCGGAGTGCCAGCGCCGTTTCAAACTGCCGCCGCGCTTCCTCCAGTTTTCCGGCCCGCTGCAAAAACACGCCCCAGGCGTTCACCGTCGGCGAATAAAAACCCCCCAGCATCTGCGCCGTCGCGTTCGGCTTGAACCGGATGTGCAGCCGCGCCAGGATCCCGTCCTGTATGGTGGCGTTTGTCTTCGCCGGGTCGGGCGCAATGAACGGCAGCAACCGCTCCAGCGCCGGCCGGTGCTCCTCCCAGAAACGCTCGTTCTCCACCAGCTCCTCCTCCGTCAACGGCGGCCCCACGATGGAATTCGTCGGATACGGCTCCAATACAAAACTCAACCCGCGCGGGCGCGCGTCGAAGATCTCAAAGTAGTATCCGTAACTCGGGTGCAGATACGCGATCGGGCGCTGCCGCGAAAGCCGCATCAGGATCTGCACCAGATGACCCGGCGGCACCGTGTTCGTCCTCGCGGGATTCACCGTGAGTTCCCAGTCGTCCCAGTACCGCCGCTTCACAAACGCATGATACGCCGGCAACGGCATCAACTGGGTGTCGAGAAACAAGTGATCCCTGTCGCGCCCGTCCCGCGCCAGCCACGCCGTCGCCAGTTGCAACTTGATCCGGTCGTCGCTCAACACGACGCTCTGGGGGGGCAGGCTCGCCGTCAGCGCGGACGCGTAATCGCGTATCGCCGGGCCGTTTGTCATTCGCACCTCGGGCAGGTTCCGGTAGAACAATCCGCCGGCGGCAATTGCGAGCAGGGCGAGGACACCCGCGCGGGCCGCCAGGTGAAGGCGGCTTTGCCACAATGGCACCCGACCCATACGGTCCGGTATCGGGCGAAATACGAGCAGGAAATACCCGGCCAGATACCCCACGCTGAGCGCGCCAAGATAATTGAGCGCCGGAATGGCGTAGCCGATGTGCCGTGGACTGAACGCCGGGTTGAACGCCACCCACACGCACGCGCACAGCAGCGCGCCGTAGGCGAGATGAAACACCCATTTCGCCATCGCACCGCCCATCCGGCTGGGATCGCCGAAGTTCGAAGGCCAGCGAATGGCGATGATGAACAGCGGCACCAGCGACGTGAGCACGAGCGACAGAAGCACCGCAGGCCGCACGTCCCGGTAGAAATGCAGGAACGTGGTCTTCTGCACCGCAAGGTTCGACTTCAGCGCGCCCCAGAAGCTCACGACCTGTTCGTCCGAAAACACGTGCACCAGCGGCAGCAGAAGATACAACATCAGCCCGGCCATCCCGCACACAAACATCCGGAACAGGAACTGGAAATTGAAGAACATCAGGCCCCGAATCCAGATCACCGCCACCAGGTACGCCGGGAACAGGCAGAACAACAGCCAGCCGTTCGTCATCCCCATCCCCCATACCAGCGCGGTTTGCAGCAGCCACTTCTCCTTGCCGCTGAACCGGTACTCCAGGAAATTCCGGACCACAAACGCCAGCAGCAGCAGGTCCAGCATGTCCTCCGCGCCGCCCGTCGCCTTTTCCCAAAAGGTCAATTGGAGCCCGAGCACACAGCACGCCAGCACGGGCGGAACCCACGCCAATGGAATGGACAACAGTCCTCCCGGCCCCCTCTCGCGCAACCGCTGCTCCGCCGTGCGGTCATGCGGCATCAATGCCACGGCCCGCGCCAGCAACGCCAGCGTCAGCACGCCGCAGATCATCGAAAACACATTGTACCCCAACGGCATCCACTTCGGCGGAAGCGACCGGATCGGATACGTCAGCACCGTGAACAGCGGATCCTGAAGATTCAACGACCACACCCAGCCAGACGTCTTCGCCACCTGGTTCAGGTTGGACAAGGAAATCCATGGGTTCAGCGTCAGCAGGTAAATGCACAAACCAACGGCGGCGATCAGCCAGGGAAGCACGGACCGGACGAACAACTTATCCTGCCCACGTTTGGTTTGCGTCATAGCGTTGAGTTGCGGTCAAAATTGCGGCACGAATCACGTCCTTGGCAAGAAGTTTACTGCGTCCGGGCTACGGGGCTCCGGCGGACGTCGGCCACGCATTCCACATGCTGCGTCTGCGGGAACATATCCAGCGGCACTACCTGCACGAGACTAAAGACACCGCCCGCGCACAAAATGTTCAAGTCCCGCGCCATCGTCGCCGGATGACAGGAAACATAGATCACCTGCGCCGGCCGCTGCTCCCTCAGCGTTTCCAGCACGGACGGCCAGCACCCTTTCCTCGGCGGATCCAGCAAAACAGACGTCGCCTCCGGCGAAAAGCGCCGGATCTCCCCCGGCAGAACCTCCTCCGCCGAACCCGCGATGAATTCGCCGTTGGCCGCGCCGCGCGCGCTCGCATTCCGCCGCGCCGTCGCCACCGCCATCCGGTCGTATTCCACCCCGACAAACGACTCCACGTCCACCGCCAGTTCGATCCCGAAGAATCCCACGCCGCAGAACAGATCGATCAAATGCCTCGCGCCGCCCCGTTTCAGCATGCCGCGCACCTGCTGGACGAGCTCCGGCAGCAAAAAGAAATTGTTCTGAAAAAAGGAGTCCCGCGGCACCTCCCATCCCTCCGGCGCCACACGCAACACCACCTTGATCCCTCCTTTGGGTGGCGGATGCGCCCGCACATGCCGGATCTGCTCGTTGATCGCCGGCTCCGCGATCAGGCATTGCTCAATGTCCTCCACCAGCCCGCAGTCCCACCGGATAAAACCGATGTTCAACTTCTGCTCCGGCTTGTTCCATTGGCTCCGCACCATCACCCGGTTCCGATACCCATACGGCTGCGGACACGGAACCACCGGAGCAACGACGTCCCTCGGGAACCCGCCGATCCGCTCGAACAGGTCGGCCACCTGCTTCCGCTTCACGCGCAACTGCGTCCCGTACTCCATGTGCTGGTACTGGCAGCCGCCGCACCGGCCGAAGTACGGGCACGGCGCCGTCACACGCTCCGGCGACGCCTCGATCACCCGCAACAACCGGGCGCGCGCGAAATTCTTCTTCACCTCCATCAGCTCCGCCTCGACGGTTTCGCCAACGAGCGTGAACGCGACGAACACAACAAAATCATCAAGACGGCCAACGCCTTCGCCGCCGAACGCGATGTCCGTAATTGTCAACTGGACTGTCTGACCAACAACCAACGCCATGCCTGAAAGAGTAAAGACTTCCGCTCCACGTTCCAGTCACGAAGTTGGCGCGGAAAACACATTTCGGTGGGGCGAGCGTCCTCGCGAGCCGTCGTTCGACGCCCCAGCCCGTCCGACTCGCCTCACGTCGTCGCCCATAAGGAGACTTTCAGCGCCGTAGCCCCAAAAACTGGTGGCGAGGACGCCTACGCTATGGTGTGACGCTGCAAAGAATTCGCGGCCATTCGCACAATTCGCGTCACGCCTCCGACTTTGCCTTCCCCGCTCGTGCGCCTGCGAAACTCGGAGTTGGCGGCTTCGTTGACATGCTGCGACTGGTCCCGCTGCGGGACCCAGTCGCGCTCCGAAAGCTGCTCGTTTCCATTCAACACTTGTTGAGCGTTGAATGTTGAATGTTCGATTCCCTTGGGCGTTGGATGTTGGATGTTCGATGTTGGATGTTGCCCATCTTTTAGGTTGCCTTTCCGCCCCGGCCTGATTGTCTCTTGCCCATGACCTCGCTTCGGCCCATCCGGGTGCTTGCTGCCCTCATTCTGCTCAACACCCTCACCCTCCCCGGCCTTGCGGCGTCCCCGGCCAAAGACATGGCCGCGGCGGCCACCGCCTTTCTTGACGCCCTGACGCCCCAACAACGCACCAATGCCGTCATCGAGTTTACCAGCGACGAACGATTCAACTGGAACTTCGTCCCGCGACGCCGCCAGGGCCTTCCGTTCAGAGACATGACGCCCGCTCAGCAGGAACTGGGGCGCGCCCTCTTGCGATCCGGCCTCAGCGACCGCGGCTATTGGAAGGCAACAAACATCATTGTCGTCGTCGAACTCGCCTTGCGGGAACTGGAGAACCAGTCCTCCCGCCGCGATCCAGGCCTGTATTACATCACCATCTTCGGCCGGCCGGACCAATCCCCCTGGGGCTGGCGCCTCGAGGGGCATCACCTCTCGCTGAACTTCACCATCCTCGGCGACGAAGTGCTCGCCGTGACGCCGTCTTTCTTCGGCTCCAATCCGGCCGAGATCCCGAGCGGACCGCACCAGGGCGTCCGCACCCTGGGCGCGGAAGAAGATCTCGGGCGCGAGTTCGTGACCTCCCTGAGCGAGGCTCAGCGCGAGAAAGCCATTATCGCCGCCCG